>NZ_WTEV01000038.1 GCF_009795885.1 Gilliamella sp. Pas-s25 | reverse complement strand
AGTTATGGTTGTTTTTTGCAGAATTATTATAACTCACATCATGCCGTCTAAAAAATAATCACGAAAGATCAACACGCCCTATTAATTAAGAATTAATAACCACAAATTTGTTTGTTGTTCCACGCTTTATCAATAGCTTGTTTGACCCCATTTCTAAAGCGGTGAACATTCTAGCAAAGACGATTAATGTTGAAATTAATCTAGAAAACAAGACAAAAAAATAAACTCACAAAGAGCTTTGTTTATAACAGCAGCTAATTAGCATCAATTATATCAATATATTGTTTTTTATCTACTCCATCAAAAGTACATAGCGCTTTGAATTTACGTTTTACACCTAATGTATTCTCTATGCTAAACGTAACGAACGCCTGAGACGATCCCGTTGATTCAACAGCCCTATATGATGTGCCTGTTAATAAATATATATCTATTTTACCCAACTCATTCGATTTTTGTTTAATCATGTTGACACAATACTTAATCGCTTCATCTCTTGGTATAACAGATTGGGCTCTTGTTTTAACTGCATCTAAATCATTATTTAATGTTTTCTCATCAGCATCAATATAATTATCCTTACCACAAAGGAATGTGAACGATATATTATTTTTTGTACTATTTGAGTTATTAATTACCCCATATATGTAATTACATGTATTTTTATCGGCTAATTTTTTTGCATACTCGTAATTTATCTTTCCTAGCTGTTTAAATCTATCTCCTAGTCTTTTGCTTAAATCTGGATAATCTTTAGCGGTGAAATTTTCTGACGCAATTTTACTATTTACTTTACGATCATAAGGATTATCAAGCGTCTGACCTTTATCTAAAATAGATGATTTTACCGGTGTTCACTAACCAATCAGGCTCAGTTATCCTAACCCACGAATAATCGCCATCAATACACTCCTCTATAACGGTTGTGCCTCCACTTACTGAAATATATTCCTTGCTTCCTAACCCTTTACTTACTTTCTCATTTACTATTTTTTCGTAACTATCACCATTTTTTTTGTAAATAAAACTATCTCCGATCACAAGTAGCTCTTTTGATGTTAATTCAAACCCCTCGCATTCTTTTGGATAATTTTTAGGCTTACTCGTTTTGGTATTTTCTGATATTGTTTTATCCCCAAATATTCCTTTCAAAATACCAACACAAGCTGGTATAACAAAAAGTATAATAAAAACCCATTTTAAAAATTTTTTCATTTCCTAATCCTTGTTAATATGTATACACAATTATATTAACAAGGATTGATTGAAAAGTTAACATCTAAGACGCATTCACAATCGTTGCTAGCTCCTCCCCATTATCTCTATTTATTTGCATGATTTGTTTAACTCCTTCTTGCGTTGATAGCCATTCTTCCGCTGATTCGTGATCACTCACCAATGCTATATTAATGATTGGTGACACGGTTTGCGGTGCGCTGTCTTGTGTTGTTGAATGTGAGTAGTTATTAACGACCTGCGGACGTTGTAAACCGCTCATATCACCACGTTGTAGCGCTTCCAAATTGCTTACACCGATGCGCTGAGTTGCTGCTGCGTTCATGACGAATTCTTGACCGTGTACCACACCTGCGATCTGATCTCTTGCTATATCGCCCGTATAACCACCTGTCATAAATCCTGTTGGTTGTGATCGAATCGCTGCAACATTAGCCATCCCTGCTGCAATAGCTGCTGCCGCTGCTGTTGCCCCCAAAGCAGGTCCAACATAAGGAATTCCTGCCATAGCAGCATAAGCAGCATTAGCTGCTTGATAGGTGTTAATCACCGCCTGAGCAATAGCTGCTGCTTTACCAATTCGCGCCATTGTGGCGTTGTTTGAGTTTTGCATTTGAGCCATTTGTTCGAAGAAGTTATTTGCCTGACTTAAAATAATATCGTTCTGTTTAGCCCAAACTTGCGCTCTGAGTGATGCTGCTGTTGACTGATCTAAGTTAAACTGCTCAGTGAGCACATTTATTTGCTCGTACATTCTTTGGAATTGTGAGATTTGCGCACTCATTAGCTCCCACGTTCCCTCGAACATACCAGCAAAAGGGCTTTTGCTATCAGTATTAAGCGCATTGATTAAGTCGTTATAAGCAAAATTTTTGCTATCTTTTAACTCACTTAACGCACTCACCAAATCAGAAAAATCTTGATTTTTTCTGAACTGAGAATTACTTTCCAGTGAGTCTTTTATAGCAAGAATTCGCACGTATTTTTCATTCAATGCGATTTTAGTTCTTAACTCGTCATTTTGCGCTTTAGACAGCACTAAGCCCTTGCTCATCATGTCTTGACTAACACGATAGAGTTCATTTTCTATCGTTCGTTGTTCTGATGAGAGTTTCATTAGATCCCATTGCCTGTTCAATTCCTTGTTATAATAACCAAGCGGATCTATCGATTCTTTGTATTTATTTTCAAGCAAAGTGATGTATTCGCTGTACTCACTTGCTGAAAGAGAGCCTTGTTTATACATAGTATCTAATTCGATCAAGCCTTTGTTATATTCCTGCAACGCACCTCGCATTGGTTTAAGTGAATTCAATAACTTATCATGCTCCGATGCTAGTTCCTTAACATGCTTTATCGCTGCCGAGGTATTTGTATCGCCCTGCAACGGATACAGTGCTGTTTCTTCGGCAATTTTTCTTCTACGTGTTTTCTCTATTTTTTCATTAAGTAATCCGCCAGCAAGTCCCACATAGTTAGTTTCAGAAATTTGTTTTAATTCTTTTTCAAGTTTTTCTAGGTCATCTTTAGCTTGCGAACTCAATTCAGCTCTATCAAATTTTATTGTCATCGAATCAACTTTTTCAAGTAGCGATTTCGCTGCTTCTTCATTGAAATACGATAACACAGTAGCGCACCCCTTAAAAAGAAGCTGCCATGAGTTAAGAACTGATTCAATAATATCGATAGCTAAGTTTTTCATGCCGTTCCAGACAATTTCCCATGCGCTCCCCATATTATTAAAAGCGAATGATAAAATGGCAAATTGCGTCATTGCCATTCTAATAACGGTATTAATGCAAAGCTTAACTGTGTCAATAATAGATTGAAAAATATCGTTAACAGTGAACGGTA
The DNA here is from genome assembly GCF_009795885.1 of Gilliamella sp. Pas-s25. Lineage (GTDB taxonomy): Bacteria > Pseudomonadota > Gammaproteobacteria > Enterobacterales > Orbaceae > Gilliamella. The sequence goes on along the minus strand of NZ_WTEV01000038.1, from coordinate 18,001 downwards.
TATCACTGAGTTTGTCGTTAACAATATTAACGAACGAATCCCAAGCGCCTTTCATTCCCTTAATTGCACTTGTGATACCATCTTTAATATCTCCCCAAACCGTAATCGCTAGGTCTTTTAATGATACTGTACCGTCTTCTGTCAGTTTGATTTCATCAGAGAATAATGTTAGCGCAGCAATAACCGCTGTGATTGCAACAATTATTGCACCTATTGGGTTTGCTAGTAACGCCAAATTTAACCGCATTACTGCCGCAGCAGCTTTTGTCACTGTTTTGTTGCCCACATTTACCGATTTAATAAATAACGCATGATATAATGCTGCAGCAATGTAGCCTGTACCCAGAACGGTTAATGCTGCTGCTGCATTTTTGATATTTTCAGATAACCACAAAAGAGCTTGTGTGAGTTTGCTACTTGCGCCAGTCGCACTATCAGCCCCAAAAATAAACTCCTGAATGCCTGTTTTTATGTTGGTAAGCGCATCAAGAATTTGTTTGGGCATATCATTAGCTTTTTGCTGTAAGAAGTCATGATAGTTCAAAAAGGCTTGCATAATCACATCTGACGTGATTCTACCTTGCTGACCTGCTTCTTGTAGTTTCCCTGCTGTAATGCCGAGTTGTTTTGCTAGAACATCGACAACGTAGCCGCCATTTTTCACAACCGTCATTAACTCTAATCCAGATAACTTACCCAGCATCATGGCTTTTTGGAGTGCGTACATTTCACTAGCAGCGTGCTCCCCTTTAATCGATGAAGCAACGAGCGCATTATTTAACGATTCGGTATACATTAGCTGCTGATTAGTGCTATAACCAAGCTCCTTTAATGCGGTGGCATTAGATAAGAAACTTTCTGCGGTCTGATCAAAGCTTGAATACGTCCCTTTAGCCAGTGTCATTAACCGCTTCATAGCAGCATAACCTGCCTCTGCCGAACCTGTCGTATCATCTAAGCGTGCTTTGAAGTCTGTCAATGAAGCGATTGAAGTTACAAATGCTCTAACCCTCATAAATCCAAATAATGTTTTTAATACTCGGCTAAAGGTGTTTGCCACAGAAGATGTGTGCTTAAGTTCTTCTGCAAACCTCCGCTGATTGCTAGTTGCATTAATTGATGCATTATTAACGTCAACAATGCTAGTTCGCATATTTTTTAGTTGATTAGTATATTCAGCATTAAGCCCAATCGCCTTTTTTATCGTACTGTTTGTATCGTTCAGTGAGTTGTTAAATGTTGTCGCTCCGCTTGCCGCGGCTTTTAACATGTCACTGAAGCTAAACATTGATTTTAGATATTTTTTTAGTGGATCGTCATTAAAACTTTTTAGAATCTTCTTCATTAATTCTAGATGTTTTTGTGCTCTTTCTGCTGACGAGGCGATATTATCTAATTTCGTTGATATTGAACTTGCAATGTTATCGGATACCGTGATAACAATTGATTCGCTTGACATATTAGCTCCTTAACTCACTTCTAAAAATGATTAGCGCTTTTGGAATAAAACCGCCTGCAAATTGCTGTGAGCTACCTTCGTCCAATTTGTTTATATACGGTGCATTGTTTTGTATATAAATGGTGTCACCTAATTTCCGCTCTTTCAGCGCATTAAGCGCCGAGTTCACAACCGCCATTTTACTAAGATGTTTGGTTGAACCCTTAGAGCCTAAATAAAAAGCAACACTTTGGTCAGTGATTTGCCCGTTTATGGACACTTGCCAGTTAGACATAGCATTTGAGGTGTCAACTGGCGTAATATCCGTTAACTCCTCTACAACCGCTAATGTTGCTTTTATCGTCTGATTATTTGTACGCTTCGTAATTTCATTATTGATAAAATTTGAAATATCAGTCAGTTTCATGTTTTGTCCTTGAATGCTTGCTCGACATGTTTTAGGTTAACGCGATCCATCGCTCTAATAATTTGAATCAGCTCGTTGGTATCTTCATCGTTAAGATTGTGAAAGCGCGCATACTCAATAATTGATAGCCAAGATATTGGTGTTGGCGACATATTGTGAGTGCGCGTCGTATCTAAATCGATGAATGCCTGATAATAAAAAATTAAATCATCACTTAATTGCGGTTTATTTTTTATTTTGTCTGGAACATCTCGTCCCATTTGCTTAGCCATTCTGATTAGATTTTCGTCTTCTTCGCCCATGTCTAATTGGTATTCAAGGACGTCGATTAGTTTTTTATGTCTTCCTCGATTTGCACCGACTTATATAAATCGAGATCGTTTGCTTGCGATACTAAATCAGCAAATAAATCGGGTAGCTGTTTGAATAGGTCACAGGCATTTTCAATAGAAAATGGAATATTTTTGCCTTTTCTATCTTGAATGTTATCCCAACCTCGTAGCGCACCTTCTGAAAATGCCTTGATCGAGATTTCAATGAGCTTCTCCTCAGGTAATGCGTCTAGCTGAATTTGTCGTTTATACTGTTTTGTTAGTTTTTTAATTAACAATGAATATTTAGAATTAGCACCGCCGATTCTAGCAATATAAAATGTAGGAATAGTGCCATCACAATTGGCCACATATTCAACGGGCACACCGTCTTGCTCTTTCGTTTTGTCTGTTTCAAATTGTTCAAATAAACTCATTTTTTTCTCCAATAAAAAAGCCTCAATCGAGGCTTTGTGGTTATTAATCGTTAATGACCGGCATTGCAATATCAGGTAAATACTCAAACGACTGGTACATCATAGTGTAACCGTGTTTGTTTTCTGCCCCAGTTTTTTCGAGAGGTATTGTGATTTTTTGGTCTTTTTCAACATTTGGAATGCCTCCACTCAAAGCAAGTAACGGAATATCAAAAATAGCACCAGCATTATTCGATGCTAAAATAGCAGAGAAACCAATATCAGCGTTATTTCTAATCGCCTCGATAGCATCAACAGAAGAGAAGAACGCCGTGAGTGATCCCGTCACATTGAAATTACCTACAGAAACATCAAAGCTACCCAAAATACCTAAAGCCTTGATACCTGTAACACCGTTACTAATTGACAGGTTAGAATCTGTTACATACGCAAATAAAGCCTTTGGCGTTGATGATGTTTTATCAATGACACTCAATTTTTGACGATAAATATTTGATGTTGTATTGTAAGCCTCGCTTTTATCTGCTGCTAATCGCACACCATCTAATCGGTTACCGCCCTTTCTGCTTAATGAATTACATGCAACATAACTTAAATCGCAGGTAATGTATTTTGCCGTTGATAAATTGAATTTAATTTCGTTTGCTACCGCACCCGTTACATATTGAGCCTGCAAACCGTTACCATCATCTCCAAGCGTGCGTTCGATACAATAAGAACGTTTTTTAATTAAATCTTGTTGGCTTTCATTTTTAATAACTGTTCCAAAGTAAACCTCTAATTCAAGATTTCTACTCGTTTCATTGACTGGTTCAAAATCAGTATCATCAAACGTGATTGAATTGTCGGTTATCGCAGTTATACGCGCCCACCCTTTATTGTTTTTAAAGGATGAACTAGTAGCATCACCACCAAGAAAAATCCATTCACCAAGCGTTAAATTAAGGCTGTTTAGGTTTGTGCCTGTGGTAACTAATTGCGGAAGTTCATCAGCATTGGCCACAATCGAACACTTGCCGGCTTGAAATTTAAAACCAACGGCGGTTATTTTCGCATTATCGTTTGCAGTGGTATCTTCTGATAACACATCGTTTACTGTTATCGCGTTAGCTGTTGCGCTTGTAACAACTTTAACGCCATTATTTTTGTGCTTATTACAGCCTGAGACTAAAACTATCACGCCCTTAGCTGGTGGGTTTGCGCATGCAGATTCAAGATTGTAACTATCAAGACTAATGCTAGTGATCTTATTTCGGGCACCATCTAATGGCTTGGTTGTAAACTTCTGTCTTGCGTCGGCAAACATAAACCCCTGCATCAACCAAGTTAAAATATTTTTCGTAAAATCTAGAGAAAAACCTGCGTTTGCATCCAAATCAACTATTTTGCCTTTCTGATTTTGTCGCGACGGGTTGATGGTTTCACGCTGTAATAACGTTGTCGAACCGCCTAAATCACTATAACTATTAACCTCTACACCATGCCAAATCGGGTTGGCAGGTAAAATTTTGAGGCATTCCTCTTTGGCGATGTATAGTCCCGCCACATTACTATCAATTGTTTTATTTTTACATGTCATTTTTTAGCCTATCTCATCATAAGTGAAATCTACAATTGTGTTTGTTCGATAAAAACCCTGCTCACTATCAAGCTCTTGAATTCTACCGTTGATAAATTTAACTGGACCATCAATATGTCTATAAATATCTCGCGCTAAAACAGCGAGAGATCGTGATAATTCACCCCCATTGAGTGCTGACTTAGGGGCAAAAATCTGCACCATTAAATAACCGTCAGTTCTATAGCGATGACGCCAAGTTTCAACATCCAAATCATTACAGCCAAGCGTCGTTTGGGTCTCTTTAGCTGTCCACACAGAAAATCGACAAAAACACTTATCTTTGTCTAGTTTAGTAAGTTCATCTTTACCCTGCCAGATGATCGTCGGCTTATAACCGATTTCGTTTTCCGCCTTTTTGGCCCACTTTTTAACAAAAATTGATTTAATTAAATCATGGGCTTCTTCGTAATTTGTTGTCATACAAGCACCGCCATATAAAGCAATTCAACATCAGCTGGAGCTAATGTTTTTACTTTTTCTATTGTAAATTGCTTACCTCCCTTTTTGATTTTGTCGTTTTTTTCTGGAACGTAACTACTAGCAGGGATTAGAACAATATCGCTGTCCTCTGTTATTTCAGTGTTTAACCACTCAAAATATCGCTCATTACCACCAGAAATAAATATCATAACGGCGTTAAAAGTTTTTATTTCCACTCTATCGCTTTTCCATTCGTCAGCCGATGGAATTGCAACAGTTCTGGTAACCTCAACTTGTTGACCAAACTTATCAATTAGCCGTGTTGCCGTTTTTTTTGCTCGCAAATAAAATGACATGCTACCCCCTGCATATTTTGGCCGTGTTACTGGAATAACAAAAACCATTCAAAAGACGATTAATAAAAGGCAGTTTTGGTAAATCGTTTTTAGATTTAGGCGCGTAAGTGATGCTTACAGCCCCTGCAATCGATTCACTTAATACCTCTTTTCCACCGGGGATAACTGGTAAAAAATCGATATCATTAGAATGAATAGCTAAATAACATTGCGCATCAATAATTTGCCTAGGTATTGAATTACTGGAGATTTCACGCGAATCTTTGATGATATCCTTTCGCGGCCATGATAAAGGTTGCGCTTTATCGGTAGGATTTCCTTTCCAATTTAATGTTTCCAAATAATCCATGGCGTTGTTGAGTAAGATAATGATCTGAGCGTCATCGTTCGGAATCGATAGTCCCCTGTTTATTGCAAACTGCCTGCAATCATCAACAGATGCATAACTGTTAAACCCATCTGAGTTAATATCAGTATTAAGCATATTTTCACCTACTTAACTTTCCAGCCGTCTTGCTCCCAGTGTTTTACCATATCAGAGTGTACCTCGGCTTCATGAGGTTCAGCATCAACTACAGGGTTTAACATTGTGACAGTATTTTTTTGTTCTTCTGTATTAACAGCGTCTACTTCATTAGTGTCTTTTTTCTTAGCCATTTTTACTCCAAAAGGGGCATAAAGCCCCTGTTATTAACCCAAAATAAGTGCCGCGTGACGAGGTGCAATAGATTTAACGCCCCACGCTAGACCAATTTCGTAACGGATTTGTTTGTATTGTCGATATAACGCAATTTGGAATGTAATACCAGACACTGGATCTGTTACATTCATTACGTCATCTGCGCTATCACCACCTAGCGGCATTGCTGGCGTACGACAAGCGAGTAAAAATGCTCCGCGGTCAAATGCCATGTTGGCCACATAGTCACCACCAACGGTAATGGCTGTATTATCCGCTAAATCTTTACGTAATCCGGGTTCGCAAAGCGTAATAGAACTAGCACTTGCAGCAGCGACAATATACTTATTAGTGTCACCTGCAAAAGTCACTATATCGCCAACATTGAATGCTCCGTTTCCTGTATCAACGGCGATGATACGATCACCCTCGGATTTTGCTCCATTAACTAAATAGCCGGTAGCGTTGCTCGATTTAACGCGTTTAACACCTGCTGAGGTGTGAATATTGAATCCTTCAACGCGACCAATAATACCGTTACGTAAAAGTTCATCAGTACCAGCTTCGTTATTTTTGAATAATACCGATTGCTTGCCCCGAATTTTAGCCATTGCATCTGAACCAAGAACCATTTGCAAATCAGAACGAGGCGCACCGTTATCTTCAAGAATTTTAAGTGCTTCTGAAAAATCACTTAAGTCGTCTTTTTCACCAAACGGTGTAGTACCTTCTGTACCTGCAGCTCGCGAAGTACCGAAAAATAAGCCACCTAAATCGGAATCAATCTCATTAGATAAAGCTCTAAATCCCTGCGCGAGCTGGTCGGCTAAGATTTTGTTGTATTGCCCTGTTGGACCAATTGCTAATTGTTCCTCACCATTCCATTTTACTGGTGCCATTTTTGATTTCGTGATCTCAACATTAACAGTACCGATATTTTGGTCACCGTCGTTTGGTGCGGTCGCTGCAGGGTTAATGTCAACTAATTGTGCAGCAGGTGTAACATGAGCTGTTACGGTTTGCCCTTTTGCAGCACCATCAGCTTTTGTATCACGCGCAACGGCAGGAATAAAACCAACTTGTTCACGAGATACGACGTCAAGCGCGGTGTAAATTGTAGGAATAAGGTTTGTTAAAGTATTAGACATATAAATATATTCTCCGTTAGTCTGTTATTCGTACGCTATCTTTTAGTGCAGCTTGCTTCTCTAATGGACCGAGAGCATCAAAAAACGAACGTTTCATTGTTTTTTGTCCTGCTTGGTGTCGGCTTTGTTGCGCGCCTCCACCTTGATTGCCTGAGGCTTTAAGGATGTAGTCTTTTTGCGGATAGTTATCAATAAGAAACTCTAACGCTTCATCGAATTCAGCGATTTCACCAGGTTTAGCACGTGAATAAATCTTATTCCCGGACGGATCGTAAGCGACGACTTTGCCATCTTCAATCTTGAAAGATGAACCAAATCGTGACTGTACAAAATCAGGTGGAATAGCCACTTTATCCTTAATGTATTTCGAACTATTAAATCGTCCGCCAATCATTTCGTTATAAAGTTGCGATTTTAACGCTTCACTTTCGGCTTTCGCTGTATCAACTTGCGTTTGATATACCTTAGTGATTTCAGCTTTAACTTTGTCTACCTCGCCAGCGTCAATTAACTTTTTCTGATCTAACTTGGTAACAATGTCCAAAGCCTCAATAGCTTTTGCAGGATCGGTGATGTTGGCAAACTTTTTTAACTCCGCTTCAACTTTTTCTTTAGCTTCACGATGCGCTTTCGCTTCACCATTTAAAGCTGAAATTTTGTTAAGTGAGACTACAGCATCAAAAGGAATTTCCTTTCCGTCATCATGTACATAAACAGGATTGCCGTTTTCGATAACCGCATAAGTTGTGCCATTGACATCAATTGTTTTTAATTTCATAAGTTCTCCGTCTTCCGACTGTTAATGGTTTTCCAACCGTTGCACCGCTTCGCATCCACTTTGCGGCATAAAATAAAAAAGGTCGCATATAGCGACCTTGTAGATGTTCATAAATATTTATTTATCTATTGTTTTGCTGTTTTCCATTTTATTGGTAATTGCACTCATGCTCATAGCCATCATGCGTTTAATGGCTAAATTTGGCTCGTTATCAATTAACTTTTGTATCTCCACTAAGATGTCATCATCCCACGGCTGTTTTTGAATTAAAGCGTGGACCTTTCTTAGATTATCGTTTGTCATGTTTTATTAACCATTCTAGTATTAAAGGATGAATTCTCTTTCTTGATTCAGTATCGCCAAGCATATACAAAGCAAAGCTTTCAGAAAAAAGCTCTTCATTTGAATCAGAAGAATAATAACTTAGCACATGCGCCCATTTGTTATTATATGCAATTTGAGTGATTTTAGATAAATACTTCTCATCTTGATAATATAGATAGTGCCCGAATTCGTGCGCTATTGTTCCTTTTATGCTTTGAACTGATGCGTAAGGTAAAACATCCAAGTTAGCAATTATCCGTGCTAGCTGTTTTTTATCTGGAGATAAATCAATTTCATAAATGGCCATATCTTTAAACCCTAGCATGGCGGCGTTTTCTGCAATTGCCTCCCATTCGCTTGGGTCTAACATCCATTGCCCCATGTGAATTGAGTTTTGGGATAAATTATAAGCACCAGCCGCAGTTTCCGAAAATTTATCTTTTGTTCCTAGCCAAGAGAGTTTTGATAAATTGAACCTTTTAATAATATCTTCTGATATTTCAGCAACATCTTTAGCACTTTCGAGAGATATATCTTTCGGAAATTTAACATTAGCAGCTATACTTTTTCTTTGCATCCAATTCTCAACTTTTTCAACTGTTCTTAAGTTTGAAAGTTGACCATTAATTTGATTGTTTAACTCTTCAATTGTTAATAAGTGCCCATCATGAGTAAAAAACTTTTCTGGCTCAATTTCCCCATTTCGTAATAACCTCGCTCTTTCTGCTCCTAAGATTTGCTCTTGTCTTTCTTGTGATTGCGTTTTTAGCCACTCAAGATAAGATGTTTTAGCAGGAACTTGACCATCCATTGATGCTCTTGTGCCTGTCGGTACTTCATCAATGTCGATCCCTAGTTCTCGATAGCTTTTTAGTATAAACGATTCAACAGACCGACAACAAAAATGTAATTTACCCGGTCCGTCACCGTATGGAATATCATGACCGATAGGCTGGTTATCTAATGTATACTGTTTTAAATCACGAATAATACACATCGGCGTAGTACTAGTATCAAGCGTAGATAACCATTGCTTGCCTTTTATTAAATCGCTATTAGCCTTTCCGAACTCATCACGAGAAACGGCGGCTGTGTGAGATACAGCAGAGCGAATTAATGATGATACGTTTCTCTTGCTTATTTCTAAAACGCCATCTTTATAATTGTTCTTTTTCGTGCCTCTCACCTTTCTAATAATCTGTTCAGTGGTTTCACCAGTTACATAACCAGTTCTAACGGCATTGGTAACACGTTTAAGTCTGTCATCTTCGATATTGCTTACCCATTCAGACAATAATCGCCCTTGAAATGGTTTTGCTTTTACCACCGCAAATAACTGATTGGGCGATATCTGCATTAAAGAGTATTTAGCTTTAACAATATCCGGTAATAACGATTCAAACAGTGAATATTGATAATTACTCTCATATTCACTAAATGCATTCAATTCACCAAAGAGATAATCAGAAAATGAATTTAATGACTTAACACTACTGAGCATTGATTCAAGTCGTGATATTTTAAATTCGCTAGAAGATAAATCATCTAACGCAATATACAATTGAGCTGTGAGCTGTTTATCAACAACATTTAGTAGTTTAAGTGATTCTCTTATTAAGTTATGCTCATAACCAACTAGATTAACGCGGTGATAAATTGCTTCATTGCGAAGTTTTTTATTGATTGTCATAAATTACCCAGCAAATTAGGCTCTGAATCTTTTAGCTCTTGAATAACATCCTCTGGCTTCATATCAGCATTGATTAACCCCAGACGTTGATAAGCGACAACAGCATCAACATCGCGAATATCACCAGACTGTCGTAACGATTGAATGGCTAATGCGCCAGTAGCGTCGATTTTTTTTCTAGCAAGTTCAACCTCGGTAATTACATCAACATTGCCGTCATTTTGTAAACCTATCCACTCAGCCATCAAATCTAATATATTATCTAGTGAATTTTCGAGAGAGGCCGCCATGGTGAATAATGGCGAATTGGCTTGCATTTTTTCTTCTTGAGTTTGGTCAATCGATTTTGTTGACGTGTTTTGATCACGAAGCAATTTAGCTCCAGCTAACCGCATTTGCTCTACTAACTCAGCAAGTGATTCTTTACCGGCATTCACTGAAACACCCGAGTGCTCGACGTATTCAAGCCCCTGACGGTTTCTATCATCGAATTTTGTAGCGCAGGAACTACCGATTGTTAATTCAGCACCATCTTCAAGCCCAAACGCGGTCAGAATTGGCACTCTTGCTACATGTAAGATGTTGTCTTGTTCACTTTGACTTTGCCAGTGCTTAATATTAAGTAAAGCAAGATTAAGCAATGGTGGAGTTCCTCTCATAAACCCGGTTTTTTTAGTGTAGAGTGTTACAAGTGCGATTTTTTTTCTTGATGTTTCCCACTCTTCATGCAATGCCCATTGTTTATTTTCACTATCTTGTCGCCATATTGATTCACGCCCGATTTCAATGTGTCGTATTTGCTCAATTCTAGATTGGCCGTAATGATCTTTATCTATAATGATATTTTCTTTAATGCGCAATTCAGTGAGCACAACTTTCCCACCCTCATTTTTTGATTTCCAGCCAATAATTTGGCGAGGATTAAGCATTACAACATAAGGACGAGCACCGATTTCGTTTTCCTCGGCTTTTGTTCTGACCTCTTTATTGATTCTAGGGTAATCAACTAAAGCATGCGCTAAACCATATTGCATTGCAATGCTAAAAAATTCTTGCGCCCACACGTCAAGACAAGTCCCTTCAAGATCAATATCTTTTGCAAACTCAATCAATTTAGCAGGCACTGTATCGCTCAATTTAATTGGTGAGGCAAAAACTCGACCTACATTTTGTTTAATTGTTTCTTCGTAAGCAGGAAGTAACGTGGCCACTTGTAGACGTTTTTTATATGAATCTCGCTCTTCATTAACCCACTTAGGCAAGTACTGCTCGCCCAGCTTTCTCATGTTTAGCGTTCCACCCATTAGCGCGTCGTTAATATCCCACGCTTCGATCATGTTGTTGTAATCAAGATTTGGAGTTGAAATGTCTGCCATAATTTATATCCGTAGTTGTGTAATTTTGCCACTTGGTTTGTGTTTATTTCGATTAGCCACGGCAAAATATCTAAACGCATCCGCGCCGTGCGATGTGTGGTCATGAAGCGGTTTATCTCGCCAACAGCCGTTTTTATCGTCCCATGCTTTTCGATAGGCTTCTAAATTAGCAATACCTTGTTCGCATTTACTTGAATCAAATGCACAAAGAGGAAGAATTTCACGAACTGATTCGATGCCATCATCAACACTAAGCTTAGGAGCTACATTAAACTTAATGCTGTATTTCTCACCGTCAATTTCATAGCCTTCTTTTGCTATCTGTTTACGGCTCTTACCATCACCCGATAATTCACGATTATCAATATCGTGCGGTGCCCAATGCTCAGCATATTCATAGCCAAGATTTTGTGATTTGTCTTTTAGGACCTTCATGTAGTGCCTGAGACCCTCGCCACTATTTTCGTAGTAGTCGATGATGTGAAATTCTTCACCCACTTTGCGCACAAACCAAATAGCGGTTGAATCACCAACACCCAAGTCCCAATAGGTATAAACTGGTAAATGGCTATTATCAGGTAGTACGGTAATGCGTTTTTCTTTGTATAGTTCTCTGAATTGCCTTGCATAGTAAGCACCCTCGATTGATTGCTCAAAGGCTTCACTTGGAATAGATGGATATTCACGCTTCATATCATCACCAAGCGTTTTCTCTTTAGCGTGATACCAAGCTTTTTGTTGTTCGGTCAAGTTGATACCGTACTTAGCTTTTATCTCGCTAAAATATTCCTCTAATCTAGACGGTAATTGTTCAACTGGCTCTATCGCATAGAGCGGATTTTTCCACCAAGAGAAAAAGAAGAATTTCCAATCAAGTGATGATAATGGTTTTCCTTGAATATGGGCTTTTTCAGCTGTATTACAGTAATCGTAAAAATAACCACTTTTACCCTCAGCTGTACTTTCGATGGTAATGAAACAACCGGTAGCAACCGCCTCAAAAGCACCTGTGACGATTTCCTTAGCTTTATCAGGAAACTTAGCACAAATCTTACCAAACTCAGAAACATGTAAGTAACGCAATGTACCACCACGGAATGAAGTTGATACATAAAGCGAACCGCCTTTTTTAAAGACCAACTCACCAGCCGCATCATTACTAGCAGGGTTGGCTTGTTTTATTTCTTCGGGTAGTCTGTCATAAGCATATTTGACTTTTTCTCTAAATAATCTTTTAGCATCATTTAAAGTGTGAGCAATCAAAGCACATTTAGCTGATTCAAATAAAGCGGCATCTAACTGAATAATACATACTTCGGTAGTAAACCCTAATTGACGAGCTTTTAATATTATATTCCTTGTATGCATACTCTCGAAGTATTCAAGCTGTTCAGGGGTCATTGTGAAGCGAATTTGTTTGCCTGCTTTATCCGTGATGTAGTAGAGATTATTTAAACGCCAAAGCTTATTGCTGAGTTTTTTTAAATGACCAGGAGATAACATTAACCCTCCTGTGATAGTTTATCCATTAAATCCGAAAGTTGGCCAACTGAATTATCTTTTGGTGTGTCATCAATGTTATAAGCTTGACGCTCTAAAGTGATTAAATTTTTCAACGTTTCACTTAATGCTTTCATTGATTTCACCCTTTCAGGTATGGATATGACGGCCATATAAACTTCATTGAGTTTGTCCCTGCCGTTCTGGTCTGGATTTGCTAATAGCTCACCAAGTTTTTTGAATGCTTCTATATCAACGCATTCAGTACCAAGCTCCTCAAACAAAGCATTAGCAATATTACGAGCTTTACGAATATCGCCTCGGTGTTCCATTCGGATATTAGCTATTACTTCGGCGTTAGCTTCAATTAATACCCTTTCTGATAATGAGTTTTCCGTGCGTACTTTTGTGCGTACCTCTTTAGTGCGTACCAATTCATCAGATTTATTTTTAATCTTTTCTGATAAGTCTCTGGACCAATTTTCTTTTTTTGCTCTTTTCCTGATAGCTCCGTCGGTTATCCCGTTTTTGCTTGCTATTTCTCTTATAGATAGCAACCCAGCCCTGTAGGCTGATTCGATAGCCTCCCAGTCTGGCTTTTTCATAATCTTTCCTTAAATTTGATTTTGTTTAAATTAAATGTGATCTGGCTCACATAAATGAGTTAAACCCGTAAATTTCTATTGATATCTTTATTATTACCCTAATCTATCTTAATAAGATTTTTCTAATTTTACTAAGAGGTTAATACAATGTCTGAAAATCAAATAAATAGAACAAATGCCATTCTTAATATAGTCTTAAAAGCATATTCTGACGAAACAGCGTTAAAGTATTTAGATAAAATAGCAAATAACGTTTGTCATGCAGTTTTATTAAAAACAAATACAGGTACAATACAAAAGCATTTAACTTTAAAAGAAATATATGAAGAAACAGATAAAGAAACAGATAAAGAATTATTACCCATGTCATGGGTCACCAACCCAAATGGACTTCATCGTGAAACGACTCAACAATGGGTGGGAGATCAGTTGTATCTTTGTCCACCAGTGAAACTTAATGATTTAGCGTTCTTGCTTACTGATGTATCTAACCCTAGCATTGAGGGTAGATATGAATATATATTATCCATTGACACGTACAACAAACTAAAAAAGTTAATAGAATGTTTTCGACAAAATAAAAGACCTTCCAAAAAAATTTGGGCATGGCTTATTGGAGATGAAGCTGAAACCGCTAGTGAATAGTATGGAATCAAACCAAACAATCACATTAATTTGATTAAATATGCAGTTATTTTTTATAACCGCCCAGGATTTTTATAGTTTATGCGGTAAAAGTGAATAGTTATTTATAAACAGCCGATCGAGTTAAGCTATTACGACGCAACCTCAATTGTTTTCGCAATTCAATCATTGAGAGATTTTTTTGCTCAATGCTTAACTTTAGCTTTTCTTTTAAATCATCATCATTGTTATACATGAGTGTGTATTTTGTTTCTTTCTTATCCAAGATTGAATAAATATACACATCATACAATTTCTTGCCAGCCGGCACTATTGGATCGTCGCATTCTCTTGTGCTCTCTGTATAGCGAATAATCTTGTAAAACTCACGAGACAAGAACAATGATTTATCCATTGAATATACGCCATTTTCTTTCACTCTCTCGCTTGGCGGTCCGTACGATGAATAATGAACAAAAGATATTTCCCTTCCTGTCACCGTTGTGAGATTTAACTCAAGCATTTTATTTCCCATTGTTGATTAGATTTATCGCCCTTTTATCTGCATTACACTTTTCAATAACATTTAGCAAATGCTCGTTATACCTGAGACTATCGCCGAAAGTCATTGATTTACGTGGTAAATTTGGCAGGCAATCACTGAGTAAATTTGCTGGTATCGGTCGATTGACGTAAACTTTTCGCTCTGTTGTACAAGCTGTTAGAAACAGACACAGGCACAAACTGATTAGCACAGTCATTATTTTTAAGTTGCTCATTGATTCGCTCCTGCCGTTCTAGCGATTGGTTTTCTAGCTCGCGTTTACTTTGCTCATTATCTGCTATGATTTGATTGTTTTTAGCAATGCTCTGGTTCAACTGTTCGATTTCTTTAGATAGTTCAGCTTTATCTTTTTGTAGCCGTTTCTTCTCTTGATAATTGCTGTAACCGAGATAGACAGCAAAGACAAAAGCGGCAATGATTAATGCTATGCCTTTTGCGTTTGCCTTATTCATAAGCTTCTATAACTTCCAATTTGAATGATTGTCCGTTAAGTTCGTTCATCAGCAAATTTAACGCCTTTCTACTTTCAAATAATTGTGTATCGTTATTACTCATGCCGACTAAAATACAGCCCTGTGTATCCTTAGTCCAATTACCTGCATGGATCAAAATATGGGAACGATTAGGAACGTCTTTAACTTGATATACTCGACCAAATTTTGGTGAATTAACGATGTTACATTGATATATAGAAGCTGGAATACATGAAATCTGACGTTGATTATTTAGCCACGGTAGCTCTAAAGTTGACAAAACCGCACCCGACGGCAATTGTATTTTACCAAACGTACCGCGCTCACTTGTTTTTAATCTTGTTAGCTTCATTAATCTTCTCCTTTCGCTTTTTTAATTAGTCGCTCCTCCAGCGCTTTAATAAGAGTAGCGCCAGACCAACCAGCTAAACCAGCTACACCGCCAGCAAATTCGAATTGCCAATTAAAATAACTTGCGGCCAACACAACCAAAGCACCAGCGAACGTTGAGATAAATATCTGAGCAATCAACCCCCAAATATTGAATTTGTCGCCATTCAGCACATGGTAGCAATAGCTAGCTAATGAGCCGAGTGATGTAATAATAAATAGATAAATGACAACAACCCAGTTGACATTATCAGGGTCTTTTATCGGCATAATTAAATCTTCTTGTTAGTTAATGATGTGACAGCGTACTAGCTATTGTTAGTTATGTGCGCGTGTCTAGCTTTGCTGTCGATTCTGTAGAAGACCCCGAGCGTATCTATAAATCAATCGTTAGTGAATTATTAGAAAGTGGCGTAGGGGTAAATTTGGATATAAAAAAACCGCAATTAAGCGGTGAATGTTAAATATCTCGTGGGCTAATCAGTTGCACAATATAACTCGAATTCTTGTTCTTGATATTTTTCAGCCAATTGACAAAATAAATTTAATATTCTTCTTTCTTTACTTTTCTTATGAGCATGTGGTCTTAATATTGCTAACAGCGCAAATCTCTTAGGATTAAAATCTGAAATAACATAAACAAGAAAAATATCCTTATTAGGCTCTCTAGTGGCGTTGCATCTATAATATTGGGGCTGGTTCTTTGGGAATCGGTTTGGAGGCAACTTTAAATGAATATGTTGAACATTTAGCTCATAGAGCCTGTTTGGTTGTCTATACGGAACATCACGTCCAAAAATATCAGGCACTTTTGTTCGATTACTTTCTATATATTCTTTAAAAACACTAATTAATTGATTTTCAAAATTAGGGAATTCTATAAATGTATCAGCAAATAAATATCTGGCTTCCTCTAAAATTATAACATCAACCATG
Source organism: Gilliamella sp. Pas-s25 (assembly GCF_009795885.1). Taxonomy (GTDB): domain Bacteria; phylum Pseudomonadota; class Gammaproteobacteria; order Enterobacterales; family Orbaceae; genus Gilliamella. The sequence continues at coordinate 1,903 of NZ_WTEV01000038.1, read as the reverse complement.
ATTACTAAGCCTTGTTTTTGATTTCGCTTAATAATTTATTAGTTGTATTGTTTGCTAACGATAAAATATGAGTTGTATTTATTCCACTATTATAATAAGTTGGAACCACATCAAGTGAATCCCTTATTTGCATTATTCTTGTAATTTTATTTTTCAAAGACAATATTAAGCGAAGTGAATCTTTAATATCCATCTTTGTAATTAAATTATTATTTATAAATGTAAAAGCTGAGGACTCCACAGAAACTAAATTTTTTAGCATTGCAGAAAAGTCATAATTTTTTATAAAATCACAGGAAAAATCATCAGTTATTTCATATAAAATATTTTCTGAATCTTTCAATGTTTTAACCAAGTCAATATTAAAATAATTGATTACTTTATTTTTTAAATTTATCATTTTAATATCTTCGTGGTTAATTTCACTTTTTGTTTGATACTGGGAGGACAAAGCCATAGCTCCAGACGCAGCTGAATTCAAAGAGACTAAACTCGTAGATAACAATACCGCAACTGCTACTTTACTCTTCATTATTATATTGCCACAATTAGAATTGATGAAAAATTCCTTAGGAATAATGAAAAAATTATAATCAACTCTATCTAACAATACAACAATTTGTTTATCTTTTAGTAAACAAATCACAATAAACTAAATTAGCTTGATCTATTATTTACACTGTTGAGTAACAAATTTACTATCATTACCCTGAATTTATTCTATTAATAGAATAAATAACTTTTCATAAAATCCATTTAAAAATAACCACAAAATCTATAAAAAATTAAAATTTTTAAATAAATAATGTTGACTTTTATTATAGGTTAACCTATAATAATAACCATCAAGTGAGGGACTTGATAAGGTAAACCCCCGACCTAAGACGAGGGCTTAAGGAGAAGTAAAATGAAGTTCAAAATACTCATTTTAATTCTGCTACTTTTGATAAGCTCGCCAGCATTCTAAAGTAGTTCAAAGGAGAGGGAAACCTCTCCGATGACCTTAAATATATCAATTGACACTTAATAAATCAAGGTGATTTTATGGCAAAATCAATAACAGAAATTCAAGCAAAAAGTGACCAAAAACGAGGAGTTAAAGTAAAAGGTTTCAAACTACACGTTGAAGATATCGCATTAATTGAACAGGCAAGTAAAAGCTTAGATATACCCCAAGCTCAACTTATTGTTGATGCTGTTAAATTCTATCTTGATAACAAAAAAGCCTCTTAATTGAGGCTTATATCTAACTATTTGCACTGTTGAGTAACAAACTTATTATCATTACCCGGAATTATTTCTATTAATATAATAAATAACTTTTCATAAAATCCATTTAAAAATAACCACAAAATCTATAAAAAATTAAATTTTTTAGGTAAATGGTGTTGACTTTATAGTAGGTGCGACTATAATTATAAGCATCAACAAACCGTTGATAAAGTAAACCCCCAGCTTTCGATGGGGGGCTTAAGGGAGAAACAAGATGTACCAGATCTTACTTCTCTTGGTTTTAGTAAGCTTGAGCTTCTCAGTTTATTAACCAATCAAAGGCGGGGCGAAAGCCCTGCCGATGACCTTAAATATAACAATTTAACTTAAAATAATCAAGGTGATTATATGGCATTATCAAGAGCTGTAATTCAAAAGAAAAGTGATGAAAAACGTGGCGTAAAATCAAAAGGATACAAACTGCCTATTGAGATTATCGACTTAATAATAGAATTAAGTGCCAAGACTGAAAAATCACAAAGTAAGATCATTGAAGAAGCGATCTTAATGTACAGAAAATCACTTTAATAAAAAGCCTCTTAATTGAGGCTTCAGATTGATGACAAACCTCGATATAATTCGGGGTTTATTTTTTTATTTAAACCATAAATAAGATTTTTAATTTGGATTT
>NZ_WTEV01000037.1 GCF_009795885.1 Gilliamella sp. Pas-s25 | reverse complement strand
CATTTTTTTCATAATTAAATCCCCTTTACTTTTATCATAGAGAATTTTCTACTTTTTTGCTGTACTATTTTAGGGGATAGTTACATTAGGAGAGTGGGGGAACTTAACAGAGTATAGATGGAGTAACTGTAAACACAACTCGCATGACGTCGGATGCTTTAGATGGAATTCCTGGGTAAGTGATTTTCATGCTGATGTTGATCATAATCCTAATAATAATCCGAATTGGAGGCCATTTCATGCTTCGTACTATGTTAATTTAGAATATGGTGGTTTAATAAGTGATTATATTGACCTGACCCCCGACGATGGGTATCCTGATGATGGTGCTGGTTTTGGTGCATTATGTGTTACTCCTTAGTCTTTAGCGCTTAATTATTAATTTTTGCGTTGTAGGAGAATAAAGGATAACAGATAGAAGAAATCCCCCTGCGTAAGCAGGGACTGTGAGTTAGCAACCATGGTGAGCTGTGCGCTATTGTTACTGAATAAAAAGCGCTGTTCTCAAAGCAAAACAACAAAATGGCCCTGTAATTCATCTATTTTCAAAAAAACAAATAAAATCAATTAAATAAAAATCAGTTTTTTATAAATAAAACAGGCTGTTTTTGCACAACATCCCAAGGAAAATACAACCATTAATCGGTTGTTGGAATGTGCCGATAACAGGCAATTGTGATTAAGTTATTGATAGGGTTAATGGCAAGTTTATATCGGTCTGTTTTTAAGCATTTAGAATGGTCAGGTGATGGGTTGTTTGATAACAAAAAAATAATATAAAATCAATAATCTAATGGATGGTTTTTTTTAGCCTATTACCGAACTTTATCATTTTCGTTATTTACAGTTGTTTACAATTCTAACTCTAACCACTACACTAACCCATGTTCTCAACGGGGTGCCCAGTAGGGCTGAGAATGTTAGATAGACTAACGTAACCCGTCGAACCTGAACTGGATCATGCCAGCGGAGGGATTTGAGTTATTGTTCTTGCTCAAACCTTTTGTCTTTTTTGGCTATTTTGGAGGCAAAATGTTTTGTAAAAAATTGTTATTATTTTTGGTCTTTTCTGTTCCTTTCATGGCAAATGCTGCTGATGTAAAGCCTACCTTAACGGTTTATAGTTATAACTCTTTTATTTCAGAGTGGGGACCGGGGCAAGAGATTGAAAAGGGCTTTGAAGCGCTATGCGATTGCCAACTTGAAATTGTTGCATTAGGCGATGGAGTGGCGGTTTTAAATCGAATTCGTCTTGAGGGTGATAGAACCAATGCCGATGTGATCTTAGGGTTAGACAATAACCTTTTAGATCAAGCCAAACAGGCGGGTATTGTTATTCCTCATCAAATTAGTAAGCCCAATAATTTAAATACCGACTGGTGGGATAGTGATTTTATACCTTATGATTTTGGCTATTTTGCCTTTATTTATGATCAGCAAAAGATCAGTAACCCGCCACGCACTATGCATGAATTGGTTGATAATAAAGCCAATTGGAAGATTATTTATGAAGATCCAAGAACCAGTACTCCTGGCTTAGGTTTATTATTTTGGATAAAGAATATATATGGTGATGATGCGGCATCTGCATGGCAAAAAATAGCTAACAATACTGTGACTGTGACCAAAGGTTGGAGCGAAGCTTACGGTCTATTTTTAAAAGGTGAAGCTGATTTTGTGCTGAGTTATAGCACCTCGCCCGTTGCGCATATTATGAATAATAATGATCGTCGTTATGCTGCGGCTATTTTTGACGAAGGTCATTATCGTCAAGTTGAAGTTGCAGGCATCACTAAATACAGTCAGCAACCAGAGCTTGCACGTTCATTTTTGCGATATTTATTAACCCCTGAGGTACAGCGCCAATTTGCTGAAAAAAATTTCATGTATCCGATTATTAATATTCCATTACCTGACGCTTTTCAGCAAATTAAGCCAGTTAATAAAGCGCTTGAGTTTGATGCCAAGCAAGTTGAACAGAATCAAAAAGCGTGGGTACGTGAATGGAAATCCACCATTAGTAAGTAGTTTTATTTAGCCTAATGTTGAAATTAAAAACATTACTTCCTGGTTTTAGCGCTGCAAGCTTTATCTTAATGGTATTAGGCACAGCGCTATGTGCACTTTGCTTGGTCGCTATTAAGTCTAATAATTTAACTGTCTATTTTGATAGTTATTTAATGCATTTGATTTGGATAACAGTATTTCAAGCAACGCTATCGACATTATTATCTATTTTATCGGCAATAGTAATGGCGAAAGCTCTATCAATGGTCAATTTTTGGGGTAAACGGTTATTGTTACGCATAATGCCTATTACCTTTATTTTACCCACCCTTGTTGTGGTAACTGGGCTGCTGTCTGTTTACGGAAAACATGGCTTATTGGCTGGGGTGTTCGATTGTTTGGGATTACCCTTTATTATATCTATTTATGGTTTAAAAGGTATATTACTTGCGCATGTGTTTCTTAATTTTCCGTATGCTTGTTGTTTATTTTACCAAACGTTAAATAACGTACCAGTCGCACACAAACAGTTAGCGACGCAGTTAAATTTTTCGAGTTTTACTTATTTTAAATTGGTTGAATGGCCACTACTACGTCGGCAATTGTTCCCGATGGCATCGCTTATTTTTATGCTTTGTTTTTCGAGTTTTGCCATAGTATTAACGCTTGGTGGTGGACCAAAATATTCCACAATTGAAGTGGCTATTTATCAATCTATTCGTGAGTTTGATTTAATACAAGCTGTATTTTTAGCCTGTTTGCAGTTAATTTGTTGTGTTAGTTTTATGCGGTTGATGCAAAAAACAAATTATAACAAAAAACTTAGTGTGAACTACGTTAGGCAAAATTATTGCGTGCCGGTTTCGTTTTACTTAGTGTTGTTGAGTATGTTGATTATTGTTATTGGTGGTCTATTTATTGTGCTGCCCATCATCACCATACTTATTGAAGGGATTTATTTTTTTAAGTGGTCATTTTTAACGGCAGCTTTTCAACAGGCTGTTATGTTTTCGGTATTAATTGCTTTAGGATCGGCAATGATTGCTATGCTACTTGCTTTATTATTACTTTATACCAACAGCCGCCTACTGATTAACCAGCAAACGCAGTGGAGCAATCGATTAATGTTAGTGGGATCGCTGATTTTAATTATTCCAAGCATGGCACTAGCATCGGGTCTGTTTTTATTGTTATTTCCTTACGCGTATAGTTCTGTGCTTGTGTGTGGCTTAATTATGTTGTGTAATGGCTTAATGGCATTACCTTTTGTATTAAAAAATCTTGCCGCACCAATGTATGATGTGACCGCACGCTACTGGCAATTAACTCAATCACTCAATATTGATGGTTTGTTGCATTTTTATTTGATCGAATACAAAGCGCTAAAAAAATTAATCATTCAGAGCTTTGCTTTTTCAGCCATATTATCATTAGGTGATTTTGGTATTATTGCGTTATTTGGTGGGCAGTCAGTCATTACGTTACCCTACTATTTATATGAGCAAATATCGCATTATTATTATCAAGAAAGTACCGTAACGGCTGCATTATTGTTAATATTATCTTTTAGTTTGTTGGTTGTGATAGATTATGATCGAACTGAATCACATTAATTATCAATATGATAATTTTAAAGTACATTTTGATATTGCTATAGCAGCAAAAGAACGCGTCGTTATTGTTGGGCCTAGCGGTGCAGGTAAAAGTACTTTATTAAATTTAATTGCTGGATTTATTCATCCAAAATCGGGCGATATCATTCTTAATAAACAATACGCAAATAACTTACTTCCTGGCAAACGCCCTGTATCAATGTTGTTTCAAGATAACAATTTATTTAGTCACTTAACCGTTGAACAAAATATTGCTTTAGGGCTTAAGCCGTCTTTAAAGTTAACGGTAGCTGAGCAACAGACTATTTGTGACATTTTAATTCAAGTAGGACTGGATGGATTTGGCAAACGATATCCAGAACAGTTATCAGGTGGGCAACGCCAGCGAGTGGCACTTGCGCGTTGTTTAATTCAGCATCGACCTATTTTATTATTGGATGAGCCTTTTTCAGCGCTTGATCAAGCTTTACGTTATGAAATGCTAGCGCTAGTTAATCAAATTTGTGATAAGTTTAATTTAACATTAATGATGATATCGCATTACCTTGATGATTCGCTCAGTTACTTTTCGCGTTGTTTGGTTGTGGATAATGGGCAGATTGTTTTTAATGGTCTGCCAAAACAACTAAAACAACCTGAAAATAGTCACATTGCCAAAATGTTGGGGTTTAATTTTCAATAAATAGTCGTTGTTAAGGGCTAAATAAAGGTCTTTACCTGTCTATTTATCTATTATTCATCTAAATTAATTCACGATTATTCTTTGTTGATAACTTGTTATTTAAATTAAAATTCTTATGTCTTAAGGTTTTATTAATCTATTTTGTGTAGATTATTTTTATTAATTAATAACAAACTTAGTTAATATCTATGCAAAACACCAAAGCAAATCGTTGTTTTAGTCTATCAGCACTTATCTTTAATATTCTATTTTTTACTTATTTTTCTAGTGCGTTGCAATTGTATATTTTCCTTTCTGGTCATTCTAATGTCATTGGATTGCGTGATTCTATTATTTATAGTTTGATTTGGCTTATTCCTGTTTTAATTTTTCCTCACTATACCCGAAGGATTGCAACTGTTTTTGGGATGATTGTGGGCAGTTTGTCTTTGATTTCTGTCGGATATTTTATTATTTATCGACAGGAATTTTCGCAAAGTGTCTTTTTTATTATGGCGGAATCAAACTTTGCTGAGTCTAGTGAGTTTATTCAGCAATATTTGAGCATTAAATTAGTTGTGATTTTGATTATTTATAGCTTGGTTGGGATTTTTCTGTGGACTAAAGTAAAACCAGTTTATGTCAAAAGCTATACTAAATGGATTGTATCAATGTTAATTGTGATTTATGCCATTATGCCGGTGTTTATTAGTGTCACAATAAAAAAATCAGCTATCAAGAAAGCGGGATCGCACCTGCTAACACGTATGGAAACAACCGTACCATGGCAATTGCTTAATAGTTATTTAGCCTATCGTTCACAATTATCAAATATGGAAGATATTTTAAACCATTTGCAAACATTACCACCGTTAGAAAACTTAAAAGATGTCAATAGTAATACCCCAAGAACGTTAGTGCTAGTAATAGGTGAATCAACAACACGCAATAGAATGGGAATTTATGGCTATGGGCGGGATACTACACCACAAATTGAGCAGTTTAAAAAAGATAATCCGAATTTTGTGGTATTTAATGATGTGATTTCATCAAGACCTTATACCATTGAAATTTTACAACAAGCATTAACTTTTGCTGATGAACAGCACCCAGATTTATATTTAAAAACGCCGTCTTTAATCCATTTAATGAAACAAGCAGGTTATAAAACGTTTTGGATCACCAATCAGCAAACAATGACCCGCCGTAATACGATGTTAACGATGTTTTCTCAGCAAACGGATGAACAGTTTTATATGAATAACGATCGTAATCAAAGTGCAAGGCGATATGATGAGTCTGTTTTTGAACCATTTAAAAAAGTGTTGAATGATCCAAGTGAGAAGAAATTCATTGTTATTCATTTGCTAGGCACGCATATGAAATACGCGTTCCGTTACCCAAAAGATGGTGCGCATGATCGTTTTAAAGATAAAACAGGCATTACATTTAATATCGATGACGATAAAGTCGATGTGTATAATACTTATGATAATGCCATAAGTTATAACGATTATATTACGACAACACTTTTTAATATTTTTAAAGATAGCCAAGAAAATGGCTTTATGTTGTACTTTTCAGATCATGGCGAAGATGTTTATCAAACCCCTCCACACAATATCTTAGGGCGAAACGAAAAAGCACCAAATCGTACCATGTATACCGTGCCATTTATGCTGTGGCAATCACCAACATGGGTGGCAACGCATCCGAATCATTATCAACATTATGTGGATCGCAAATTTAGTACGCAAGATTTGATTCACACATGGTCTGATTTAGCAGGGTTAAGCTATAACTTATACGTTCCTGAAAAAAGTATTGTTAATCCTAATTTTCATCAATCAACGCGCTGGATTGGTGACCCTTATGATAAAAATGGTTTAATTGATTTCGATAAATTGGCTAAGTAACCGCAAAGATTATTTACACAACAGTTTAAGGTATGATATTGTATATTTATACAGTTGTATTTTAAGTGTCGTAAATCCGTTTATGCGAAAAATTATTCATGTGGATATGGATTGTTTTTATGCCGCCGTTGAAATGAGAGACAATCCCCGTTATCGCAATCTGCCTATTGCAGTAGGCGGCGATCCGCGTAAACGCGGTGTGGTTGCCACTGCCAATTATTTAGCTCGTCAATATGGTATACACAGTGCTATGTCAATGGCACAAGCTATTAAACTGTGCCCTAATCTTAAAATTATACCTGGTAGGCATGCGGTGTATAAAGAAGTGTCAAAACAGATCCACCAAATTTTTAGGCGTTATACTGACTCTATTGAGGCGCTATCGCTCGATGAGGCTTATCTTGATGTGACCGATTGCAAGCTTTGTTATGGTTCGGCTACCTTGATTGCTCAAGATATCCGCCAAGCTATTTATAACGAACTTGAATTAACCGCATCGGCTGGTGTTGCTCCACTTAAGTTTCTTGCCAAGATAGCTTCAGATATGAACAAACCTAATGGCCAATATGTGATAACTCCCGATGAAGTAGACGGCTTTATTGAGGGGCTTCCCTTAAAAAAAATTCCGGGAGTGGGTAAAGTCACTGAAAAAAAACTAGCACAATTAGGGCTATTTACATGTAATGATGTTGTTAATTATGATGTTTCTAAATTACTCACTCAATTTGGTAAGTTTGGGCGAATATTATATGAAAGATGTCAAGGTATTGATGAGCGCGAAGTGTGTAACGACAGGCAACGTAAATCGGTTGGGGTAGAGCGTACCTTAACTGACGATATTTATAGTTGGGATGAGTGTTTATTGCAGTTTGACCCATTATTTGAAGAAATGGAAAAAAGGTTAAGTAAAGTGCGTGCTGATTTGTCGATCGCTCGGCAGGGTGTCAAATTTAAGTTTGACGATTTTCAGCTGACAACACAAGAACATGTATGGTCTAAATTAGATAAAGCCGATTTGATTGAACAAGCGCATAAAGTTTGGTTAGAACGACGTAATGGTCGTGGTGTTCGGTTAATTGGTTTTCATGTAACGTTAATTGATCCACAAGTTGAAAAACAGTTAATTTTTCCGTTTTAGTTTTTTTTCATTATAAAAAATGAGGATGCAGGCAAAACCTTAATGCATCCTCGTAATAAAATTTCTGTTAACTGTTAATTATGATTTTAAACTTGCACCGTTGGTGCTAATCACTTGTTTATACCACTCAAATGAATCTTTTTTATAACGCTTCATGCTACCGTTACCGGCATTGTCACGGTCAACATAAATCACGCCATAACGTTTTTTCATTTCACCAGTAGTGAATGATACGACATCAATAATCCCCCATGCGGTATAGCCAATCACATCAACGCCATCATAATCCATCGCGGTTTGCATGGCTTTAATGTGTGCACCTAGATATTCAATACGTGGTTTGTCGTGCACTTGATTGCCATTTTCAAGTTCATCAATTGCACCAAAACCATTTTCCACAATAAACAGTGGTAATTGATAACGATCATACAAACGATTGAGTGTATAACGTAAACCTTCAGGGTCAATTGGCCAGCCCCAATCACTGCTTTTAATATAAGGATTTTCAACTGCATTGGGTAGTGCACCGTTAACGATGTTATCGCGATGATCATTTTTGGCATCCGCTTTTACAACCGTTGACATATAGTAGCTAAAACCAATGTAATCAACGGTACCTTGTTTTAAGTAAGTCAGATCTTCATCGGTGATATCTAGCTTATAGCCTTCACGTTCAAACTCTTTTAAAGCATAAGCAGGGTAATAACCACGAACGTGAACATCAGGGAAGAAGAAGCGTTGATGCATAGCAATTTCTGATGCCATCATATCTTCAGGATTACAAGAATATGGATAAATTGGCACATGTGACACCATACAACCAATTTGAAAATCTGGATTGATTTTTTTACCAGCAATCACTGCCTTAGCACTGGCTAATAGTTCATAGTGAGCAACTTGGTACAGGACTTCTTGCGGATTTTCGCCCGGTTTAACTTGTACGCCCGAGTTAGTCCAAAAGAAGATAGGGTTACTGGTATCCATTTGATTGTTGATTTCGTTAAATGTCATCCAGTATTTGACTTTATTTTTATAACGCTCAAAACATGCAGTGGCAAAACGTTCAAAAAATTCAACTGTTTTACGGTTTCTAAAACCACCATACTGGCGCGCAATGTGTAGTGGCATTTCAAAATGCGATAAGGTGATAACAGGTTCAATGCCGTGCGCAATTAATTCATCAAAAACGTTATCATAAAAGCGAAGTCCTTCTTCGTTTGGTTCAAGCTCATCACCTTTTGGAAAAATTCGAGTCCAGGCGATCGAGGTGCGCAAACATTTAAGACCTAATTCGGCAAATAGTTTGATATCGTCTTTATAGTGATGATAAAAATCAATTGCAGTATGATTTGGATAAAATTTACCTGCTTCGATATCTTGGGTGATTTGTCTTGCAACGCCATGCGCACCTGCAGTCATAACATCAACCACGCTTGGTCCTTTACCGCCTTCGTTCCAGCCACCTTCAAATTGGTGAGCGGCTAAAGCACCGCCCCATAAAAATGGTTTTTTAGTCATTTTTGATTCCTTGTTATTGCTTAATTTTAAATATGATATCATCAACTGTTACTTCTGTTTTATCGGTTAATGAAATGAATTGGTATTGATCGGTATTAACAATAATAATTGGGGTAATTAACGGGTAGCCAGCTTGCTTGATTGCCTCAGGATTGAAGCTGATTAGTAAATCACCTTTTTTCACTTTTTGGTGTAATTCAACGTGATATGCAAACTCATTATTGGTTAAATTAACCGTATCAATCCCCACATGAATTAGTAACTCAACGCCGTTATCTAATGTTAACCCAATGGCATGTTTAGAATTTTCAAATACCGCAGTTACCTCGGCATCAAAAGGCGCATAAACGTGATTATCAGTAGGTTCAATTGCAATCCCTTCACCCATCAGTTTTTGTGAAAAAGCAGGATCGGGCACTTCACTTAATGGTAAAGCATGACCTGTCATTGGGCTTGTAATGTCAACTTCATCAAGAAGAATTTTAGGGTTATCATCTTCGATATTGATATTTTCTTGTTTATTAACTGTATCTTGTAAGGTTTCGCCTGTGCCCAGAATTTGGATTAAAACTACCGGTCCAAAAAAAGCAATAAGCGCACCAATTAAGACACCCATAAATGACCCTGGATTATTAGGACTAATCGCATTGACGATAGTTAAAGGACCTGGCAAACCTGCATAAGCAACATAGTGAGGTGCAAAAAATCCAGCCACAATACCACCACAAGCAGCCGAGATACAACCATAAATAAATGGCTTTTTAAAACGTAAGTTAACGCCATAAATAGCAGGTTCGGTGATACCAAATAAGCCAGTGATAAAAGCGGATAACGAAACGCCTTTCATCTCTTGTGTTTTGGTTTTTAAATAAAAACCAAATGCCGCCCCGACTTGACCAATAACGGCAATAGTTTGAAACGCTTGGAAAGAGTCTTGACCATACTGTTTAAAGTTTTCAACGATAACAGGTGTGATCCCCCAATGCACGCCAAAAATAACAAAGACTTGCCACACCGCTCCGATAATCCCACCAGCTATTGAAGGTGCTAGACTGACAAACCAATTATAGCCATTGGCAATGTATTGTGCACCATTTGCGGTTAATGGACCAACAACAAGTAATGTTAAAGGTACCATAATGACAAGACTAAACAATGGCAATAGAACCGGTTTTATAATGCTGTGTAAGCGAGGTTCTAAAAAACGCTCTAAATAAGAGAGTAACCAAACTAAAAACAGTGGTGGTAAAACGGTTGAGGCATAGGTGGTTTTCGATAGCGCAATGCCAAATAGATCAATTTCTTGCCCCTCGCTTATTAGTTTTGCAAACTCAGTCCATGTCGGTGATAGTAGTGCTGCACAGCAAGCAACTGCGATATAAAGGTTGCAACGGAAATGCTGTGAAGCGGTAATGGCAATAAAGATAGGTAAAAAGACAAAAGGGGCCCAAGAGATGAAATTGAATACCTCAAAGGTGCCAGTTTTTTCTAATTCAGGGCATGCCAATTTAAGTAAAATCAAGATGCCTTGTAAAATCCCTGATGCCGCTAAAATATAAACAAAAGGGGCAAATACGGCAGACATGGTTGCAATGATGCGATTTAATATGTTGCTATCATTTCCTGCTTCAACTTTATTGTCAATATTAACTAGTTGAGTAAAAGCGTTATAAACTTTATCAACATGCGTACCAATAACCACTTGGATTTGACCGCCTTTTTCAACAACAGTAATCACACCCGGCAATTTAGCAATGTTCTCTTTTGCGTGATCTGGTGTATGTTGGGTAACAAGGCGAAGACGCGTTGCACAGCGAGAAACGGTGACAATATTCTTTTCACCGCCTAATTCATTTAAAATATCAACGGCTAGTTTGTTATAATCTCTAATTTTTGATGACATCCATAATACTCCTAAAAGCAATTTAGTAAGGTTATCTTATAGACAATTTCAAAATTGTTAATGACCAATTATATTGTTTGTGATCTAGATCGACTTTTTATATCATTTAATTTAAAAGTTAACCTAATCTGTATAAAATAATAGTTAAATTACTTATTCAATAAAAAGATATATAAATGATTAAATATCAAGATGTTGCCAAAAAAATTAAACAGATGATTTATCAGCAGCAATTAGCTAAAGGCACTCAACTTGCCAATATTGAAGGATTGATTAATCAGTATCAGGTAAGTCGTAGCACAATTATTAAAGCGCTCAATTGTCTGGAACGACAAGGTGTTATTTATCAAGTGCAAGGCAGTGGCATTTTTGTTCGTGAACGCAAAAAAAGAGGCTACCTCAATTTTTTACAAAGTCATGGTTTTACCGTTGATTTAGAAGATGTTTATGGCTCATCGACAGTTTTTAATGTCGATATTATCAAGCCCTGTTCCAAAGTGAAAGAGAATCTACAATGCGATGATCAGGAAGAAGTTTATTTTATTAAACGACTACGTTACGTTGAAGGCAAATTATATGGCTTAGAGCAGTCATACTATCGCAAAAAACTCATTTGTTATTTAAATAAAGAGATCGTTGAAAATTCAATTTTCAATTATATTCAAGAAAATTATAATATTAATATTGGTTTTTCTGATAAATATATGCAAGTAATAAAGCTTGATGCTGAAATGGCGCAATATTTAGGACTGCAAGCCGGTGAGCCAGCACTTTGTGTTGAAGAAATATTTTATACTTCATCAGGTGAACCTTTTGATTTTTCAAAAATCATTTATCATTATGAACATGCAAGATTTTGCATACAAAATCACTCAAAGTAAGTTTGAATGATAAATTATTAGGAAGATGAATAAGAAATCGATCATTCATCTTCCTTTAATTATTAGCGAATTTAACTGTTAACAATTAAATTTCACTACCAACACCCTTAAACTTTTCAACCAGTGCGGCGATCTTTTCAAAGACTCGGTTTTTTTTAATTAAATATTGGGGATTCAGTGGGCTCATTTTTGGTAAAATCTCATTTAACTCTGTGCCGTTTTCGGTTGCATATTTTCGCTTTAATGATGATGCAATATAGCGTTTTGTGGCTGCTTCATTTAAATTTTCCTCTTCAATTAAGGAATTAAGCTCTACCTGTAACTCTTGCTGTGCATACAAGAAAAACGCATCAATAATCGAGGCTTTATCTGGAATAGCATCAAGATCAGTTTGTTTTATAAACTCTACAACTAGCTCTTCTTTAGCGCGATTTTCTAAGCTTGATCGAATTAATCGCTGAGCATCTTCGACAATGTCTTGTTTGGTTTTTTCTTGCTTATTTTGTTCATAAATTAACTCAAGAATATAATCCAGATTGATCTCTTGCGATTTTAGTAGATCTATTTCAAAAACTACATCATCCCAGTCAACCCTTTGTTGATCTTGTTGATTGGCTTCTTTTTCTCGGCGTAGCCAATCACGAATATCATTATAAGTTGAACGATAATTTTGAATTGCGCGATCAGTCGGTAGCTTAACTGCTTGCATTTTTTGCAGATCTTCATCAGTCACATAATGCTTGTTTTTAAACGCTAAAACCGCTTGCTCATCAGTCATATCTAATTGTTGGAAATCTTTTAATGCAACAAATTCATCATAATTTTGTAATATATTATCAGCACGTAGGTACTCACCAAATAATTTAACAAACTCTTTTTTATCTTTGTCAGTAATAATTTCGTCAGGACGTGGGAATTTGTCTTGCAATTCAGCAACAATAGCTAAATAGCCATGGTGCAATTCGCCTGAGTTTTTATCAGTAAATCCTTCCATGTATTCCTTAAAGCTTTTTTCTAACACCACTTCACGAGTATTGCTTTTACCAAATGTTTTTATCGCATCAATGGTAGCTTGTTCTAAATCACGGAACGCCACAATATTGCCAAAGGTTTTAGTGGCATTATAGATACGATTGGTGCGTGAAAAGGCTTGAATTAAGCCATGATATCGCAGGTTTTTATCGACAAATAACGTATTGAGCGTTGGCGCATCAAAGCCAGTTAAGAACATGCCAACGACAATTAATAGATCGACTTCTTGATTTTTTACTTTTAAAGACAGATCACGATAATAGTTTTGAAACTGATCGCAACTAACATCAAAGTTAGTTTTAAACATCTGATTATAATCTGCTATCGCAGCAGCTAAAAACTCTTTAGCGCTTTGATTTAAGGCATCGGTTTCAAAACTTTCATCGGCAAAATTACCCTGTGCATCTTGTTCTTCATTGGCAGAATAAGAAAATATGGTGGCTATTTTTAATGGCTGATTGGCATTTTTTTGTAATTTTTTGAATGATTCATAATAGAGTTTAGCCGCATCGACACTACTTACTGCAAACATGGCATTAAACCCTTTACCTTTGCCCATTAAGCGGTGGGTTTTTTGTTTAAAATTATTCAGAATATATTGTGTGATTTGCTCAATACGGTTTGGGTGGAGCAGTGCTTTTTTATTTTCAGCAGCGCTAAGTTTTTCAAGATTTTGTTCTTGCTCTATCGATTTAAAATTAGGGCGCACATCATTATAGTCAACTTTAAATTTTAGTACCTTTTCGTCACGAATGGCATCGGTTAATACATAAGCGTGCAGTTCACGACCAAAAACATCTGCCGTGGTTTGTGTTCCTTGCGCGTTATCAAACATAATCGGCGTGCCAGTAAAACCAAATTGGTAATACTTTTTAAATTTACGCTTTAAGTTTTTTTGAGCTTCGCCAAACTGGGAGCGGTGCGCTTCGTCAAAAATAAATACCACATGTTTATCATAGATAGCTAAACTATCGTCGCTTTTCATTAAATTATTAAGCTTTTGAATCGTTGTGACAATAATTTTATTATCGGTTTTCTCAATATTGCGTTTAAGTCCAGCGGTACTATTTGAGCCATTGACACTATCTTTTGAAAATTTTTGATACTCTTTCATGGTTTGATAATCCAGATCTTTACGATCCACCACAAAAAAGACTTTATCAATAAATTCCAGTTCGGTGGCTAACCGCGCCGTTTTAAAACTGGTTAATGTTTTGCCTGATCCTGTTGTGTGCCAAATAAAACCGCCACTTTGTAAGCTACTCCACTTTTTGGCATGATAAGCGCTAATGATTTGCCACAATATACGCTCGGTGGCGGCAATTTGGTAAGGGCGCATAATTAACAATGTGTCATTCACATCAAGCACCGAATAAGTCAGTAACACATTTAACAGCGTTCGGCTGGCAAAAAAGGTAGCAGTAAAGTCTTTTAGATCTTTTATCGGTTCATTTTTAACATTTGCCCAATTCATTGTAAAATCAAAGCTGTTTTTATCGCGCTTAGTGGTGTTAGCAAAATAGCGGGTGTCGGTGCCATTTGAGATAACAAACAGTTGTAAATATTTAAACAGTGAATTGTCTTGATTAAAACTCTCTTTACTGTAGCGATGCACTTGATTAAAGGCCTCACGAATGGCAATACCCCGCTTTTTTAATTCAACTTGCACAAGGGGCAAGCCATTCACTAAAATCGTCACATCATAACGATTTGCATAATTGCCAGTTTGCTGAAATTGACGGATAACTTGTAATTTATTATTGGTGACATCTTTTTTATCTAACAGCTTGATATTTTGGATATGACCATCATCAAAAACAAAATCATAAATATGATCGTGGTGGATTTTGCGACTTTTATCGATCATCGATTCATTGGGTTTATCTAAATACTCTAATACAAAACGTCGCCATTCATCATCAGTAAATTGCATTTTATTGAGTGTTTGTAATTGCTCGCGAATATTGGCTAATAACTTTGCATGCGTATTTAAATTCGGTAAATATTCATAGCCTTGTCGAGTTAAATCATGAATAAATTCGTTTTCTAAATCCGTTTCAGTCTGATAAACAGCTGCTGTCTCTTCTAGCTTGTTGTAGTTATCTAAAATAATATAGCTATTGGTTTCGGCAATTGGTTTTGTATAAGTCGTCATATTCTATTCCAGTTATTTAAAATTATAATTTTCGAGTAAATGATTAAGTAAAAAGGCAACAATCTGCTTTTCAGGTTCAGAAGGTTCGGAAACCATTTCATTAGATAAGGTTGAATGGCTGGTAAAATTGATAATCCGTGTTAAGTAAAGTTTTTTATCGCCAGGCAATAAGTCTGACCATTGCGGATAGCCTAAAAAACTGGCGGTTTTTTCATATAAGTTACGTAATAGGGTAAAATGATATTTTTCAATTTTATTTTCCTTAACCGCTTCTTGCAGCAACTGTTTTAAATAAAGATGATAGGAAAAACTACGGTTTGAATCGCCTTTTTTCTCTTCTAATGCAAATTTACCGTCCTCAAATCGTCTTAAAATATAACTATCTTTTGAAGTTAATTCATTATAAAGCACATTATAAAACAGCGGGTTATGGGTCGTAATAATAAATTTAATGTCAGATTCACAGGATGTGATTAATTGGGCAATATCTACCGCCAATTGGATAAGGTGATTTTCGTCCAATGAACTGACGGGATCATCAATAAAAATATAGCGTAAATGGTCAAATTCATTAGTCGAGCGTTCGCTTTTGTCAGTAATATTGCGCTCTGCGATAACTAAGTTAATCAGTGTAAAAAAAATACTCCAAATTAAATTGTTTTCTTCGCCTTTAGAGATTTTAATATTATCAATACGCTGATCATTATCTCCTGCTAGCGAAAAAGTAATAGCAGAAAAATCCTCGTTGAAATGTGGCAGTAATCTTTGATAAGTATAGGATTGAAAGTAACGAACAATATTTTGGTCTTGTCCTTGGTCTTTTAAAATCCAGTCAGTAAATGAGTTAGGTTGAATGATTAATTGATGTTCACCCTCTTGGTGTTTATCATTATTCCAAGCAAATAAATCCTCAGTAAAAGCGTTATAGTACAGGATATTGTGCCTTGTTAAGGCTGCATTATTCTCTTTATCATCTTTACACTGCGATATAATTAAATTCTTAAAGGCTTGAGATAAACGTGTTTTACCAGTGCCGTTAAAGGCATAGATTAATTGGACTTTTCTATTGTTTTTATCCAGCTTTTCAGCAATATTCCTTAATGTGGCATTCATTTTTTTATAACTCTATCTTATTATTCTTGCACTTTCGGAAAGTCTAATAATAAATTCCGATAATATTCATATTGTTTTTGGCGTAAGGCAATCTCACGCGGTAAACCCTCGGTGATTGAGTTGGTGAGGGCATCTAATTTGTCTAAGATTTGGACAATACGAGCTTGTTCCTTGAGTGGGGGAATGGGTAAGCGATATTTAAGAATAGCTTCTTTATTTCCTCGTGGCATTTTTGCGCCTTTGGCATGTTGCATATTGTATTCAAAAAAATTATCATCCGCTAAGACATGATATAAATACTTGTGAATTAATAGATTATTCTTCAAACGTATGACTAGAACATCACCATTAGTTCCTCCAGAATAATCTGCCTGCCAAATTTTTTTTAAATATGGACGAATATTTCCAATTAAAATATCATCAGTAAGATATTCTGTAAAATTTCCTTCTTTAGGAACATGATTTGAATCAGTTTTTCCTGCTCGATTTTGTAATAAATTATCAACACCTACATAATTTTTTTCATTAAGCTTAGCAAAGCTAATACGAGTATTTGAATAATGAGCTACTTCTCCTAATGTCTTCCACTCAACCTCATCTTCTTTAAAGGTCAACAATTTATCACGATAATAGTTGTATTGTTTTTGCCGTGCAGTAAGCTCTGCTGTGAGCTCTGCTGTGAGCTCTGCTGTGAGGGCTGTAAATGTGTCTAAAATACGGACGATTTCGGTTTGAACGTGTAGAGGGGGGATGGGGATTGGAAACTCTTTAAAACCTTTCATATCTACCGATGCAAAACTTGATTTTGTAATGTTTTTCTTGCACCAATCACTTAATAAAAAGCAATAGTAAAAAAGAAACTTAATATCAAATGTTTCTTGGTATTGAACATTTAAACTTAAATTGGTAAATCTTTGGTTAGATAAATATGGAACAGTAATTAAAGCATGCTCACCTATTGTTGCAGATGTAGCTATTATAATTGAATTTGCAGGAAATAACTTTCCTCCTTTTATAGCACATTGGTTAATTTGTTGAAAAGCATGATTAAGTATTTTTCCATTTTCACGGATATCTTCCATCCTAAACCAAGGAATATTACCGTCTTCCCAATATTCTTCTTTCGCTTTACTTGGGGTATAGCCATTTTTTAAAGTAAAAATATCCGCAACAGTTTTCCATTCCACAGCGGAATTCCTAAGTAGCTTTTTCATAATGCTAGAGTTCATCCCTCAATCTCCGCCACAATTGCGTCAATTTGGCAACGTAAGCTATCAATTTTAGCTACCGTATCTTTTATTTCGGCATTAAGCTGGGTGATATCAATCACTTCACGGGTATCTTCGGCTTCAACATACGAACTGACTGATAGATTATAGTCATTTTGCGCAATGGTTTGATTATCGACCGATTTAGCAAAATATTCGATATCTTGCTTGCTATCAAATACTTGCATAATTTCTTGAATATGATCATCCGTGAGGACATTATTATTGGTCTCTTTTTTAAACAGTTTGCTGGCATCAATAAATTGTGTCGTTTTGATGGTTTTATTTTTGGCAAGTACCAAAATATTAACCGCAATCGATGTTCCATAAAATAAGTTGGGTGCGAGCGAGATTACGGTTTCAACAAAATCATTATCGACCAAATATTTGCGAATTTTTTGTTCCGCACCACCACGATAAAATATCCCCGGAAAGGTAACAATTGCAGCTCGTCCACACTCGGACAGATAACTTAGTGCGTGCATAATAAAGGCAAAATCGGCTTTCGATTTTGGTGCTAGTACGCCAGCAGGTGCATATCGGTCATCATTAATTAAGGTTGGATCGTCACTGCCAATCCATTTAATTGAATAGGGTGGATTAGAAACGATTGCATCAAATAGCTTTTCGTCGCCAAATTTTGGATTAAGTAGCGTGTCGCCTAAAGCTATTTCGAATTTATCATAGTTGATATTGTGTAAAAACATATTCATTCGAGCAAGGTTATAGGTGGTGTGATTAATCTCTTGACCAAAGAATCCATCCTCAATAATATGCTCATCAAACTGTTTTTTCGCTTGTAACAATAAAGAGCCCGAACCTGCGGCTGGGTCATAGATTTTATTGACCTTTGTTTGCTTGTGTAAGGCTAATTGTGAGATTAGTTTCGACACATTTGGTGGCGTAAAAAATTCACCACCAGATTTACCAGCATTCGAGGCATAATTAGAGATCAAAAACTCATAAGCATCGCCAAACAGATCGATTTGATTGTCGGCAAAATCACCAAAATCCAGTTCAGCAACACCATTAAGTACCGCCGCTAACCGTTTGTTTTTATCGGCAACGGTATTACCTAATCGGTTACTGGTAGTATCAAAATCCGCAAATAATCCTTTAATATCGCTTTCTGACGGGTAACCATTAGCTGAGCTTTCAATCGCATTAAAAATATTGGCCAAATCAGTATTTAAACTTGAATTGGTATTGGCTTGAGCTACAATTTTACAAAATAATTGGCTAGGATAAATAAAATAGCCTTTGGTTTTTATTGCGTCTTTTTTAACTTCATCGGTAATGACATCATCGGATAATGTGCTGTAATCGATACCTTCTTCACCACCTTCAATATAATTGGCAAAATTTTCACTAATAAATCGGTAAAATAATGAACCTAAAACATATTGCTTAAAATCCCAACCATCAACAGCACCGCGGACCTCGTCGGCAATTTTCCATATTTGGCGTTGTAGTTGATCGCGTTGTTGCGTTCCGGACATTGATTGGGCGTTATTAGAAGTCATATTTTCAAAATTCCTAAATAAAAAATAGGTATTGCCTAATAAAAAAGTAACCGATTTTTACTTCTTTATTAGTCATTTTATCGCTAACTGTTATAGGTGCTATATCATAGCTGATTTGTTGTTATTTTTCTATCTGCGGGCTTTTTTATTGCTTGATTTTGAATAAATCTAAGGTTAATAATTTCTTCCATTTTTCACATATCAAAAAAACATCGATCTGGTCGCGCTCCTTGATTCTATTGCTGATTGAAAGTTGTTGATGAACATCATCCAATATCTTTTAAGAAAGATAGAAAATAAGTTAATTGATATAGGCTATTTTTCTATTTATAGGTAGATAAAATTCGAAAACGCTTAACGCTATTTTTAAGGTTTTTATTAAAAATCTAAGCAAATTGGTCTTTTGAGTTTTAGGTTTAGGTAGTACTACGTCATAATAAAGTCCAAAAACTAAAAACTAAAAACTAAAACCCTTTTTTTTGCCATATTTTAAAAATAAATAAAATCAAATAATTAAAAACTTCCTTCAAAAAAGGGTTTTTAAAGTCTAAATAGCTATTTGCCTTTTTACATACAATATTGATAGTATATTAACTTCTAGTTCACTGCCGTGTAGGCAGTTTAGAAATAGACCAATACTTGATGACATAATCGGTTTGAGTTCACTGCCGTGTAGGCAGTTTAGAAAGTTATATAAGACTGGGTCGAATAAGCTAAACTGTTCACTGCCGTGTAGGCAGTTTAGAAAGCAAGATGATCATCAAAATTATTAGCAATAGCGTTCACTGCCGTGTAGGCAGTTTAGAAATTATCTTCAACAACTCTATTGTTATATTTTATGTTCACTGCCGTGTAGGCAGTTTAGAAAGGTAGTGTTGGCTCACAGGCGCTGGGGAACGTGTTCACTGCCGTGTAGGCAGTTTAGAAAATTAGCTAATTCCTCTAGCTCGTCAATGATGCGTTCACTGCCGTGTAGGCAGTTTAGAAAAGCACGCAAATAAAGATTACCGACATATGTTAGTTCACTGCCGTGTAGGCAGTTTAGAAAAAACCGCCTCGACATCATCACAAAAATGATTAGTTCACTGCCGTGTAGGCAGTTTTAATTAATCACGAAACGGTATAGACTCCTGAATATTTTTTACAAAAATATAGCCTAAAACGTGACAGTTGTGTAACTACTTCATAATGGGCATACAACTTAGTAAAAAATTATGCTGCTTGTTTTTGTGTTGGATATGCAATGGGCATCATGTTAGTTAACGCTTAATTAGTTTTTTGGGTGTTATCAATGGTTGGATGACTGACCATAACATGTTTAGCCAAATTAATGACGGTTATTTTTTCTAGGGTATTATCGCCATAGCACTTGTTGATGATACGGCGATAATTTTGTTTTATGAATATTCATTACAGTCGTTTTTTAACTACTGTAACCGACGCGAGTGATTTCTACCATTAAATTAATAGGGTATTTTTAATATCTTCAATTGTTTTTGTGCCAGCTAGTTGCATGGTGATAGACAGCTCTTTATTAAGATGATCAAAGACTGATTTTACTCCCTCAGCGCCACCTAAATTCAGACCATAAAGAATGGGGCGTCCAATAGCAACAAGATCAGCGCCACTTGCCAATGCTTTAAATACATGTTCGCCACGTCGTACACCGCTGTCAAAAATGATAGGAACACGTTTGGCAACAGTAGCTGCAATACTAGGCAATACCTCAAATGATGCAGGAGCACCATCTAATTGTCGCCCACCATGATTTGATATCCAAATCGCATCAGCTTTGGCTGCTATTGCAATTGATGCATCTTCAGGTGATTGAATTCCTTTTACAATAACAGGTAAATTTGCCATGGCTTTAATTTTTTGAATATCAGAAGGAACGATACCTTGTTTTGCTGCGGCATAAATTTCGCTAATGCCTTTACCTGAACCATCGCCATTACCGTTTGATTGACTGTAAGCACTGAGATTTTTCATAGGAAGTGGAAATTGAAATTTATTAACGATATCTTCTTCGCGATAACCACCTAACGTTGAATCAACTGTTAAAATGATTGCTTTTGCGCCTGCTTTAACCGCTTTATCAATAATAAAACGGTTAAAATCATCATCTTTACTCATATAGAGTTGAAAAAAATACGGTACATTAGGCGCGGCATTTGCGGCATCTTCAATAGATGTATTGGCATAAGTACTAATACAGAAAATAGAACCTGCTGCAGCGACGCCTTTAGCGGTGTCCTTTTCGCCTTGTTCATGAGCCAATCCTTGGGCTGCTGACGGTGCTTGAATAATGGGTGTTTTTAATGAGATATCCCACAATTTTGTTGATAAATCTGCGTGATCAATACCTTGTAATACTCGAGGAACGATTTTTTTGCGATTAAACGATAAGGTATTTTCTCGCATTGTCCATTCGTCTTCGGCACCACCACGGATATAACCAAACGCCCCAGCCTCCATTCTTGCTTTAACTAATGCTTCTAAGGAAGCAATATTAACGATCTCTATAGCGTGTTCTTCATTACTTGTATGGTATGACATGGTTCGCTCCTAATTATGAGAGTTAATACAACAGTACGGTTATACCACAGCTATTTTTTATTTAAAATTAAATAAAAATCATTTTTGACAAAATAGCACTTTTTTATATTCATCTTTGTAGGCGCTTGGTTAAGTACAGATCATACTCTGAAATATAAAGAAAATAGCAATGTGGTTATTTGGATTTTTTAGTTTGTTGTAAAGAGATTCAATAAAAAGCTTATTTTTTGCTAAACAAAAAAATAAACCTCGATATTATTCGAGGTTTCAGATTGATGACAAAGAACTCGCTTTTTGGCGAGTTCTTTGATCTAATAGAGAAGAGTCCATGATAAGAGGAATTCTTCT
>NZ_WTEV01000036.1 GCF_009795885.1 Gilliamella sp. Pas-s25 | reverse complement strand
ATCTTTTTTTAAAATTTTTGATCTCGCTTTCTAACTCACCGCCTGCTTGTCGCTGACTGCGTGTCAGTGGATGCGCATTATAGGGGCTTTAAAAAATCGTGCAAGTATTAATTTTAATTTTTTTTCCGTTTGTTTTTTATTTGTTCAAATCTGTTTATTTGTCACATTCTTTATAAACAAAATAAAAATCATTTGTTACTGAAAAAACAATTCATTAAGTTAATTTATATGCTGCTAGTCATTTTCAAATAAAACTATTTATTATTTTCTGAAGGAAATAATTCAGACTGTTCTTTAATAAAAATATCTTCAAAAAGTGCTAAATTTAAGTGTGAATGACATTATTTAGCGAATTCCACCGATAAGATATTTTGTTTTATTTTTGAAAATCAATTTGATTATGTTAGCTATCATTACACTTAAAGTTAGAGTAGACACTAAGAAGCTCACAGCGCCCAACGATGCCAACCAACCATTGTCGGTTTTGATTATATTGCTTAGTGGAGACATATACACTAGATGTTCAAGCTCTAACACAATAATTTCATGGATAAAATAAATTGGAAAACTAATATTTGCCATATAAGAAAAGAATTTATATAGTTTCCCCTCATTTATTTTATGGTTGAGTCCATCTAAAAAATAGAGTGCTAATATAAATAATATGATCTTTTGTAATGTATCGTAATAAAGTTTTTCGACAACTAAATGGCTTGTATAACGATAAGTGAATGGAACAAGAAAACATAAACCAAAAAGGAATATCACCCAGTACAAATTATCTTTTATTGACTTCATGATGGTTTGATAATTTTGTTTTATCATCATACCAATTAGATAGACAGGACCATAATGCAATAAATTTAAAAGCGGTTTAGTAAAATCGGGTTTAGTAAACATCACGACCCAAAACATAGCAATCAAACTTACGACGATTAAATTCTTTTTCGACCAATAAAAAAAGAGTGGCCCCATAAGATATACAATGATAATCATCGGTATAAACCACAAAGGTAAAAGCTGAGTACCAGTTAACATCATACGAACTATCGTGCTGGTAATACTAGTTTCAGTTGATGAGAACCATGGTAAATCTGATAAATACTGATAATGGAAAAATATAAAACAGAAAACTGATACTGAAATATAAGGACATACTACTGTCTTAATTTTTGATAAATAATATGATTTAGTATCGAATTTATAGGTTAAATGTTGAAATAAAAAACCAGCAATTAACACAAAAAAAGTAGTAAAATTAAACGCAAATAAATTCAAAAAAGAAAATAAATAACTATTAGCGATTAAATGAGTATTTTTAAACACCCCCAAACAGTGACTAAAAACAATCATAATAATTGCAACACCACGTAATACGTGAATGGAATGAATTTTTTGTGTTTTTTCTGTTACCATTTTAGATAGTGTAAATAATGAAAGTAATTAGCATACATTACCACATTTTCATGTAACTAGAACCCTCATTTACAAAAAAATTTTAGGCAAAACACAACAGATATAGCAATATAAATCAATGAATTATTATATTGTGTTTAAACTGGTCATCTAGCCAATTTATTAACAGCAAATGAACAAATAGGAATAATTTCACGTTCTTCTTGTTGTAATCGTTTAACGACAAGGTCTAACAAATTATCAGCAATGCCTTGGCCTCGATATGCAGGATCGACATAAGTATGATTAATCGTAGCTTTATCTTTTCCTACCCTTGTAAAGGTCATTTCAGCAACTTCTTTATTATTAGTATCACAAGCATAAAAACGATCATTATCTTCTAAAAAACGTAATGACATAAAATTACCTATAGACCATTGTAATTAATCGATCACTTGATAAATTCAAAAATTATTTTATGGTAAGTTTAATCCAATATCAGCTAACTATACGAAAACTAGCAAATAAACAATAGATGACTGTTTTAAGATTGTATCGTCAATCAGTCACCTATAACAAAGCATTCAGATCTTTACCAATATTGATTATGCTTTAACGGCACAATTACCATTTAAAATAATCTTTTAGCCGTATTGTATAGATCTATATCAAATGGACGTTTCATATTATTGATAGCTTCAATAATATTATGATGTACTAATTTACCATTTTGTACACCAACGCTTCTACCAGCATGACCTTGTAGCAACAATTCAACTGCATAAGCACCCATGCGAGAACCTAAAATACGATCATAAGGAACAGGAGAGCCACCACGTTGAACATGACCTAATACCGTTGCACGTGTTTCGTGATGAACTGCCGCTTCAATGTCTGCTGCAAGTTGGTTTACATCACACATATGCTCTGTAACAGTTACAATTGCATGTTTTTTACCTTTTGCAAAGCCTAGTTTAATTTCTTCGATTAGATCTTCTTTAGTATAAGAAACCTCAGGAATAATCATAAATTCACAGCCCCCAGCAACAGAAGCATTTAAGGTTAAATCACCACAGTCCCGCCCCATAATTTCAATAACTGAAATTCGGTTATGCGAAGAACAAGTATCACGTAATCTGTCAATTGCTTCAACTGCAGTACTAAGGGCAGTAAAATAGCCAATGGTATAATCAGTTCCACGAATATCATTATCGATAGTACCAGGTAAGCCGATACATGGAAAACCTTCTTCAGTTAATCGCATTGCACCCATATATGAACCATCGCCACCAATAACCACTAAAGCATCAATTTGATGTTTTTTTAAATTAGCAATGGCTTTTTGTCTTACATTTTTATCTTTAAACTCTGGAAATCTAGCCGAACCAAGAAATGTACCACCGCGAGTAATAATATCTGATACACTTGAACGCTCTAATTGAACAATGCGATCTTCACAAAGCCCCATATAACCATCATAAATACCAAAGACATCCAATCCTTCCGCTAATGCAGTTCTTACAACACCACGAATAGCAGCATTCATTCCTGGAGCATCGCCACCACTGGTTAAAATACCTATTTTTTTTATCATATGAAACAACTCCAAATTATTAACTTTTCGTTATTATAGAGTCTTAACAGATATCTAACAATAGACAAAAAAAGCTATTTTTGATTAATTTTTCTGCTCTTTTATTTCGGTTGGTACAACAGAAATTGGATCTTGGTGAATAATAACTGTTGCTGGAGCAAACTCTTTAGAAATATGTTTTTCAATAGCATCAGCAATAGCATGTGCTGTAATTAAAGGCATATCATCATCTAGCTCAAGATGCAATTGAATAAATTTTAAAGGACCTGCTTGCCGGGTTTTTAGCTCATGAAAACCTTGTACATCTGGGTATGAAGCAACAATTTCAGCAATACGTATTTTATCGCTATCAGGCAAAGCGCGATCAAGTAAATCCTGAATGGCGCCATAAGCAATGTGATAGGCGTTATAACAAATATATAAAGCAATAAACGATGCAAAAACTGCATCAGCATAAGTAATGCCATACCAACTTAAACAAAGTGCTATGATAACGGCAATATTCATCCACATATCGGAAGAATAATGTAGCATATCAGCCTGAATAGCATTACTGCTAGTCATTTTGACAACGTGTCTTTGATATAAAACAAGAACAGCTGTAATTACAGCAGAAACTATCGAAACAGCAATTCCTAATAAAGGAAGTTGCAACTCACTTGGGTGAATAAACGATCGAAGACTAGAAAGTAATAAAACTATCGCAGAACCAATAATAAATGCGCTCTGCGATAATGCAGCCAACGATTCTGCCTTACCATGACCAAAAGTATGTTCATCATCTGCAGGTTTTAGCGCATAACGAACCAAAAAAAAATTGAATCCAGAAGCAAGTAAATCGATACTTGAATCCAATAATGACGCAAACAAACTTATTGAACCGGTTACCCAGCAAGTAATCAATTTAATTAAAATTAGAAAAATAGAGATTAGAACGGCGCTCAATGTCGCTCTTTTAACTAATCTTTCGTACAAATGTGAATTTGGCATTTAATACCTATTTATTGATAGGATTCAATCCCTGATGGAAGAACTAACTGCTCAGCAACCGCGGCAGCTTTTGTTTGTCCTAACAATACCTCGATAATTTTTAAAGCAAAATCAATGGAAGTCGCAGGACCTTGGCTGGTAATAACTTTATTTGGTTCATCAAAATAAACTCTATTAGCTTTCCAGTTTTTAAATGCATCTTTAGTGGTTGGATAACCAGTCATACCGGCATGCGGAAATAAATTATGATGCTGTAAAACCACTGCTGGCGAAGCACAGATTGCAGCAACAATACCGCCATTTTGATGTGTTTGCTTTAATTTCTCGATCAATAATGGACAGTCTCGAAAATTTTCTGCGCCTTTTACACCACCGGGTAAAATAACAACGTCAAAATCAATGTATTGAATATCTGACAATGTTTTTTTAGCCAAAATTGTTACTCCTCGGGAACATTCAATTTCACGAGTACTTAAGATACTCGCGGTAGTCACTTTAATATCGGCTCGGGTTAATAAATCAATTGTCGTGACAGCTTCTGTTTCTTCACAGCCATTTGATAAAAATACCAACGCTTGTTTTGTCATTGTTGTCCCTCTTTTGAATAAGTAACTGACTCATCATATTTAATAAAATGAGATTTATTTTACTCTTTCAATATTCGCGCCTAATTTTCTTAGTTTTTCTTCAATATTATCATAACCACGATCAATATGATAAATTCGATCAACCGTCGTTAAACCTTCTGCTATGCAACCGGCTAAAACTAAACTTGCTGATGCCCGTAAATCCGTTGCCATGACTTGTGTTCCACTCAATTTTTCAACGCCATGCGTAATTAAGGTATTGCCTTCAATTTCAGCTCTAGCACCCATACGAATTAACTCAGGTACATGCATAAATCGATTTTCAAAAATCGTTTCTTTAATGATTCCTGTACCCTCAGCAACCATATTCAATAATGAAAATTGTGCTTGCATATCGGTAGGAAACCCTGGATGCGGAGCGGTGTGAATGTTGACCGCTTTCGCCCGTTTTCCCTGCATATCTAAACAAATCCAATCATCACCAATTTCAATTTTAGCACCTGCCTCCTTCAATTTAGAAAGCACAGAATCAAGCAAGGTAGGATCAGTTTTACGACAAGTAATTTTACCTTGAGATATAACAGCCGCAACTAAAAAAGTCCCTGTTTCAATGCGATCAGAAACGATCTCATGCACACCACCACCTAAACATTCAACGCCTTCAATTTCAATACGCATTGTACCTGCACCAGTAATTTTAGCGCCTAGCATATTCAGGAATTTAGCTGTATCAACAATTTCAGGTTCACAAGCAGCATTTTCGATTACAGTTTTACCTTCAGCTAAAGTAGCAGCTGACATTATAGTCACTGTCGCGCCAACACTCACTTTATCCATAACAATATGAGCACCTTTCAGGCGTCCATCTACCGATGCTTTAACATAACCTTCATCAAGTATAATTGTCGCCCCTAATTGTTCAAGACCTGTAATATGAAGATCAACAGGTCTTGCACCGATAGCACAGCCGCCAGGTAATGAAACTTGACCTTGTCCAAAACGAGCAACAAGTGGACCTAGAGCCCAAATCGAAGCACGCATCGTTTTAACTAGCTCATAAGGTGCACAATAATTATTAAGATGACCTGCATCAAGGTGAATAATATCACTTCGTTCACATTTTACGCCTAGCTGGCTTAATAATTCCAACGTTGTGTCGATATCTTTTAACTTGGGAACATTTCGAAGCTCTACTGGTTTTTCAGCTAAAATCGCAGCAAATAAAATGGGTAGCGCAGCATTTTTTGCGCCAGAGATAACCACATCACCATTTAGCGTGGTTGGACCTGTTACGTGAAACTTTTCCATTATTAACTCTTATGCATGATAAATTGGTAAATATTATAGAAGTTATTTACTAATAGATAAATGTATTTTATGAAAAATTTGAAATACGCCCTTCTTCTGCATCAACAAAAAGTAAATAAAAGGGCTATCGAAATTTCATTATATTACCTAATTTAATAATGATTACTATTAATCAATGATTGACTCAGGCTAATTAGCATCTTATATTGGAATATGTCAATTTTTAAAAATAATTTGCGTTATGAGATAAGGTTGACAAGAATTTAATATCTCAGTATAAGGCAATAATGTTCAATTAAGAGAAAAAGTATGTTTGATTCACTCGCTAAAGCAGGAAAATATCTGGGCCAAGCGGCTAACTTAATGATTGGCATTCCTGATTATGATAATTATGTTCAGCATATGAAGCTCACTCATCCAGAACAAACACCCATGACTTATGAAGAGTTTTTCAAAGAGCGTCAAGAGGCAAAATATAGTGGCAAAGGTGGGTTTAAATGTTGCTAACCATTAAGAGACAATAAATGACAGACCCTGTTTCATCTTCATTATTATTACCTGTTACCTTATTAACTGGTTTTTTGGGTTCTGGTAAAACAACACTCATTAATTATCTGTTAAAGCATAACCATGATGAGAAAGTGATTATTATCGAAAATGAATTTGGTCCAGTAAACATCGATAGTAGTTTATTAAATGTTAGTACCGAATTTCAAATTGTCGAAATGACTAATGGATGTATTTGTTGTACTGTACAAGGCGAACTTACTGAAGCATTACATAAATTACACGCAAAGCGTTTAACAGGCGAATTACAATTTGATCGGCTGATTATCGAAACAACTGGACTTGCCGATCCAGCACCAATCATTCAAACCTTTTTTATTGATGATTTAATTCGACAAACAATTCAACTTGATGGAATTATTACACTTGTTGATGCCCATCATATTTTAAAACATCTTAATGAACATCCGGTAACCCTTTCACAAATTGGTTTTGCAGATCGCATTATTTTAACTAAAACTGACTGTATTAGTGATCAGCAAAAAGCTGAAGTGATTAATCGAATTCATAAAATCAATCATAAAGCCACCATCTTTGAAGCTATAAAAGGGCAAATACCAAAATCACAATGGCTTGATATACATGCCTTTGATCTCAGTGATGAGCTAACAATAAATAAAGGCTTTTTTGTTATCAACCCAACTAAAAAGTTTGAAGCAAACTTTCAACCACTACCAATCCAAAAACAAGCAACATTATGGGGTGATAATATTCGTTCTTATCTTTTTGAAGCTGGCGAGCTCGATCTGAAAAAGATTGGTTCTTTTATGGAGAGCTTAGTCGAACAATATGGTAACGACATGTTACGCTACAAAGGTGTTTTAGCTATCAAAAATAACAATCAACGATTGATTGTTCAAGGTGTACATAAAGTCGTGGGATTTGACTACGGTTCTCCTTGGCAAAATTTAGCAGAAAGAATATCTCGATTGGTAATCATCAGTCGTACGTTGCCATTTGATGAATTAAATAAATCGTTTTTAAAAACAGTATCAGACCAATAACAAAAATTAATGCATTAAAAAGGCAGATTCACATCCTATTTTTATACTGAAACACATACTTTCCTGAAACTTCTTTACAAGTTAACAGGCATAGGGAAACTCACATCTCTAATAGCCACACTTAATTTAATTTGCTACCATAACCGCCTTTTAAACATGATAAGACAAGCAACACAATAACATGGATTACGATATCGCAATCATAGGACTTGGACCGGCTGGCAGTACACTAGCTCGTTTACTTAACCCGTCTTTTAAAGTCATTGCATTAGATACAAAACATCAAACAGGAGATGGAGGATTCCATAAACCGTGTGGTGGACTATTAGCAAATGATGCACAGAGATCCTTTGTTCGGCAAAATTTGACCTTACCAGCTGATATTTTAACGAATCCTCAAATTTTTAGTGTCAAAACTTATGACTTACAAACCAAACTTGTTCGGAATTATCAACGAAGTTATGTGAGTTTCGATAGGCATAAATTTGATCTATGGCTAAAATCACTAATACCATCAAACGTCACCGTCCTTCATAATACACTTTGTAAAGAAGTTAGACGTATCATTGATGGTTATCAAATCACCTATCAAACTGAAAATAAGACTGAGCATAATATCACAGCTCAATATGTGGTCGGTGCTGATGGTGCTAATTCCCTTGTTAGGCGGATGCGATATCCTCAGCATACAATAAGACAATATGTGGCGATACAGCAATGGTTTCCAGAACTGCACCAAAATCCTTTTAATTCGTGTGTATTTGATAATAAATCGACAAATTGCTACGCTTGGAGTATTTCGAAAGATGGTTATTTTATTTTTGGTGGTGCTTTCCCCAAAAAAGTAGCAAATCAAAATTTTGAAAAATTAAAAGAAAAATTAGCAACACAAGGATTCATTTTCGGTCAACCGCTAAAAACAGAAAAGTGTTTAGTCGTTTACCCAAATCGATTGCGTGATTTTTATACTGGCAATGAGAATATCTTTCTAGTTGGTGAAGCAGCTGGTTTTATTAGTGCAAGTTCTTTAGAAGGTATTAGCTATGCTTTGGATAGTGCTGAAATTTTAAGTAAAATTTTAAACAGCCACCACCCCAAACCTAATAAATGTTATTATCAACGCACAATGCCACTACGATTAAAACTTTATTGCAAAATTTTCAAAGCCAAAGTATTAACGACCCCTTTATGGCGTAAACTGATAATGAAAAGCAAGATTCAGCATATTGAAAGAATTGAGTAACGTAAAATCAAAAATAAGCATAGTATAAGAATAATAATGAAATATATGAGGAAATATCAATTATGTTTGATGTCGAAGATTTAATTCGTTTTAATCACGAATGGTCAGAAAAAATTGAGCAAGAAGATCCTGAATTTTTTAAACAGCTTGCCGTTGCACAAAATCCGAAATTTTTATGGATTGGCTGTTCAGATAGCCGTGTTTCAGCAGAAAAACTTATCCAACTAAAACCAGGTGAGCTATTTGTTCATAGAAACGTAGGCAATCTTGTTATTCATACCGATCTCAACTGTTTATCAGTAGTGCAATATGCTGTAGATGTACTTAAAATTGAAGATATCATTGTTTGCGGTCATTTAGGTTGTGGTGGAATTCGTGATGCGGTTGAAAATCCTGATTTAGGGTTAATTAATAACTGGCTACTGCATATTCGTGATCTGTGGTTTCGAAACAGTTCACTGCTGGGCCAATTTCCACCTGATATCCGCTTAGATGTGTTATGTGAACTCAATGTAATTGAACAAGTTTACAATCTTGGGCACTCCACAATAATCCAATCAGCATGGCAACGAGGTCAAAAAGTGAATTTACATGGTTGGGTCTACGGTATTGATAACGGTAAGATAACCGATTTACATATCACATCATCCAGCAGTGAAAATCTTGAAATTAATTATCGTGAGGCCATTTCTTATCTTTTAAATTTACATAAGTCACAAAAATAACCCAATTTTTTTATTTAAAACGATAAATAACTTGATTGCTGCTTCCTCGCCACAATAAGCGAGGATCAGCAAGTTCTTGTATAAATTTTCCATCAATTAGCACATCAATGTAAGGAATAACGGCTTGTTGTTCGATGGTTAACTCATCAAGTTTATAGCCAGTCCAAAGCCAGATATCTTTACTATCACACTCGGATTTAACGCGTTGAACCAGTCTTAATATCGTTGACACATTTTGTGGATGCAAAGGATCACCGCCAGAAAGCGATAATCCTTGGCGTTTTATCTCGGTATCTTGTAAATCTTTGATAATTTGATCTTCAAGCGATTGCGTAAATAGCAAACCAGAATTTACTCCCCATGTACTTTTGTTATAACAACCAGGGCACTGATGTACACAACCAGCAACAAAAAGCACGCAGCGAGTTCCTTCACCATTAACAACATCGACAGGATAATAACGATGATAATTCATAAGTATCGCATTTATTATTAACCAATTTGACCATTATTCAAATGTTTAACCCGACGTTTGACCTCTTCTTGTTTACCAGCATTAAATGGACGAGCATCAGGACTACCTAAATATCCGCAAACACGGCGAATCACAGACACTTTTGTAGAGTCATGATTACCACAACTTGGGCAAACAAAGCCTTTACTTGTACACGAAAACTCACCGGTATAACCACATTCATAACATTCATCAATGGGCGTGTTAGTTCCATAATAAGGTACTCGAGTATAGCTGTAATCCCATACATCCTCTAATGCTTTGATATTATTAATCATATTTGGATATTCACCATAGCAAATAAATCCACCATTTGCGATAGAAGGATACATTTTTTCAAATTCGATTTTTTCGTATGGATTAACCTTTTTCTCAACATCAAGATGAAAGCTGTTTGTATAATAGCCTTTATCAGTAACACCAGCAATTACACCAAATTCGGCTGTATCAAGTCGGCAGAATCGATCACATAAGTTTTCGCTTGGTGTACTATATAAGCTAAAGCCATAACCAGTTTCATCCTTCCATTGATCTACCGCTTTACGTAAACGCTCAACAATTTCTACCCCCTTTTCACGTAATTTATCACTATCAAATGGGTGTGTTTGATTTTCGTAAAGTGCATTTAAGGTTTCATGAAGACCAATATAACCTAAAGAAATTGAAGCGCGACCATTTTTGAAAATCTCAGAAACACTATCGTCTTCGTGAAGTCTCACACCACAAGCACCTTCCATATATAAAATAGGTGCTACACGTGCTTTTACACTATCAAGTCGAGCAATACGCGTCATTAACGCTTTTTTACATAGCGCTAAACGTTTATCTAAAATTTCCCAAAAACGCCTTTCATCGCCTTTAGCTTCAATGGCTATACGCGGCAAGTTTAGACTAATTACACCTAAATTATTACGACCATCATGAATTAATTGACCATCTTCTTCATAAACACCTAAAAAGCTTCGGCAGCCCATTGGCGTTTTAAATGAGCCAGTAACTTCAACCACTTTATCGTAGTTTAGAATATCTGGGTACATACGTTTACTTGCGCACTCTAAGGCAAGTTGTTTAATATCATAATTAGTATCGCCTGGTTTATGATTAATACCATTTTTAATTGCAAAAACCAATTTCGGGAAAACAGCCGTTTTATGATTTTTACCAAGTCCTTTAATGCGAACTTTTAAAATAGATTCTTGAATTAAGCGTGATTCCCAACTTGTTCCTAAGCCAAAACCAAAAGTAACAAACGGCGTTTGACCATTAGCAGTGTGTAAAGTGTTCACCTCATATTCTAGAGATTGAAACGCATCGTAACACTCTTTTTGAGTTCGGCTTTTAGCATAATCCTCTGGGTTTGGGATATGCCACTCTTCTGCCACTTGTTTATGTTTGTTATAACTGATAGTAACAAATTTCGCTAAAACTTCATCGATGCGATTAATAGTCGTCCCACCATAAATATGGCTAGCGACCTGTGCAATAATTTGTGCAGTTACCGCTGTCGCTGTCGCAATTGATTTTGGCGGCTCAATTTCAGCATTACCCATTTTAAATCCGTTAGTTAACATACCATCTAAATCAATTAACATACAGTTAAACATCGGGAAAAATGGCGCATAATCTAAATCATGATAATGAATTTCACCACAATCGTGAGCGTGTGATATGTCTTTTGGTAATAAATATTGTTTAGCATAATGCTTTGCCACAATACCAGCGAGCAAATCACGTTGAGTTGGGATCACCTTGCTATCTTTATTAGCATTTTCATTTAAAATAGCAACGTTACTTTGCTCAATTAGCCCACGAATATCTTGATTTAGCCGGCTACGTTCTTCACGAGCGCGATCACGATCATGGCGATACTCGATATAAGTTCTTGCTAATTTTTTATACGGACCTGACATCAACTGATTTTCAACCGCATTTTGAATTTCATTAATATCGACACTTTCTCGCTCAGTCATTTGATTGGTCACAACACGAGCAACCGTTGCACAATAATCTGGATCATGAACATTGGCCGCCACTGCAGCTTTGACAATGGCATCTTTGATTCGAGTCTCATTAAATGCAGTTTGACAACCATCACGTTTAATTACTACAGGCATACATCTCCTCAATATTCATTAATAATTAGTAATTGGCATAGGATTTATATCACTAAAAATATTCATGTAATTATTACTCTTTTATGATATAAAACTGAGTTTTCGCATCGCTCACATGATACTATATATAGTGTTTATTTGTGATATTATACACCATATATAGTGTTTTTCTAGTTTTTTAATAAATAAAATAACTTGACAAGTTTAAAGTCAATAATGACAAGCATTTATGAAATACTAAGATATAAGAAGGGAAAAAAAGAAATAAATCCACTAGAAAGACAAATAAACAAAAGTGCAAAGCTTACTTGCACTTTTGTATACCAAAATAAGATTATTAATCAAACAAATTATGATTCAATATTTAGCCAATCCGTATGGAACACACCTTCTTTATCAATACGTTGATAAGTATGAGCACCAAAATAATCTCGTTGCGCTTGAATCAAATTAGCGGGTAATACCGCCGAACGATAGCTATCATAATAAGCAATAGCCGCCGAAAGTGTTGGAACAGCAATACCTTGTTGTACGGCTAAAGACACCACATCACGCAATGATTGTTGATAAGCTTCGACCATTTGATTGAAATATGGCGCTAATAACAGATTATCAATCTCATTATTCTCAGCATAAGCATCGGTAATTTTTTGTAGAAATTGTGCACGAATAATACACCCTGCTCTAAAAATTTTAGCAATTTCACCATAATTTAAATCCCATTGATATTTATGAGATGCGGCTTTTAATTGTGCAAACCCTTGCGCATAAGAGATGATTTTACCCATATAAAGAGCTTTACGAACTTTTTCTATAAGTTCTTTCTTATCGCCACTATAAGGCTCTTTTTGCGGACCATTTAACACTTTTGCTGCCGCAACTCGCTGGTCTTTAATTGCAGATAGATAACGAGCAAATACAGACTCAGTGATTAATGATAAAGGCTCACCCAAATCTAAAGCGCTCTGGCTGGTCCATTTACCTGTACCTTTATTACCTGCAGCATCTAAAATCACATCAACTAAATAATGACCTTCTTCGTCTTTATGTTTGAAGATATCGGCAGTGATTTCGATCAAATAACTGTCTAATTCACCTTTATTCCAATCGGTAAACACCTCTGCAATTTCATCATTCGTTAAACCAGCGGCATGCTTTAATACCCAGTAGCTTTCCGCTATCAGTTGCATATCGCCATATTCAATGCCGTTATGTGCCATTTTTACGTAATGACCAGCCCCATTTGGACCGATATAAGTCACACAAGGTTCACCATTAGCTTTAGCTGCAATTTGCTCTAATATAGGTGCAACTAATTTATAAGCCTCTTTTTGTCCACCAGGCATAATTGATGGCCCCTTGAGTGCACCCTCTTCACCACCAGAAACCCCCGCACCAATAAAGTTAAACCCTTCAGCTGATAACGTTTTATTACGACGAATTGTGTCTTCAAAATAAGCATTACCGCCATCGATAATGATATCGCCTTTGTCTAAAAGTGGACGTAGTTCATCAATTACAGCATCTGTACCTTTACCTGCTTGAACCATGATTAGGATGCGACGTGGTTTTTCTAAAGAATTGACGAAATCTTCAATGGTAAAATAAGGAACCAATTGCTTATCAGAATGTTCAGCCATGACTTGCTCTGTTTTATCTTTAGAACGATTATAAATAGCAACAGAAAATCCACGACTTTCAATATTGAGAGCAAGATTTCGCCCCATAACTGCCATTCCAATAACACCGATTTGTTGTTTTGACATGAGTTGGCTCCTTTATTAAACCTTTATAACCTTAACCATAAGGCTTTTTAACAACATCTAAAACTTAATTAAGTTTTATAAATTACGCTATATTTTGCCATAAAAAAGCCGTATCAGAATATAAGACGGCTCTTTTTCATTATTTTAATGATATTTACTAACAACTGAGCAAATCATGAACGCTTCATCATTTCGAAAAACTCATCGTTGGTCTTAGTCATGGCAAGTTTATCAATCAAAAATTCCATCGCATCAGTCTCACCCATTGGGTTAAGAATTTTGCGTAAGATCCACATTTTTTGTAGTTCATCTGGTGAAGTCATTAAATCTTCTTTACGAGTACCAGAGCGATTAAAGTCGATCGCTGGGAACACACGACGTTCAGCAATTTTACGAGATAAATGAACTTCCATATTCCCCGTACCTTTGAACTCTTCGTAAATAACTTCATCCATTTTAGAGCCGGTATCAATCAGTGCGGTTGCAATAATTGTTAAACTACCACCTTCTTCGACATTACGAGCCGCACCAAAAAAGCGTTTTGGACGATGTAACGCATTAGCATCGACACCACCAGTTAATACTTTACCAGATGATGGAACAACTGTATTGTATGCACGAGCCAAACGGGTGATTGAGTCTAATAAAATAATCACGTCTTTTTTATGTTCAACCAAACGTTTTGCACGTTCAATTACCATTTCAGCGACTTGAACATGCCTTGCTGCTGGCTCATCGAAAGTCGAAGCAACAACTTCGCCTTTAACTAGGCGTTGCATTTCGGTCACTTCTTCTGGGCGCTCATCAATCATCAATACCACTAATTCACACTCAGGATGATTGACTGCTAAACTTTGAGCAATATTTTGTAAAAGCATTGTTTTACCTGCTTTTGGCGGGGCAACAATCAAACCACGTTGTCCTTTACCTATTGGTGATGCCAAATCAAGGACTCTTGCTGTGATATCTTCGGTTGAACCATTACCTCGTTCCATTCTTAAACGAGAATTGGGATGAAGTGGAGTTAAGTTTTCGAAAAGAATTTTGTTGCGGGCGTCTTCTGGCTTATCGTGATTGACTTCATTTACTTTTAACAAAGCAAAATATCGTTCACCTTCTTTTGGCGGACGGATTTTACCCGCAATAGTATCACCAGTCCTTAAATTAAATCGTCGAATCTGACTTGGAGATACATAAATATCATCGGGTCCAGCTAAATAAGAACTATCAGCTGAACGCAAAAAGCCAAATCCATCTTGCAAAATTTCCAGTACACCATCACCAAAAATATCTTCACCACTTTTGGCATGTTGCTTTAAGATTGCAAAAATAATGTCTTGTTTTCTAAGGCGGGCTAGATTTTCAAGCCCCATTTTTTTTTCACCAAGCGCGACAAGCTCAGAGACAGAAGTGTTTTTTAATTCAGTTAAATTCATAATTTTAAAAATTCTTGAGGATAAAATTGATATGTTTGCAATTAATATTATTTTTGTATATTAGTTTCATTTACTTATAAAAAATTCTCTCTCTTACAACACATAAATTCAATCGATTAATAAGCTTTTGATGATAATTGAAGATCTGGATATAGAATTTCACCACTTTACCAATAAAACAATGAATTTGTAGAAAGGAATATTTGTAAGAGGTTAGCAATTTACACTAAAAATACTAATATGTCTATATTTAATTAAATTAGTTATTCTAAGTTGCTAAACCTAGTAAAAAGATAGGATTCAAAAGAGTAATATAAACTCATTACTCTTTTAACAACTCGTATTCAAATATAGGCTATTATAATTGCGGATCGATAAAATCTTTAAGCTGAGCTTTAGATAAAGCCCCTACTTGAGTGGCAACTACTTGTCCATTTTTAAAAATCAATAAGGTAGGAATCCCTCGAATACCAAACTTAGGCGCTACATTTGGATTTTCTTCAACATTCAATTTGGCAATCACGATTTTATCACCATATTCTTGAGCTATTTCTTCCAAAATCGGAGCAATCATTTTGCAAGGACCACACCACGAAGCCCAAAAATCAACAAGTACTGGTTTTGCTGATTCATTAACTGTTTTATCGAATGTAGCTTCTGATAACTGAACGATGTTATTACTCATTTGTATCTCCAACATATTTTACTTAATGCATAATAGATGAGTTTGAATTACTCGACTAGTAATTAGTATAATAGGATATAATTATTAGTGATGCCACTGTATTTAGTGTGTTATAATCTCAAAATTCTGATAATTATATCCGCAACCATAATGATTCAATCATATCTTACCAAAACAACTTTTAGTCAATTTCCCCTTCATCCTTTAGTGTTAAAAGCGCTTGAGAAAAAAGGGTTTGTTTATTGTACCCCTATTCAAGAAAAAACATTACCATTAACTGCTAAAGGAACTGATATTGCTGGACAAGGACAAACTGGAACAGGCAAAACCATGGCGTTTTTGGCATCAACATTTAATCATTTGTTGAATCATGAACCTTTACCCGACCATAAAACCAATCAACCAAGAGCTATTATTATTGCACCAACACGCGAATTAGTTGTGCAAATTTATCATGATGCTGAAGTTTTATCTGAAGAAACGGGCTTAAAATTAGGGTTAGCTTTCGGTGGTGATGGCTACGATAAACAATTAAAAACACTCTCTACTGGTGTTGATATCTTAATTGCAACAACAGGGCGATTGATTGATTATGCTAAGCAAAATTACATTAATTTAGACGCAATTCAAGTTGTCGTGTTAGACGAAGCTGATCGCATGTTCGATTTAGGATTTATCCGCGATATACGTTGGGTTTTCAAGCATATGACCCCACCACAAAAAAGGCTAACTATGTTGTTTTCTGCAACATTAACCCATAATGTGCGCGAATTAGCCTTTGAACATATGAACAATCCACAATATGTCGAAATTGAACCGGAACAAAAAATTGGTCATCGCATCAAAGAAGAGTTATTTTTCCCATCTAATGAAGATAAATTAGCACTTTTGCAAACCCTAATTGAGGAAGAGTGGCCAGATCGTTGCATTGTGTTTGCTAATACCAAAGTAACTTGTGAAAAGATTTGGCGGCATCTTATTGCAGATGGTCATCGCGTTGGATTGTTAACCGGCGATATTGCCCAGAAGAAGCGCTTATCAATTTTAGAACAATTTACACAAGGTCACCTTGATATTTTAGTCGCCACCGATGTCGCGGCTCGAGGATTACACATTCCTAATGTTACCCATGTCTTCAATTATGATCTACCCGACGACTGTGATGATTATCGACATCGTATTGGACGAACAGGGCGTGCAGGAGCCGAAGGTTACTCAATTTCGTTAGCCTGTGAACGTTATTCGCAAAATTTGCCTGCTATTGAAAAAGCAATTGATCATGCTATTCCCGTTAGCCAATATGACCCTTCAGCATTATTGGTTGATTTACCAACGCCAAAACCTTTTAGGCGCCCACCTCGTAGAAAATCTTCAAACTAGATATAGTAGGTAGGGAATTAATATCATCATAAAAAGTTAGCTAATAATGCTATGATACTTTGCTATAAATTATTTTTAGGTAGCTTTTTGTGATATTACTAATCTATTGTAATTAACATGGTGTGCCAAAATTATTCTTCATGTAAATCTTTATTCATCCGCTCTAAAAAACATTGGTATTCAAGCTCAATTTCTTTTTTAGTTTCCTTTGATAAAGTAGCAACATGAATTCGATTCAATGAACTATATAAAACAAATAATATATTCATTGAAATGGCTTCCTTTTTCTTTTTTATCTTATAATATGCACTTAAATACCCTACTTGTTGAAATGTTTCGACATCTTTGATGCCAACACTGCACAATAACCTTTCTAATGACAAGGTCATATTGGGTAGTTCTTTTATCCGATTTGCCTTAATTTCATTTTTTTCGTGTAGCTCCTTTTTAGTATATGTGATCACCATATTTACCATAGTGACTAATTTTTCTTGAGCCTTAAAAAGTTCCTCATCAACTTTATAGTAATCAAGTAACTTCGTTGACATCCCCATTGTTATACTCAACGGCTGCATACCTAAATCAATAAAAAATGAGCGATAATCAGGATGCCCTCTTAAATAAAAATCTTTTTGGGTAATCCAGCCAAACATTGTATCTTTACTATTAACGCTAAATCCGCCAAAAAATGTTTTGATTGAAAGATCTTCAATGTCAGAAAGCACGGTTAAAATTCGATTTGCAAATATTGAGCACATAATTAATTTCCATCTGAACTTTATTAAGTAACCGAAATAACTTACTGGTTAATCTAATTTATAGCCACGCTATATTCAAACTATTTCTAAATAAACTCATAATTATGGGATCTGCATTCCATATATAAAGATTAAATATATTATTACTTGATAAATTATATTTTTGTGAAATTTGAATAATTTTTGTAAAAAAATAGTATTAATAAAAAACTAAATCTTAATAATTCTTAACAAAAGAAAAATAGCTTTAACATTGTTATTCTGTCGTAATAATTATACAATCAAAACTAGTTAACTTAATGGTACTTAATTTTTGTCGAATTGAATCAAAATGATAAAAAACATTTTTGCTTTATTTCTTATGTTTTACCCTTTTGTCGCATCTGCCGATAAATTGCCCTTAATTGATTCGTTAATACTTTGTACCCCTGAATTTTTTAAACAAGTTTATACCTATAAAGATGAATTAAAAAAATATACTGACATCAAAAATTTTAACCAAAACCAAGCTTATATTCCTGTAGAAAATCGTTCAGATATCGCCAAAAACCATGTTAATTTCAAAATCCCCATGACTTATAAAAACCTAACAATTACAGGCTATTATGATAGTGCTATGGATCTTGGTAAAATGGGCAAATATTATTTTTGGGGATTTATCATCGATAATGATATTAATCAAATCAAAGAGACATTGGGGTTTATAGATTGGAAAAATATGGAGGATAACCTACTTTATATCGGAAATCCAAAGGTTCGAAGTATTAATGATGACATCCAAACTTGGCATAAAAATACCGGTACTGTTGTTGGAGTAAAAACCATTCCAGCACCGAATACTACTGAAAAACTGCTATTACTTGAAAAAAGTCCAAATATGAACCTTCTTATTTGTTCTATTCAAGGTATTGTCCCCCCTGAACTACTCAAGCAAGAACGACCAGACATTCTTCAATAATTAACATTAAATCGCTAAATCATCCATTTCACCCGTGCGAATACGAATAACCTGCTCAACATTATAAACAAAAATTTTGCCATCACCGATTTTGCCCGTTTGAGCGATTTTCATAATAGTTTCGATACACATATCTAAAATATCATCTGAAACAACTAGCTCAATTTTCACTTTGGGTAAAAAATCAACCATATATTCTGCACCACGATAAAGCTCTGTATGGCCTTTTTGCCGCCCAAAACCTTTAACTTCAGTTACTGTCATACCGGTAATACCTTGCTCGGCAAGCGCTTCTCGAATATCATCAAGTTTAAATGGTTTAATAATTGCTTCAATTTTTTTCATATCTATTTTCCTTTAATTCAAAATTACCAATTTTTAAACCCAAAAGCACAAGTGATTGGATAACGTCGACCTTTGCCAAAGTTACGAGCAGTGATTTTCGGGCCAACGGCTGATTGACGACGTTTATACTCATTGATATCAACCAATTTAATCACTCGCCTTACTGTCGCCTCATCATAACCTTGTGCAATAAGTTGTTCAATGGAAAGATCGTGTTCGACATAACCTTTCAAAATGCCATCTAAAATATCATAAGGAGGTAAGCTATCTTCATCTTTCTGATCAGGTGCTAACTCGGCTGAAGGTGGTCGTGTTATCACTCTCTCAGGAATAACATAAGAACGCGTATTACGGTATTTTGACAACGCAAACACCATGGTTTTAGGTACATCTTTGAGCACATCAAAACCACCGGCCATATCGCCATAAAGCGTTGCATAACCTACCGACATTTCGCTTTTATTACCTGTTGTTAGCACCAGACGACGACGTTTATTTGACAGTGCCATTAAAATAACACCACGACAACGGGCTTGCAGGTTTTCTTCCGTTGTATCTTTTTGTGTGTCTAAAAATAGTGGGCTTAGCGATGACATAAACGCATCAAACATCGGCTCTATTGAAACAATTTCAAATTCAACCCCTAATATTTCAGCTTCTTCTTTGGCATCAGCAATACTAATCTCGGCTGTATAACGAAACGGCATCATCACTGCTTGTACTTTATCTTTACCTAAAGCATCTACCGCAATAGCAAGGGTTAAAGCAGAATCAATCCCACCAGAAAGCCCTAAAACAGCACCTTGGAAGCCATTTTTAGTCACATAATCGCGAGTTGCCAGTACCAATGCATCATAAACTGAAGCTAATTGATTATTTTCATTCTTATCAATTATCGCAGGATGATTTATACCCAATTGAAAAGCGACAATTTGTTCTTCAAATGAATTTAGCTGACAAACAATTTCACCGTGATCATTACAAACAAAAGATCCACCGTCAAAAACCAACTCATCTTGCCCCCCCACTTGATTGACATAGATAATAGGTAACTCTGTTCGTTTTGCATGCCGTTTCACTAAATCATGTCGATGTTTTTGCTTTTCATAATCGTAAGGCGAAGCATTAACTGCCACCACAAAATCAACTTGAGCTTGTTTAATATCATCGATTGGCTGATTTTGCCAAAGATCTTCACAAATCAATAAACCAATCTTTTGACCTTTAAAATTAACTACGCAAGTTTGATTATCAGCAGAAAAATAACGCTTTTCATCAAATACATCATAATTGGGTAGCCATTGTTTATGATAGCGAGCTAACAATTTTCCATCACAGAAAAAGGAAAGCGCGTTATAAATATTTTGATCTTGCCAATGCGGATGACCAACAACGACTGCACACTGCATACTTGCTTGTTGAATTAATGATAATGCATTTTGACAACGTTCTTTAAAATCAACACGGAAAATTAAATCTTCGGGTGGATACCCACACAAAGCAAGTTCTGAAAAAATAATGAGATCATCTGATGAATGGCTGTTTATCAATTCAATAATCTGTTGAGCGTTCCCTTCAATATCGCCCACACGCCAATTTTTTTGTGCTAAAACAATAGATAAAGACATATAAAATTTAATATCACAAATCGAAATTATCATTAAGTTTAAATGATTCTAAGTTGCACTGCCACTTTTTTATCGCTAACATGCAACAATAAATTGGCTTTGACTTGTCTGGAAATTATTATGCAAAAAATATTAAATGTGGCATTAGCTAAACGCAGTTACCCCATCACTATTGGTGAAAATCTACTAGGCGAATTTCAACATTTTAAACTCCAAGCTGGTCAACGCGTGCTCATTGCTACGAATGAAACTATCGCGCCCCTTTATTTACAAACATTAATTGATATGCTTGAAAAGCATGGTGTAAAGACCGAGTCAGTCGTTGTTCCTGATGGTGAGCAGTATAAAACGAT
Organism: Gilliamella sp. Pas-s25; assembly: GCF_009795885.1. GTDB lineage: Bacteria > Pseudomonadota > Gammaproteobacteria > Enterobacterales > Orbaceae > Gilliamella. Next base: position 1,016 of record NZ_WTEV01000036.1, on the reverse strand, counting down.
GGAAACATGGAATACGATACTCTCAGCCTTGCTTGCCCATAATCATACCCGAAGCTCAATATTGATTGCACTTGGTGGAGGCGTCATTGGTGATGTTGCTGGATTTGCCGCATCAGCTTATCAACGTGGCATTAAGTTTATTCAAGTACCCACAACACTACTATCTCAAGTTGACTCATCTGTAGGTGGCAAAACCGCGATCAATCATCCACTGGGTAAAAATATGATTGGCGCATTTTATCAACCGCAATCAGTTGTCATTGATCTTAATTGTTTAAAAACATTACCGCAACGAGAACTTTCGGCAGGACTTGCTGAAGTGATAAAATACGGTATTATTTTAGATACTGTATTTTTTAATTGGTTAGAACAGCATATAGAAGATTTATTAAATTTAGATGTTAACGCATTAAGTTACTGTATTTACCATTGCTGCGAACTAAAAGCAAAAGTGGTTGCTGCTGACGAGACAGAACAAGGCATGCGCGCGATATTAAATCTTGGTCATACTTATGGTCATGCGATAGAGGCACAATTAGGCTATGGAAACTGGCTACATGGCGAAGCCGTCAGTGTCGGTATGCTAATGGCTGCACAAACCGCAAAATTACTTGGTAAATTAACCCAAGCAGATATTGAACGGATTAAAAATTTATTAATTCGTGCTAAGCTACCAGTTAACAGACCAACAACTATGCCGATTGAATCTTACCTACCACACATGTTACGAGACAAAAAAGTACTATCTGGACAATTACGATTAGTGGTACCCACTAAAATTGGGCACGCTGAAGTGATGGATGGCATTGATAAAAATATCGTATTAGAGTCTATTGCTAACGTCTAATATTAGCCATATTTTTTGACTCTACACCAAATATCATTAAACTACTAAAACATTTTTACAAAAATAATAAATCGCTTTAAAAATTAGGGGCTGTTGATCTTTGCTGTACATAAATTACTCAACAATACATTGGCAGCCACATTAACATAAATGCCAGTGATACCATACT
>NZ_WTEV01000035.1 GCF_009795885.1 Gilliamella sp. Pas-s25 | reverse complement strand
TTCTTCGTTAGGCTACTTGCCTCCCGTTGAATTTAAAAAACACTTATCCCTTAATTTTTTTGTTTGAAAATGTGTTGCCATTCCAGGTCAATCCGCTAAATCGGACATAATAACCATTGTTACTTTCTACGTCAAAAGATAGCGCGTCTAAAACCTAGCTAAACTTTAAAAATTGGTTATCTAGTTACAAAAGCGCAAACGCACTATTTTTTCATCCCTAGTCCAGCCTTGCGATGGAGCTTAGTTATTTGATAACTTCTCCTTAATTAGCACCATAAACTCAACCGCAATCTTAAGGGTTAAAAACTAAATGCTAAAAACTAAGGAGTAACGCAAATAGAGTTCTGTCGAACAGCCACATGATCGATGCTGCTATCGTACGGGACGAGGGAATCTATGCTACCGGTGCTGCGTACTGTGTATTTGAATAGATTTCCCCATGCTGTCCTAGTGTCGCTAGTCCAGTAGTCAATAGCGTCGAAGCTTGCTTCGCGGTAATAGTACACATCTCCCCACTCCGTAAAGAAACCTGCTCCTATCCAACGTGAGCTCTCATTTCTTTTAATTGAGGGTGGTGTGGCACCAACAGCACCTTCACACCTATAAAAAGAACCACAAACTGCGTTAGTCAGCTCTTTCACCTGTGGCACTCGATAACCTAATCCCCCACACCAAGCGACAGTATCAGAATAAGTATACCACGGTGAACCTCCTTGGTGCACGAACCACTTTTGCAAAACAAATCCATATTTTATTACATCACCATAATAAGGATCTCTACCCACTAACTCAAAAGTTTGCGGTAACCTTGGCACCTGAATTCGACTTGGATGGGGATTACCCCGTTGAGCGCTTGCTTCAGGGCCTGTTAGCGTCACACGCACGAATGAGAATGGATGATCGGTTAACAACCAATTCCGATTCCGAGCCAAACTCTCCATTCTTGTTATCTGTTTCACTGTCGCGGTAATTCCTTCATGCGTCACGGGCGTCCATATCAACCCATCTACATAGCCATATATGACTAAATCAAAATACAATCCATTTGCCCCCGTAGTCGGAAAATTAAGCGCGTATGATGCGGGATTGATGTTTTTGTCTTTAAAGATGAATCCCAAATAACTATCCCATATGTCAGGGATTTCTATGTCTCTAGCTCCTCGGTACAACATTGGGGTAACGAACCAGATAGTTGCTGGGGCGTTCGTCGGTGGTAATAGTATAAGCATCACTACGATTACCCCCTCGACCATTTTGGCCCGCTAATGCCGGCAAATGCCATAAACATGACAATAAAAACAATGCCAACAGGACTTTTCGGGATAATTTTGATAGTGATTTGAGAAATAACTTCGAGAATATAAACGAGGCAAGAAAAGAAACTCGTCTGATGCGTCTATTTGATAAATTTAAGCCGTAGGTTTGCCAGTGCTGGTGTCTAAAATGATAATGCATTACGGTTCACCTGTCAAGTAAATTTATGTTTTATTTCGATTTTTTACATCTATTTGCTTATTAAATAAGCTTATTCTTAAAAATCGGTGAAAGTATAACCGTTTTAAAAAAGCTTGGCTAGCTTTTTGGGGGATTTTTGGACAAAAATTAATTAAGTGTAACTTTGATCAAGTTTACGAAAAAATTTAACTAATTGAAATATTTAATTTTTTATTAAAATAACAACAAAATCAAAGATTCACCTGAATGTTTTTGATAATTTAGGGGCTAGGTAGCGATGTTTAGCTATAATTTGAGTGGTTGGGTTTCGAACGTTGTCATTGCTGCGATTTATTCAACCAAAAGCTCAAAACATCTGAAAGCTAACCAAACCACCAGTTATAAAAATATAAAATAAAAAGAGGGAGGCATCCCTCCTTTTTATGCACCAGCTCTATAATTAGGTGGCTCTTTGGTAATTAGTACATCATGTACATGACTTTCTTTCATGCCTGCGCCAGTAATGCGATAAAATTTGGATTTAGTCCTTAACTCATCAATTGTTCCGCAACCGGTCAGCCCCATGCAAGATCTTAATCCACCCATTTGCTGGTGAATTATCTCTTTTAATAGACCTTTGTAGGCAATGCGCCCTTCTATGCCTTCGGGTACAAGTTTGTCGGCAGCGTTGTCAGTTTGGAAGTAACGATCAGAAGATCCTTTTGCCATTGCACCAAGCGATCCCATTCCGCGATATGATTTATACGCTCTACCTTGGAATAGCTCGATTTCGCCTGGGGCTTCTTCGGTGCCGGCAAACATTGATCCAACCATCACACAACAAGCACCTGCTGCGATGGCTTTGGCAATGTCGCCTGAATAGCGAATGCCACCATCTGCAATAACGGGGATATTGTGTTTTTGTGCCACTTCAACAGCATCCATAATAGCACTAATTTGCGGTACACCAACGCCGGTTACAATGCGCGTTGTGCAAATTGAGCCGGGACCAATCCCCACTTTAACGGCACTAACGCCTGCATCAATAAGGGCTTTAGCGCCTTCACTAGTAGCTACATTACCACCAATAATTTGTAAATCAGGATAAGCCTTTCTTGCTTGGCGAATACGTTCAAGCACACCTTCTGAATGGCCGTGTGATGAATCAATTAATAAAACATCCACACCCGCTTCAACTAATGCAGCAATGCGTTCTTCGTTCCCTGCTGCTGCGCCAACAGCGGCACCCACGCGCAAGCGTCCTTTATCGTCTTTACAAGCGTTAGGCTTTTGTTCCGCTTTATTGTAATCTTTAACGGTGATCATGCCTTTTAGGTGGAATCGAGCATCAACCACAAGGACTTTTTCAACACGGTGTTCATGCATTTTTTGCAGTACGATTTCACGTTGTTCGCCTTCATTTACAGTCACTAAGCGTTCTTTTGGTGTCATCACAGCAGTAACTGGTAAAGATAGGTCAGTTGCAAATCGGACATCGCGTGCGGTAATAATACCAACTAGTTCTTGAGTTTCAGTCACAACCGGAAAACCAGCAAAACCATACTCTTTAGCTAAATCGGTAACTTGTTTTATGGTTGCGGTTGGTAAGACGGATACCGGATCTTGCACTATACCACTTTCGTGTTTTTTAACGCGCCTTACATGATTGGCTTGGTTTTCAATTGACATATTTTTGTGGATAAAACCAATGCCACCCTCTTGCGCCAGTGCGATGGCCAATTCAGATTCGGTTACTGTATCCATTGCTGCTGACAACATTGGAATATTTAATTTAATTGTTTGAGTAAGTTGAGTACTAATATCAGCTGTATTAGGTAATACCGTTGAGTGAGCTGGGACTAATAACACGTCGTCAAACGTGAGAGCTTCTTTAACTATACGAGACATGACAATATTCACCACTGGTTGGATTGTTGATAAAATATTGCCGAGGCATTCTACTTACTTTTATCGCAAAAGGCTAGTGGAATTTCTTTTTTATTCAAATAAAAAGAAATTAAACATCAAATCAATTCCGATTAAATAAAGATAGGCTAAAAATACCTCACCAATTAAATAAGTACTGATGAGGCAAATAATAAATTATTATAGTTTTGTTAGATAAACATATTAATAGCTAAGCATCCTACTAATCCACAAACTGAAATCACTGTTTCTAATAGTGACCATGATTTCATGGTTTCAGTAATACTTAAGTTGAAGTATTCTTTAAACAACCAAAAGCCAGGATCATTAACGTGTGAAAACACCACACTACCAGCACCTGTGGCAATCACCATAAGTTCAGGGCTCCCCCCTGTTGCAGCAATTAAAGGAAATACTATGCCACCTGCTGTCAATGCCGCAACAGTTGCAGAACCAAGCGCTAAACGCAGTAATGCAGCAATTAACCACGACATGATAATTGGTGAAACATTCGATGCATGCATCATCTGTTCAATGTAAACTTTAACACCACTATCGACAAGCACTTGCTTAAATGCTCCGCCACCACCAATAATTAATAGCATCATAGAAATAATTTTGATTGAATCAACCAAAGTTGAATTAATTTCAGCCATGGTTCGACCGCGTAAAATCCCAAAGGTAAATACTGCGACTAACACTGAAATTAAAGTTGCAATGACCGGATCGCCTAAAAATTCCACATAAGGTAATACTACATGTCCTTTATCTAAAGTCATATCGCAAACGGCACGAATCGACATTAAAATAACAGGAATTAACGCAGTAAAAACACTCACCGCAAAACTTGGCATTTGATCATCAGTGAATTTTTTAGAGTTATATAAACCCTCTTCAATTGGATGGTTAATTACACGAATAAACGGTAGTCTTGCTAATACTGGTCCAGCTAAAATCACCGTTGGAATAGCAATGATAGTACCATATAATAAAGTCCGCCCCATATCAGCTTGAAAAATTTCAGCAATTGCAGTTGGTCCCGGATGCGGAGGTAAAAAGCCATGGGTTACCGATAACGCAGCCGCCATTGGAATACCAATATAGAGTGGCGATATTCGTAACGTGGCCGCAATGGTTAAGACTAATGGCAATAATAGAACAAAACCAACTTCATAAAAAAGCGCAAAGCCTACAATAAAACCCGTTAGCGTAACAGCCCATTGAATTTTTTTATCACCAAATGTATCAATAAGCGTTGTTGCGATACGTTGCGCACCACCACAATCGGCCAGTAGTTTTCCTAACATTGCCCCAAAGCCCATAATTAAGGCTAAACTACCGAGTGTACCACCTACCCCATTTTTAATGGACTTTACAACATCCATTACTGGCATACCTTCCATTATACCAACACTAAGTGCCACAAGGATCAGAGCAATAAAGCCATTTACACGAAGTGGTAACATTAAAACAAGTAGTAGCGCTACACCAATAGCAATTATTATTAACGGCATAAATAGTTCCTCTAAAATAAAAAATCCGTGTTATCGGTAACATGCGAAATTATAGAGGAAATTTTAAAAAATACAGTGAAAAATATCCAAATTGAGAATTAGATCACATTTTTAAAACTAATCAGCTTTCTGTGCTGTGATGATATAATTAACATCAACATTGGGGCCTAATTTGAATTCATTTTTAAGTAAGTGATATTCCATACCAATAATGTCTTTAACATTCAATCGAGCAAGTTCAATCCAGCTCATTAATTCTGACGGGCGAATAAAGCGATTAAAGTCGTGTGTGCCTTTAGGCACTAATCGTGCAATATATTCTGCCCCATAAATTAACAATAACTTGGCTTTATGATTACGATTGATGGTTGATAAAAACAGTTTACCGCCGGGTTTAAGTAATTTTTCGCAGGCTTGAATGATTGAAAATGGATCTGGCACATGCTCTAACAATTCCATACACGTTATGACATCATATTGCGCAGGATTTTGCTCGGCATGTTGTTCAACTGTCTGTTTTTTATAGTTAATTGATAAATTACTTTTCACTGCATGGAGTTGTGCCACTGCTAATGATTCATCTGCAAGATCTATGGCAGTCACATTCGCTCCAAGCTTCGCTAAACTTTCCGATAAAATGCCACCACCACAGCCCACATCTAATATTGCTTTTTGATCTAATAGCCCACACTGTTGTTGCACATAATTGACACGCAATGGATTGATGATATGCAAAGGCTTACATTTTCCATTAGGATCCCACCACTGGTCAGCTAATTGCGAAAATTTGTTTATTTCATTAAAATCAATATTTTGTGACATAGCAACTTTCCATAACCTTAAAGTGTAAACTAAATTGATAAAAAACCATTTTAAGCCATCACTATTAGCAATAAAAGGGAAAATATAAATTTATCCATAAACAAATAATAAATAGGTGGTCAAAAATTTAATTCAAGCCATTATAAAACTTAACAGCTAACTTGCTATTTATATTTATAGTTTTAATGATTCCTTGTTTCCATACGCATTTCATGGCATGATTTAAGGCTTTATTCATCTAATAAAAAAATTTTAGACATTTGCTTACACTAAAGTTAAACAATTAAGAGTCAAGGAAAAATATTCATGAGTACAGGAACTATGAAAAAAAACCACTCCCAGTGGAGCTCGCGCATGGGGTTTATGCTTGCCGCGGCTGGTTCTGCTGTTGGGTTGGGTAACATTTGGAAATTCCCATATATGGCAGGCGAAATGGGCGGTTCAGCGTTTGTGCTTACCTATTTGCTATTTATGTTTATAATTGGTCTGCCAATTTTAGTTTTAGAATGGCTAATTGGCCGTCGTGGGCAAAAAAATCCAATTCATACAATGGAAGATGTGGCGGTTTCAGAAGGTCGTTCTAAATCATGGCGTTGGGTTGGCATTATTGGTGTAGTAGGTTCATTTCTAATTCTATCATTTTATAGCGTTATTGGGGGTTGGGCTACCGATTACATTTTTATAGCGGCCAAAGGCTCATTCGATGGGGTAAATGGTGCAATTACTCAACAAATTTTTGATGATTTCCGTGGTAATGTAAGCCATTTATTAACTTGGCATACCGTATTTATGGCCGTCACTGCACTTATCGTTGCGTTAGGCGTTGGTGCTGGTTTAGAGCGAGCTTGTAAGCTGATGATGCCAGGATTAGGTATTTTATTATTAATTCTTGTTGGCTATGCGGCCTATGCTAGCGGTTCATCTTTTGGTGTTGCATGTGAATTTTTATTTTCACCTAATTGGTCAGCGTTAAATGGCAAGGCTATTTTAGCGGCATTAGGTCATGCATTTTTTAGTTTATCGTTAGGTATGGGTATTATGATGGCATATGGTTCATACCTAGGACAAGACGTCAACTTATTGTCAACCGCACGTACAGTTGTGATATTAGACGTTATTGTTGCCGTATTATCTGGTTTAGCTATTTTTCCTTTAGTGTTTGCTAACGGTTTACCGCCAGCAGTAGGAGAAGGCCTTATTTTCGTTACGCTACCAATTGCATTTGGTAACATGGCTGGTGGCACTATTTTAGGAATATTATTCTTTATTTTCCTAACTTTTGCAGCATTGACGTCGTCTATTTCATTACTTGAACCAACCGTTGAATTATTAGAAGAAAAAACCCCATTAGGCAGAAAAGCTGCAACTATCATAAGTAGTATTGTCATTTGGAGCTTAGGTATTGCTTGTTTGTTATCCTTTAATTTATGGTCCGACGTTAAACTCTTTGATAAACATATTTTTGATTTATTAGACTATTTAACTAGTAAAATCATGTTACCAGTAACTGGTTTAGGCACTGTGGTATTTGGTGCTTGGATGATGAATCAAAAACGCATCCGCGAAGAATTAAATTTAAGTGATTTCTGGTTTAGTGTTTGGAGCGTGCTAACTCGTTACATTGTTCCTATTGCGGTTGTCATAATTTTAGTTTATGGATTTTTATAAAAGCCCATTACAAATTTAGTTTTCACAAAAAGACCTTTATCAATCAAGGTCTTTTGTTTAAAGTTAAAACAATCAGCATAAGATAATGGCTATGTATATTACTTTACATTGATAACGATAACTAGAATATATATATAATTTTTATAGGAAAATAACTGAAATGAGTAAATTGATCCAAAAATTAGCTGTTCTTATTGATGCAGACAATATATCTTCTGATATTGTAGCGCCTTTACTTGATGAAATAGCTAAATATGGGATCACTAGTGTTAAACGCCTATATGGTGATTGGAGCTCACCTCAGCTAAATAAATGGAAAGAAAAATTATTACCTTATGCCATTACTCCTGTTCAACAGTTTGCTTACACAAAAGGGAAAAATGCTACAGATATGGCTATGGTCATTGATGCTATGGATTTACTATATAGCAATCTCTTTGATATATTTTGTATTGTCTCTAGCGATAGTGATTTTACAAGGCTTGCTCTTCGCATAAGAGAAAATGGTATCGCTGTTTATGGTTTTGGCTCTAATAAAACTCCTGAATCATTAAGAAAAGCATGTGATAAATTTATCTATCTTGAAAATTTAACTAAAATTGAAAAAAACCTAACTTCAAATATTCTTGGACGTAAAACTCCAGAGGAATTAAAACAAGATAACGAGTTGATTGCTCTTATTAAAAATGCTATTAAACAAAAAGAAGATGAACTTGGTTGGGCACAACTAGGAGAAGTTGGGCAGTATATGAATAATATTAGATCTGATTTTGATTCTAGAAATTATGGCTACGCTAAACTATCAGGTTTAATAAAAAACATTGATACCTTTGAATTTAAATTAGACGGTTCTACAGTAAGAGTTAGAATACGCCCAAATACAAAACTTGAAAAAAACTCTTCTATACCTGCATCTAAAGATACAAATTCAAATAAATTAAAATCAGATACAGAATTAATTAATCTTATTAAAAGCGCTATTGAAAAAACAAAAAACAATCTTGGTTGGGCACCACTAGATCAAATTGGCACCCATATTAAGAATACCAAGCTTGATTTTAATGTTAAAAATTATGGACACACTAAGCTATCAAACCTAATAAAATCTATTAATTTATTCGAAATTAAATTATCTAAATGTACAGCAAATGTCAGAGTACGCCCAAATAAAAAAACATAATTTTTACAAATCAAACTTTGACAAATAAAATCGACACTTGTTTAAACCTAACATGACAATTGCTAGTTTTTATAGGTGATAAATAGAGTAAATTTAATACAGCAATTTTTTTCTAGTTCCACTTTTTCTCAAGTTATGAGGCATAATTCAAATTTTTACGAAAAGTTATGCTATAAAATTTATATCTGCTATCCCTTGAAATTCGTTTTTTTATTCCCATATAACAATACATCAATTAATCAAACCATTAAGCTATTTATGCTTAAATAACGCTAAAGATAATTTTACAAAGCGACACCTAAACAAAAAGGTCAAATTAAATATCGCTTATTTTATCTTTTACGTTACTTGAGCTAATTAATTATATTTGAGGTATTAATCAATGAGCAAAACAGGCACTGAAACTCGTGGATTTCAATCCGAAGTTAAACAAATTCTACATTTAATGATTCACTCTTTATATTCAAATAAAGAGATTTTTTTAAGAGAGCTTATTTCTAACGCATCTGATGCGGCCGACAAACTCCGCTTTAAAGCACTTGAAAATCCAGATCTATATGCGGGTGATGGTGAACTTGGTGTACGTATTTCGACCAATAAAGAAGCCGGCACTTTAACGATTGCCGATAACGGTATTGGGATGACACGTGATGAGGTGATTGAAAACTTGGGTACAATTGCTAAATCAGGCACTAAAGCGTTTTTAGAATCGATTGGTAGTGATCAGGCTAAAGATAGTCAATTAATTGGTCAGTTTGGTGTAGGTTTTTATTCTGCTTTTATTGTTGCCGATAAAGTTACTGTTAGAACACGCGCAGCCACTGCAAAAGCTGACGAAGCGGTTAAGTGGGAGTCAGCGGGTGAAGGTGAATATACAATATCTGACGATAATAAAGAAACTCGTGGTACCGAAATCACTTTACACTTAAAAGAAGACGAAAAAGAGTTTTTAGACGATTGGCGTTTGCGTTCTATCATTAGCAAATATTCTGATCACATTTCACTTCCTGTTGAAGTGCAAACCACTGACGAAGAAAGCAAAGAAGTTAAGTGGGAAAAAGTCAACAAAGCCCAAGCACTTTGGACACGTAGCAAATCAGAAGTCACTGATGAAGAATACAAAGAATTTTATAAACACTTGTCACACGATTTTGCTGACCCATTAAGCTGGAGCCATAATCGCGTAGAAGGTAAGCAAGAATATACTAGTCTACTTTATATCCCAGCAAAAGCACCTTGGGATATGTGGAATCGCGATAATAAACACGGTCTAAAACTGTATGTACAACGCGTGTTTATTATGGATGATGCAGAACAATTTATGCCAAACTATTTACGTTTTGTTAAAGGCTTAATTGATTCAAATGATCTACCATTAAATGTATCGCGCGAAATTTTGCAAGACAACAAAATCACCCAAAACTTGCGTAATGCGTGTACTAAACGTGTGTTACAAATGCTTGAAAAACTTGCCAAAGACGATAAAGAACAATATCAACAGTTCTGGAGTGAGTTTGGTTTAGTATTAAAAGAAGGTACTGGTGAAGACTTTGCCAACCGTGAAGCAATTGCTAAATTACTTCGTTTTGCGTCAACTCACACTGATAGCGATGCGCAAACTGTTGCGTTAGATGATTACATTAGCCGTATGCAAGAAAATCAAGAAAAGATCTACTATATTACCGCTGACAGTTATGGTGCTGCTAAAAATAGTCCTCATCTTGAGCTATTCCGTAAAAAAGGCATTGAAGTATTATTATTGTCCGATCGTATTGATGAATGGATGATGAGCAATTTAACTGAATTTGATGGCAAACAGTTCCAATCTATTAGTAAATCAGACGAATCTATCGAAAAACTTGCCGATCAAGATAGTGAAGAGCAAAAACAAGTTGAAAAAGAACTTGAACCATTTATTGAACGAGTCAAAACCGCATTAGGCGATAAAGTGAAAGACGTTAAATTAACGCATCGTTTAACTGATACACCAGCAATTGTCACCACTGCCGCTGACGAAATGAGTACACAAATGGCTAAATTGTTTGCAGCAGCAGGTCAGAAAGCGCCGGAAATCAAATACACGTTTGAAATCAATCCAGATCATAAATTGGTTAAACGTATTGCCGATACGCAAGACGAAAGCGCTTTTAACGATTGGGTTGAACTATTACTTGATCAGGCTTTACTTGCTGAAAAAGGCTCGCTTAGCGATCCAAGCAAATTTATTCAAACCATGAATAAATTATTAGCACAATAATAGTAAAATAATATTCACTGACCACGGCCCTGATAGGTTAATACTATCGGGGCTTTTTTATACTAACAAAAAAGGGCAACTATATTTTTTCAAATAGTATGATGTTTATCACATTTTTTTATTTTTTTGCTTCCGATTTTTTTATAGCGACTCATAATAGGTAAACATAAGGAATTGATCATACCCAATGAAAATTTATAAAATATTAAATAACAATGTTATTGTTACCCTTGATGCGAAAGGCAATGAATTAATTGTCACTGGTCGTGGAATTGGATTTAAAAAGCATACGGGTGATTTAATCGATACAAGTCTTATAGAAAAGCAGTTCTCTTTGGATAATAAAGAAACATACCCAAAATTTGAAGAATTGCTTTCAAAGATTCCCTTTGAAGTATTAACCACTTCCGAAGTTATTATTAATCATGCCAAACTATGCATAGACGGTAAATTACATGACAGCATTTATATTTCACTGACCGATCATATCCATTTTGCCATTGAGCGCCATAAGCAAGGATTTGATATTCCTAATGGATTTTTGTGGGAAATCAAAAAATTTTACCCTAAAGAGTTTCAGATCGGTTTATATGCTTTAACCATAATAAAAGAGCGATTATCCATTGAGTTACCTGAAGATGAAGCTGGTTTTATTACTTTTCATATCGTCAATGCACAATTAAATGACACGATGCCCAATATTGTCAATATGACTAAAATTATGCGTGAAATTCTCAATATTGTGAAATATCATTTTAACTTTGAATATGACGAAAACAGCTTATCTTATCAGCGCTTTGTTACTCATTTAAAATTTTTTGCTCACCGTATACTAAGTCACAGCAAACAAATACCACAAGATAATTCTTTGTATGAATTAGTTCGGCAAAAATATAAACTTGCCTATCTTTGTACTAAACAGATAGATTTACATTTAATACAACAATATCAACATCCGCTTTCTGATGACGAAAGCTTATATTTAACGATTCATATTGAAAGATTACGCACCGAACTGAAACATAATGTGAAGTAAATCACACTTTAGTCATTATTATTGTATAAATCTTACTTAGCTTTAAAATTTATGTTAGTCTAAACCAATCATTAATTGGATTGTTATTGCAAAGTTAATACGGCTTACTTTGCAAGCAAAACCTAGAACCCCAAAATTTGGGGGGGCTAGGTTTTTTTTTGTTCTAAAAATAAGGATAAGGTATGAAAAACAAAGAGCTTGCCGAATCAATCATTCAGCATGTTGGGGGAAAGGACAATGTTATCAGCTTAGTGCATTGTGCTACTCGCCTAAGATTTGTATTAAAAGATGATAACAAAGCTGATGCAGATACATTAAAAAAACAGGTCGGTGTAATTACTGTTGTACAAAGTGGCGGGCAATTTCAGGTCGTTATCGGTAATAATGTCGCAGACGTATTTAGCGATATTATGCAATTAACCAACCTCAACGAAAATACTAGCTTGGAGTCTAAATCAGGCAAAAAATTAGGTGTGCTATCTAAATTAATTGATTTAGTTTCTGGTATTTTTATTCCAGCACTAGCTATTCTCGTTGCAGGAGGAATTTTAAAAGGTTTGGTATCTTTGTTACAAATTCTCGATATTATTACCCCTGAAACACCAACTTATAACTTCCTATTTGCCATTGCCGATGCTCCTTTTTATTACATGCCTATTATTTTGGGCTTTTCTGCCGTGAAAAAATTTGGTGGAAATCCATATGTGGGCATGGCACTCGGAGGGGCTTTAGTTCATCCCAATATAGTCGGTATGATGAAAGGAGCTCTAGAATTACAAACTGAGTTTTTCTCTATTCCAATTAATCTTATTCCCTATGCCTCATCAGTATTCCCGATTATTTTGGCGAGCTGGTTCTATTCAGTATTAGAACGAAATTTTAATAAAATATTGCATGATTCGTTTAAAAAATTTATTTCTCCATTACTGGGTATATTAATTACGGTACCTTTAACATTTGCGGTTATTGGTCCTGTTGTATCTATTTTAAGTGATGCAGTTGCCTCAGGTATTATCTATGTCTATCAACTTAACTCTATTATTGCTTCAATGATTTTAGCCGCTGTTTGGCAAATCATGGTGATCTTTGGTGTTCATTGGGGATTAGTGCCATTTGCCATGAATAACATCGCACTTTATCAAGAAGATTTTATGTTGCCAATTCTGTTCCCTGCTGTCTTTGCTCAAACTGGTGCAGCATTAGCTGTGATGTTACGATCTAAAGATAGACAATTTAAAGGATTAGCAAGTTCTTCGGTATTGTCTGGCATTTTTGGCGTAACTGAACCTGCAATCTACGGAGTTAATTTACCATTAAAAAAACCATTTGTGATTGGTTGCTTATCTGCCGCTATTGGCGGTGCTATTGTCGGTTATTATCACACCGTAACCTATTCATTTGGCTTTATTAGCATATTTGCATTTTTACAATTAATCCCGCCGGAAGGAATAGATGCAAGATTTTATGCTGTTGTCGTTGCTTCAATTCTTTCATTTACCATTGCAACATTAGCTACTTACTTTTTTGGTATGCCTAAAGATAAATCTCAAACTAATGAAAGCGATACTTCATCGTCAAATAATATTACTAATGAAAACATTGATACCCCCAATAATACTACAATTTACAGCCCAATGTCCGGAAAAGTCATTGCATTAAGTGAGGTTAATGACCCGACATTTGCTAGCGAGTTAATGGGTAAAGGTATCGCAATCATCCCAACAATTGGGCAAGCTGTAGCGCCTGATGATGGTGAAGTTGTGTCATTATTTAGAACCAAGCACGCAATTGGTTTTCAAACTAATTGCGGTGCCGAAATACTGATCCATATTGGTATTGATACTGTTAAACTAGACGGTCAATATTTCCAGGCTCATATCGAAGCAGGTAGCAAAGTAAAAAAAGGCGATCTATTAGTTAGCTTTGACATTGACGCCATTAAGCAAGCTGGTTTTGAAGTGACCACACCAATTATCATTACTAACAGTGATAGTTATCAAGATATACACTGTATCTTTGAAAAGAACAATATTCAAAGTGGAGAGGCTTTATTAGCGTTATCCCAAAAGAAGGAGTAAAATATGTCAACAAAATTTCCTAATGATTTTCTTTGGGGCGGCGCCATTGCCGCCAATCAAGTTGAAGGCGCTTACCGTACAGATGGTAAAGGTTTATCCACATCAGATTGCACGCCAAATGGTTTATTTGGTGACATCATTGATCGAAACGAAACCAGTATTACAAGCATAAAAGACAATGCCATTGATTTTTATCATCGTTACCCAGAAGATATAGCCCTATTTGCCGAAATGGGTTTTACCTGTTTACGAACATCAATTGCTTGGACACGTATATTTCCTAATGGCGACGAAGAACAACCCAATGAAGCTGGATTAGCCTTTTATGACAAATTATTTGACGAAATGGCAAAACACAACATCACACCGTTAGTCACTTTATCGCATTATGAAATGCCCTATTATCTTGTCACTCAATATGGCGGTTGGGGTAATCGCAAAGTAATCGAATTTTTTACTCGTTATGCTAAAACCGTTTTTGCACGTTATAAAGATAAAGTTAAATATTGGTTAACTTTCAATGAAATCAATATGTCATTACATGAACCGTTTACGGGGGTCGGCTTGGATAGAAACAGCACCAAGCAACAAATCTACCAAGCTATCCATCATCAATTAGTTGCCAGTAGCCGAGCGGTTAAACTTTGTCATCAAATGATCCCTGATGCCAAAATTGGCAATATGCTATTAGGCGCAGTGGCTTACCCGCTTACCCCGAAACCCGAAGATGTTTGGGCTACTCATCAAGAAAATCATGGTTGGTTATTTTTTGGTGATGTGCAAGTGCGTGGTCATTATCCAACTTATATGAATCGCTTTTTTAAAGAAAATAATATTAAGCTTGAGATCACTGAACAAGATAAACAAGATCTAAAAGAAACCGTCGATTTTGTTTCATTTAGTTATTACATGAGCTGTTGTGCAACATCCGATGAGTCTCAAAAAACCAAAGGTAATATTTTAGATATGGTGCCTAATCCTTATCTTAAAGCATCCGAATGGGGGTGGCAGATCGATCCAACAGGCATTCGTTACCTTCTTAATTTACTTTATGAACGTTATCAAAAACCACTATTTATTGTCGAAAATGGTTTAGGTGCCAAAGATAAATTAGAAGCAGACAGCACTATCAATGATGATTATCGAATTAATTATATGAATGATCATTTAGTGCAAATTCGGCAAGCGATTAACGATGGCGTTGAAGTCATGGGTTATACCAGTTGGGGGCCAATAGACCTTATCAGTGCATCAAAAGCCGAAGTGACTAAACGTTATGGCTTTATCTATGTTGATTTAAATCAAGATGGTACAGGTACGTTAAATCGCTATAAAAAGAAAAGTTTTTATTGGTATCAGTCCGTGATTTCATCGAAAGGTGAAAATTTAAAAGAATAAAATGATTTAAGGGGGATTATCGCAATTAATCCCCTATTATTTATCCAAAGGATAGCGCATGAAAAAACCAACAACAAAACTTTTATTAACCAACAGTTTTATTATTGTAACTTTACTGACAAGTTGCGCACAACATCCATCTATAGCAACAGATAATAACATTGATGATAAGGTCACAATCTATTTTGCTCGTCATGGAAAAACTCTATTTAATACTTATGATTTAGTGCAAGGTTGGGCCGACACACCATTGACAAATCAAGGCATTAAACTTGCTCGTTACCTTGGTGAAGGATTTAAAAACATACAGTTTGATGCTTATTATACAAGTGATGCAGGACGACAACGTGAAACGATGCAAGTGCTTCTTGAACAAAAAGGAGTTAAAGATTATAAAATTCGTGAACTTAAAGGTTTACGTGAAGTTTTTTTTGGTGGTTTTGAAGGTAGACCAAATACTAAAATGGTCTATTCGAGTATGAAACTATCTGGATACAACTCTGTTGATGCCTTTTATAAAGGATACCAAGCTGGCAATCTTCCTATAGATGTGATGATAGATTCAATTGCAAAAACAGATCCAAGACACCAAGCCGAAAATTACCAACAGGTTAAAACAAGAACACAAGCAGCGTTACAAACTATAGTACAAAACGCACACAACAATCATGAAAAAACAATTCTTGCTATTTCTTCAGGAATGTCAATGCAGGCTATGATTTCAGATTTAACTGACAATAAAGATAAAAATAAACCACTAGCGAATGCAACCGTCATCAAAATTATTTATAAAAATGGTCAATATAACGTAAGCGAAATTGGCAATATAGAATATGTTAATAAAGGTAAAGAAGCACTAAATCAGCAACAAATGAAACTAACCGAGTAATTATTAATTCACCCATAATGACATTAACCCATTAAAAACTTAACTTTAAATTATTGGATTGTTACTGTTTGTTACAGGCAAAACCTAAATGTTAATTAGAGAGTTGTTCTCTGATTTAGTATTTAGGTTTTTTTTAATATAAAAAACGATTAGGAAAAATAACAATGAAAATAAAATATCTCACAATGATGCTGTTTGGGGTATCGAGCTCTTTGGCATCGGCAAATGAAATAACCAATAATTCACTCTTAAATAACCAATTTTTTAAAAATTCTAAGTTTGAATTTTCTACTCGTAATCATTGGAAGTATTTAAAAGAAAATGCATCCCAGCCCAAAGAAGTACACAGTGCATGGGGACAAGTATTTACTTTTGATTATAAATCAGGCTATTTATTCAACACCATTGGCTTTGATTTCACCTATGACAACGCTATAAAATTAGGTGCTAGTGATTATTTTGCAACACGTAATTTACTTTATAATGATGGCAAAGGTTACAACAAACATAATGCGCACGGTTTTAATAAAGTGACTCAACGCTATGCAAAAATTAAATTTGGCAATAATACAGTTAATTTCAATGGTAAAGCGGGTTGGCATAGCTTAAAAGATTTTGGTGTTATAAGTTCATCAAAACACCTTACACGCAATAGTTATTTGGGTTATAGTGGCACACTAAAATATGATAATGTCTACTTTTCATTAGCCTATATCGATAGTACCCTGCCTCGAGAATCTGCTAAAAAATTGCATTTTTTAACGGCCGATCGTAAAAAAGTCATTGATAATATTTCAACTGCTGAAATCGCTTATAAAGATAAAGATCTTACGTTAGATTATTCTTATGGGGTTGCCAAAGATTATCTAAGGCGTCATGTGATTGAATTATCGTATAAACCAATGCAAAAATTAATTTTAGGCGGACAATTTTATGGGAGTTATGCGCTTGATAATTATAATGCCATGAAACAAAATAAAAAAGAGTTTGAAGATCATGCGTGGCATTATGCAACCGATGCAGAATGGAAAGAAGAAGACTGGAGCATTAAAGTTGGATTAGCCTACACTGATGCCAACAAACACAACGCTATCGGCTATTATAATCGACATTTAGGTAAAAATACCCGTGCGCGTTTTAATGGTTTAGCTGCTGCGGGTGCTGACTATTTACGAGATGGCGAGCTGGTGCTAACCACAGTAATGAGTTATGATTTTGTTAAAGATAATAGTACAGGTCTCTATATGAATTATGGCCAATTTAACTACAAACACAATACATTAAAAAATGGCGAAATAAACCTTTTTGATATATGGAAACCAACTAGCGGTGTGTTTAAAAATCTCTCTATTTTATCAAAAGTTGGTTATGGCTGGTCTTACAAAACAGTAAGTGCATCAGACCTTACTCCAAAACTTAGACATGGAAAATACCAACGCTCACCTACACTTTCGGCAGAAACGGTTATTGATTACCGATTTAACTTATTATAAAGAGGACAGAAAAATGAAAAAATTTATTATAGCAATCAGTTCATTAACTATTTTAATATTAAGCATATCACAAGCTTTTGCTGATGATACTTACCTATATGTGACTCGACATGGCAAAACCATGTTTAATAACGTACATCGTGCTCAAGGCTGGTCTGATACGCCACTAACCAAACCAGGGGTTGAAGTGGCCGAGCAGCTAGGACGCGGTTTAAAAGATGTTAAATTTATTTCGGCTTATTCCAGTGATTTAGGTCGAGCACGACAAACTGCCCGCATTGTTTTAGAAACTAAAGGCGACAAAGTTCAAATTAATGAAATGGAAGGATTACGTGAAACCTGTTTTGGTGAGTATGAAGGTGATCTTGATCCTAATATGTGGACACCTGCTGCAAAATATTTAGGTTATGCATCTGATAAAGATCTAATGGATGATATGGCTAAAGGTAAAGTTACCCTAAAAAAAATGATGAATGCTATTGCCGCAGTTGAAAAATCAGGCGAAGCCGAAGACTACAATAAAGTAAAAACGCGTATGCAAGCATCATTAAAAACCATTGCGGAATCAGCCAAAGCGCAAGGTGGCGGTAACGTTTTAGTAGTCTCTCATGGTATGGCAATTATGGCGATGGTTGAAGAATGGCTAGATACACCAATCACAGCAGGATTAGGCAACGCCAGTGTCACTAAAATTCGCTATACCGACGATGGTAAATTTATTGTCGAAAGCCTTGGTGATATGAGTTACGTTGAAAAAGGTAAAAATCAAGCTAAATAACCTTGAAATATATGGCTCGCTAATGAGCCATATCCCATTTACCACTTAAGGATAATATTAATCAATAAATTTGTAGTATTTATTTCCGTAAACAAGCATAATTTGACATCATTTTTATTAAATATAACTAAAAGGTCAACATGTTTTATTTATGCAACTATTCATCTCAAATAGGATTAATTACCCTAGCTAGCCAACAAAATAAGTTAGTCGGAGCTTGGATTGAAGGCGAAAAATATTTTGGTCATATACTCAACACACAAACCGAAGAAAAACCTAATTTACCCATTTTTAACTCAACAAAAAAATGGCTTGATGATTATTTTTTAGGAAAGAAACAGGATCTATCTCAACTTAAGCTTGCGCCAAATGGATCTCCTTTTCGACAGCTAGTATGGGAAATTTTATGTAATATCCCATATGGCAAGGTCACAACTTACGGTGATATCGCAAAACAGATCGCCCTTAAAACAAACAAATCCAGCATGTCTAGTCAAGCTGTAGGCGGTGCAGTTGGACATAATCCCATATCAATCATTATTCCTTGCCACCGTGTTATTGGCGCAAAGGGGAATTTAACCGGTTATGCGGGTGGAATAGATAAGAAAATACAGCTATTACAAATTGAAGGGGTTGATACAGCGCAATTCTTTATTCCGTCCAAAGGAACTGCGCTTTAATTTACAAATAGAAGATCTGCTATTATAAAAATAGTTAAGCTTACCTTGAAATTATATAAAAAATCAATAAAACCAATGATTTTTTAGTACTTTTTTTACAAAAAATGTACTAATTTATTCCTACATATTTATCTTAATCCCACATTGATGACTAAGTGAACTCTTTTGTTTAATAGCTGTTTTTGTAAGCTTTCAATAAAGCTCTCGGTAATATCATACAAATAACCCTGTCGCTGTCTATTTTTAAAAACGCAACCTGTTTTTAATTAAGGTATATTGGAGCTATATCATTATTCTTTTTTACATAGCTTTAATCTACTGTTTAGATTTATATCTTTTTAACAACCTAGAGCAAGTAAGGCGAATGATCGAAGAATGGCTAATGTGACAGCAAGTCCTCTTTATTTAATAGTTTTTTTGATAACAAAAAATTAGAATCAATTAACTTTGTTGCTAAACTGGATTGTTTAGAAAAATGCATTATTGCAGATTAAAAAAAGCATTAGACCAATTATCAAAATCACCGACTACTTGATATCCCCCATTCGGTTTTTTATGCATCACTAAAACGTCTTTTTATCTGATTTTCGGAAAAGCACAATAAATTATTAGGCGATTACCTAATTTTTTAATCATATTGCCAGAAAGTTTCAAATTTTGCCCATAGAGCTCATTGATAATATATGAGGACAGATATATTAAAAAGACATCATCAAGCAAGCTTAAATAATTTATCCTACTACAGATTTCTGGTTTATTAATAATACGTATAGTTATTTTTTCTCTAAAATTTTCAGTGTAATAGCGCTTACCGTGCCAGTTACGATCTTGGTGCTAACAAAATCACAGACTACACAAATTAAAGGTCGTTGTGCTGTGAGTGTCATTAAATAAAGTATAATTACAAAAATAAAACAACACTGCCAATTTTGTAAAAATGAAGATAAACAATTAAGCTATCCCTTGCACGCTATGTAATTATTCCAACTATCATCCCCTTCCCCCACATGTCCAGAATCAGCATATATATGATATTGACGAGTAGAGTAAGATGATCGATCTCGTGTCCAATAAACACCACCACGCCACTGAGAATCCGGATAAGCCTTTTGATTAATAAATCCCCACTCGCTAAATAATGAACCATCAATTGCTCGAGTAAGAATTCCCCCCAAAAAAATAGCTGGATCGTCATCTCTAGAGGTAAAAGGAGCATTTGTTAACTCATATCGACCAACTACATTATTACTACCACCGCATCGTTTTACCGCAGTATCATAGACTCCTTTTATATCACCTTGAGGAATCGCCCAAATACTTGTGGGATTAAAGCTATAATCATAACTTACAGATGGGTTTCTCTTTAATATCGCTTTTACTGTGACAGTTCCCGTTGGTTTACTAGTTAATTTAACCATACCATTTTCATCAATTGAAACTCCGCCTCCGGGGTTATTGATGATCTGATAGCGATAATCAGTTTGAGCTCCCGCCATTACTAATTGAAATTTAGCACCGGGGAAGCCCGTTGTCGGAAAATTTCTACCTCCAGATACATGAGTAACTGCTTTAAACCCATAATCCGGCACATAATCTTGAGTATAACCACCCCCACCTTTTGATCTTGTTCGACCATCTGGCGAATTCCAATACATTCGATAATTCAAATTTGGATTATCACCAAGTTTACCCCACTGATGTTCAGGATAAATAATTGCACTATTCGGTTTGGCATAACATAGCTCTGATTTTGCTGCAATTTGATAGGTTTTGGATAAGATTAATTGTTCGCTTTCTTTTGGAATACCATACTCAGAATATGTTTTTACTTTTGATTGAATTATCAGCTTTAATGGCATTGAGAAGCCACTACCACAACCTATCGCTTTTCTTATATCAGCGCCAGTGATGCGTTTTCCACTATTGTCATACCACCAATAATAAGTCGAGTCCACTTTAAACGGCTGTTGCGGATCGGCGTAATCACCATCTAAATCACGGTAATTATCAAATCTATCTAGGTCTGTTGATGTATAATTTGCGACTTTAAAATCATTCAGCGTTAAATTACCATCAAATTCTTTCACTTCATCGGATTTTAGCGTGTCACTCGCTTCACTATAAAAAACACCGTTAACCGCAAAACCGTGTTTATTTGCACTCAATAACGCCACCACTTGCGGTGCATTTCCAGTAATCACATGACTTGAAGTCGCTGTCAGTATCGCATAAGTTGAACTTGATATAGCCAATTGTGATAATAAGATTAAACTCGTTTTAATGAATTTCGGTTTTAAACTAGCTGGCAATGTTACTATTTTGGTAATAAGGTTAGATCTATAATTGGAGGATTTAACGTTAAAAGGCAATACTAAATATAAAGCACTTTGGGGTAATGTTGAAAAATAATAATTAATAAAATCATCAATATCCCTAAATACTCGGCTCAGTCCATAATTAATCATATCTTTATGATCCCTCATACTTATTTTTATTAATTTCTTAATATTATATAATCGGTTAGTTTAGTTCTTATAAACTAATCAATTACACCATACTATTTAAATAAAATAGTATTAACAGTATTTTAATGGAAAAATGTTTTCTTTACTGACTTTTTGTAAGATTTTTTTAATTTTTTTTTATACTTATCATTTTTGCATCATGAAAATACCTAACAGATAAAATGTGGCATATCAAAATTTAAAAACATCAAGCATGCAAATTGTTCAATATCACTGAAACGAAAACTTTAGCTAAGTTGAACTGGTCACTAATATGCTAGAATTAAACCATTAATATCTTTCAATTTATATAAAAAGACTATAATATCACATTGAAATAAGAAATTAAGAGAAACGAAATAATAACAATGAAAAAGATACTATTTGCTTTGCTTGTAATACTCTCCTTTCCTGTACTGAGTTTTACTTATGCTTACAAAGGCCATATGGAGGATAAAGAAATAACGTTATATTTGAGCACAGTAAAAGCTTTTTGGGTCGATAAAGATGATCACAAACAGATACAACATGTTTTATCCTATGATTGTCTGCTAATGAACTTATGCGATGAAGTTAGCCAGCAAACTAGTTTAAAACTTTATGATGATAAAGATATTTATTTTGATAACAATGATAATCGCCCAAAAATGAAAAACTCAATCAGTTATTTCAAATTTAATCATAGTGGGCAGACACTATTTAATCAGACATTAATTGGTTATTGGTTTGATGGTAAAAAAAATCAACAATACCCAGTAAAATTGCAAAAACAGTTTGAAATAAGTGATGAAGCAGATGATGAATTTGATCACCTTGAATTATTACAAGCAGATTCATCAGATAAATTCTACTTTACTGCGGTATTATCAAAACAGAAAAAAGCAAAAATTAAACTGGTTGGTATTAATGTTTATGCCAAAAGTAATCACCAATTATTGCAAAAAATACAGAATTTGAATTATAGCTACAACCAATTCAACAGTATTCATCTAGAAGATATCAATTTTGACGGAAATCTTGATTTAGCCATCAAGAAATATGCTTCAAGTGCCAGAATAGGAGCAAATTATGACTACTATATCAATGACAAAGGAAAATTTATTGCCACAAACTTGTGGGGGAGCGATATCTATTTTAATCCAAAAGATAAATCGGCCACAGGTCAAAAAAATTGTTATGATTATAATGAAAAACAGCAAAGAGTCTTAACTACAATACAAAGCATTTATCATTACCAAAAATACAAATATATCAATATAAAAAATAGTTGTCAGTTTAAAAACATGGATACTCAAGAGCACAGAAAATGTAATGACGATGAATATAACGCGTGTTTGTTAAACCGAAATAATATTATTCGAGAAAACCCGCATGTGATTGGTGAAGATAATATATTGTATAAAAATATGGTATGGTACAAAGGTAAATTCATTGATGGCGTTGTAGATGACGAATAATTATGATGTGGTTTTAGTTAGCGATAAACAGCTTATATAATCGTTATTTAGTATAATAATATAGTTAGTTAAGTATAAAAAAACAGTAAGTTATTTACATTTCATGATTAAAATTGATCCTCGCCAAAATATTAGACAGTGCCCACCTCTATCATTTTTTCGTTTTGGTAATATTGTTGTTCATATTGTCCAGGTGATACCCAGCCATTAGCTGAATGACGGCGTATCCGATTATAATAGATTTCAATATATTCAAATAGTGCTTTATTAGCCTG
>NZ_WTEV01000034.1 GCF_009795885.1 Gilliamella sp. Pas-s25 | reverse complement strand
CATAGAAGAATTCCTCTTATCATGGACTCTTCTCTATTAGATCAAAGAACTCGCCAAAAAGCGAGTTCTTTGTCATCAATCTGAGCCACTTAAAGGTGGCTTTTGGTTCAAAAAGTTGTGTATTATTTATTCTTTAAAAAGCCCTAAATGCTCTTTCGCATAGGCCTCAAAATCAGTGCAGCCACCAATCGGTTTTTCATCAATAAAAATTTGTGGCACAGTTTCAACTGGTTTGCCAACACTTTTAGAAAGGTCTTCTTTAGTAATACCTTCAGCGTTAATGTCTACATAACGATAAGAAAAATCATCACGTTCTTGAGATAGTTTTTCGGCTAGCTCTTTAGCTCTAACACAATAAGGACAACCTTGACGCCCAAAAATTACTGTATACATTTTTTACCTCTAATCATTTATTTTTAAATATAACCTTACTATACTTAACTTTTAAAGAAAAAAAAGCAAAAAAATATAGTTGATTAAATAGATTATACCTATTGATAGTGAGATTAGAAAGATGGTTGAGTATTATTCATAAAAACTTGAATTTACTTGCTCATTTTTTTGCAATTTAGATTTAATATTTAAAATATTTCTATTTATTAAAATTCATCATATGCCATTCTTAACAATTTTTTACAAAAAAATAAATTACAAGCATTATATTTTACTATATAGTTGATCATCTATTCTAGTTAGTTATCCAATTGATGTTTGATTTGTTACACTATTATGCGTTTAATTGCATATCTTGTTGTATTGTTAAATAAACAAAATTAGCTATAAGGATTAGCAAGAATATGATAAAACACAGTTCTGACTTGAGACACGAGACTCATGGGATAGTTAATTATTTTTTTTCAATGTTACCGAAAAAAATTTTATATTTAGTGTTACCATTTAATTTAAAATGTTCCAATTGTAAATCTAATTTTACTGCCTCAATAATTAAATTTGCGTCTAGCTTAAAACCGAAATTTACTAAAACAAGTTTAATATTATTACAATTAGTGATGGTTGGTTCATCCCATGCAATACTCAGCGCCACTTCAAGTCGCTTTATTATCGGTCAGGCACCACAAGTAGTTGTGTTATCGGGTGCAGATAAACATGGTTTTACCGTCAATGGCATTTTCTATAGTGAAGCTAGTGATAATATAAAATCCTCAGAGGTGAAAGAGTTTGACGGTAATTTGAGCGTGAATGATTTCAAGATTGAGACATATACGGTGATGAACTTAGATAGAGCTGAGAATTATAGAGATATAGATGGCGATAATGCAGATCCAGACCAGCCATTTAAAGTCGAAAAAACTGATTATTGGTGGTATGACAATAGCGGAAGACGAATAATTGGTGCTGATAGGAGAAAAGCGATAGGTTGTGGCAGTGGTTTTTCAATGCCATTAAAACTGATAATTCAGACAAAAGTCAAAGCTTATTCGAAGTATGGTATTCCAAATGAAAGTGATCAAGTAACCTTAGCCAAAACCTATCAAATCGCACCCAGATCACAAATTTGTTATGCCAAACCAAATGATGTAATTATTTCACCGAATCAACAATGGCGAACATATGATCCTAATCTTGCATCTAACCCAGTTTCAGGACCTTGGGCTTGGAATGGTGCTAATATAAGCCGACATCCTGATTCTGGGGGAGGGTATAGTGCTGATTATGTCCCTAATTGGGGATTTAAAGCTAATCCAATAGCATCAGGTAAAAAATTTCCAACAACAGGATTCCCTGGGGCTAAATTTCAATTAGTGATGACTGGTGCACAAGATGATTATCGTTATCAAGTAATCAATAACCCAGGGGGTGGTGTATCAATTGATCAAAATGGTGTGGTAAAACTTAATAGTAAACCATTAAGAAATGTCACGGTGAGAGCGACTTTAAAAAGAGATACTTCTGTCATTCATGATTATATATTTAATCCAACCTCGGTATGGTTAGAACCGCATAAGAATGAAAATATAAAGTTATCCACTGCAATTAATTTATGTGGTGGAGTTAACAATATACCTTTACGTAAAGATTATACTAATTCTCCCGCAATTAATGTTGCAGAAAATGGAAATTGGAGTATTTATCCCAATAGTTTTACTCGATCTATTGGCGATTCAATTATGGGAGAATGGGGCTGGGTATCAGGTAAAAACTACCCTGAATCTAATTGGCCTACAGAGAATACTTACTATGTTCTTTATTGGACTAGAGAAATAAACTATGCTCAGTATAATATTTATTTTACAGTTAATCTATCAGGTTATGTTTCTGTGCGTGAGGCAGAAAGGGGAGAATCTGGTAAAATAGCATGTAAGCATTAATATAGCTTTAACATATATAAAAATATCGAATTATATTATTAATATATAAAAATCGGATTGGCTGAAAAATTAGAAAAAGTTAAACTTGCAACAGCGTATTGCAATGCGCTGTTGTTACATGAGGGGGTATTTTTAACTTCTAAATCGCTAACTATTTGTTGATTATGTTATATCACCAAGAAAATATGTCTCTCTTTCGGTTATACCATTCTGGAGGGCAAATAGATTTCGTAAATTTTTGATTGATACGATGTTTATCATACGCTTTAATAGATACTGTAGAGCTTTAATTAATCACCGAACGGTATAGGATCCTGAATATTTTTTACAAAAAATATAACTTAAAATGTAGGAAACCCCCGAATTGTTTAAACTTCATGGCTAAAATAATTCTCTAAAAACCTCATAAAATGTTTTACGTTCCTATTATTTTTTTGTTTTTTGAATTGCTGAATATTCGTTGTTTATGCATATTGCCATTAAACTCAAAATAAAATCGTTATTCCAAATCAAATACAAGTAGTTTTATACTAAAACACATAGTTACCTGAAAGTTTTTGACAAGTGTTTATAATGCTGTTTAGCAAAAACTAAATCGAGTTTCCAATAGTTTTGGCTTAAGTTATGTCCGATATTCGTTTATTCGTAAAGTGCAAATTAGCACTACGAGTGCTGTGATGCAGTGGGTAGCACTTCACGGGAGTGTGTCGATTCTTTTAGGAAAAAACTGAATAACTGAGCAAAGTATAGATGTTCTTAAAGAGGGCGTATAATGGATAATACGAATAATTGCATATAATGCGTCTAGCTAAAATATCATATAAAGCAATTAGAGTGTTGAAAGATTATCATTTTTAAAATTATAGCACTCATTTTATTTTATTATGTTAATTGTTAGGTAGAAGTTATAATCTTCATTAATTAACTCGCTGGATATGAATATGCTGAAAAAATTGTTGTTGATTGCTTTATTACTACCTATCACCGTATTTGCTGCTAAAAAAGAGTGTGGGGTTAAACCCAGTTATGATATTACAATTAGCAAAGAAAGTGTGCATATGTTTAATAATAAAAATGATTTCACTATCATGCCAAATGGAATAGTTGTTTTAAATAAACAATCAGTAACACTTAATCCGCCATTACAAAAAAAACTAGTTCAATTTCAACAAGATTTACGCCAACAGTTACCGCAATTAGAACAACAATCGTTAAGTCTTTTATTAGATGTGAAAATGACTTTTGAACAGGCGATAAAAAATCAATTGGGCGACGATAATGAACTAAAAAGTGAACTAAACAAATTATATAAACGTTTAGTTAAGTTGTTACATGCTTCGATTATTACAGAAAATGGCAATACACGATTTTCTTACCAAAATTTCAATAACCTAAAAAAAGATGGCGAAGATATTGGTCAGCGTATTTTTTATAATATTGTGGGAGGAAGTATTTTGCATTTCGATTTTTTTAAAAATTTAGGTGCAATTAAGCAAATCTCTAAAAATGAGTGGAAAGCTCAAAAACCTAAATTAAAAGCTTTTGATGCTCATATTTGTTCAGTGATTACCAATATTGATGCGCAATACAAAGAAATATTAACTCAACTTAATCAATCTATTCATAAGTAAATAGACATTAATAAAAACTTTTGCGAAAATGATGCCTTTACTATGATAGCTAAACGGAAGCTTATGACTGCACATATCATTGATGGAAAAGCATTAGCACAACAAATACGAACTGACATTGCTAATAAAGTTAACACACGTATTGAAAAAGGTTTATCTGTTCCTGGGCTTGCAGTAATTCAAGTGGGTTCAGATCCCGCATCAAAAATCTATGTCAAAAATAAGCAAAAAGCTTGTGATGATGTTGGTTTTATTTCATTTGCGTATGACTTCCCAACGTCGACCACTGATGCGTTGTTGGCATTAATTGATGAACTTAATCAACGCCCAGATGTGCATGGTATTTTAGTGCAACTTCCTTTACCTGATAATATTGATAAAACCAAGGTACTTGAACGTATTGATCCAAGTAAAGATGTTGATGGTTTTCACCCTTACAATATTGGTCACTTATTACAACGCGATCCGATTTTACGACCATGTACACCATATGGTGTGGTTAAAATGCTTGAATCAACAGGTATTAATTTATCAGGATTAAATGCTACTGTTGTTGGTGCATCAAGCATTGTAGGTCGTCCAATGGCATTAGAATTATTGTTATTAGGTTGTACAACAACCATTACTCATAGCCGTACTGTTGATTTAGCCAAACATGTGAGTAATGCGGATATTGTTGTTGCAGGAGTTGGCATTCCCAATTATGTTAAGGGTGAGTGGATAAAACCAGGCGCAATTGTTATTGATGTTGGTATCAATCGTCTGCCAGATGGTAAATTAGCTGGCGATGTGGATTTTGAGGCTGCCGTTAAACGGGCTGGCTGGATAACGCCAGTGCCTGGAGGTGTTGGTCCAATGACTGTTGCTATGTTAATGAGTAACACCCTTGAAGCATGTGAAAAATTTAGTAAGTAAGTCAAATTGATTAAAGCTTACTTTTGCTCGAAATATGTATATTAAATAAAAAAAGGAATCTGTTATGATTATATTTCACACTAATTTAGGTGATATTAAAATCAAAACTTTTGACGATAAGGCGCCAGAAACCGTTAAAAATTTTGTTGAATATTGCAAAGACGGTTTTTACAACAACACAATCTTCCATCGTGTTATTAATAATTTCATGATTCAAGGTGGCGGGTTTGAACCCGGTATGAAACAGAAAAAAACAAAATCACCAATAAAAAATGAAGCAGATAACGGACTAAAAAATGATCGTGGCACTTTAGCGATGGCTCGCACATCAGATCCACACTCTGCAACAGCGCAATTTTTTATCAATGTGGTTGATAATGATTATCTTAACTTCCGCTCTGCTGATGTTAATGGCTATGGCTATTGTGTTTTTGCACAAGTCGTTGATGGGCTTGACGTTGTTGATAAAATCAAAGTCGTTAAAACAGGACGTAGCGGTATGCATTCAGATGTTCCTGTAGAAGATATCATTATTACGAGTGTTACGGTTGAATAATCCTGTTCGTTATTTTATTGCTGATATTCATCTAGCCGATAATGAGCCTGATGGTTATATGGGTATAACCGCAGGCTTTTTGTCTTTTTTACATACTCTCCCCGATAATTGTGAACTTTACATTTTAGGTGATTTGTTTGACTATTGGGTAGGGGATGATGTGAGAACAAACTTACATTGCCAAGTTGCGCAGGCATTACAAGCTCTATCACGACGTAATATCAAAAAATATTTTGTGCATGGCAACCGCGATTTTTTGTTAGGGAAAAAGTACGCTAAGCAGAGCGATATGATTTTATTGCCCGAGATTAATTGTTTGCCTAATCAAGATAAGAATATTGTTTTTTTACATGGCGATTTATTGTGTACTGACGATTCTCAATATCAAAAATTTCGAAAAGTTATGCATAATAAATGGTTGCAAAAACTGTTTTTATTACTTCCACGCTCTGTTCGGCTTAACATTGCAGCTAAATTGCGACAAAAAAGTAGCCTGCATAATCAGGCTAAATCTGAATTTATTATGGATGTCAATCAACAAGCGGTTGTGGAAGTAATGATAGAACATAATGCAGATATTATGGTGCATGGTCATACCCACAAACCTGCAACACACCATTTTCAAATTGATGGCAACCATGCAACTCGTATAGTGCTAGGGGCATGGCATGATGGTGTGACATATATCAAACAAGAACAAAATAGTAATACTTTAGCTCTTTATAACCATTCTTTTAAATAATCACTTTGTAAAACATGCTCGACTTTACCAAACTCAATCAGCTTGCCTTGATCTAAAATGGCCACATTATGGGCTATCTTTTTAACTTCATTAATATTATGTGTTACATAAATAATCGGTATATTTAACTCATTGGCTAACTTATCGATATATGTTAATAGCTCTTTTTTTCTGGGCATATCAAGGGCGGAAAGTGGTTCATCCATCAATAGTAATAAAGGATTAGTCAATAGTGCTCGACCGATTGCCACCCGCTGTTTTTCGCCGCCCGATAACATTGCGGGATAGCGATTTAATAATGGACGAATATTAAGCACATTCACTATTTCGTCAAATTTTGAAGGATTGAAGTGTTTAGTTCCATAAGTTAGGTTTTTAATCACTTTATAATGAGGAAAGAGTAATGGATCTTGAAATACAGTACTAATCTGCCGATTTTCTGGGGCAACAAATAGGCGTTTATCGCAATCAACCAGTGGTGTGTTATTGAGTTTGATATAACCTTGGTCGGGTTTAATTAATCCATTAATAAGGTTGATTAGCGTTGATTTTCCCGATCCTGAAACGCCTAAAATAGCGGTAATACCTTGGCAACCTATCGCATGATTGAATTGGAACGAAAACGAAGCAAGTTGTTTGCTAACCTGTATTTTTAACATAATGATTATCCTGTTAGCTTCTTCTTATGCCATCGATTTAACAATTCTGATAAAAAAAGTGCAATGATTGACAGTACAATCGAAATGATACATAGCCGTAAGGCGCTGTTTTCACCATTAGGGATTTGTAGCATCGTGTACATTGCGAGTGGTAAGGTCCGAGTTTCACCTTGAATATTTGATACAAATGTAATTGTTGCACCAAATTCTCCTAAACAACGAGCAAAGCCTAGCACGATTCCCATTAAAATACCCGGAAAAGCTAAAGGTAAAGTGATAGTTAGAAATACTCGCCATTTATGGGCACCAAGGGTGCGAGCCACATGTTCAAGTCGTATATCAATCGATTCAATGGCTAAGCGAATAGAACGTACCATGAGTGGAAATGCAACCACTGCTGAAGCTAAAGCTGCACCTTGCCAATTAAAGCTAAAACTGATATTTAAATTTTGAGTTAACCATTCACCAATTGCACCTCGTCGCCCCATGGTTATTAACAATACATAACCTAATACTACCGGTGGCAAAACAAGAGGAAGATGCACAATGCTATCAAATAGCGATTTACCCAAAAATTGACAGCGTGCCAATATCCAAGCGGTTAAAATACCTATTGGTAAACTAAAGCCAATTGCTGCAGTGGCTATTTTTAAACTAAGTAGTAATGTTTGCCATTCAAATTCAGTTAATAACATATTTGTATTAGATCACTCACTTGTTAAGTTACTTAGTTATAAATCCATATTTTTCAAAAATGGCTTTAGCTTGTGGTGAGTTTAAATATTGATAAAAGTCACTTGCTTTTAAGTTTAATAACGTGATTGGGTATTCGATAGACTTAAATGTATCTGCAGGGAAAGCCCCTATAATTTTCACTTTATCGCTTACTTTGGCATCGGTGCTGTAGACAATGCCAAGGGCGGCTTCGTTACGCTCAACTAACATCAGAGCGTCCCTCACATTGCTAGCAGGGGCAAATTGTGGTAATAATTTGTTAAATACGCCTAAATTAGAGAGAGATTGTTTTGCATAAAGCCCCGCGGGAACGTGATCTGGATCACCAATGGCAATTCTTTCGTCTTTAGGTAAAATCGCTTGCCAATTGGTATTGTTATTGATTAAGACGTTATCTAATGGTGAACTTTTTGGGGCAATAAGCACTAATCCATTTTTTAATAAGTCTTGTTTATTTTTCGCTATATTATGCTCAATAAGGTAAGTCATCCACTTTTGATCGGCTGACATAAAGATATCGGCAGGTGCACCTTGTTCAATTTGTTTTGCTAATACTGATGATGAAGCAAAAGAAAACACAATATCCACGTCTTTATGTTCAGCTTTATAAGCGGTAGCGACATCTTGCATTGCATTTGTCAATGATGCAGCGGCAAATACAGTTATTTTCTCAGCAGCTGATGTAAAAAAGGTTATCGCCATCAGTACTATAGCCCCAACAACTCCAATCAATTTTTTCATTTTTTCCTCACAATAAAAGTAGGTTAATTTGGGTTATCAATATTGTTAAAATCCTCGGTTGTAATAGAACATTTTCATTAACCACCCATTCGTTATATAAAAAAAAACATATCGATATTAGCAAAATTTATTCATAAAGTACAATTAAATAGACGTCACAAAACAATCAATGATGTTTTTAACTTGTTTTGAATGAATATGAAAAAGCGTCTACAATAAACACTCTTATCTCCTCCAAATTGATTAGTTGGTTCTTCATGGTGTTAAATTATGTTTTCTCCTGAAATTTTATTGACATTGAATATTCAGCAACAGTTATTTACTGATCCACGACGTATTGCACTGTTAAAAGCAATTGAACAGACTGGCTCATTAAGTCAGGCTGCCAAGCAAATTGGCGTTAGTTATAAAACAGCGTGGGATGCTATCAATGAAATTAACAAATTAGCACCTAATCCTTTTTTAATTACCGCAATTGGTGGCAAAAATGGTGGAGGCACAAAGCTCAGTGCTTATGCTGTTAGGTTCATTCAACTTTATGATCTATTAACTCAGTTGCAACAAAATGCATTTAACATACTGAGTGATGACAAAGTCCCATTAGATGATATTTTAAAAACTACTGCAAGATTGTCATTGCAGACCAGTGCTCGAAATCAGTTATATGGCACAGTTAAGCAAATTCACACAAGTGATGTTGCTGGTTTTATTACTGTACTGCTCAGTGATAACCAAACTGAGTTAACAGCGTACATTACTCAGCCAAGTATTGAACGGTTAAAGTTGAGTACTGATAAAACAGTCTTATTGCTAATTAAAGCCCCGCTGATTGAATGGGTAAATACAAAAGAGAACGCGAATAAGAATCTCTTGTCGGTTACCGTTGAACAGATCACAACAGATGGCAAATGGAGTGAAATTGCTTTTTTATTATCTTCTGGCGTCGTGCTTTATGCTAGTAAATTAGCTGATGAAGTTAAACAATCAGCCCTAACCGTAGGTAAACAAACTACGTTATTTATTCATCCACAACATATTATTGTTGCAACATTAGTTTAGCAATATGAGGTTATCATGCTACAAATAGAACACGCACAGTTTAAAATTAGCGATTACCAAGTTTTTATTATTGCATCGCTATTAATCAAGCAAGGGGGGCATGTCGCTTTTGTGGGACGTAATGGTAGTGGTAAATCCATACTAGCTAAAGCACTAGCCGGAGAACAAAAATTATTAACTGGAAAAGTTATCAATCAATTTAAATCTATAATCCGTATCTCGTTTGAACAACTTCAAAAGCTGATTGATGATGAATTTAAGCGTAATAATACTGATATGCTAAGTGAAGGTGAAAATGATATAGGCTTAACTACTGAACAAATCATTCAAGAAAATAATTTTAATCAACAACTTTGTCAGCAATTAGCAACACAATTTGGAATTAATCACCTATTAACCAGACGTTTTAAATATCTTTCAACAGGCGAAACACGCAAAACCTTAATTTGCCGAGCCTTGATGCAGCAACCTGATTTTTTGATATTAGATGAGCCATTTGATGGTTTAGATGTGGTATCACGTGCAAATTTAGCTAAAATTCTTGCTGATCTTGCAAAACAAAACATTACTATTGTTCTTGTTCTAAATCGGTTTAATGAAATTCCTGATTTTATCGAAAATATTGGTCTACTAGCTGATTGTCAACTCTTGAAAATTGATACGAAGAGCACAATATTAAACGATGCAACAGTTAAGCAATTAGCAGATTTGGAAAATATACCCAATATGCCATTACCAGAAGCTGATGAATCACCAACACGATTAGCAGATCAATTAGATCGAGTCATATTAAATAATGGCTATGTCCGTTATGACGATAAAACAATTATTAATGGATTAACTTGGCAAGTCAAAGCCAAACAAAATTGGCACATTGTTGGGCCTAATGGTGCAGGTAAATCGACGCTATTAAGTCTAATCACTGGCGATCACCCACAAGGGTATAGCAATGATCTTACTTTATTTGGTCGAAAACGCGGTTCGGGCGAAACCATATGGGATATTAAACGCCATATTGGTTATGTCAGCAGTAGCTTACATTTGGATTACCGCGTTAGTTCTAGTGTTAAAACAGTGCTATTGTCTGGCTATTTTGATTCGATTGGTATCTATCAAACTACCAGTGATAGACAAGCTAAATTGGCTGACGAATGGTTACAGTTGTTAGGTTTACAGACGCAGGCGGATAACCCTTTTCAATCGCTCTCTTGGGGACAACAACGATTAGTTTTGATAGCTAGAGCTTTAGTCAAACATCCGACACTGCTTATTTTAGATGAACCATTGCAAGGGTTAGACCATCTTAATCGAGAATTAGTCAAACGTTGGATAGATCGTTTAATTAGTGAAGGACATACGCAGTTACTCTTTGTGTCTCATCACGCAGAAGATGCGCCTAAATGCATCACTCATCGATTAACTTTTGTTCGTGACTTTGATGATAGCTATCAATATCGCTTTGAACAGTTAAGCGAAATAATTAGTTAAACCTATTAAAAACAGGTTTAAAAATAGGGAAAATCATAAAAATAAAATGGATTTTTTTATGAAAATTTATCTTGATATTTGAAAAAAGTTTATAAAGGTTACACTTATGAAGTTATCCCCGTTACCTGTGGATAACTCTGTTAGTAGTTTATTGAAAAAAGCGCTAACCTCAGTCACTATCAGGATTTTTCTTGATTTGATTGCAACTTAATCATAAAAATATTTTTTGTTTAATATCAATCATTTATTATAAATCAAGGTATATATTTATTGATTTTTTTATACATAAGAAAGGGAACTGAACGAAAAATAGAAGATTTTTAAAGGTCAAGTCCTTTTGGGGATAATTTTTATTAATAGGTAAAATATTAGGTTGTGATGTAATGAAAAAATTTAAATTATGTTCCGAATTTAAGCCTGCTGGTGATCAACCTGAAGCAATAAAAAAAATTAATCAAAATATTGAAGATGGAATTGCTCATCAAACATTATTGGGCGTAACGGGATCAGGTAAAACGTTTACTATGGCAAACGTTATTGCTACGCATAACCGCCCAACAATCATTTTAGCGCCCAATAAAACACTGGCAGCTCAGTTATATGGCGAAATGAAGGCCTTTTTCCCTGAAAATGCGGTTGAGTATTTCGTATCTTATTACGATTACTATCAACCTGAATCTTATGTACCTTCAACCGATACATTTATTGAAAAAGATGCTTCAATCAATGAGCATATAGAGCAGATGCGCCTTTCTGCCACTAAATCGTTACTAGAACGACGTGATGTGGTGATTGTTGCTTCGGTATCGGCAATTTATGGTTTAGGCGCGCCAGAAACCTATATGTCAATGATATTGCACCTAACAAAAGGCACGATAACTGATCAGCGTTCAATCTTAACTCGCTTGGCCGAATTGCAATACACGCGTAATGAAATCAACTTTAGTCGTGGTACGTTTCGTGTTCGAGGGGATGTGATAGACATCTTTCCTGCTGATTCAGATGAACTTGCAGTGCGCGTAGAGTTATTTGATGACGAGGTCGATCGTATTGTTATGTTCGATCCTCTTACAGGTAATAGTATCAATGAAGTATCACGGATTACTATCTATCCAAAAACACACTATGTAACGCCAAGAAACATTATGGAAAATGCCATTGCGCAAATTAAACAAGAGCTTAAAGATCGTCAAAAAGTATTGTTAGATAACAATCGCCTACTGGAAGAACAACGTTTAACTCAGCGAACACTATTTGATATTGAAATGATGACCGAACTGGGGTATTGCTCTGGCATCGAAAATTACTCACGCTTTTTAGCCCAACGTAATCCGGGCGATCCGCCAGCAACGTTATTTGATTACTTGCCGCCAGACGGATTATTATTTATTGATGAATCGCATGTTGCGATTCCACAAATAGGCGCAATGTATAATGGCGATCGTTCGCGAAAACTTAATCTGGTTGAATACGGCTTTCGTTTACCATCTGCACTAGATAACAGGCCTTTAAAGTTTGCAGAGTTTGAAAATATTATGCCACAAACTATTTATGTATCAGCAACACCCGCCAAATACGAAATTGAAAAGTCAGGTGGTGAAATTATCGAACAAGTGGTTAGACCTACAGGACTATTAGATCCCATTATTGAAATTCGACCGGTTGCAACACAAGTTGATGACCTGTTATCTGAAATCAAAATTCGTATTAACAATGACGAGCGTGTTTTGGTGACTACACTTACTAAACGGATGGCAGAAAATTTAACTGATTATTTGTCAGAACATGATGTCAATGTCAAATATTTGCATTCAGATATTAACACGGTTGAACGAATGGAAATTATTCGAGACCTACGTTTAGGAAAAGTGGATGTACTAGTGGGAATTAACTTATTACGAGAAGGTCTAGATATACCTGAAGTTTCTTTAATCGCAATATTAGATGCTGACCGAGAAGGTTTTTTGCGTTCTGAAAGCTCACTTATCCAAACTGTAGGACGTGCAGCTCGAAACGTGAATGGTAAAGCGATATTATATGCTGATAGAATTACTCCTGCTATGAAAAAAACAATTGACGAAACTGCTCGCCGTCGTCAAAAACAAGAAGACTTTAATACAGCACATGGCATCACACCAAAATCAGTACGTAAAGAAATTAAAGATATATTAGAGGCCGGTTTAAGTACTAAGAAATCGACAGCCAAAGTACAAGCGTTTGAACCAGGTAAACCGTATCAGTATGTATCTGTTAAAGATGTACAGGAAAAAGTGAAAGAGCTTGAAGCAATGATGTATGAAGCGGCTCAAAATCTTGAATTTGAAAAAGCGGGTGTACTACGTGATGAAATAAAAAAATTACGTGCGGATTTTATTAAAGTGTCTTAATGACGCATCTAACAAGGAAAATATAATGACAATAACACGAATTGATCCCGATGATCGCTGGTCTGAAGCTGTGATTCATAATAACGTGATTTATTACACAAGTGTTCCTACTGAACTTGAAAATGACGCTTATATACAAACTAAAAGTGCGTTGGCTGAAATTGATAAACTATTAGCACGGGCCAATAGTGATAAATCACTTATATTGGATGCGACATTATTTTTGGTCAATAAAAGTGACTTTGCTGCAATGAATAAAGCGTGGGATGAATGGGTAGCTAAAGGGAGTGCGCCAGTTCGTTGCACAGTGCAAGCTGAATTGATGAAAAAGGAATATCTGATCGAAATTAAAATTGTGGCAGCTGTAAAAGCTTAACATTTCCTTTATCGCCGATACTATTCGGCGGTATCACTTTGATTATTCAAATTATACTATCTTCCCTCAGTGTGTTTATTGTCAATAGATAAAATCCTTACTATCCCAATCCCCTAAATTTTAGTGTATACTTTACATACATCCTATTTTAATTATTCAAACATTCGTTATGCACACTCAACCTAAAATTGCCATTGTCATGGGTTCTAAAAGTGATTGGGACACCATGCAACACGCTGCAGATGTTCTAAATGCATTGACTATTTCCTACCATGTTGAAATTGTTTCAGCACACCGTACACCCGATAAATTATTTCGCTTTGCTGAAGATGCTAAGCAAAAAGGTTTTGATGTGATCATCGCTGGCGCTGGCGGTGCAGCTCATTTACCCGGTATGTTAGCCGCCAAAACACTCGTTCCTGTGTTAGGAGTTCCGGTTCAAAGTGCTACACTAAGCGGTGTAGATAGTCTTTATTCTATTGTTCAAATGCCTAAGGGGATTCCTGTTGGTACTTTAGCAATCGGTAAATCTGGCGCTGCTAATGCAGCATTGCTTGCCGCACAGATCCTCGCTTTACATGATAAAACGGTTTATCAACGCTTATCAACATGGCGACTAACTCAAACTGATGATGTATTAAATCATCCTGATCCAAGAGTGAATGCATAATATGAAACTTAAATCCGTTTGTGTACTTGGTAACGGACAATTAGGACGAATGCTTAAGCAAGCTGGCGAACCATTAGGTATAAAAGTCTACCCAGTTGGACTCGATGTTCATCCGCAAGACATTCCATATCAACAGTCGGTAATAACAGCTGAAATTGAACGATGGTCAGATACCCCATTTACCCAGATTTTAGCCAAGCATCCCCATTTTATTAATCGAGATATTTTTCCGCTTATTGCTGACCGGTTAACGCAAAAGCAGCTGCTGGATGAACTTGGCTTACCTACAGCTAAATGGCTTGCGCTTAATCAACCCCAAGATTGGCCAAAGTTATTTGGTGAACTTGGTGATCTATTAATTGTTAAGCGTCGAACTGGTGGTTATGACGGGCGAGGACAATGGCGTATAGCCATTAATCACCCAACCACCGTACCAGATGATATTTATCAAAACGCCATTGTTGAACAGGCCATTCCATTTGAAAAAGAGATGTCATTAGTGGGTGCGCGTAATGCAAAAGGTGAAACGGTATTTTATCCACTTACCAATAACTTCCACCAAGATGGTATATTAAAAATAAGTATTGTACGACCGAACGAATCTCCTTCATTACAAATAAAAGCTGAACAAATGCTATCTGCCATTATGCATAAATTGAATTATATTGGCGTAATGGCAATGGAGTGCTTTATTGTTGGTGACGAGTTACTGATCAACGAGCTTGCACCTCGAGTACATAATAGCGGTCATTGGACGCAAAATGGTGCTTCGATAAGCCAATTTGAACTACACCTTCGCGCAATATTGGAACTGCCACTACCTAAGCCTGATGTATTTACTACCTCAGTTATGGTTAATTTAATTGGTACAGATTTAAATCTCAATTGGTTAGCCATTGATTTGGTGCACTTACATTGGTATGAAAAAGAAGTCCGTATAGGACGTAAAGTGGGGCATTTAAATCTAACACATAACCAATCTAACAGATTATTGAACGCATTAGATGAACTATTACCGTTATTGCCTAATGATTATCAAAAAAGCATTGCATGGGCAAAACAAGAATTACAGTAATTTAGTTAGTTAAACCAATTAAGGCGATTAAATGAAGGGTGTAGCATGATTGATTTCGGCAAAAAAATAAATTATCAGCGTTACGCTAGTAAACAGCGTGAACCACTGTCTGATGAGTACTCCATAGTACGTTGTTTTGAAAGTGATCGTGGGCGAATCATAAACTCAGCCGCCATTCGTCGCCTACAACAAAAAACGCAAGTCTTTCCATTAGAACGTAATTCTGTGGTCAGAACGAGACTAACTCATTCTATGGAAGTACAACAAGTGGGCCGTTACATTGTCAAAGAAATTATCAACCGCCTAGGTAAAGCTGGAAAATTAAAAAAATATGGGCTTGATAATTGTATAATGGCGATTGAAAGCTTAGTTGAAATGGCTTGTTTAATGCACGATATTGGTAATCCTCCATTTGGCCATTTTGGTGAGTCCGCTATCAATAAATGGTTTACACAGCGCTTAGGTCTTGACAAATCTACAATTTATCCAGTGCTTGAAATCAATAACAGCGATGATGACAAAATAAAAGAAATTAAAACCAAAATTCGCCAAGATCTATCAAATTTTGAAGGTAACGCGCAAGCAATTCGTTTAGTCCATACTATCTTACGTCTCAATTTAACTTATTCACAAATTGCTTCGATTCTTAAATATTCTAAACCAGCTTATTGGTCTAAGCAGCTTCCCATTGAATTTTCATATTTAATGAAAAAACCAGGCTATTATTTATCAGAAGAATCATTTATTGAGGAACTTTCTAAACAGCTTGATATCAAACTATTTCATCGTTATCCATTAACTTACATTATGGAGGCTGCCGATGATATCTCATACTGTATTGCCGATCTTGAAGATGCTGTTGAAAAGAGAATCCTAACGGTAAAACAGCTTTATATTCACTTAGCTGAAGCATGGGGGCCAATTAAAAATGGTGATTTGTTTGACACAGTGGTTAAACGCCCTTATGAAAACCTAAAGCAGAGTGGGTATGATGCAATTGGCATCGACCAATTTTTTATGTATTTACGCGTCAACTCCATTGGCAAACTGGTACCGCATGCAGCCGAACGATTTATTGAAAATATTGAAGCAATTTATCACGGTGCTTTTAATCATGCTCTACTTGAAGACTACGGTGCAGAATATAAATTACTTAATATTTTTAAAACAGTTGGCTTTAAACATGTGTTTAATCATGAATCGGTCGAAAATATAGAACTGCAAGGATACCGAATTATTAGCGGATTGCTTGATATTTATAGTCCACTGCTTGATATGCCTACCGATGATTTTTTAAAATTAGTTGAAGACAAATATCACAAGGATTATCTTATTGAAACGCGCTTATATCATAAATTATCTTCAAAACATTGTGTCGCTTATGCACAAGCAATTAGCAAACTGCATCCAAATAAAACAGGTTTTGCTTGCATGGAATTTTATTACCGGTGTCGCTTATTACAAGATTATATAAGCGGTATGACAGATCACTTTGCTTATGACGAGTATCGCAAGTTAATGGTAACATTCTAACGCATATTAACTGATTATAATGGCTAGGCACTAATATTACGCATTGGCACCAAATTAGTGCACGACCAAATAACAATATATCAAAGAAAACCCTCATTATTTTTGTCTTTCGTCTGTCAAACTAAACGACTGAACTTAAATTTTATAACGGCTACCTTTTATCTTTTCTCATAAATTCATCTTGAATAACTGGCTTTAATTCGAATTATCATTTCTTGGCACACTCTTTGCAGTGTTTACCTTGTATCTCATATTTATTAGGAGCGATGGATGAAATTAGTCACTGTAGTTATAAAACCGTTCAAATTAGAAGAAGTTCGGGAAGCCTTATCCGATATAGGTATCACTGGATTAACTGTTACCGAAGTCAAAGGTTTTGGACGACAAAAAGGCCATGCGGAGCTATATCGTGGCGCCGAATATAATGTCAATTTTCTACCTAAAGTTAAAATTGACTTAGCTATTAGTGATGAGCAGCTTGACGAAGTCATTAGTACTATTGCTAAAGCAGCGCATACGGGCAAAATTGGCGATGGCAAAATTTTTGTCACCTCACTTGATCATGTGGTACGTATACGTACAGGTGAAACTGACGACTCGGCGCTATAATTTATTGTTAAGGATATCATTATGTTGAAAAAAATTATTCTTTCTATAGCTATTTTATTTTCAAGTACTGCTTTTGCTGATGAAGCTGGCATAGTTGATAAAGCAGATAATGGATTTATGATGATCTGTACGGCTTTAGTACTTTTTATGTCTGTGCCTGGTATTGCTCTGTTTTATGGCGGTTTATTACGTTCCAAAAACGTGTTATCGATGTTATCTCAAGTCCTTGTAACCTTTTCTCTGATTGCCGTATTATGGATTACTTATGGTTATTCACTCTCTTTTGGTGAAGGAAATTGGTTTTATGGCAATTTTAACCACTTTCTATTAACGGGTATTGGTATTACCGATGTGTCAGGCTCAATTTATGAACTCATTTGGGTGGCGTTTCAAGGATCATTTGCTTGTATTACCTGTTGTTTAATTCCTGGCGCCTTTGCTGAACGAATGCGTTTTTCAGCCGTATTAATCTTTATGGTGTTATGGTTTACATTTTCGTATATTCCCATGGCACACATGGTCTGGGGGGGCGGAATTTTGGGCGATGAAGGTGCGCTTGATTTTGCTGGTGGTACAGTTGTGCATATTAATGCAGCAATTGCCGGAATTGTCGGCGCTTATTTAATTAAAAATCGTCTTGGTTATAACCGTGAACCACTAAAACCATTTAACTTACCTTATGTCTATCTTGGTGCGGCAATTCTTTATATTGGTTGGTTTGGCTTTAACGCAGGATCATCAACGCATGCTGATGAGATCGCAGGTTTAGCCTTTATTAACACAGTTGCTGCAACAGCAGCGGCGGTTTTAGCATGGACATTAGCCGAATGGTCTTTACGAGGCAAACCATCATGCCTAGGTTCAGCATCAGGTGTCATAGCGGGATTAGTTGGCGTAACGCCTGCTGCTGGGCTTGTTGGCGTAGGTGGTGCTATGTTAATTGGGCTTATTTGTGGTTTTGCTGGTGTCTGGGGCGTATCGACACTCAAAAGAATTCTAAAAGTTGATGATACCTGTGATGTATTTGGCGTACATGGCGTATGTGGCATAGTAGGTTGTGTGTTAACTGGTATATTTGCATCAGAATCATTAGGCGGTATTGGTTATGCCGAAGGTATTACTATGATAAGCCAAATCGGGATTCAATTAATGAGCATTATGACGTGTGTAATTTGGACAGCGGTTGTTTCTTTTGTTGCTTATAAAATTGCAGATCTTTGTGTTGGCTTGCGTGTTTCAGAGGAGCATGAGCGAGAAGGCTTAGATATTAACAGCCACGGCGAAAGTGCATTTAATAGTTAATCATAAATACTAAAAAGCCTATGCTTGTGGGCTTTTTAGTTTATTGCTATTCCAATATAAAAATAGTAGTAAACCTTACAAAGTTACTAACACGAATTTCTATTCTTATTATTTTATTCTATGCTTAATCATTCCAAAACATAATTGCATTATCTTCAGTCAATACTAAAGGTGGTGAAAAGAGGTATTCTTTTATTTCATTAGGTAATGCATCAAAGTCATTAAAATCAATTACTAAATTCGGGTATGTTTTTGAGATATTTTTTAAACGTTCATCTAATATTTGATTTATTTGCTTTGCTTTATCTTCCATATCCATTTTAGTTTTAAAATTTTTTACATATGTTTCAGTGTCCATTGCTTCACGGTAGACAAAAGCAAAAAAGTGATAGGTTGATGCAAACACTCGATGCCATCAATCAAAAGATGGGGAAACATACACTGCAATTAGGTGGCGTTAGAAAACAGGCCCCTTGGCAGATTAAACGTGAATTACTAAGCCCGCGTTATACCACGCGTTGGGATGAGCTATTAATGGTTAAATGACTAATTTTAGTTTGACTTAGTAAAATTATGAATTATGATATTATCAATATAAACGTTAATGGAAAAGGTATGTTTTGGATAAAAGTCGAATAAATTCAGCAAGCGTACAAAATCATTTAGGGTGATACGGATGATTAACAATATAACGAATAAACTTAACAGCTTAGATGCTATAATTAATTCCTCTCCTTGCATTTCCACTTATCGCTCAAAAAAACGACAAATATTGTTAAATATTCCTATATTAAAGCCTCTACTCATCATCATATTAAATGGACATAAACTTGTGGGTAACAAAACAAAATACACCTGTAATGTGGGCGAGTTTATTTTTTTTACGAATATGCAGTCTGTCGATATGAGAAATATTCCAAGTAATTCTAATTACTTGGCATTACTGATAGAGTTTGAGTTCTCTGATTTCTATAATTTACCATTAAAAACAGAAAAGATTAAATACGAAGGTTATACAACAGGTTCAATCAATGATTCTCTAGGTAAATGTGTCTTACAATTTATAGATATGATCGATTGGGCTCCTCCAGAAATACTTGAGGGTAGGAGAATAGAAATCATAAAACTGTTAATTTCTATGGGATATGAAAATTTAAGTTATTTACCTAATCACAAAGAAACAACTCAAAAAGTTATTAATTTATTCAGAGAAAATAATAAAATAACAACCGCCGAAATTTGTAAAAAAGTCTGTATGAGCGAATCAACTTTATATCGAAAACTAAGATCAGAAGGTGAAAATATCCTAAAGATTAAGGAAAAGATCTTGATGGGAAAAGCAATCCACTTGTTGCAAACA
This sequence comes from Gilliamella sp. Pas-s25, assembly GCF_009795885.1. Lineage (GTDB taxonomy): Bacteria > Pseudomonadota > Gammaproteobacteria > Enterobacterales > Orbaceae > Gilliamella. The sequence goes on along the minus strand of NZ_WTEV01000034.1, from coordinate 5,151 downwards.
ACGAATTTATCTATTGAACGAGTCTCCGAGCAAGTTGGTTATGCATCTTCACTTCGCTTTTCACAGAGATTCAAATTATATTTTGGATTAACACCCAGGGATTTAAAAAATACAAAATAAAATTGATTATGGAATATAAATCTTTTAAGTATAAAAATATTATTTATACAATAACTGAAATTGACAAAATCAATTCAGTAGATTTTTATCAAACATCAAAAGATTTTAATCTATCAAATGAAGTTTCAAATATGAGTTCTAAAAGGAGAAAAGAATTTATTTGTGGTCGAGTTTGTACGCGATACCTATTAAATAAACTACACTACGAGAATATAAATCTACCTACTTTAAATACGGATGGAACTCCGATGTGGCCACAAGGAATAATAGGCTCAATTTCTCATACTCAAAAAATGATTGCTGTGTGTATCTGTAGTACGTTTTATTATGCCGCTGTGGGTATAGATATTGAAACAATAATGAATATACAACAAAGTAATGCTGTAATAGAACTAACATTCAATGAACCTGAATTTTTTGAAAATAGACCAAAATCTATGTTCAACTATAATCGTGAACTGTACTCAACTATTATCTTTTCAGCAAAAGAATCCATTTTTAAAGCGATATATCAAAGTTCTGGATGTTATTTTGATTTTAAGAATATTTGTTTAATTAATTATAATAATAATATATTGAGCTTCAAGATCATGTCAACAATCAGCGAAAAATGGTGCGAAAACAGGGTAATCAATGTTTATTTTGATATTTTTAAAGAAAACGTATTAACACTAGTTTTAGAAAATTGAACAACAAATAGTAAAGAATGTATATTAAAATTTCTCCCTTAGCTATACGGTATTCCAAGTTCTGCGAATAAATCACTTAATCAAAATAATCTAACAGTCACGTTTAAAACTAGTAACTGTTAGATCAGTTTTTTAGCTAGTACAAAAGTTAAGATAGTTCAATAACTGCTTTAACTAATTTTGATATTCCTTGGTACGCATCGGCTAAATTTATACCGTCATCCATATAGGCGGGTGTTGTGACTATCTTATTTTTCTCATCAATTATACAATCTGCTGTGTGGCATTTATGATGTGAAACCCCTGTTTTTTCAATTTCATCTGCAAGATTTTTATCATTTCCTAAAGTAATGCTAGGTTTATTAGCGCCTAAAGATAATGCAATTAAAGCAGGCGAAATACATATAGCGCCAATAGGTTTTTTATCAGAATGAAATGCATGGATAATCTTTAAAACAATGGGATTCACTTTTGCATTGATGCCATCAAAAGCAAAGCTACAAAGATTCTTAGCAACACCAAATCCACCTGGAATAATTAACGAAGAATAATTATCAACATTAATTTTAGTAAGATCCTCAATTTTACCCCTAGCAATTCTAGCTGACTCCTCTAGAATATTCCGCTTTTCATTATCCTGTACATTACCTGTCAAATGATTAACTACATGGTATTGATCTTCATTCAAAGAAAAAATATCATATTTTACTTTTAGAGTGTCTAATGCCAAAAGAGTTAAAACAGATTCTCTAATTTCCGAACCATCTAAATATCCACATCCTGAGAGTATTACAGCTATTTTTTTCATATTAAACCTCAACTTGATTGATAATAACATTGTTTTTTACTTTGATACTTGTTGATACTAAAGAGATTAAGGCATCAACATTTTTTAATTGTGATACATCAGCGATTTTTAAATTTAACTCTGTATCTTTACCAGAAAAGGTATTATTCAGTTGACTCACTAATTGTATTAATCCTAAAGAGGCGATACCACAATCATTTAAGCTCCACTGAGACTCAACCTCTAAACCAGTAACTTTATATATGCTTTCTTTAACTTTTTTTTCTATAAAAATGTCATCTATTAAATTAGCTTTTTTATTCATTACATCCAGTTCTAAAGGAGAAATAATAAACTTACAGCACTCTATTATTTTTCTAAATAACTTTCTTATAACTAAATCTAACGGAAGAACTAATTTGGCAAAAAGAACAACAATCCCAACAACATAAAAATACTCATACCATTCTACAGGTACAGGCTGAGGACTGAACCAATAATAGTCCTTTTGATAGCCCCACCACCTGGCGGAGCGACATAAGCGACGAGATCTCCGGTTTTTACTCCTATTCGTCTTAAGTCACCGTCTCCATTTATACTACAAAACTCAAGCATATCACCATAAGATGTGAAATTAGATGAATCTTTATCTCTAGCGTTACGAAGTAGAGGATACTCAAATGGATAAAGAGATAATGCTTCTTTAATTGTTTTGGGAGAGTCAGCTAAATTAAGTTTGACCTCAACAATCTGATGCTCTTGTGATATTCTCCTATCGCTTATCGGATTAGTTTTAACCCAATTAGAATAAGATTTCTTTATAACTGACTTATTTTCTAATAGCTCATGTAAAGTTAAAGAAACATTATTATCCGCTTCGTTATTGACCTCATGACCTGATGGCATGTAAATTATTTGAGTATTACAGGATCGATTAGAAAATTTTTCAGCCCAACTTTTAAATTTATCTTCCCTACCAATCAAATTAAAAAAAGTAACATTATCATCAATGTTCTTTTCTAATAAATATTTCTTTGTGACCAAACTTTCTAATGTTAACTCACTCGCAATACAAGAAGTTATAATAATTTTAAACAAAGGCTTATTTGGCAGTATCTTTTTAACGGATTCTCCAAACTTAGAAACAAGCAATTTTTTTAATTCGTCATTCAAATATAATTCATTGACTATACTTACTATTATTCCTCCTTGACTAAAACCATATCCAATATCAAATTCACCGTTTTTATGAATATAGCGAAGAACATATTCTATAGAGTCTAATAATGAATTATCAAAGTTCTCATAAATAATCCAGGAGCGATATTCTTTAAGATTCAAATCAGTTAGTCCAAATCCTGGCTGATTGACAACATAAGTTGCATCTAGAAAAGATATATCATAATCATCATTATTATTTATTTTAAGATTCAATAATTGTATTCTAGTAACATCACTACAACTCCCTTGCCCATGCAACGCTAGTATTCTTTGTCTCTCTTTCATCACTATCCTTTATTTATATATAAAAACGTGAAATTTTAATTTTTAGAGAGAAAAAAAAAATAACAATTAACTTCATTATCTATACAAAATAGTTCATTTTGATAGTAAAGAGGTTAAAATGAGCGTCCATTGTATTTACTGCCGACGATAAAGTAACTAGTGCTTTTTTATCGATGATAGTTTTAAACAGTGTTCAATAGCTTATATTTTTTAGATCAGAACAATGTTTTTAACACTTAATTCATTAGGGTATTACATTGTTTATGTTAGCCACAACTTGTAAATACGGATTGTTATACACAATATCAGGAATAAGCATTTTGGGGTCGTCAAATAAATATCCATGTACTTTTTTAGTACTTTTGGGGCCTTCAACTGCACAAGTCCAAATACTATAACCATCTTCTAATCGTTTGTGGTATCTGAGCTTTTCAAACGCTTTTTGCATATATCGCCAGGCAGGTGTTTTTTCAGTTTTAGCAACCTGTTGCACTTGCGGAAATTCCATCACGTAACGCATAAAAATACCAGGTGTAACAATAAAAATCGTATCATCCACCGTATGAATTAGTGCTTGCGGTTCGTTGATAATGAGCTTTTGCATTAAGATAGCTTCTTTTAACCACTGTACAAAATGCTCTCCCGAGGGGGTTATTTCATCTATTTGCTTCATTACTTGTTTTTCCATTTCGGTAAATTCAACGGCAGGGATTGCTTTTTTAGTAGACGCTTCCAATATTAAATTTTGCTGATTTATTTGATTAGCAGTGATTGGACTATCGATAATTTGGTGGGGGTCATTTTGATTGATTTCAGTGGCAATAAATTTATTGGACGTGGCTTCTGACTCCGTTTGTTCATTATCATTCATACCTAATAAATTGAATACTGCATCTAAGCTATCCGCTAGTGGTGGATGACTGTTTGGTGTATTAACCGTGTCAAGTTCATCTATTATGTTGGATGTATTTTTCTCTGAGGCTATGGACGGTATGTCTTGTACAAGCGTTTCATCTACAGATTCGGTTGTATTGCTGTCATCTTTTGACTGATTTATGACGACTGCTCCATCAAAAGCAGATGGTTTTTCTTCTGACCAAATCAATGAAGGCATCACTTTTAAAAAGGTAAAGGGTTGAGACCAACCATTGCTGTAACTGGTGACGGTTGCACTCCAAATGGCTTTATCTTCAGACGTACTTAAAATAATATGATGTTCTTGTAACGTGGTGAAGAGTATCGAATTTTTGGAGGGAATACCTTCAATGCCTTGGGATAATAAATAGGCTCTAAGTTTATCGGAAACTGTTTTGCTCACTAACCATAAACCATCCTCTGTTAACCAACCATCACTGGGGCCACTGTTGTTAAGTTTAAGTTCGTCTTTTACAAGGTAACGTAGACCATCGAGGAGTTTGCGTTGCAGTGAATGTTTAGGTGCGCTTTTAACCCCATCAAGATTACCGCCCAATGAATGTGATACGGATGCTTGGTCAGCTTTGCTAACGAGTTCACCAACAATCCCTGCCAGCTCCATTTGCCCTGCAACAAAATAGGTAAACAGTGACCATAGCTCATCACTTTCGACTAACCAATCAAGTAGCTTAGCGTCCAATATTTGTTGATATAATAGACTTGTACTTGCACTATGTAATCGATACTCACGATTTTTACGATATTGAAATCGATACGGCGCTTTTAAAGAACCATGCCACGGATGCCATACTAAGCCATCTTAGTATTCAACATGAATATCAACGGCAATCTTACCAATATCATGAAGTAGCGCAGCATAGGCAATGCCGGCTGTCCAAAGATCTTCCTGCGCACTACGTTCTTCGGATGAAACCCCGATAGGAAGTAGATGAGATTGCCGAAACTTTAACGCATAGGCCATGATTTCAAGCCCATGTTCAAGCATTCCCCCTAAATACGCATGATGATGGCTGTCAGACGCAGGAAATTTGGAATGGCAACACATTTTAGTACCAAAAAGATAAGGTCATCGATTTCTTTTGTATTCAATCGGCGACTGGTAATTTAATGTTG
>NZ_WTEV01000033.1 GCF_009795885.1 Gilliamella sp. Pas-s25 | reverse complement strand
TTCTTCGTTAGGCTACTTGCCTCCCGTTGAATTTAAAAAACACTTATCCCTTAATTTTTTTGTTTGAAAATGTGTTGCCATTCCAATCTAATTCCTGATGTTTTGTTGCTGAAATAAGTGGGGTTTATTGGATTTACCTTTGCGAGGTACTTCTTTGTCGGCTCTGCCCCCTGCTTACGCAGAAGGCGCTTTTTTTAATTCGTTATCCTCAAATTCACCTACGCCTCAAGGATTAAGTCCTAAATGCTAAGGAACTATACAAATTCCACTCGATACGAAACTTGGATAAGTACTACGCACGGCGCCGTTAATTGAGTTTACACCGAATGAAGCTTCACCTGTCCAGTAGTTTCCGAAGCTGTTAAAGCTTGCACCAACGTAATTAGCCAGCAACCCCCATTCTGCGAAGAATCCTGCCCCAATTCGACGCTGGTAATGATTACCTGTTAATATTCGAATGTCTGCGGTAACCTTGGCACAGAGATCCGACTTGGATGAGGATTGTACCATTGAGCTCTAGCCTCTGGCCCCTTCAGAGAAACACGCGTTACCATGCCACGAAACCATCTATCGTTTGATCTTGTCCTTTTTACGGTAGCAGTTATTCCCTCATGTGTGACTGGCTCCCATGTCAATTGATCTGGATCAACCCCCTCTATCTCTAAATCAAAATATAATCCATCAGCACCCGTGGTTGGGAAATTAAGAGCGTATGATGTGGGATCTGATTGAGTGATGAGAAATCCTCCATTTGGGTTCCATATGTCAGCAGGACCGGCGTATTCATCTGTGCCCCAATCCTTATTCGGCCTTGCAAAGCTGATGGCTACCGGTGGTTCCGATGGCAATATTATGGCATCACTACGATTATCCCCTCGACCATTTTTATAGGTTAATGCCGGTAATCGTAATGAATACGGCAATAGCAACAACAGTGCCAGCAATAATGAAAATTTTGGAAATATTTTTGATGATAATTTTGGAAATAACGTTGAGAATGTAAACGAGGCGAATTTTAAAACTTGTCTAATAGATTCATTTGATAAGTTTAAAACATAGGTTTGCCAGTGCTGGTGTTTGGTGTTTGGTGTTTAAAATGATAATGCATTACTTCTCCTTTGTCAAGTATTTTCTTGATTTATTTGATATTTTTAACTAGATCACTTATTAAATAAACTGATTAATTAAATTATAGCCACAAAAAAGTGCTTGGCTAGTTTTTTTGCGGATTTTTAGTAAGGAAATGTAAATAACTGAACGGTTCGGCCTTGGAATGGTAGAGATTATTCAATCAAAATAATCGATTGTATTTTGATCGTTTTAACTTTTTGGTGGAATAAATAGCATCTGTAGCAACATCCGAGATGGATTGCGAATTTTTATCTAATAATCTTGTAACTTTCTAAACCACCTATGCGGTGGTGAACGATATAGAGCATCATGACTTATTTTGAGAAAATTTCTAAACCGCCTATAAGGTAGTAAACTAAAAGCCAACATACTATAAAACTTATTGGAAAAAAGACAAACAAGATTTTGATCTTAAAAACCTTTTTTATAAGTTGTTTTTAATTTATTGTTTCTATTTATTGATAAAAAAATGGTTAGCGCTGTTTTAAGTTTTCGAATAATGCGTCAATTTGGTCGTAAAAAGTCAGTTAGCATGTTGATTTTTTTATTTGTGATTTTTAGAAAAAACCATTAAGAAAATCAGTAAGATCTTCGCCCTATTTATTCGCAAGTGATTGGAATAGTTTTAAGATTAAATCCAGCCTCTTTATATAACTTATACCTTGCCCTTGCAAGTGGCTTTAGCTGTTCATCAACTGGCACAAAATCGATAATATCACGATAAACACCAGCAAATTCGGGAAATTGCTCTTGCAAATTAATCAGCAACTGGCGAGAACCACTACTGCGTTTTTCTGGCCAGCAGATTTCAATAGGGGATCCTCCTTTCATACCTTCACCAGCTAAATTGTGTGGTACAAAATTGGTGGTGTCAAGTTGCCAAAGGTATTCATCTATTCGCTCAGCTTGAGTCTGATCTTGGCAAGCAACTAGCACGCGCTGTTTGGCGTGCCAAGCTTCAACTATCTTTTGGCATGCTAGCTTTTCATAAAATAGCATGCCCAATTCGTTGGCTTCTGTTTTATTTTCAAGTAAATAGAAGATCACTTTTTTCATAAAATCTTAGCTCAATTTATTGATCTTGTAGATATTGAATCAACATGGCAACTGGGCGACCTGTTGCACCTTTTTGCCCACCAGACTTCCATGCAGTGCCGGCAATATCTAAATGTGCCCATTGATATTTTTCAGTAAAGCGTGATAAGAAGCAAGCAGCGGTAATGGTACCACCATCACGTCCACCTGCATTGACAATATCAGCACAAGTTGATTTGATCTGTTCTTGGAACTCACTATCAATAGGTAGTGCCCATGCCTTGTCGCCCGCTTTGTTGGATGATGCTACCAATTGCGCAATTAGCTTGTCGTTGTTACCCATTATCCCTGTATAGTGATGTCCCAACGCAACGATACAAGCACCTGTTAAGGTGGCAATATCAATAACGATTTTTGGATTGTAACGTTCAACATAAGTTAACGCATCACACAATACTAAGCGCCCTTCAGCATCGGTGTTAATCACTTCAACCGTAGTGCCTGACATGGTGGTGAGTATGTCACCGGGGCGATAGCTGTTGCCATCAGGCATGTTTTCACAGCCGGCCATGATACCAACCACGTTAATAGGTAATTTAAGTTCAGCGACAGCCTGCATAACGCCATAAACAGTTGCTGCACCACACATGTCGTATTTCATTTCGTCCATACCGGCAGATGGTTTAATAGATATGCCCCCTGAATCAAACGTTAGCCCTTTGCCGACTAAAACATATGGCTGAGCTTTTTTATCTTTAGCGCCTTGATATTCCATCACGGTCATGATTGATTCATTTTGCGATCCACGTCCGACGGCTAAATAGGCGTTCATGTTTAATTTTGCTAGTTCGTTTTCGCCAAGACAGGTGACTTTTAATGATGAGTGTAATTTGCCAAGCTGTTTGCCTTGCTCGGCTAAGTATTTGGCATTACAAACATTTGATGGCATATTGGCAATTGTTTTTGTTGTCACAATAGCATTTGCAATAATTTGACCTTGTAACAAATTATCAGTTAATCCTGATAATGCTTTTTTGTCGTGAGTTAATAATGTGATTTTAGTTAGACTTGGTGCTGGGGTTTTCGTGGTTTTAAATTCATCAAATCGATAAGTTATGTCGCTCACAATTTTCGGTAGTTGTTTGGCAAATTCAAGGCTATTTACTTCATTGAACGCAAATAAATCCCATACGATATTGTTAATTTTTTTAGCAAGCAGTTCTTTAACTACCGCTTGAATGACTTTTTTGGCTTGAGTTAAGTCAAACGCTTTGGCTCTGCCACATCCAACAAATAAGATCTTTTGTTTTAAGCTGTTACTGTTTGGATATAACAAAGTGGTTTGGCCTAGTTCACCACTTATGTCGCCTGATTTGATAAGCTCACTAACTAAGCCATTGGTTGATTTATCGATATCTTTAACAAAATCAGACTGGTTTTTTCCTGAATCAATTGAAATAACTAAACACTCTGTTTTTTGTTTGGTTATAATAGCGCTGTTTTTTATTTGAAATTCCATAATGCTTCTCGTTTGTGAATGGGTAGAGATTATTAATATTCTATCGGTTCATTGTTGGATAGCAACAAAAAGATAACTAAAACTAAACAAATCAGATTATAATAGTCTGATTTTGTGCCAACATATATAGGTAAAATGTGATAATTCGTCGATATTTAGTTAAAGAGACATTGAAAACTCAAGGGGCAATATTGTTTATTTTGTTGCTAATTTTCTTTTCTCAAAAATTAATTCGAATTTTGTCGAGCGCCATTGATGGTTCGATCCCCCGTGATTTAATTATGCCGTTGTTAGTTTTGGGTGTGTCGAATATGGCTGATCTCATTTTACCGCTGAGCCTTTTTCTTGGTGTATTAGTTACCTTTGGGCGCCTTTATTCTGACAGCGAAATGGTGGCAATGCATGCTTGCGGGGTTAAGAAGAATTTGACGTATCAAGTGGTGCTTTTTCTTTGTATTTTAACTTGCATACTAACGGCACTCAATTCGCTTTGGTTTGGTCCTTGGACTAGCGTTAAGCAAGATCAGCTACTTGCCAATGCGAAAATAAACCCTAGTTTAGCGGGATTGTTAGCTGGGCAATTTCAACAAACACCTGATGGTAATTCGGTGATTTATATTGGTAATGTGGATAATAATAATTTAGAAAATGTGTTTATTGCTCAAATCAATCCAAAAACCAATCAACGCCCTTCCATTATTATTGCTAATAAGGGAAAGACTGGACATGATGATGAAGGTAATCAAATCATCACCCTTGAAAAGGCCAATCGTTATGAAGGCACAGCACAATTAAAGGATTTTCGAATTTCACACTTTAATAATTATTTAGGCATAATAAAACCCAAAGTGTTGTCGACCGATGAGGATACAGATAAAACTGATGTTCAACAATTAGGATTATTTGAGCTGGCAAGCACCAATACACCTAAAGCCAATGCTGAATTTTATTGGCGAATAACCTTGATTATTTCAGTGCCATTAATGGCATTTTTAGTGATTCCACTGAGCGTATCTAACCCACGCCAAGGACGACTTGCACAAGTTTTACCGGCTTTACTGCTGTATTTGGTTTACTTTTTGTCGGCCAGTTCGATTAAAGCCAATGCAGGTAAAAGCCGCTTAGATCCCGAATTATGGTTTTATATTTTGAATTTAGGGTATTTTGTGTTAGCGCTAATTTTGAATTGTTGGGATAACTTATTTATGCGTAAACTTCGCTTAAAATATGCGGCATCTTAAGGAGAAAAGCGTGTTTTCGATTTTAGATCGTTATATTGGGAAAACTATATTAAGTACCATCGGTATTAGCCTTTTTTTACTTATTAGTTTGTCAGGTATTATCCGTTTTATTGATCAACTGCGAAAAATTAAAGTTGATTATGATGCGTTTTCTGTGGGTATTTATACCCTGTTAATGGTGCCAAAAGATTTGGAAGTGTTCTTTCCTATGGCCGCATTGTTAGGTGCGTTAATTGGTTTGGGTTTGCTGGCATCACGCAGTGAGCTCATTATAATGGAAACTTCCGGCTTTAGCCGTTTTAAAATTGCGTTTGCAGTGATGAAAACAGCCTTACCGCTGGTGTTAATTACCATGGCGATTGGTGAATGGGTTGCGCCAGTTAGCGAACAAACTGCACGCAATATGCGTTCTGAAAAACTTTATGGTAATTCGTTAACAGCCGAACAAGGTAGCCTTTGGGCTAAAGATGGTAATGATTATGTATTTATTGGGCATGTAAATAACGATAATTCGATTTCAAATATTTCTATCTATTCGGTCGATGACAATAAGCTACTATCCATTACCCACGCCGCCTATGGTGTTTATGAAAACGATAGTTGGACTTTGTCGCAAGTCGAAAAAAATGAGCTAACGGTGCAAAACAAAGTTGTGGGAGTCAATATGGTTTCCATCCCTTGGAAAACGAATATTACCCCCGATAAATTAAGTATTGTAGCATTTGACCCGGATTCGTTGTCGGCCTCTGGGCTTTATCAATATTCACAATACCTTAAAAGCTCAGGGCAAGATACCAAGTATTACGATTTACTATTTTGGAAAAAGATTATCAAGCCAGTTTCGGTGGCGGTGATGATGTTGTTAGCTTTGTCATTTATCTTTGGTCCGTTACGTAGCGTGTCAATGGGGATTCGCGTGGTGATAGGCATCAGCTTTGGCTTTTTGTTTTATATTGCCGATAATTTATTTGCTCAAGTAAGTATTGTCATGGGTATTTACCCTATTATTGGATCACTTATCACCAGTTTTGTGTTTTTGTTGATTAGTTATATCTTGTTTAAACGAAAGAACTGAGATAAGCGGGTTAGTATATAGATCCTATCATCCATATAGATGATAGGTTTTTTTATTTTGTTACTTTTATTCTGTCCGTATTTATTCTTTATCAAATAGTTTTAAATACTGACCATAACCGGCATCTTCAAGTTCATCTTTTGGTATAAACCGTAAAGATGCTGAGTTGATGCAATAACGCAATCCCCCTAAGGCTTTTGGTCCATCATTAAAAACATGGCCAAGATGAGAGTCAGCATTTGCAGATCGCACCTCGGTACGTCGCATACCAAAACTGGTATCCTTTTTTTCAATAATATTGCCCTTTTCTATTGGTTTGGAAAAGCTAGGCCAGCCACAGCCCGAATCAAATTTATCTAACGAAGTAAATAGTGGTTCGCCAGATACGATATCAACATATAGCCCTTCTTGCTGATTGGCATAAAATTCGTTTTCAAATGGAGGTTCTGTCCCATTTTTTTGGGTAACATGATATTGCATAGGTGTTAATATGGACAGTGCTTTTTCTTTCATTGTTTTATTCATAAGTCACCTTCGTTATTTAATGTTGTTTGTTTTAATTAATGGTGATTAATCACGGCTTAACATAGATTGCAATACTTTATCTTTAATCCAAAAATAATGATATAAGGCACCAACTATATGTAAAATAAGTAACATAGCTAATAAATATGAGCTAACTTTATGGACAGTATGAAAAAAATGATAATACATGTTCGGCATATCAAGCGCAGGAATAGATAAGATGCCAAATACATTTAGAGAATGACTACTCATTAAATATCCAGAGGTCGGTACTACCAGTAATAAAATATAAATAAATCCTTGTACCGATTTTGATAATGCGCGTTGTAACTTTTGCTCTTTTGGTAAGACATCAGGTACACCTTCTTTTTTAATCACAGCAAAGCGCCATAATGTGATTACAAAAATCACTAAGCCAAAAGATTTGTGCAATATATAAAGGGTAAACATACCCCCCACATAGTGTGATAATGTCACGTTAAATGTCACCAATAAAAATGCTAATACAATAAGTATCATTGTTAGCCAATGGATCCATTTTTGTTTGATACTGTATTGTGGGTAGTTTTGCATTATTCGTTCATCCTTTATTTGATTTTTGCCAATGTTTAGCCAAAAAGTCAGATCGCCCTGATAATTGGTAATATTGATTATAGTGTTGAGGCTGTTTGGTGTAATAACTTTGGTGATAACCCTCAGCTGGATAAAAAGCCACCGCAGGCTCTATCGCAACACCAATTGGCTTATTAAATCGTCCACTTTCTTGCAAGGTTTGTTTAGACACTAATGCTTGTTTATGCTGAAATTCGTTATGGTAAAAAATCGCTGGACGATAAGAACTGCCCCGATCAGCAAATTGACCTTGAGAATCGGTTGGATCAATTTGTTGCCAAAAGATATCTAAAAGCTTTTTATAACTAATTAGTTTGGGATCAAACGTGATTTGAACCGCTTCGGTATGTCCTGTTGTGCCCGAACAGACTTGTTGGTAGGTTGGGTTTGCAATATGTCCACCAGTATACCCTGAAATAACATTGATCACCCCCTCATACTGATCAAAGGGTTTTACCATACACCAAAAACAACCGCCGGCAAATGTTGCTTGTTCATATTGCTGCATAAAAACCTCCGTATTTTGATAATGTTAAATTAAATACACGAATGCTTACCCTGTAACAATATAATCAATAACGTCATTTTTTGATTATTTATTAGCTATATTACTTGAAATAATTAAAAAAAACACTATGTCATCAACATACTATTTCAGTTATAGGAGCTTCCTTTTATGGCGAGTGAATGGGCATCTGACGATGCCGTTAATCAACAAATCGAAGGAACAATTGCCGATGCTATCGAAAACGCAAGAAGGCAACTTAATCACGGTACTACTAGCGCTGATTTTTGTATTGCATGTGGGGAACCTATTGCAGAAGCAAGAAAAGCAGCATTATCCGGAGTGCAATATTGTCTGCCTTGCCAACAAGAAATCGATAAACAATTGGCTAAAGTATCAAGCCTATATAACCGCCGAGGCAGTAAAGACAGCCAATTGCGCTAGTTAGAAGATAGTTATAGCTTAACCAAGCTGAAAGAAGGGTGGATTTGAAAGCCACCCTAAAAACTAACTATTTTTTACCTTCACGCACTGCATCATAAGGGTAAATAATCAACTTATTATCAAACCATTCAGCACAAAAAACATCTTCTATTTTTTCATAACCTTGCTTTGATAGCTCGTGTTTAACCCACTCTTCATCTTTTTTAAGCTGCTCAAGATTATCATGGCTAATGCCACCATTTTCAATGATAAGTACAGCGATGTCTTTATCGCCTTTTTTGATAATGGTTAAAGAACCATTGAGTTCATACCAAACTTCTTTTAATTCATCAAATGAAGCTATACCTTGTATGTTCACTAAAGTTTCAAAATCTCTTACCGGTAAGTTGGCTTTAATAAAATTATCCGTTATTAAATTTCCATTTTTAACTAATTGGATTGGTTCGCCATCTATGGCATCGCGTAGGCGTGAGTTTTTAGATTTGATAAAACGAATTAAAACAAGTAGACCCGCCCAAATAGCCACTAACCCAGCAGCTTCCCAAGGCGATACTGTCGGGCTAAGTAATGCCCCCCCAACTAGCGCACCAATGACCATACTACCCACCTGATCGAGCTGCGACATTGGCGCAATTTGGCTTTTTCCTGACAACTTCACATAAACAAGTAAAATAATTAAAGCTAACAAAAATTTTGGTGCCATTTCTAATAAATACATTTCCTTTCTCCAAGCTAAACATTATATGTTGAACTACAATTCCAAATGCAGAATTAAATAGAAACTTCTGTATCGAAACGGGTAATAATTTATGTAAAAATCGGTGTAACTTTTGTTTAATTGACAATCAATCCATGTCTATTTTTTATAAGAAAATCTAAAACACTGCATGATTATTATGATATGTTATTAATTGTATTGTACTCTAAAATTTGAATAAATTATAAGATTATTGCTTTGATTGCAATAACTAATTTCTATTATGTAATGTGATTTTGGCATAATGAAATATTAAGCGATTGTAATGGATAAAATACGATTAATTATTACTTAAAAACTCGCTCGCATTATACGGGCTATTATTTGCAAACTATTCAAAGCAACAACGGCTATAATGCATTGTTTTCACTTAGGATACTAACCGTTAAATCAGCTGCACCATTTGTGATAGCCTTTGTTTACATAAAATTGCGATCTGGTTCGATAAAGTTAACTATTGTTTAATGATAATGGATTATTCTGCATGGATAAACTTCTTAAACAAAGGTTTGGCTGGCAATACCTAAACGCGAGGATGAGCAACACCTTGCCCATCAACGAACAATAAATCGGTTTTTTGTGTTACCTGCTGCCATGCCTCGATCAGTGCTGGATACTCACGAAAAGATAAATAACTGGGAATATAAGGAAACTGCGTTTTTATTCGAGCAATATGGCATTCAACAACCTTAAAATCAGGATAAGTAAGAACAACAATTGCAGCTCTAGTCACATAACCATCCGCCTCAAAGCCTACATCAGTTTCACCAATAAATTTAGCCGACTGACAAAACGTACCAGCTAATGTCACTTTTTTAGCTAACGGCTGTTGTGTTCGCTTTAATTGTTCTAAATTAATAGACATTTTGATTCTGTTCAGTATTATTATCCACAATAAATTAATTTTACCAAAGTTAGCATGCCATATACATTAGCAAATCCCTTTGAATTAACAGAAGAAATAAAAAAAAGCCGCTTTATTGTCAATGCTTCGCCAGTTACATCAGCCGAACAAGCCACCGACTTTATTAACCAAATAAGTGATCCCAACGCTACTCACAACTGCTGGGCATGGAAGATTGGACAACAATATCGATTTAATGACGATGGCGAACCCACCAGCACTGCCGGTCGCCCGATTCTTTCAGCTATTGAAGGGCAAGATTGCGATCTAGTAGTTGTAGTTGTAACTCGCTACTTTGGCGGTATAAAACTGGGTACTGGCGGGTTAATTCGTGCTTATGGTGGTTCGGCTAGCCACTGCTTGCAACAAGCAGAGCGTATCGAACTTATTGCCCGCATGACGCTACAATTTCACTGTTATTATAATGAATGGCCAATTATCGAAAATCGCCTAAAGGAACTTGATGCCATTATTGAAAATCAAGAGTTTGATGCTGAAGGTGTCAATATCATAACAGGCATCACACAAGATAAATCCCAATTACTGCAAAAAAATATCAGCGACATCACCCGTGGACGCGTTATTATTGAGTTATAAAAAATTGTCAGATAGAGTATTTATTTTATTGATTTTTTTTGTTTTTTAATTAAAATCAATTCGTTATAAGGTGATTTTGCGTGTTTTGGGGAGGTAGGCGTGTGAGTCATTGGCGGATATCATGACAATAAAAAGAATAACTGCTATAATACTCTGTTTTTATTCAAATTATTTGTCATCATGTCACTTATTGGCTGAGTCAGTTAAAATGGAAGATTGCGCGGATTGTTTTTTTATTTTTCCTATTTTTGAATAATTGACACCGCTGTTGATACCAAACTTCATAGCCACTTAAATCATAATCATCTATTAACTCATAACCGTAAATAGTGAGAACCGCTTTACCAATAACGTTTATTGATAACATTAGCCAGAAAACCACCATACACAATGATTTAGTCGAATTTTTAATATGTTAGATTATCAACCTTAAATTATAATTAATTGATTTATAAAATAAAAATAACTAATTATAGACTATTAAAAAGCTCTCACTCAAAAATGAATTGGATTTTCACTTAATGCTAATTTTTGTTCAATTGCCATTGTTACACCTAATTAGTGATTTTGATGATTCCGTCTGGTTAATCTGCCTATCATACCTTTGCCGTCCTCGGTCGGGAGGAAAGGCACTTTTTTGACTTTCAGTTATTAAAGCGCAAGGCACACAGTCCTTGCCTCCTTGGCGCTCCAACTGCGCAGGACCTGCTTTTTACTTGGATTGTCTTTTATTTACACCATAAACCCGACTTGCGACCTAAGGAGTAACGCAAACAGTATTTCTATAGTTGCCTTTCCAAATTCTTTCCAAAGGTCCACCGGACAAGTCCGTTGAGTACGCGTAGTCCCCATCTGAATCACTCGTCCAAATCCACATAGCGGGGTAGAGATCATCAATATAATACACCGGCCATCCCCACTCAGTTACAAATCCAGCCCCTATTCGGCGCTGGACACCATTATAAGGTGACGACGGCAGGGCACCGAACTTACTACCTGGACACTCAAAGTAGGGGTTGGTAGAATCCTTACCATCACCCCGATCAATACAGACTGCATTGGTCAGGTCTTTGACCTGTGTCAAACGATAACCCAAACTAGGACACCAAGCTTCTTGCTCTTGAAAGGTCCCCCCCCACCCTTTCCCCGGTACATATTTATAATCATCACGGATCACAAACCACTTCTGCAGGACAAACCCATATTTAATTACCTCGTTCCCCCCGCTATCTCTACCTATTATCTCAAAGGTCTGTGGTAACCTTGGCACAGCAATTCGACTTGGGTACGGATTTTGCTTTTGAGAGTTTGCCTCTGGACCTTTTAGCGTAACCTTAAGAAAAGACATGCTTCTATTTATACCTCTACACACATCAAATTCGATCTCTAAGCATCGTATTTTTGTTACTCTTTCCAACAATATGGTGATGATCCCCTCATGCGGGGATGACTCCCATATCAATTCATCGACCTCTCCAACCATGAGTAAATAAAAATAAAGCCTATCAGCTCCTGTAGTTGGAAAATTTAGCGCATATGATGCCGGATTGGTTGATTGGACTAAGGCTCCATAATCTGGATCCCATATACCAGGGATAGTAAACCTGGATAGTCCGTGTTTTTCAAGAATAGGTCTTACATACTTGAGCTCTCCCCATTGTAACGCTGGTAGTATTATGGCATCACTACGATTATCCCCTCGACCATTTTGACCTGCCAATGCTGGAAAATGCCATAAACATGACAATAATAACAATGCCAACAGGACTTTTCGGGATAATTTTGATAGTGATTTGAGAAATAACTTCGAGAATATAAACGAGGCAAGAGGAAAAACGCATCTGATGCGTCTATTTGATAAATTTAAAACATAGGTTTGCCAGTGCTGGTGTCTGGTGTCTGGTGTCTAAAATGATAATGCATTACTGTTCACCTGTCAAGTAAATTTATGTTTTATTTCGATTTTTTATATCCATTTGCTTATTAAATAAGCTGATTTTTAAAAATCGGTGAAAGTATAACCGTTTTAAAAAAGCTTGGCTAGTTTTTTTGGGGGATTTTTGGGCGAAAATTATTTAGGAGTGACTTCAATTAAGTTTTATGACATGCTTTAATAGATTGAAATATTATTAATAAGCAAAAAATAAAATGAAATCAATATATTTCCTGACAATTTTTTGCCTAATATTGAGGCTTTTGTTTAGATTGGTGGAATGGATTGGGTGTAGTGGTTTCAGGCATGTGCAGCTTAGATGTTCAAAATAGCTATAGTGACCAGTCTGAGTTAGGGAATTATAGCGAATTCCCTAACATGACAATGCGGTAGCGGAGGCGACATTTAAAACAATTAAAACCGAGTTTGTAAAAGGCCAACGTTTCAACTCAACAGCTGAGTTATAACGCGATTTTTCGACTTATGCCTATTGGTATAATCAGAAACGATTACATTCTTCGTTAGGCTACTTGCCTCCCGTCGAATTAAAAAACATTTACCCCCGTCATTTTTTGTTTGAAAATGTGTTGCCATTCCATTATTTATACTCTAAATATTAATTCCAAAGAAGTTGCCTCAACATCATTCGTGCGGTTTATCCCTATGTGCATAGGGAACAGTAAGTAAGCAGCTTCTGCCAAAGCCTCAAATCCGGTTTATCCCTATGTGCATAGGGAACAGTCAACTTTTTACCAGTTAACATTGTTATTGCGCGGTTTATCCCTATGTGCATAGGGAACAGTTTATTAACAATAGCGATCCTATCTTCACCATCGGTTTATCCCTATGTGCATAGGGAACAGAAACAAATAAAAATAACTTTCTTTCTTAATTGCGGTTTATCCCTATGTGCATAGGGAACAGTGATAAGAAAGATTTTCCGACTCCACCTTTTCCGGTTTATCCCTATGTGCATAGGGAACAGTAAATCTGTATGATCTCTGATGCTTTCAACTACGGTTTATCCCTATGTGCATAGGGAACAGCCAAACAACGAAATGAAGCCTTAACGCAAGGGCGGTTTATCCCTATGTGCATAGGGAACAGATCAGACAAAGTTTTGTTTGATATTGAAACTGCGGTTTATCCCTATGTGCATAGGGAACAGAAAGTTAATTTTATCATTTCACTTGGCACCTCCGGTTTATCCCTATGTGCATAGGGAACAGGTTCGCTAAGCTGTCTTGCTGTATCTTCTGGACGGTTTATCCCTATGTGCATAGGGAACAGTATATTTAAATTAATAAAGTTAAATTGTTGCCCGGTTTATCCCTATGTGCATAGGGAACAGTTCTGCCGTATTATCCTGAAGTCCAACCGTCACGGTTTATCCCTATGTGCATAGGGAACAGTAGAGCCTGATTTCAATGAAGATGATAATTTACGGTTTATCCCTATGTGCATAGGGAACAGATAAATGAGCTAATTGAATTTGTTTCATTTTTCGGTTTATCCCTATGTGCATAGGGAACAGATATGTTTGAGGGGGTATCAATTTATAACATGCGGTTTATCCCTATGTGCATAGGGAACAGACCAATTATAACATTTTGTTTTATAATTAAAATATTTTAGTTTAAATTTCTACCAACTTTTTTAATTATTCTTAAAATAACAATTACTTTATAACACATTGTTTTTATTAAATTAATATTAAAAATAAAATAGAGAATATGGCGATTTTTTTATTCTACCAATTAATCTTTAAATTTCTTATAGTTATAACATAGTTAGCAATAAAACAAGGTATTTCTTTATTAAAAAAAGCACAATTTTTGTTAAAAATATTCAGGAGTCTATACCGTTTCAACGTGAAATTATTTTAAATTTAATGAGTTAATAAATTTTATTGATGAAGAATAATATACTATTTAATGTATTTATTCCGATAATGAGCGTGAATATCAAAGCACAAGTGAACACCTATTTGTTAAAACAGGTAATAAACTATAATATCAATCAAAAATTTACCAAACCAGCCTGCTCACAAACGACTGGCAAAGCGGAAAGAGTGATACGAACTTTGAATTGCGATGTGGCATCATCAGCCAATATTTAGCAATTCAAAAGATAGGCAACAAAACTTAAGCGATCTATTAACTATTATAATACCGTTAAACCGCATAAAGCGATTGCAGGAAAAACGCCTTATGCGTTTTTAAAGGATTATTTGAATCATGAAGTGTAAACAACTCGGCGTTTTCTTATTGCTAAATTATTACATCCCCAAAAACTTAGAAATTGTTTAGTATGAATTGTGGGCTAATTTTTTGAGTATCACTGAATTACTCTGTTCTATCTTGGAAAGTAAAATCACATTTAAACATTGATATAACTTGTTTTATAAATTCTAATGGACTAAGATCGATTTTATATTGGAGCGGGAAACGAGACTCGAACTTTATATGTAACCTACTGTTATTAATGCATATTATTTACGCTATATAATTTGGTGTACTAAAAAGTGTACTAAATTTATAACGCTGTGAAATAATAACAGATACAGAGTAAAAAATAATATCTCAGATAAGTCTATCTTTTTAAGATTTTCGAATTAATACCATAAAGTAACTATTGTTATAATTTTTAAAACAGGTAAAATTTAGACAAAATAGCTATTTTAGCTAGAAAGGAGAAATAAAATATCCACTAAAGTTCTAACCGCCTATGAGGTGAAAAGCCGATTTGGTGAAGCTGTGCTTAGTGCACAAGCTTCACCTGTGACTGTCACTGAAAACGGTAAGCCCGTGTTAGTGATGATATCGATGGATGAATATCAGCTATTTGAAACGATGAAAAAGAACCATGTTGATGCACAAATCAAGCTAGGCTTAAAAGATATTGAAGAAGGTAGAGCAATTGATGCCGATACCTTCTTTAAGAATCTGTTAAAGGACTAATCGTGCTACCAATCAAAATTACTCAACATGCAGCCAAACAGCTAAAACATATTTATGAGTCTTCCATAAAAAATTGGAGCTAAGAGAAAGCAAAAGAGTATATTTCCAATTTGCATAAAACTATCTCTTTGCTTGCTCAGTCGCCAAGTATTGCCATGCAATATGAAAAGGATATTTGCTATTTTCCCAGTCAAAGTCATATTATTTATTTTATTCAAGACAACAAGAAAATGATCGTTTTGACCGTGTTACATAAATCTTGTTTACCTAGTAATGATCCGATATTACAAAAATAATCAATACAGTTAAGCAGCGTCCGCTATTTTAAAATATTTTGTTAAACTCAATTAATCTGTTATCTTTATTACCGTTTTTTAAAATGCTGAGGTACTTCGATTAAATCCAGTAAAATATGTATACAATCACAATAAGCGCAATAGGTAAGAAAAAATTTTGATAGGTTAATTCGCCTTTTTTGCAAATAGTAGAATATATGCGATTATATAAAAAGCCTGTATTATCAACTAATTTTTTTAGTAAAATAATCGATAAATACTTTAAGTTTCATTGAATTTTTATATGTTGAAGGATAAAGAAAACAAAACTCCCAAGTATTTCCTTTATTATACTCAGACAAAATTTCAACTAATTCTTTTCTCTTTAACTCTTCTTGTACAGAGAAACTAAAAAGTTGAACTATACCACCATCGTTTAAGGCTAAAAATTTAGTCGCTTGAATACTATCAAAGATTTGTATTTGGCTATTTTCAATATTGTCTTTACATATATTTTTATTCAAAAATGCCCATTGAAATCGTTTATTATTTTGACTAGAGCTAAAATTGATACATTTATGATTTATTAGCTCATCAGGACAAACAATCATGCCATTTTTTGTAAGATAATTTGGGCTAGCATATAATCCAGTTGTAGCGACAAACAAATTTTTTTTAATTAGAAATGCTTCTAGTCTTGTATTTTCTTGTATTAGCCTAACTGAGAGATCATATTCTTCAGCAACGAAGTCAATATTTCTATTAGTTACATGAAAATCAAGTTTTAAATTAGGATATTCTTCGGAAAAATTAGCTAGATAAGGAGATATTTTATAGTTAAAAAAGGTCTCTGGTACGCTTATTTTTAATTTATCTTCTATTGTATTTTTTTCAGTTTTAATAGAGTGTCCAGCATTAATTAGCATATCTAGTATTTCAGAGCATTTTTTATAATAGATACGCCCTTCCTGAGTCAGTTTGACTTGGCGTGTACTACGTGAAAACAAATCAAATCCGATTCTTTCTTCAAGTCTCTTAATAGAACGACTAACAGCAGCGGGAGTAATATTTAAGTATTCAGCAGTAACTGAAAAATTCTCATTTTCTGCTGCTACTAAAAATAACTCAAGGCTAGCGATATGCATAGTTTTAAACTGTTTTTTCATCGAATTGCCTTGATTTACGAAAAATAGCTACTATCGGAATATTTTATAATTTGGATTAATTGATCACAAGAAAAACTTCCTTGTAACCAACATAATGAATTACAAAGAATGTAAATACAATAGCTTATGCTACAAATTGCATCTTTCCGCCACCAAAAGACCAATTTACAGGCTCATTCTCTATTAAGCAAATAGCGACATCATCTATAGATATATCTAGTTGCTGAGATATTTGTTCCGCTATTTTGTAATACAATTGTAATTTACTTTGCTGTGTTCGCCCCTTATTCATTGTAATTTTGATAAAAATAAAGTTATTGCTATAACTAATATCCCAAAGTTGCTCAGGAGTAATGCAATCACCAGATTTAAAATAATGAAAATAAATAAATTTAGCACCTTCTTTAACATTCAATATTTCACGGAGTGAGCTATATACAGTATCGGCGATGATTTTTCTTTTAGATTCAAAATTGTTATTTGTATAATAAATATCGATTAATGGCATATGTAATTCCTTATACTATTTTTTTAAAATAAAAAATAATTGTTGCTCTTGATAAACTGGGTTATTAATTTGATGCTTTTCTATGAGGTGTATATGATCTACCAGATGGTGTTTTAAGCTCAAAGCCACCGTAAACATCAATTTATATTGCTCTTTAAGTTGTCTTTCAATATCTTGAAATTGACCTACAATAAATGAAAACTCATTCATGGCATCTGTGTTTCTAAGCATATAATTCTTGTATAGTACTAAATCAGCTATACATATCTCGTCAGATGTAAATGTTTCATATTTTTGCATCTCTCTAACCCTGTATTACGATCTATCTCAGCAATATGATGAATAGAAGTAACAACAAATAATATATTTTTCATCGAAGTGTTCCTTGTTTTAAAGTTAATGAATTTATTAATTTTATTAAGTGGTTTTTTTATTTCTTATTTTTAATTGATCTCATGAAAATATTATTAAGAATTAGTGCAATAATAGTGATTATCGCTCCTATAATTTCGGTATATGAAATGGAATGGCCTTGATAGATGCCAATAATAAAAGAAATGACAGGTACTAAATTTACAAAAAGAATACCATTGATAGCACCAAGACCATTGATACCAGCATTCCAAGTAATAATTACTAATGTTGTGATAACAAGCACAAAAATATCAAATCCACTTGAGGTTAATGCATCCAAACTTGGAGGACTTGCAAAGCCTAAGAAAGACGCAGTTAAAGTAATTGCGATAATACTTATTACGCCAAGAGAAGAACTTAATGCGGTTACTCTTAATGCACTCCACTTGTATTTTGCAATTATCGTATTTGCAAAATAGGTATAAATAACCCAACAAGTTGTAGCGGCTAACAATAATAAATCACCAACAAAATTTGATGAGGCTATCAAATTATTGAAATCTCCATTTGTTATAACCAAAACAATTCCTACAAAAGCTAATACCGTGCATAAAATTGTTTTAATATTAGGTATATTGCGAGTAAGGATGGATGACAGAATAATTGATAACATTGGCATTAATGCTAATATAATTGTTGCATGTTCGGCAGAAGAAAAACCAATGCCGATAAAAGTAAGGAAGTTTAATCCGGCAAAACCTATCGTACCAAAAAACCATAACTGGAAAGTTTTTCCTTCCGTTTGATAACTTTTTTTGCCTTCTATAAGAAGCAGAACAGTGCTTACAAGCAGTGCACCAAGAACGTAGCGAATAAAAGTCAGATAGTAACCATCTATACCAGATGATACAGCATGTTTTGAGGCCGGATACATAATCCCCCAACCTAGCACTGTAATTAATAAATATAATGTGTATTTATAATTTTCTATTCTATTCTCTTTCATAAAAGCCAGCCTTGTTTTGCTTATTATTGTTCATTAACCTTTATAATATTTTTTTGAGAAAAGATCATTATTCTGCCTGTAATATCATTTATTACAGCTAGTAATAAATGATATTGCTTTGAACCTAAGCTTCTGATGCCGATCTTAATGCCGTGCGTCGCCTATTCGAATTGTTACTTAGATTTACTAAGGAAGATGTTCCTAGTTTTCAATTGATCGTTATAAAATATGCAAATCTAAGCGAACAATAGTTTCAGAATGCCTTAGTTGAAGAACCGTGGGCTAAACTACCTGTACTTGTTCCAGAAAATTGGTCACAAGAAAGAACCAGCTGATATACTTACAAAACTGAGCTTGTCTAATCTAATGATTTGCTCAGTGCTTATATTGTGCGGAAACTCATTATAATAATGTAAATTTTATTTGAATTTTGAAATAATTATTGTGTACTTGCAGATCGTTAAATAATTTATGCATGGATACAAAAAATATTCAATTCACTGTATGGGTTTGTTTCCAACCTAAAATAAATTAAAATGCTATATATACATCTAACCAACGTGTTTATCGTTATCCATTTTAATATTTTTGATAAATAATTTAAAAATAGTCATTAGATTCAAAAGTTACATCAGTTTTTAATGTATTTATATTTTATACGATAAAAAATATACCATCCCCTATAGCCCTCTATACTCAGCAATCAATTGTTTTATAACAGCTATCGGTAAAAATTAAAAATTGTGGAAAATAAATTGATAATTATCAATATAATCTATAAAAATAAATTGATCCTCGCCAAAATATTAGACAGTGCCCACCTCTATCATTTTTTCGTTTTGGTAATATTGTTGTTCATATTGTTCAGGTGATACCCAGCCATTAGCTGAATGACGGCGTATCCGATTATAATAGATTTCAATATATTCAAATAGTGCTTTATTAGCCAGTTTTCTCGTTTTGTAGTAACAGTCATGAATAATGTGTGTTTTGAGTGTATGAAAAAAACTTTCAACAACCGCATTATCAAAGCAGTTCCCTCTTCGACTCATGCTTTGCCTGAGCCCATATTGTAACAATAATTGCTTGAAATCAGCACTGCAATATTGGCTTCCTTGGTCACTATGAATGAGTACATTTTTAGGAAAGTGACGCCGAAACAAAGCTTGCTTTAATGTATTACACACTAAATATACTCATCTTTTTGTCTAATCCACTATGCACTTTAAATATCAGTAAACCGTAATTAAGGGCTGCACTCAAATTTATTAAATCTAAAATCATTGATACTAAATTTAAATGAAAATTTTTTGAATCCTTTTTTAATTTGGCTAGCTCTTTATTAGTGAGATTAATCTTTAACCATAAAAAAGAGGTAGATGATGAGTTTTAAAAAAAATGTCCCTAGTTTTGAACGTGTATGTAGAGTTTTTATTGGCGCGTGTATTGCTTGCTTGGGTTTTCTTTTTGCACCAACTGATTTAGTTATGTGGATAGCCATAGCTGTAGGATGTGTTTTAGCTTGTACAGGAGTTACGGGTTTTTGCCCTATGTGTTTTATCGCGAAAAGGAAAATAGATTAAATAATTAATTGTAGTTTTCCTTGAAGTTCGGTACTCATAAAAACTATTTACTTCAAGGAAGCTAAAGACTGTACTCAGATTTATTGCACTTAAATTCATTAAAATTAAATGAATTTTTTTGAATCTTTTTTGTTTTATATGCACTTTATTTAAGCAGGTTTGCAACTTACATTGAAATGTGAATGGAAAACCATTTTCTTCGATTAAATTGCAGACTAAACATAATAACTTTGGAGGCGAAAATATGTTTAAAAGTTCTTCTGTTGTAGTTCATTTGTTACGAGGGTGTCTAGGATTTGGGTTTTTAGGTTTAGCCATCTATTTGTTTATTCAAGGTGCTCTGTTAACTGTAGTGTTAGGGGGTTTTTCTGCTATTTGCGGATTTGTGGTATTGCGAGGATGCCCTGCTTGCTGGGTTATAGGTCTCATTCTTACTATTTATAATTCAGGTAAAACTTGTGAACCATGCGCAAAAAAAGATAAATAGTTTATATGCATATGTAAGGTGGTCGTAGATTGCATAGTTTTGATCCGAAATTTACTTGTTCTAATAGCTCTTAAAACAGAACTATGCACCCTAGAATGAAAGCCATAACATGGTGATAGAGTTTAGATAAGATGTCGCAAGAAGATGAAAAAAATTATCTTCAAATAATATTCGTAAAAATTTGAAGAAATATATTTTGGGTGTGGGATTTATGATTGGTTGTATTGTACTAGTTCGAATGGTTTGGCATGGTTATTTTTTCGAGGAGACAAATAATGCTTATGTTCATGGGAATGTAAGTATTGTGCCCACTAGAGTACCTGAAATTATAACTGATGTTCTAGTACTTGATAATCATAAAGTAAGAAAAGGCGATTTATTAGCTATTTTAGGAGATAGTTACAATCGTTGTCATATTTTATGAGAGAGGTTATTCTTCATAAAGAATTATGATGTTATTACCTACTTTCGATAGTAAAAAATTGATGGCATTATATAATAGATATAATTACTAGTTATTGATATATATCTTATAGTTATCATATTTTTAACACTTAAATATTACAGATTTTTATATTCTATTTAAAAAAATATAAAATATTTGAATCCTTTTTATAGAATTAAATTTCTTCTATGTAAATAAATAAGGAGTGTTTATGAATAAAATTGATGAAAATCTGATCGTATTGGCTCGTTCTGGTGACCAAGTAGCTTTACTAAAATTACTTGAAATATGTCAACCAGATCTAAATCGTTTTTCAAGAAAAGTTTGTTCTAATGCTGAGGATGCTGAAGATGCAGTGCAGGTTGCTCTTTGGATTTTATATAAAAAAATAGAGGTCTTACGTACAATCTCTGCATTTTCATCATGGTTGTTTCGTATCATCGAACGAGAATGTTACCGAATTTTTAGGTCAAATAAAAAAAATTTTCATATGGCTCCAAATGAGGTAGAACAATTATATGATGCTAATTATATTAGTAGCTCAGAACAATCAGTCTTAAAAATTGACTTGAGTAGAGCAATAATTTCTCTTCCGAGCACTTATCGAACTGTCTTAATTCTAAGAGATATTAATGAATTAACAGCTCCAGAGGTGGCCGATATTCTTGGACTAAGCATTGAAGCAGTGAAAAGTAGACTTCATAGAGCTAGAAATATTGTACGGAAAAAATTGAAACTTAGTGGCCATTTTTCCTGAATATAATATTTAAGTGTCAGGATTTATAGAGTAAATATCCCAAACTTAGTACACACTCACGTAGAAAATCATGCTGCTTGTTTTAGTGTTTTATACTCAATCGGTGTCATGTTATTTAATGCCTCATGCGGTCTTTCGGTATTATAAATCGTTAACCATTCTTCGGTTATTCTCCTTGCTTGCGCTAAGTTGTTAAAAAGATATAAATCGAGTACTTCAGTACGATAGGTACGATTAAATCGTTCAATATACCCGTTTTGATATGGGCTACCGGGCTCTATATAATCAATGTTTATACCATGTAACTTTGCCCAGTTTATAAAGGTTTTTCCTGTAAATTCTGGCCCATTATCGACTCGTATTTTTAATGGATACCCATGATATTCGGCCAGTTTATCTAAATAACGGATAATTCTCCCTGCCGGTAAGCTGACTGCAATATCAATGCCTAGCGCCTCACGATTAAAGTCATCGATGACATTGAATGTCCTAAAGCGACGTTGATTACCACTACTGTCACTCATAAAATCCATTGACCAACATTCACCTTGTTTATTAGGAACCAATAGCTTTTCTGGTGTTCGTGGGGGGGATACGTTTTTTACGCTTTACCCTGAGATTAAGCTTTAATTCACAATACACCCGATACACCCGTTTATGATTCCATTTATAGCCAAGCTTTCTGATATGATTAAAGCATTTAGGAAAGCCCCAGCGTAAATGCCGGTCTGTGATAGCATTCAACACCGAAATAATCACCGAATCATCCAGTAACTTAGGTTGATAATAGTAAGCACAACGGCTTAAGCCAACAATGGCACAACTCATAGCAATAGTAACTGAATGATTTTGTTGTAGTTGCTGTGCCCACGTTTTACGTGCCTTTGTGGGCACTAAAGCTTTTTTATGATTTCTTCCTGAAGCTGGGATTTTAAGCTCAGTTCGGCAAACATCTGCTTAAGCTTGCGGTTTTCGGCCTCCAGCTCCTTTAAGCGTTTGATATCCGAAGTTTCCATTCCGCCGTATTTTTCCCGCCATTTATAGAAAGTTGAATTACCCATGCCATATTTACGGCACAGTTCTTTAACGGGAATACCCGCTTCAGCTTCTTTTAAAATAGCCACGATTTGATGTTCAGTCATTTTTTTCATAATTAAATCCCCCTTTACTTTTATTATAGAGAATTTTCTACTTTTTTGCTGTACTATTTTAGGGGGGTAGTTACAGATGCTATATTTTCCCGTTTTTCTACTAAATTGATAGCAGGCTGAATATTTTCATTTTCTCTTAATAACTGCCATTTGGACGCCGAACGCTGAGGATCAGCATCAACTAAACATACATCTTTATTTTTTAATGCTAATGCAACTGTTAAGTTAATTGCTGTTGTTGTTTTACCTGCTCCACCTTTATTACAGCCGACTACGATTATCATTTATAACTCCCATAATAAATAATATTTAAGAAATAATATTTATTATGACTATTCTATTTCATTAGAATTTTATTTTTGATTTTGTTTGAAGTTTTTATGAGCTGAATTTATTGCGTGTCTAGTTTATATTCAACGAATGGAGTTATTACATACTTTGTGACCCAGTCACAAACTTGTTTTCTTTTTTTTAGCTTCCCGTTAATAATTTTAGCTTCTGTTGTGAATTCTACAGAGTTATCAATAATTCTTAGATAATTCACAATCGGAAATAGTTTTTTTATATTATTGTAAGTTTTATCAAATCGGCGTCTGATTATATCTTCAGCAATATTATGTCCGCCATTTTTAACTCTATTATTTACTCTATCAATATGATTATTTAATGACTTTAGACCAACAAAATAAGCTCGAACACTATATAATTTTTTTTTAGCTATTTTAATTTGTTTTATTATTGAATAACTTGATAGAGTACTTTCGAGAAGAAATGATTGATTGTTTTTTATTGCATCATCAAACATTTTAAGTGCAATTTTACCTGCACGAACGCTATTACAATTATGCTCTTTAGCAATTTTATCTGGATCAATAATCAGGATATCTTGAGCTGATGCTATATCATCTCTAATTGTTGATTTACCAGCACCATTCAATCCCAAAATAAAAATTGCATTTTTACGCAACTCGTTTTCCATATTTATCTCTGACCATTAACTTTGTACCATCGGGATTAAACTGCCATGTTTCGCCGTTATCCAGTTCTCTAACATAACTCTGTTTTTGAAATTTTTCAGTTAATCTTCTTTTTGCAAGAATATCAAATGATTCATCATTTAGGTAGCCATGATCAGTTACCCAAAGATCTTCTGGAACGGGGTATAAATCTGGATTAATAGCGTTTTCTTTTATATCTGAATAAATTTTCATATTAATATCCTCATTAATATAGTTTGTTAATTATACAGAAATTTAAAAAAAATAAAAAATAAAAAATATTATTTATTATATATTATTTAAGAGTTTCTTTTTTATGCTTAGCCCAAACTTTTTTTACAGTTGCAGGACTACAATTCAATAGTTCAGCAGTTTTATTTATGCTTTTTCTTCCCGATCTACACTCAATAATCAGTCGATGTAACTGTAGGTTTGCCTTTCGTCCCAGTTTATCCCTATGTGCATAGGGAACAGTTATAATCCCAATCTTTTGCTGGAGCAAGGTACGGTTTATCCCTATGTGCATAGGGAACAGACATAACGCGTTACAACCCACATCGGGCGGAGCGGTTTATCCCTATGTGCATAGGGAACAGACCAATTAAGTAGGATTTTTCTTTTGTATTGTCGGTTTATCCCTATGTGCATAGGGAACAGTACCGCAGAAGAGCCTTTACTGTCTTCTCTCGCGGTTTATCCCTATGTGCATAGGGAACAGAATTGTGAACTCTTGCCCCGTCAAAGGTTGGGCGGTTTATCCCTATGTGCATAGGGAACAGTGTCGCCCAGTTTTTAAAAAATGATAAGTTCTCGGTTTATCCCTATGTGCATAGGGAACAGTATAGATAAAAAAGTAACAGAAATAAAAAACACGGTTTATCCCTATGTGCATAGGGAACAGCCTCTTTTTAAATCTATTTTCATTCAGTACTCCGGTTTATCCCTATGTGCATAGGGAACAGATTTACAATAGAGTTAGAGGGAACATCATTTACGGTTTATCCCTATGTGCATAGGGAACAGTCATCAAAACATAACATGATGAAGTTTTTACGCGGTTTATCCCTATGTGCATAGGGAACAGATCAAAAATCGGGAGGAATTAGTCCAAAGGAGCGGTTTATCCCTATGTGCATAGGGAACAGTAATATATCGGTTAATTCATCTTTTAATTTATCGGTTTATCCCTATGTGCATAGGGAACAGACTAGCTATTGTGTAGTTATGTGTGTGTCTAGCGGTTTATCCCTATGTGCATAGGGAACAGTTAGTTAATTCACCAGTACGCACTGTTGCACACGGTTTATCCCTATGTGCATAGGGAACAGAGCAATGTACAGCTCTTGTGAATCTTCAATTGCGGTTTATCCCTATGTGCATAGGGAACAGATATCAGCACTAACATTACTACCCACCAAAATCGGTTTATCCCTATGTGCATAGGGAACAGTTTCGACCTAACCCCCAATTTTCCTGCCGTTCCGGTTTATCCCTATGTGCATAGGGAACAGGCAAGTTATTATTATTATACATATATAATTTCCGGTTTATCCCTATGTGCATAGGGAACAGTAGTACAGAACAAAGCGCATTCTTAGAGTGCGCGGTTTATCCCTATGTGCATAGGGAACAGAGTTAATGGCATTGTTGCAATTTCTTGTTTAACGGTTTATCCCTATGTGCATAGGGAACAGAAGCATCTTTAATCATGTATTGTTCATGTTCGCGGTTTATCCCTATGTGCATAGGGAACAGCCAACCACGGATATATACCAGGCGATGAAGTACGGTTTATCCCTATGTGCATAGGGAACAGTAAAGCCGTTGTATTTGAGCAATCGTGTCGTCCGGTTTATCCCTATGTGCATAGGGAACAGACCAATTATAACATTTTGTTTTATAATTAAAATATTTTAGTTTAAATTTCTACCAACTTTTTTAATTATTC
>NZ_WTEV01000032.1 GCF_009795885.1 Gilliamella sp. Pas-s25 | reverse complement strand
TTTTGTAACTAGATAACCAATTTTTAAAGTTTAGCTAGGTTTTAGACGCGCTATCTTTTGACGTAGAAAGTAACAATGGTTATTACCTCCGATTTAGGGGATTGACCATCCCCTCGCTCAGGCGAGGGGGGAATTGTGGCTATTTTGGCTAGCAAACATGAAAATCTCCAAAATCAGTCATATCCAACCAATTTACTTCACAAAATATCACTTTATTTTTTGTAAAAATAGTCAGTAATAACTTTGATTTTATTCGATTTTTATAAAAGCAAATTTTTATCCAAAAGCGCTATTTTTTATAATTTCAATGCCTGCACGCTTTGTACTAAATCAGCCAGCTGTGTAACAATTTGAATGCCTGTATTTGCTTCATCGCCACCAAGCGTTTTGTTGCGCATAAAGTCGGTTTTAATTTGTTGCCAGCGTTGAGATTGTTCTTTGGTTAATACGCCACGGATTTCTGCCAATTTTAGTAAATTTTCTTCAGCGCCGTTGGTGAGTAATTGTGCCTCGCCAAGATAGTGATCTTCAATGATTTGATTTAATTCTTCATCATTCATAACCGAAGATACTTTTTCTGCTAGCTTATTCATATTTCGATAACTACCTTGCAATTTAAATGGTGGTTCTGTTCGGTATTTATCGGATTGTGCTGCGCTGACAATGTACTGTTGATTGACTTTAAACACGACTTCACGAATTTTTAATAAATGACGAAGTACAGCAATAATTTCGCTAATTTCAGCTTGGCTATAAGTGTAGCTAAGTTCGTTGGTATTAAGTGGTTTTCCTTGTGCATGATCGATTAATCGATAAAGGTCATTAAGATCACGCAGGGCAAGAGGCGAAAGAATAGGATTGGATGTTAAGCAGTTTTCAATATAGCTTGACGCAAATACTTCATCCATGCCTCCAAGCACTTCACCTAAGTTATAAATATCTGCACGGTTAGCCAACATATCAGGAATTTTAAAGACTTCGCCCGATTCGGTATAGGGGTTACCCGCCATAATCACACAGAATTTTTTGCCTCGCAGATCATAGGTTTTGGTTTTACCTTTCCAGACCCCTTCAATACGTCGAGAGCCGTCACAGAGTGAAATAAATTTTTGTAAAAATTCGGGATTGGTATGTTGGATATCATCAAGATAAAGCATAACGTTGTTACCCATTTCAAGTGCTAAGTTAAGCTTTTCAAGTTCTTGGCGAGCTGTTGCATTGGGTGCTTGCTCGGGATCAAACGATAACACGCTATGACCTAATGCCGGCCCATTAATTTTCATAAAAATTAATCCCAGACGATTAGCGATATATTCCATTAAGGTTGTTTTACCATAACCCGGTGGGGATATAAGTAACAGTAATCCCATTAAATCGGTGCGACGACTTTCCCCCACTGTGCCCATTTGTTTTGCTAAGTTATCACCAATAATTGGTAAATAAACTTGGTTAATAAGTTTATTACGCACAAATGAACTTAATGGTTTTGCCTTAAATTCTTCAAGGTGTAAAAAGTGGCGTTGTTCTTCTAAAACCTCTTGGCGAAGCATTTGGTAATGTTTAAATTCTGGAATTATTACTCGTGATTGTTTACGCATACGACTGAAGAAGTCATCTAGATTTATCTTTAATACACCTTGTTTGATGCTTGGATGTTCACCTAATAGATCATTAACTGTAATATCAAGGTCAATTTCGCTAATTGTTGTGGTGATGCCATTTTCTTTATCTAAAATACATAGCATAGCTGCTTCAGCAATATAAGCAGCGAATTTTTGATACTGAGGTAGGGTACATAGTCCTTTAAACCAACTTTCGATTAGGTTCCAACGATCGGCTATCCGTGACATTAGGTTTAATTGTGATTGATTAAAGTCCCCCCACATGTGAGACTGCTCTAGTTGTGTTTTTAATCCTTCAAACAATGTCTGACTATATTTACTTAACGTAAATTGTTGCGGTGTTTCGGCTAATACATAGCTTAAATATTCAGATGCTTGTTTTATGTGGTAATTATCATGTGGTATTGGATATTTTTGTAGAAATAAACCAAGTTGTTCTGATATTTCTGTACGTAGATTTATTAAGCCTTCTTCATGACCAAACAGTGAATAGATATCCATACAAGTTTTAGCGCGTTCTGGCCATAACTTAGCAATGTCATTTTTTTGGTTATAATGCCAATAAAGCATCGCTAGACTGCGCGCTAATGGGTTATAACGTAGCAAGCCTGCCACTTCGCCAAGTGGAATAAGTTTTAATAATATCTTTACAGCATCATGATCGTGAATGCCTTTTTCATAGCCTTCTCGATATCGTATTGCCGCATAATCGCGTACTGTTTTATTTAATATTACGGGCTGATTTAATTCGCTAACAAGATCATCATAGCTAAAATCATGTTCTTTTTTTAATGCAGAATTAATTATTGAGTAGGCTAGGTATTCTGCCCGGTAAACCGTTGGGGATTCTGACTCTAATGACATTGTCCAAAACGGTTTGTAGCTTTCTAGCTTAGGATGCGCTAATTTTTCTTGATAGTCGGTACCTGTTAATTGTAAATATAAGTGGTTTTCTTTAGGTACAACGGTTAGGTCAAGCTCTTGGGTATTGACGCTAAACTTATGCCTTGGACCGAGTTTTATGACATTACCGCCTGATTCAAAAATTTCTGATTTATCACGTAACGCGCGTATTGCTTGATCTTGTGCGCTTTTAAATCGGGATTCGATATCATCAGCTTTAACATTATCAAATAGTGCTCTTAATTTTTCGACAATTTCACGAATTTTTTGAGCTAGAGGATCGGCAACAAAAAAAGCATTAAGTTCAGTTTGATCTGAAAACTTCGCAGTTCTTCTTGGTATGCTATCTAAAATTCGTTGTGCTGCAGTAAGTAGTGCTTCACTGCGTCTGGTCCTATCTTCAAGTAGTGCTTGTTTGTGAGTTTCAAAAGATTCTAGCACCTCTTCGCGTTTTGCTAAGATATCATTTAAAAACTCTTCGCTTTCGCTAAACTGATTTTCAAGTTCTTCTAATTGAACTAACAGCCTCGAAAGTTCATCATCACATTTTTCAGGTGTTGTTGCGAGCCCTAATGCATTGGCTATACTTTGACTAAATAGTTTAAATTGGGCACCAAATTGGGCGACCATTTCAACACTAGACAGATTTTTCCGTTTTTGATGAATTCTGGCTTTCGTTTGATTAAGTTTGGCATAAACTTCAGCAATTGATTCAATGATTTTGGTTTGCAATGTAACATCATTAAATTTTAATGATGCCATTAATTGAGATAACATATCTAAATCATTAGACATATCATCAGCTATTTTTGTTGGCTCGCTAAGTTTTGCGGCAGAGTCTGCTTTAGTAATGTCATGCTCAATATTATCAATTTTTGATATGAATGGCGCTAAGGCTTGTTCACTACCTAAAAATTCCGCAGTGGCTAAAGAAACGATAGATTGGCGTTTTTTTAGTTCATCTTCCATTATATCGATTTGGTTTAAATCGATATAACGGTAAGTTCTTAATGTGACAAGGCTACCTAATTGCATTTTTATGGCATTAAGAGCATCAACATATTCTTGGGTTTCTTTCCAACTATCAGGATATAATTTTGCTAATAGATCTTGTTGATTTGAAATTGCTTCGCGCATAGCGCTATTTGATTGGCGGCGTATACTTTCAACTTTTTCATATTCATCAAGCACTAATTCGCTTGTTTGCGAGATATTACGAAGAATAGGCGCAAACGGTAAATTTTGTTCATCACTTAACCAAAAGTAGCTATCAAAAAGCCGTTTAGTGTCTTCACTTAATTTGCTATATAGTTGGGATGATACTGATTGATTGTCAATTTCGCGAGCAATAAAATAGAGATCAGAAATACCACGAACTAGATCAGCATTACCAATTCTACCTAAAAAGCTGTTATTTGTTGGCTGTCTTGCGGCAAATTCATCGCTATAAAATGGTGTTTGCCAAATTTGCATTGGGTGGACGCGAGTGGGGTCATTATTTTCACCCTCGAATACGACCATTCTGCCATCTTCGAACACGGCATAACCTTGACCTAAAATAGGATTATCCAGTTTGCGCTCAATCATATTATAATTAAATAATGCTAAGCGACCAGAAGTTGGATCATAAAATATATATAAAACATCTTCACCATTAGGTGAACGTCTGATACGTCTAAAACGCATTCCCGACATTGACTGATCAAATGTTTTGTATTCGCCATTTTGTAAATAATAACCACCAGGAAAAATAATGCCATGATCTTCTGGAAGTTGGATACAAGCTTGACCTATAAAATCAATTCTTTGTACTTTTTGTGTTAGTATATTATAGACTAAATAACGCCAATTATCTTCACGATAAGGTAATACCTTTAATAGAATTAAAGATCCTACTTTCGCGTACTCTATTTTAGCATCATTGATGGATTGATTTTTATCGATAACATCTTCGCGGTAAATGCCAAGACCATCGTTGGTGTTATTTTCACATTTTATGGTTAAATCACCGCCAATGGTTTCAACAAAAACAGTATCTAACACATTTACATGTGGGAATCGACCATTAACGATATTTTCACGAGTGGTCTCTTGCCATTCAAAATCGTAAGCGGGCGGAAGTGCAATATCACGCTCTCCACGATTATCAATATAATTAATGTTTTTTTTATCGCTTGATATAGACCATCGAAAAACACGAATATCGCTAACACGTTCACCAATTTGGAAACTGGCAAGTAGTTTTCCATCACGTTCAACAAGTTGTAATAACTGTGCATTTTTATAATATGTATATAGTTCATTAAAGTCTTGAACAAACCGATCAATATTTAAAAAGGTGTTAGAAATATCAACTAGATCCGCTTCGTAATTACCATCACGTTCCATCAATTGGTAAAGTGAAAACACATCTTCTATTTTGGTCTCTTTTTTTAACCCCATAAAGACGTTATATCCAAATAATAACCAATCGCCAAAACGTACAATGTCTCGTGCAATACAATTATTTTCAGTTCTTATCCGAATACGGCTAATAATTGACATGTCACTTTTGCCAAATTCAGCAAGCCTTTCTTGGTTTAGTGCCTCTGTTTTTTGGTTAAGTTCTTGTCCGAGTGATGTTAAACGTTTGCGAAGAATTTCATAAGCGCCACCTTCAGCAACGGCGTTATCAAGTATTGTTTGTTGTTGATTTTCTTGTTCTATTTCAGCCATTTTTAACTCGTTGATCATTATACAGAAAGGTTATTGTCTTTAGTCGGTCTGTACAACCAACTAAAGACAGTTGATAGTGATAATTCGAATTAAGAATTATCTAGAAGTATAAGATTTTTAACTATCACTTTCTTGGTTACTATCGGATGGTAAAAATTGCTTAGCTAAGGCTTTTAAATCTGCATTTTTCAACGCATCTTTTAAATCGATATTTTTGTTACCGGATAAGCGTGATAATACTGACTGCAAGGCAGATTGCAGAACAGGGCTTTGATTAACTGTTCCTTCAATAGCTTTACCCACACTAATTGCTTTAGAGAAGCTATTAAAGAAGTTATCATTACCCCCAACGATTTCAATATTTGCTTTACTAAATGCTGCTGCAAGAACATTTGCTTGTTCGCGTGCAATGTCTTTATTGGCAGCAATAGCAGCCATAGCTTGTTCAAATCCTTTTTCAAGAGCTAAACGGAACTCTTCGTGGTTTTTCGATTGTTCATTCATTGTGCCCATTGCTTGGAATTTTTCAACTAAACCATTTGCTTCTGCGGTTAAGCGTTCACGAATAACCAATGCTTCAGCAAGACCTTGTTCCTTAGTTGCTGCTGCTTTAGCAAAACCAATTCGTTCATCGCCTCGAGCTTGCGCCGATAGCTTTTCTTCAAGCACTTTAGCTTCAGTTAAACCTTGTTTTTCAGTCGCTATTGCTTTTGCTTCAATAACTTTTGCTTCTGATAAGCCTTTTTCTTGATTACCTCTCGCTTCGGCAAGTAAGGTTTCAGCTGTAATATTGGCTTTGACTAATCCTTCTTTTTCTTCGGCTTCGGCTCGTGCTTTACGAACTTTAGCTTCAGCTAAACCAATGGCTGCTTCTTCGGCCTCAATACCTTGTGCTAATTGTTTTTTAGCTTCTGCCTGTTTAGCTGCGGCTTCAAGTTCAGCTTGAGCCATGGTGCTAATTTCAATGGCACGGTGTTTTGATGCTTGTTCATCGGCTTCAGCTTGTTTGACTTGTTTAACGAGTTCTTGTTCGGCTCTTGCCTCAGCTTCAATAATTGTGGTTTGTTTTTCACGATCTGCTCTTGAAACTTCACGTACTTCTTTGATGTTTTCTTCTTCGACTGCAACGGTTTTTTCAACAGCAACACGTTCTCGAATGACATTGGCAATAAGTTTTTTTTCTTCTTCAAGTACTTTATCTTTTTCAATTCGTTGTAGTTCAACTTCACGTTCACGAGCAACGATTTCAAGAGAACGAGCTCTTTCAACACGTTCTTCTTCAATAGCAATAGCTCGTAGGCGATTTTGTTGTGCAACTTCTACTTCACGCAGGCGATTTTCTTCACGTACTTCGATTTCTTGTTGAGACTGGATTCTTGCTTGTTCTGCTTTTAAGCGCTCTTCTTCTTGTACTTTTAATGTTTCAGCAGCTTCGCGAGCACGAATTGTTTCGATTTCGCGTTTTTGGCGTGCTTCAGCATCGGCTTGCTGACGTTCAAGCTCTAATTTTGCTTCAATGGTTTCGGTATCTTTTTTCTTTAATGCTAATTCAAGATCTCGTTCACGTTTGTTTGTTTCATCTTTATGAACAGCAGTAATTGACGTGATTTTATTGATCCCTTCCGCATCAAAAATATTATCTGGATCAAGTGATTTTATTGGTGTTTGTTCTAAATAATCGATGGCAACATCTTCTAACGCATAACCATTAAGATCTTTACCGATAACGTCAATAATACGTTCACGGAAGTTCATGCGATCCTCAAACAACTTTGATAATTCAAATTGTTTACCTACAGTTTTCAGGGCTTCTGAAAATTTCGCACTAAAGAGCGAACTAACTGCTTTTTGATCTGATGCTCTATCTACACCAATTGATTTGGCTACTTTTAATACATCTTCAGTGGTTTCGTTCACTCGAAGATAAAAAGCAACGCAGATATCTGCACGTAAATTATCTTTACAGATTAAACCATCTTTTCCTCGACGTTCTACATCAAATGTAATTAATGAAATTTTCATAAATTCTTTTTTGTAGATAACTGGGTAAACTAAAGCACCTGTAAAGTGTACTTTGGGTTTTGAGGTCATATCATTAACGATAAGTGCTGTACCTTGAGGAACTTTAATATAAAAAGCTTTAAATAATAAGAAAAATCCCATTATAACTAAAAAAATAATTCCTACTGTTACAAGAAAAAATATTATTGTATCTGTATTTATATGCATAATTTACTTTTCTCCAAAAAATAAAATCTGACTATCCGTTAAATTCTTCAATGCTAATGATTTCGTAACAATTATTGGTTGTATCATATCGTAGTAGTATTGCTTTATCTCCACGTTTAAATTGATATGTTTCATCACATCTAACTTGTAAAATCAATCCCGCCCCACCATCTTCATAAGTTGCTTCTCCTTTGATTTTATTTACAGTGCTAGAACGTATTTCAACAATTTGTCCTAATAATGATTTATGATCATTGGTTGCACTTAGCTTTTTGAATAAAGGGCGAATTGGTTTTATAACGAATGCAGTAAGGTAAATTGAA
This sequence comes from Gilliamella sp. Pas-s25, assembly GCF_009795885.1. Lineage (GTDB taxonomy): Bacteria > Pseudomonadota > Gammaproteobacteria > Enterobacterales > Orbaceae > Gilliamella. The sequence continues at coordinate 21,065 of NZ_WTEV01000032.1, read as the reverse complement.
ATGGTTAGGGCAATAATAAAAATAAATAATCCGACTAGGTAATAGTACAAAATAAAATCATATAAAGGTAAAACCAACAAGCGAAAACCAAAATAACTTGTGAACCATCCGAATAATGAAATTAAGGTGATAACAAGTGTCAGTGGCACATCATTAAGACCAAATTTTAATAATAAACCACCTAATGTTGATGAGGGTGCATCGGTTGTGATATCGTCTAGGTTAATTGTAATATCCAAACAATCAATACTTAAAATACCGATTGCAGCCATTAACCAATACATAACACAAAGTGTTAATAAGGCGCTAAAAACAACAACCGGAAAGGAAAAGAATATTCCCAAAAAAAGATCCATTATATTTCCTTTATACTCATGTTTTTTAAACAGCTATGATAAATAGCTAGCCATTTATATAATTTTATTCGGTTATTTTAACTTAAAAAATAAAACTTAAAAATTTAATTCGTTTGTTTTTCCTTTAATCTGGCTAAAATTGTCACGGCATTTTGATTGCTCGATTTTATTCCTGCTTCCTCAAGTTTACGATCAAGTGAATCTTGATTTTCTGATACCGATAATTCTTTTTTTGCTTCGATCGTTGCAGCCGTCTGTTCTTGACGTTTTTTAATTCGCTCTAAAGAATCCAAAGCTGTTTGTAATTTTGTTGTTGAATTACCATAACGTTGAGCAATAGCTGATTGGGCTTTTTGCACACTCTCTGTGGCTTTTACAATATCGACTTGTTGTTTAAGATTACGAATGTTAATTTCCGTTTGTGATATTGTTTGACGTAGATTTTTTACATTTTCAGCAAAATATATTGCTTGTGTTTTATGAACTTTGTGTTCGTTTTCAAGAACTGAAAGCTTTTCAGCCACTTCTAAAGCTAACTTTTCATTATTTTTTTCTAATGCTTTGATGGCATAATTTTCATATTCAGTGATTTCAGCTTGAATTTTTTCAACTTCTTTTTCTGCTAATTTCTGTTGAGCAAGTATGTTTGCTAATGATTCTTTAGCTTGTTTTAATTCAACATCTGCATCGCGAATTTCTTGGTCTAATATACGCAGCGCTTGTGCATCGATAATTGTTTCACCTGCTTCATTGACACCGCCACGAAGTGCTGTAACTAGTTTTTTGAAGATAGCCATTGTTAATCTCCTTGTTATTTATTTTAACTCAATTTGTTAATGTTAATATGTTGTTCATAAGCTTCGGTAGCTTTAATGACATTATCCGATAAAGTTTCTAATTCATAAATGATATCGTTTAGTAATGAAGATGCACTCAACGCCCCATACATAATATAATTTAATGAACCATCGCCTGTTTTTTCAATCGCAATGGTTGATAATGGAAATAGTTTTCGAGTATATAATATCTCTTCATTAAATTGAGTCGGCTGTTTGACAATATCAACAGGCCAAAGTAGGGCTTCAACGATAATTTGTTGATTAGAAACACTTAAAAATAATGGTAGATCACCATATTCATGCATAACGATATGCAAACAAGCATCAATACCATCGATAACTTCAATGCTAGCAAAACCTTGTTTAGCTAATTGTGAATCATGTAAAGCTTGATAAAGATCTGTAATTGACCAAACTTCATTTTTTTTCATTTTATTGTTTTCCTGTTTATTGTTAAAGCATGTGTTACTGACTAGACGAAACTGTTTTTCAATTTCGAGTAATTTCGTTGCATTTTCGGGTAAAATCCAAACTTCTTTTTTTATTAGACCTTGTTCACGCAAGCGTTGCCTATATTGTTGTTGATAAAATGCAGAGCTTTTGGTCTCTTTTGTTTTTTTCATGGATTTTTTCTTTAATTTAATTATTAATGTGTTTTATATTAACACAAATTTATTACATGTAAATATTACATGTAATAAATTTATTGCTTGTATTAAATAAATTTGTAAGCGTTATACAACGTGATATTGATAAAAATTAAATGGGGTGTGATGTTTAAAAATGAGTATTACTTACTATAAAGATTTATCAAAATGTTGGAGAAAGGGATTTTTGTTGCAGGGCCTCGTTAGCTTTACAACAATAAGCACTCTTATTAAGATGAAACAGATAATGAATTTTGTAGTTCATATATGGATAATTTTATGAGAACACGAGCATTTAGACGGCATCAAATTAAACCATGTCTAAATAATAGAAAAATGATTTTTATTCTAGTGATTCTAGAAAGTCACTTAAAAGACATATAACAACACCTACATTTTGCTCATGTTGGATGTGTGGTAACTCAATATTTATAAAATTGATTTTGCTCTAGATAAAAACCAGCTTGTATATATAATCGCTGACTAAATTAAGCTGATGAGAGTTGATTTTTTTATGTGAAAGTTTACATTCTTTTCTTACTGACTATCTCGATTTAGACGATATCAAGCACACCAAAGCCTATGATCATCAAACGAATGGGATTGGTGTACGATTCTATAAAACGATGAAAAGCGAACATAATAACGCCATTTTAGAGAGGGATTTATACCGAACCGATCCCCAGCAAAATATTGGATTGTACTCACTTCTATAAATTGTTCATTTTGGTAATATCATTATTCATATTTGTTTGATGATATTCGACCATTGGTAGAATATCATCAAACTTGATTATAATATATTTCAATATATTCAGATAGAACTATACTGGCTAGCTCGCGTATTTAGTAACAGCAGTCATGAATAATATGTTTTTTTTGTGTGTGAAAAAACGTTAATCTACCATATTATTCCAACAATATTCATAATATTCCTAAGTCTGTACTGTAACAATAATCTCTAAAAATCGGTACCCCAATATTTGCTACTACGACCTCTGTGAAGTGCAGTATTCGACGCAAAATTTTTTGGCTATGATATTATGACCCATATAATTTTTATCTATATCATAGTGGTTGTCTTTGTCTGCTTTTGGTCGAGGGTCATTCGCAAGATTTATTAGGTTGTTTCATTTTTAAGAGGTTCAACAAAAGGTAACAATTGATCTTATTCAAGATCATTTTCTGATATACCGTTATTAAATTCCGAAAAGAAAGCTAGCAAGTAGAAGTGTCAGGGTTAAATAAAGCTGATAATACAATTTTAAATAATTAAGAATATTATAATAAACCAGCAAATATTTGTCAAGAAGCTTCGTGAAATTTGCTCGTTTCAGTATAAAACCTCGATGGCGTTTACAAATTAAAAAATTTTAATTGATAAAATATAAGTTTACCTAAATCCCTTTTTTAACAAGTTTTTAGCGACAACATAAAGAATGTTTAGCTAACATAATTTATTCTTCAAACAAATATTTAACTAAAAAAGTTAAATTTTAATTCAAAATGGCTTATAATTTAACCTTATAATCGTTGTTTATACTAAAAGCTATAATTATATGAAAATAAAAAAATAATATAAATTAAAAATAGTATGTATTGATTTTAAATGGAATAGTCGAACAATATGGCAAGTAAATTAAATCACTTTCAATTGAACTTATTACAAATTTCATTTCATTTCATTTAATTATTATAATTCTTATTTTTCATACTAAAATAAGATTATCTTTGTTGATTATCTACATACTTAATGATTAATTTTATATTAATGAAAATGATATTGGCATTTGATAATAGAGATAACAAATTGTGAACTAGCAATGTATTTCGGTTCAGAATTAGGCAAAAGTTAATTAGTAGTAATAGGTTATTAATTTACTTAGTTATTCTCACTAATTGCTTATAGATATAAAAAATAAAGCTTTGAGCTTTATTAAACGATTTCCAGAGCTCAATCTATAAAGAATAGGAAAAGTTATTTAATTCGCTTATAAATGGATTCATTCAGAATAAAAATATTATAAAAGGTCAATTATAAATGAACATACTTTTAAAATGCAGACAAAAATACTATCGGTACTTTATGTTGATACTTTTTTTCTTCTGTAGCGTTACTTCTAGCAAGTTAGTATTTGCTCAAGAAGCGATATGTGCAGAAGTAAAAATAGTTATAGAACAAAAATTATCATTTGAGCGACAAGCATTTGATGCACGAATGATAATTAATAATGGTCTAGAGGATTCGGTACTAAAAGATATACGTATAGAATTGCTCTTTACTGATAGAAATAATCAACAAGTAGTGACAACTCAAAATGCTAATGATAACGATGCAAAGTTTTTTTATCACATTAACTCATTATCTGGCGTCAATAGTATTAATGGTGATGGCGAGATAAAAGCAAAAACTAAAGCTGAAGCTCATTGGTTAATTATTCCTGCATATGGTGCGGCTGAATCTGATAATACATTATATTATATTGGTGCTAAAGTTACTTATACATTGAATGGACAAGAAATAAGCGTAGAAGTGCCACCTGATTATGTTGTAATTAAACCTCAGCCGTTATTAACATTAGATTATTTTATACCAAGCGAAGTTTATGGGGATGATCCCTTTACTCCTGAAATTGAACCATCTATTCCTTTTACATTAGGTGTACGTGTTAAGAATGAAGGTCACGGTACTTCTTATAAAACAGTCATTGATTCTGCCCAACCTAAAATTGTTGAAAATAAACAAAATTTATTGATTGACTTCAGTATTTTAGGTAGCTATTTGGGAGATCATGCGGTCAACAAAAGTTTATTATTAGATTTCGGTGATATTGCTGGGCACACATCTAAAGTCGGACGTTGGGATATGATGACTAGCTTGCATGGTAAATTTGTGGAATTTGATGCAACTTTTACCCATGCTGATACGCTAGGTGGCTCAGTAACATCTTTATTAAAAACAGTAAATACGCATACCTTGATTCATAATGTAAGAGTAGATTTACCCGATAGAGATAATATTACAGACTTTTTAGCATTAGATGGTGATGTAATTCGTGTATATGAATCCGAAGGGTTCAACACAGATCTATCAGATCAATCACTTAATGCCACACTCACTACAGTTGGTAAAGAAACAAAACTCGTTTTTCCAAAAACGGAAGGGCAAGTTTATGTAAAAATAGCTGATCCAAGCTTAGGCAATCAAAAGATGAATAGGGTAATTCGTTCTGATGGCAAGGTATTACCTGCAGAAAATATTTGGCAATCCAAAATTCGTAACGATGATTTATCTTGGTCTTATTATATTAATTTATTTGATACTAATAGTACAGGAAGTTATACCCTATATGAGAGTGATACAAACGAAACAAAAGCAATAGTAGGCACGTTTTTAGTAACAAAAGGTGCCAAATATTCACTTAATGAATTATTACCAGAAAACTATTATTTTGAAGCCAATAAGTCTTATATGATCGAATTTATTGGTAACATAGCTTCTCGTATTTGCGCAGGAAAAAATAATTTTGATCAAAATACTAAAAAATGTAAAACGGGTTTAAATAGGAATTATACTTTTAATAAAGATGCTTTTAAAACAGATATTTTTATCCCTTCTAAGTCAGGCATCCTTCATGGAGATAGTCACGTCACAGGAAGTATCTATCTACTTGCCAAACAAACAGAAACGATAAAAGTGATCGTTGTGCCTCTTGATATGGAAAATTCATTAACCAATACTACATCAGTTATAAAAGGTTTTCGATATTCGTTGAATGAATTATTACCTAAAAATTACAATTTCCAAGCGGATAAACCTTATTTGGTTAAGTTTTCTGGCGTTGCAATGACTAGTCGTTATTGTCCAGGAAAAGCAAATTTTGATTTGGAAAGTAAGGTTTGTAAAGCAGGGGTAAGTAGAGATTATAGTTTTAAATCCGATATATTTATTCCGTTTAAATCAGGTATTCTTGGAAAGAATAATGAATTTACAGGTAATTTCTATATGTCTGCTACTAAGGATGGAGATATCAAAGTATATGTAACACCATTATAAAAATTGTTTGACCATCCCTATCAATCTTAACCTATATAAGTAAAACATTACTTATATAGGTTAACTCTGACTATTGATAGATTAATTATAAAAATGGTCTTCAAGTTTTTAATATTTTTCTTAAATAATTAGTAACATTATAGGTTGTACTTATGCCGCTTGTTTTATAACAAATACCAAGATTTATGTTCTATCTTAATAATAAATAAAAATTAATTGTATTAAAACTTATTTAAATAACTTGAAAAGAAGTTTAAAAATGTCTGTTTTTTATTCTAATTTGCTATGTAGATTATTATTTTCTTGTATTGTGCTGTCTTTTTGTTGTCAGATTTCTGCAAATGAAATTAATGATTGTCAAGAAGATGTCCAAAATTATAGAGATCTTTTTACTCATTGGCCTATTAACCAACATAAAGAATCATTAGATAAGACGTTTTGGTTAACCATTGAACAGGCGCGTAATTTATCAGATGATGTAGTATGGATAGATGTTAGATCGAATTTATCTAACTTACATAATCAATTAGATATTTTAACTATCCCGTTGAATCATTTAGAAAAAAAGGATTTTCTTTATGATAAAACAGTAGTATTAATTGGAACAGGTTTTGAACAACAAATGATTAATCGAACAATCAATACTCTAAGGCAAAAAGGTTATAAACACCTTTTTGCTTTATTAGGGGGGATTAGAACGTGGGCCAAGCTAAAAAAACAAAATTTGCAGTTATCAAATATAATAACCCCTAAAGAATTTCTATTAGGCGGTAAAACAATTAACTGGCAGATCATTACGATTGGCTTAATGCCACAAGATATTGATACATTACCTGAAAAGCCTATTAAAAATTTTAATTTATCAGAAGAATCTAATCTAGCTATAAAACATTTTTTTAAAAATAAAACTATTAACAATGATACCTTTATACAATATGTGTTAATAACCCCTAATGAGCATATCACCCAATTATTAAAACGCACATTAACGATTCCTGAGTCAAGCGAAGTTGTTTGGTTAGAAGGCGGTTTAGCTAGTTATCAACACTATGTGAAGCAACAGGTAAACTTGGTTAATAACGCAGGCAAGAGTTTGTCCAAGCCTTGCAGGATAACGATATAATTTAATAAGAATTTTTAACTCTAATGGAGCAAAAAATGAAAGTTTATAAACGATGGAAAAGTCTATCTTTAAAATTAAATATAAGGCCCTCAAAAAGACGATCGATAAAACAAAAAAATAAATATGTAATCCTTTTCTTTGCTTTGTCTGTATTCGTTTATCATTCTAGTTATGCTGCTACAAATACTGGATTATATGGTGACGATAGATATGCAGGTCCTTTCCCAATAGGATTTAGCTTTAACTATTATGGTAGCAATTTTGATCAATTTTATGTCACAACTAATGGTTTGATTCAATTTACTGACCCAACTAGGAGCTACCATAATTTTTGTCTTCCTTATTTTAAAAATACACTTTATGTGTTTTGGGATGATTTAAGAACCAATGTTTCAGGTCAGCCAACAGGGACTATTCAGTATGAAACTCAGGGAGAGGCACCTAATCGGAGGTTAATTGTTCAATGGACTAACCAGTATTACTTTAGTACTAATCTTCCAATGGGAACATTTCAGGCTATTCTTTATGAAAACTCTAATCAAATTAAGTATCAATATCGTTATTTGATAGGCGAACGTAGCAAAGGTAGCAGTGCTACAATCGGTATCCAAGGCGCATCAAATTATGCACAAATAGGTTGTAATACTGCAGATGTTGTTAAATCAGAACAAGCCATTTTATTTACACCAAATAGTGATTTTAGTAAGTATATTGTTGATCAAAATGCACCTTATAATTTTTTTGACATATCAGGATTAACGTTAGATGCACCAATACCAGTTAACCGTTATAGCCATCAAGCGCCGAGTTGGTCATGGCAAAAAATTAGTACACTCAATAGTTATGAAATTGATATTCAAGATCCATCTGGTAATACAGTTTATAGCGAAGTAGTCGGTGATATAGGGCAATTTACATTTGTTAATGGTTTGCAAAATGGTCAATCTTATCGAGCTCGTATCAGAGGAAGTATTAATAATGGTAGAACATGGGAAATGTGGTCTCCTCTTTCAACTTTAGTGACTATCGACACGATTAAACCAGTGGTTAAGCTCAAACAATTTAATCGTATTAATAGTGATACAGTGAAAGTAATTTTTACAACTTATGATAATTTAAGTGGTGTTAAATCGGGACATTTACAAATAGCAACTAACCCAAGTTTTGATACACCGCTCATTGATCAAGATATCCAAATTGATGCAAATAGCTACCAAATTCCGAATTTACCAGTTCAAGATAATGAAATATTATATGCACGTTTAAATGTAACTGATAAAGCTGGTAATGAATCAGGTTATACAGAGCCTTTAGCTATTGGTATTACAGCGCCAATATTAATTCAACCAGTCTCTAATTCAACGGTTAAAATATCAAATTTAGAGGTTCAAGGTAAAGCTGAGGAAACTGGAAAAGTACAGCTATATTTGAATGGAATAATGGTTAATGATCCAGTTACAGTTGATCAAAATGGTTATTTTTATAAAGTTGTTGATCTTAAGGCAGAGGGAAATTATCAATTAACGGCGGTACTTAATAATGATTTTGGTATAAGTGAACACAGTAAACCTGTTTCAGTTAGTTTTAAACTACCGACACCAAAGGCAACAATTATAACACCAGCAGATAATCAAGCGATTTTTGCTCCTATGGATATCCAGATATCTGCAACAGATGAATTAGGAATTGATAAAGTCGAAGTTTACCTTGATGACCAATTATTTTCAACTTTGACCAAATCTCCTTATCAAGTTCATTGGCCATTAACACAACAAAATAATGGTAAACATAAATTAACCGTTAAAGCGATTAATTCGAGTGGTAAAGTTGCTACAATTGAACGTGAGGTAATGGTTAAAATGGAACCTCCTGCCCCACCACCGACAGCTTATACAGGGAAAGTTACCAATATCAATCCAAAAGTTAGCTATGGATTACAACCTATTACAATTACAGGGCAGGCGATTTATCGGAAGGATAATACTGTTGTTGCTAATGCACCAGTTAAGTTGGTATTAAAAATTAATGGCTTTGAGCGGAAGATTGCCATTGCAACTGATGATAAAGGAAATTTCTCTTATACTTTTATGCCTCAAGAAAATGATGCAGGTATATACCAAGTAGCTATTATTCATCCAGATGAACTAACTATAACTTCACAAGCTAGTTTTGAAATTAATCGTATCGCCTTTAATTACCAAAATTATCATCTAAAAGCGGTACGTAACATTGTAATGCCTATAAATATGGTAGCTAAAGCGAATATTACTGCTAAAAATTTACGTTGGGTTTTAACTGCAGATAATCAGCCGGATGGTATTTTGCCAAAAGGGATACAAATAAAATCTGAACCAATTGATATAAATAGTGGTGAAACTGAATTAACCATGATTAATTTCATTGCTGATGATACAGCAACCGAAACGGGAAGTATTTATCTTGTCGCTTTAGCTGATGAATCAAATGATTTAATACGAGGTAAATTGAAAATTGATTATCAGTTAGGACAAGCAATGCCAACCCTTTATGCTATTCCAAATTATATTCAAACGGGTCTACAACAGGGAACAATGGTAAGTGCCAATATTCATTTAGGCAATAAAGGATTGGCTAAAGCAGAAAATGTTCAAATTGAACTTCTTGATGAAAGTGGTAATCCAGCACCAAACTGGATATTTATTGCTACTGATAAAACAATTGAATCAATTGCTGTTGATGAACAACTGCCTTTACAAATTGTTGCTCAACCAGATAACAAGGTAAGTGATGGTGTTTATCGTTTTAATCTTAAAATAGCACAGAATAACAATATATTAGGATCAATTCCCGTCAGTATTTCAGTGACGCAAAGCGGTCTGGGTAATGCACAATTTGATATTGCTGATATCTATACAGCAACATTGGATAAACAAGGTAATCCTATTGCAGGCGTAAAAGGTGCGACGATTAAATTGCAAAATGAAGCTGTGCTCACTCAACAATATAGCATTATCTCTAATGAACAGGGGATCGCCTTATTAGAAAATATCCCCATAGGAGTTTATCGCTATCGTGTGAGTGCACCAAACCATACGGATGTATCAGGTCGCATTGTTATTCGCCCTAATACTACTATTAATGAACATATTTTTTTAGAGTACCAAAACATCAATATTGAATTTGGTACAACAGAAACAGCAATTAAAGATATTTATGATATTGAGTTAAATGCAACTTTCAATACTTTAGTACCAGCACCTGTTGTTTTGATAGAACCTATGTCTATTAATTTAGCTGGTTTACAAATTGGTGAGGAAAAAGTGGGTGAGCTCACTATCACTAACTATGGTCTGATAGAGGCTAAAAATGTGGTATTAAATTTACCTAAAACAGATAATAAATTTAAGTATGAATTTTTTGGAGAAATACCTAATAGTCTCTTGCCTAAGGAAAAAAGAGTTATTGCTTATCGAGTCACAGCTCTTGATTCGAACCAAGCTCAAAGCGTTAAACCAGAAGCAACGATTGAAACAATGTTATTTAAAAGTAAAAATGCGGTTAGTAGCTGTTATTTAGCTCCTTATTTAGAGCTACATGACAGTATATGCGCTAATGGTGATATATCTAAAGGTAATAGCGGTGGTTATTTTTATCAATATGTAGGGCAATGTTCATTAGCAGATTTTAATTGGAACTGGAGTAAAGGTATTCATTTTGGTGGTACTTTAGGCTCTCCTTTTGCCATGCCAATAGCCCCGGGTTGTGCTCCAGAAGCTAATTGTGCGAGTGCCGGTACGGCAAGCGGTGCTAGGTAATTTAAAAATGAAAATTAAAGTGTCAAATAACACAAAGGATCGCAACATGATAATTAAAAATATAAACAGGTATATAGCAATCTTTATGGTGATGACAATAATGATTGTCTCATTACCTAAAATAGCGTGTGCACAACTTTATAATGGTGATATACAAAAAATATCTGGTATAAGTGACGCCAGTGTTAAATTACCAAATACCGAATATACTGAAAGTACGATTGACCTACGGGTCAAAGTACTTGGTGGTGAAGTTAAACTTAATCGAACTTGGGTTAATGGCCGTTGGTATATAAACCCAGCTTGGGCTAATTTACGCTTTATTCTTGATCCGTTAGATAATAGTGTGAAAACCATTGATCGTGCTGGTACCATGTATCAACGTACTGGTGAGGAACAATTATACACCTACGAACACGTATCTATTAAGAAAACAGATAGTGGGTGGCTTTGGTTCGATCAACAAGGAAATTGGATTAATTTTGATGATAAAGGACGCATTTTAGAATATGGTGATGCTAATAATGTAAAAGTTAGTTTTACATTAGATAAAGAAGGTCGTTGCATTGCTATTAAAGATCATTTTGATGAACAGGTATATAGTTTTGCTTATGATAATCAGGAACGTCTTATCAAAGTCAGTGATCGTGAGGGGCGAGTTGTAAGTTATGAATGGTCAGGAAATAAACTGGCAAAGGTCACAGATGTTCTTGGTCATGTATGGCATTATGGGTACGATGCAAATGGACAACTAAACCAAAAAACTGAGCCAGATGGTGGTGTAACTAAAATTGATTATACCGTATCAACTCCTGCACCGAAAACCGCTATGATGAGTGGTAAAGAAGGTGGGGTTATTTCAAAAAAAACAGTTGTTACAACAGGTTCTGATAATCGCGATACAAAATTAGCCCAAGTAGGTAAAATCACTAACAAAACCGGTGCGGTAACAATTTTTAATAGCCAATATAATCGCGTTAATAAGCAATATACTATTACTGTTAATGATCCAATAGGCAAAAAAACAGTTACCGTATTTGATGCCAAAGGTCGTGTTATTACTAAAACAGTAAATGATAGTATTACTGAATCCTATCAACGCGACAAAGCTAATCATTCTGTTAAGTATACTAATCAGCGAGGACTAACAACAACCACGCAATATAATCAATCCGACTATCCAATAAAAATCACTTATCCTAATGGCGCCACAGAGCTTTATGAATACAATAAAGCCAATAAACCAATAAAAATCACGAATACTAAAGGCGATGTAATTAACTTTCAGTACGATGCTTTTAATCGCCCTATTAAAGTTGTATATGCGGCAGGTAAACCCGAACAACGTATTATAAGCTTTAATTATGACAATTATGGTCAACAAATTGTCGCGACTATTAGTGGTGGTGATAAAGCGATTAATTTACAACAAACTTATGACCGCTATGGCAATATAGCAACATATACTGATGGGAATGGCTATCAATCACAATACACTCATAATATTCAGGGACAAGTAAAAACAGTAAAAAACCCACTACAACAACTATGGCAGTTTAACTATAATTTAGCGGGTTATCTTACGGAATCTATTGATCCACTTAATCATAGTGTATCTTTATCAAATGATGAAATGGGGCGATTAGCCAAAGTCGTTGATGCGTTGGGTAATAAAACTCAATATAGTTACAGTTTTAATCAGAACGGCTATGAAACAAAAGTTGTTGATGCACTCAATCAAACCACCACTTACCAGTATGATAACTTATATCGCCTAATCAAAACCATTAGTCCAACGGGATTAGTCTCTCAACAAGCGTATAACACCGATGATAAACTCATACAGGAAGTTGATGTTGCAGGGAATATCTTAACTTATGAATATGGTGAAAAAGGTTCTAATTTAGCAGGTTTATTAGCGAAAGTTGTTTATCCAACCTTTACTGAGACATATAACTATAATGCTTTAGATAAAGTCACTGAGATTAATCAGCAACTAGATACGAATACTACATTAACCACTCATCGTATTTATGATCAATTAGGCTTAATGACCAGTGTCATTGATGCAGCGAATCGGGTCTCACAAACAGAATATAATGCCCTAGGGGAAATAGTAAAATCTATAGATGCTTTGGGTCATGAAACCCGTTATCTGTCAGATTTATTAGGCAATATAACACAAGTCACCGATGCAAATGATAACCAATATACGTTTGAATATGATAAAAATAATAATCTTATTAAAGAAACCAAGTCATTAGGGAATGAGGTTGAGTATAGCTATAACCAAGCAAATCAATTAATCGAGCGAAGACAAACGAATGGCAACCGTATTCAATACCAATACGATGCGGCAGGCAATCTGGTAAAACAAAGCTATATTGAAAAAGACCAATCAACCCCAAGTCAGGTTGTCGCTTATAGCTATAATCAGGCTAATCAATTAATTGATGTACTACAAACTGGTGATACCTATTCCCACTTTGTTTATCAGCGCGATAAACTTGGTCGAGTAACTCAAGAAACGATTACTTATGGCACAGGTGCAAATAGTATTACTAAGACTTTGCAGTACGCTTATGATAAAGAGGATAATTTAGCTTCCATTAGCTATCCAGATAATACAAAAGTAACCTATGGATATGATAAAAATCAGCTAAAACAGGCAACACTGGCTAATGGCGAGGTAATTAACTGGAGTGATTACCGCTGGTTTATGCCATCTAAAGTGACTTATCCTAATGCAACGCAAACTAAGCAGTATGATTCATTACAGCGCCCCTTACTGATAGGGCTAACGGCGAATCGCAAAACATTATTAAATCGCCAATATAGCTATGATAAGGTGGGTAATATAACCCGAATCGTAACAGAAAACGGGGAAAATAATTACCAATATGACTTATTAGACCGGCTTATCCTTGCTAAACCTAATATTGAACTACAAAAGCATGGAATCACTGTAGAGTCTTATAGTTACGATGCTATTGGTAATCGCATCGGTAGCACGCAACAATTAGGCGAGTGGAAATACAATAAATTTAATCAGCTAATTAAATGGGGCGAAGGCTCTAGTCAAACCACCTTGTCCTATACCCCTAATAGTCAGTTAGCCACTGAAGTTAGTGCAGATAAAAAATTAAGCTATCACTATAATGCAGCAGAGCGCCTTATCAGCGTTAACGATGAAACTACTGAACTGGTGACTTATCAATATGATCCTTTTGGTCGTCGTATTAGTAAAACCATTAATGGTGATATCACCTATTTTATTTATACCAATGAAGGTCTGATTGCTGAATTAGACCATCGTGGTCAGATGACTGTTGCCTATGGTTGGGTACCTGATACCGAATGGGGAACCAGTCCACTGTGGCAGGCAAGTTTAACCGCTACTAACCAGACACTACAAACTACGTCTTACCATTATCTGATTACGGATCATTTAGGTACACCACAACTGGCCATTAACAATCAAGGCCAACAAACATGGAAAATGCACAGTGATGCCTTTGGTAATGCTGCATTAGATCCTAATAACCAAATTACCTTAAATTTACGTTTTCCGGGGCAATATTATGATAAAGAAACGGGGCTTTCTTATAATTACTTTAGGGACTATAATCCCAAAATAGGGCGTTATATCCAAAGCGATCCGATAGGCTTAAATGGCGGAATAAATACCTTTAGTTATGTTGGTGGCAATCCGCTTTTATATCGAGATCCATATGGGAAAATTCCAATAGTTCCTGGAATAATGTTATGTATGGCCAACCCCGAATGTGTAGTTCTGATGGCAGGAATTACGGGAGCTGTTATAGTTGGTATAGATAATACGATTAGAATGTTAGAGCAATATAATTATGATAATCATTTGAATGGTCAATGTTATTATAACTCAGTTAATGTAGGTGGTGGGAATCGTAGCACTAGTAATAGTACATCTGGAGTAGGTTTTCCTAATGATGAAGATCCAGATGATGATAATGATGATAAAAACAGAAAATATAAGGTTCAAAAACCAAAGGTTAGTGGTAAAGAGGGAGCAAAAGACGTACCCGGTTGGGCTAAAGAATACCGTCCTTATGTAGGTGAAAATGGGAAACAGTTTGCTAAACGTATAATGGATAAAAAATATGGTAAAGGGAATTATGATACAAAGACTAATACAGAATTTAGTAAAATTAAAAAATGGGGCGATAGATCATTTATGGATCCTTAATAAAATATAGGAGTAAGGGTATGCAAAAAGTGTATTTTTTATATCATATTCGTTATGAAGATACGGATGATGAAGATGTTAAATTAATTGGTATTTACAGTAGTTATAAACAAGCTGAATTGGCTATAGAAAGACTCAAAAATAAACAAGGATTTATTGATTATCCTGATGATTTCCAGATTTTTGATAGTGTTTTAAATCGTGATGGTTGGTGTGAAGGTTTTGGTTTTTGAATCCTAAAATATACTATTAATTATACTGTTTTTTATGAAATACGGAGTTAAATATGCAAAAAGTCTATCTTTTATATCATATTCGAGATAAAGGTGCTGAAGATGAAGATACTAAAGATATTGGTACTTATAGTAGCTATGAATTAGCTGAAGCAGCTAAAAATAGGATTAAAGACAAGCCAGGCTTTATTGATCATCCAAATGGATTTTATATTGATGAATATATTATTGATAAAGATTATTGGGCAGATGGTTTTCATGACTAGATTGCATCGACCTTATAAATAAATTTGTGAATTGTTTATCTGCTTACGAGTAAGGTGAGATATGGGCTAGATTTTACAAAGCGGACTACAAAGTCAGTAGCAGCAGTGTGGGCATCAACACCAACGGCATGCCCACTATCCCAACCAGTCGCAACAAAAGTGAAAGTGACGGTTCGACCAAGCATTCAGCGGTATCGGAAGGGGCGGTAATTATCCGCAATAAAGCGGAGCAAAAACAAGATATCAACGAATTAAGTCGTGATGCTGAGCATGCCAATAATGGGCTCAAACATATCTTTAACCAAGAAAAAGGGCAAGATATCATCGATCAAACACAGCTAGTGGGTGAAATTGGTGGTGAAACGTTAACCATGCTCAATCATATTGACTGCATACGAGTAGAATCAGAAGCGAAAAAACAGCTTAAAGAAGAGCAAGACAAAGTGGAAGAACAAGGCCTGGTTTTAATCGACGAGTAGAACAAAAAATATACAAAAAACTACAACAAAGCCATGGATGAATGGATGTCGGCGACGGATAGTGAAACCCGTCAAGGCATCGATATGCTGGTCAACTTGATTAACGGCTTAATCAGCGGTGATATGACAGGGTGCGTTACGGGTACATTAGCGCCGAAGATTACGACTATCATAAAACAACAGGCAGAAGGAAACACCGTTGCCAACACGGTCAACCATGCCATACTCGGTGCGGTGATTGCCGAACTCCAAGGCAACTCTTCTTAGAGGAATTATCACAAGAAGACCGACAAAAATTAGTGCCCTAAACTAAATTGCCACCGGTCTTGCCATTGCTGCCGCCGGTGGTGATATCCAAGATATCAATATAGGGGTTGCTGCGGGAAAAAATGAGGTTGAGAATAATAATTTAAGTATTCCAACACCGACACCATGGTTCGCTATGGAGATGTTAGTAAAACCAAGTCCTGTTGGTCAAACTTTAACAATATCAGCAGTACATGTTTTAATGGCTGAAGGTCTTACAGCAGCGGAATCAAAAGCGTTTTTAGAAAATCTAAATTTGGAACAACGAAGACTAATTGAACTTGCGTTAGTCGCTCCAATGGGAGATCAATTCCTTGAAGATGCAGTACTAAAAACTTATGAGCGTTATTATAATGACTACCTAAAGAAAAAGGGTGGTAAGAAAAATACGATAATGCGTTAGTAGGAGCTCGAAGTAATACAGCGGGTGGGCTTCTGGATTACCGCCTGATAATGATAAAGATAGAAAATTTAAGGTTCCAAAACTAGGAATGAGTGGTAAAGATGGTGCAAAAGACGTACCCGGTTGGGCTAAAGAATACCGTCCTTATGTAGGTGAAAATGGAAAACAGTTTGCTAAACGTATAATGGATAAAAAATATGGTAAACGTAATCATGATACTGGTGCCACTTCAGAATTTAATCGAATTAAAAAATGGGGCGATAGATCATTTATGGATCCTAAATAAACTATAAAGGAGAAATTATGCAGAAAGTATATGTTTTACATCATATTAGAGATGAAGGTACTGCTGATGAAGATAAAAAGAAAATTGGCACTTACAGTAGTTATAAATTAGCTGAAGAAGCGAAAAATAGAGTTAAAGATAAATCTGGGTTTATTGATTATCCTGATGGGTTTTATATTGATGAATATATTATTAATAAAAATTATTGGCCTGATGGATTTGTTGAATAAATTTTACAGATCAGTGATTTATCTCACTGAGCTTAGTTAATAATTTATAATTATTCTTTTTTATAAAAAAGAATTGTAGATTGTTTATTGAACCCAAGTAATGTAGGAGGTGAGCATGCAAAGGTTAGTGTATTTTTTATACCATGTCCGTTATGAAGATACTGATGATGAAGATGTTAAATTAATTGGTATTTATAGTAGTCATGAACAAGCTGAATTAGCTATAGAACAGCTTAAAAATAAACCTGGGTTTATTGATTATCCTGATGATTTTCAGATTACCGAAAACGTTCTGAATCAAGATGGTTGGGTGGATGGCTTTATTGATTTACCTGAGTAAATTTAATGAATAACTTTTACAGTTCATTGATTTTTTTACTGAACTGAATTAAAAAGTTGCAATTATTCAATTTTTATTTCTTATAGTATAAACCATTTTTAACTATAATAAAAAATGGCTATTTAGGAATAAAGTTAGCCACTGAAGTTAGTACAGACAAAAAATTAAGCTATCACTATAATGCAGCAGAGCGTCTTATCAGCGTTAACGATGAAACTACTGAACTGGTGACTTATCAATATGATCCTTTTGGTCGTCGTATTAGTAAAACCATTAATGGTGATATCACCTATTTTATTTATACCAATGAAGGTCTGATTGCTGAATTAGACCATCGTGGTCAGATGACTGTTGCCTATGGTTGGGTACCTGATACCGAATGGGGAACCAGTCCACTGTGGCAGGCAAGTTTAACCGCTACTAACCAGACACTACAAACTACGTCTTACCATTATCTGATTACGGATCATTTAGGTACACCACAACTGGCCATTAACAATCAAGGCCAACAAACATGGAAAATGCACAGTGATGCCTTTGGTAATGCGGCATTAGATCCTAATAACCAAATTACCTTAAATTTACGTTTTCCGGGGCAATATTATGATAAAGAAACTGGACTTTCTTATAATTACTTTAGGGACTATAATCCCAAAATAGGGCGTTATATCCAAAGCGATCCGATAGGCTTAAATGGCGGAATAAATACCTTTAGCTATGTTGGTGGGAATCCGCTTTTATATCGAGATCCATATGGGAAAATTCCAATAGTTCCTGGCATAATGGGATGTATGGCAAACCCAAGTTGTGCAGCTCTTATGGTGGGAGCTGCGGCTGCCATTGGATTTGCTATAGATCATACTATTAACGAGTTATATAAATATAACCGTACATTACTTAATAATTATGATAAAGGCTATCCTTTCTGTGCCTCTGTTCCTGTTTCTATAGAGAGCAAGGTAAAAGATTATGACGATAATATACCCAGAAACCCTGACCCACGTTGTGATCCAGATGAAGAATTAAATACTCGTTATCATGAGTGGAAAAAACTGAGTTCACAGCAGAAAAAATGTAGTGATCCAGGATTAACACTAGAACAAATTGAAGATATAATTAAGATCAAAGAAAAATATCATGCAGCTAGAAAAAGACACCATGATTTTTGTTATCAAGGAGGTAACAAAGGACATAAAGATCAATTAATGCAGATTTCTGTAGAAATAAAAAAATGTTATGTAAAGAAAAACGAATTAAAAAAGAGGCTTAATTGGTGGTGAAAAAGGTAATAGATCCTGAACAGGTACGATATGATGCCGTATATGAAGAAATATTATTCAATAAAATAACGACTGCATTTTCTTGGCGAGAGCGTCCGAAAGATATGTGGGAATTAAGCTTTGAATATTCCAAAATAATAATGCCTGATGATGAAATAGCGCTAAAACAGTTTTTGGGTAAGAATTGGTCAGATATCACTCTCGATATATACATGAACTATGTGGACGCTTTATATGCGTTTACGCCATTAGCTTATGCTTACTATCTACCTGGATTACTCATTACTACCGCTAAAGATATAGCTACAGATGAAAAAGGAGATAGGCGAGAATTAATAAATACGGTAATATTTCCTCTTATGAATTTTGAAGAAATTTTGTCTGATAGCTATCGATTTGATCGATGGGCAAAATTGACTGTTGATGAATATTTAGCAATTAAAGATTGGTTAATGTGGGTTACAAAGGATGATATATATCAAGAAGAGGATGTAGTGTATTCGCTGATTAACCTAGGTAAACTTATTGAACGTGCTAAAAAGCAAGAAAAATAAGGCTAAGTCTGTTTTTAGAGGCACTTTTTATAGTATCGTAAATTCAACTTAATGAATTTACGATAAAAATAACGAGCTTTTCAAACTACATTACTGGTACTTATTCCGCCATTTTCATATCACACTTATGTCATCTGGTAGTTGCAAAGCAATATTATTTAGCATGATTTAATTTTTCGAGTAACTTTATTGCTTTAGGTAAGCCTTGTGCCGCTGATTTATTGAGCCAATATTTTGCTTTTTCAAGATTTTTAGGAACGCCATAAAGCCCCTCTAAAAAACGTAAAGCAAGATTGTATTGTGCATATTGCTTATAGGGATAATCTTTTATAGCGGGTTCATATATAAAATCAACTTCTTTAGTGATGATATTTATTTCCCAATAATCCCTGCTATTTTTTTGATATAATAATACAGTATTATTATCTTTCCATTTTAAAGGTCCTAAACATAATTCGAGAAAACTTAACGCTGGCCCGACAGTTATAAAATGTATAGTTTCTTTTAATTGGCTATTTTTATGAAAGATATCTAAATAAAAATAAATCTTATCGGTGTATAACCATCTAACGGTTACTTGCGTTTGTCTGGTGGGATTCCATTTTGATTTCCATTGCTCCTCAAAGATAAAATTCTTCTCTCTTATTAACGCAATGACTTGCTCAAACTTAGCTAAATCTATTCCTTTTTCTATTAAAAATGGCAATAAAATATTATAAACTTTTAACAAATAATATTCTTTGGCTTTCACTTCGCCTAACTTAGTGAGTTTATCAATATCATTAGGGTCAATTTTACTTTCAATATCTACAAATTCATCATAGTCTTCAACTAGTTCCTTATTAGAAAAGTTGACGCTAATAATGCTAATTCCCTTACCATCTATTTTACTTTTTTTAACGTAATAAGAGAACATCTGTATTATAGTCCTAAGCGCATTTATCTTTATTTCTAGTTCCTCACTACGAAAGTGATCAAATATATAGTTTATATATTTTGACATAAGTATTCCTTTATTTCGATGTTGATCATTTATTGTGCTTTGATCATTTAATAGTCGTTTTATCTTTTATAATATCACATTTTTCCATGCAATAGCTTTACCTTATTTAATACTTGCAATAATCATGTGTAAATACCCCAAACTTAGTACAAGATTCAAGTAGAAAATAATACTACTTGCTTTAGTGTTTTATACTCAATCGGCGTCATATTATTTAATGCTTCATGAGGTCTTTCGGTGTTATAACTGGTTAGCCATCCTTTGGTTACCTTTCTTGCTTGTTCCAGATTATTAAATAAATATAAATCCAGTACCTCTGTGCGATAGGTGCGATTAAATCGTTCAATGTACCCTTTTTGATATGGGCTGCCGGGCTCTATATAATCAATGGCTATATCATGTGATTTAGCCCAGTTTATAAAGGTTTTTCCTGTAAATTCTGGTTCATTATCGACTCGTATTTTTAATGGATAGCCATGATATTCAGCCAGTTTATCTAAGTAACGGGTAATTCTCCCTGCCGGTAAGCTTACTGCAATATCTATGCCTAGCGCCTCGATGATCCTCGCCAAAAAAGTGGACAAAAGTTGCCTCTATGATATAAACAAAAATCATAGGAGACAAATATCATGGTCAAAAAATTT
>NZ_WTEV01000031.1 GCF_009795885.1 Gilliamella sp. Pas-s25 | reverse complement strand
TATGGTATCACTGGCATTTATGTTGATGTGGCTGCCAATGTATTGTTGAGCAATTTATGTACAGCAAAGATCAACAGCCCCTAATTTATTTAATAAAATCCAAATTAAAAATCCTATTTATGGTTTAAATAAAAAAATAAACTCCGAATTATATCGAGGTTTGTCATCAATCTGAGGGCGATGTTATCGCCCTATGTATAAAATTTAAATATTTAAACTTAAACTGATTTCACTATTCTTGATATCATATCTGGATTAAGAGAGAGCTTCTTTTAATGCCTGCATTTCATTATAGGTAAAATCACAGCGCGTAAATTCTTGATCAAGAAGAATAGGAACAGAATTGCTTTCTCCGACTACGGCCAACACATTACATTTATTTCTAATCCTATCTCCTATAATAATTGGTCCACCGTTTGAGTCTTTATTAAAATTGGCTGCATATTTAGCATTTATTCCTTGTGCATTGTTTGCACGATATAAAGCTGTTATTGTTTTACCATAAGAAACTAATTTAACTGGCACAATAACAGGTGTTAATTTTTGCCCGTTAATTTCCTTGATAACTTTTGCCATTTTATGTGTTCTTAAGAAACATCCTAAACTCATCCATGTGACCAACAACAACAAAAGAATAAGACCAGTAGTAGCCACAAATACAGTTCGCATATTCTCAATAGCTAAATCGATTGTTACTAGTGATGGATCATCGGCCGAAGCTATAGTTACAACTTGATAATTTCCTTTTTTCCCTCCAATGAAAGTATAATCACGCTTAATAACTTGTCCTGTATCAGTGGTAATTTTCACTGAACAGTTATCAACCGAACGTTTTGCACGACATGTTCCTTCTACATCATAGTTAACCACAACTGGATTCCGTGATATTTTATAATCATCAATTAATCCAGGATAATTTCTTATGCCTATAAACACAGCTAACACAAATAAAATTATTGCTGCACTTATTCTTCTTATTTGATGGAATGAGCCTTCTTGCTTTAGTTTCATAACTTTTAAAGGACGAGTTGGAAATACTTCCACTAATTTATTCGTCAATCCCATTTTATAAATATACTCCTTATTAAAAATAAAATTTCATGTTTAAAGAATAAAATTGTGTTATTAAAGGCTAACCTTTAATAACACAATAAATTAACAAGTTATTACTTTCTTTTATTAATTTGGACAAAATCTTATCATAATATTTATTTTATAGGAATCACTCGAGTTGTTTCAGTAATTTGAAAAACGATATCAAATTAAATAACTCTAGAAAACTGCTGTTGTCGTGCCATTTTTCGCATATAAATATCAAAGCACATACAAATATTGCGTATCAGTAAATGCCCTTTAGGTTGAACTTTAATTATTTTGTCATTTACTGTGACTAATCCATCTTGTTGCAATGGAGCGAGTAGATTTAAGTCTTCAGCAAAATAGTTATCGAACTGGATATGAAAGTGTTCTTCTATTGCTTTTTTATCTAAATAAAAGTGGCAAATGAGCTGCTTGATTACATCTCGACGAATGATATCATCTTGATTTAAATTAAATCCTTTCCATAACCCATGACCTTTTTGTTCAACTTGACTTTGATAAGCTCTAAGATCTTTTTGGTTTTGCGCATAACTATCACCTAACATACTAATGGCTGACACACCCAGCCCAAGTAAATCCGCCTCCCCTTGCGTTGTGTAACCCTGAAAATTACGGTGCAATTGATTTTTTTGTTGGGCAATGGCTAGTTCATCAGTAGGTTTGGCAAAATGATCCATGCCGATAAATTGATATCCTGCTTCGGTTAGTTTTTGAATACTTGTGTATAAAATCTGTAATTTTTGATTAGCATTAGGTAAATCATCATCTTTAATTTTACGCTGCGCAGCAAAACGGCTCGGCAAGTGGGCGTAATTAAATACACTTAAACGATCGGGGGAGATATCAATCACTTTATTGAGCGTTTCGGTAAAACTAGTAACTGTTTGTTTGGGTAAGCCATAAATGAGATCTAAACTAATGGAGTCAAAATTATTTTTTCGAGCTTGATTAATAAGAGCACGTATTAATGTTTCATCTTGTTCGCGATTAATCAGATTTTGAATTTCATGATTAAAATCTTGAATTCCCATGCTTAATCGATTAAACCCAACGTGAGCTAAATGATCAATAGTTTGTGGGGTAATTTCTCGCGGATCGATTTCGATGGAAAGTTCAGCGTTATCGGCAAAATTGAAATGCTTTTTTAGCGAAGTTATTAGTCGAGTGATTTCATCATTGCTTAAAAAAGTTGGTGTACCGCCACCCCAGTGCATTTGGGTTACTGTTCGATTTTTAAATAATTTGGCGCGTTCGGCAATTTCAATATCTAAAACATCTAAATATTTGGTAACTTTTTGCGTTTGGCGAGTAATAAGCTTATTACAACCACAAAAATAACAAAGTTTATGGCAAAACGGAATATGCACATAAAGCGATAATGGCTTTGTCGGGTAACGTGCTGCTGCCGATAAAAAATCCTGCTCACTAAAGTTTTCATTAAATTCAAGTGCAGTAGGATAAGAGGTATATCTTGGACCAGAATAGTTATATTTTTCAATTAACGCCTGATCCCATAATTGCATATTAGTCATGCTGTTGCTTCCGTTTAGAGCTGTATTTAATGTTGTTATTTTTGTGAATTTTTACTTGTTGTTTTTGTTGGTTTCTAATTTTTGTTTTAATTTTGATTCGATTGGTTTTATTTAAATATAACAATGTGCAGATTAATAACCCAAAATATAAACTTAACATAATTAATATTGGCATTATGATTCGCTCGCTTTTTAAGTTATCAATGGATTGTATAAAAAATATAGTTTCTTACTTTAAATTATGAGCAGAAATTAAATGACTAGGATCTTATTTCTGCTTGCATTGAGAAGATACTAATAAGTACTAATGACAGCTGTCTCTTATTAGTTTCGTTTTAATAAACTAACAATATCTTCTTTCTTTTCGTCTTCATCTTCAAAATCATCATCACTATAACCAAGCTCTTGCATCAACTCATCAATACGATTTAATTTGCTATCAAGATAAATTTGTTGATCTTTAGTGAGTTTGGCATCTTGCTCGACTAAATCCAGTAACATATCTAATTTTGGATCGTTTTCTAATTGTTCTAATTCTTGTTGTGGCGATAAAACTGTTTTAGCCGGTTTCGGTTGTTTAACCGGTTTTATTGCATTGCTAGCACTTTCAACAACTAATGAAATCGGTTTTTTACTGCCAATGCGTGGATCTTTGCTTTTGTTTGTCAAATTTTTATTTTTGTTATCATCTTGATTATTAAAGCGAGAGCCACTTGGTAAGCCTTTGTGCTTACGTTTGCGCTTTAGCTCACGAGACTCTTCATTAATCTCTTGACGGCTTTTTTTAGTTTTTTGTTTCGATTTATTCTTTAACATATAATCTCTGTTTAATATTAGGGTTAATCATTTAACAAGCGTATTTTATCAGTAAGTCTTAAATATAGCTATGATGAAGCAGTCATGCTAATTTAAGATTGTAAAAAAAGAGATTTATGTATAATCTGAGCCCAATAAATTTGTCAGATCGAATTAGAGAACAAAATAAAATGAAAAATCATTTGAGCCCTTATATGCAATTTAATCGTCAAGAATGGGCAAGTTTGCGTAACGCAGTACCGATGACGTTAACCCCTGACGAGTTAACTTCTTTACAAGGCATTAATGAAGACTTATCTATGGATGAAGTTAGTGACATCTATTTACCTTTATCAAGATTACTTAATTATTATATTAGTAACAGCTTTAGCCGGCAGGCGGTACTGTCTAAGTTTTTAGGCAAAAGTCACAAAATCCCTTATATCATTGGTATTGCCGGTAGCGTTGCTGTAGGCAAAAGCACAACTGCAAGGGTATTGCAGGCATTGTTAACGCGTTGGCCAGAGCATCGTAAAGTAGCTTTAGTGACAACCGATGGATTTTTATATCCTAATAAATGCCTTGAAGAGCGTGGAATAATGAACAAAAAAGGCTTTCCACAATCATATAATATTAAAAAACTGATCAATTTTGTTGCGGATATAAAATCAGGACAAGCTAACGTTAAAGCACCGGTGTATTCTCATCTGGTTTATGATATTGTCGAAGGTGAAGAAATGGTGATTGATAGTCCAGATATTTTGATTCTTGAAGGATTAAATGTACTACAAAGCACCTTGAATTATCCGCAAGCAAATAACCGTGTTTTTGTCTCTGATTATGTCGATTTCTCGATTTATGTGGATGCCGAGGTTTCGTTATTACATGATTGGTATGTGAACCGCTTTTTAAAATTTAGAGCCGGTGCATTTAGTGACCCCAACTCTTACTTTAACCACTACTCAAAACTGCCGGAACAAGAGGCCGTAAACATTGCTAATCGCCTTTGGCGTGAAATTAATGAGTTAAATTTGGTTGAAAACATCTTACCTACAAAGGAAAGGGCGAGTTTAATCCTGACTAAAGGTAAAGATCATAAAGTTGATTTGGTTCAATTAAGAAAATAGGGTAAAGGGGGAAATTGATATGAAATCAGTAATTCGAGTCATGACTAAAGTAACCATTATTACTTTGGCGAGTTTATTTTCGCTTGGTGCTTATGCTTCAGAACATTCTGAAGGATTAACGTGTGAAAGCAAAAAACAAACTATTGAAACACAGATTGATTATGCCAAAAAAAATAATAATTCTCACCAAGTTCAAGGGCTTGAAAAGGCATTACATGATGTCAATAATTATTGTTCAAATGATGAGTTAGAAACCAAATATAAACTAAAAGTGATAGAAAAAACTAAAAAATTGGCTGAAAAAAATAAAGAATTAACTGAAAAAAACAAAGCGTTTGTCAAGCACAATAGGAAAAGTGATCAAGAAAAGATAGCTAAATTAAAAACAAAGTTAAGTGAAGCCGAACAAGAGTTAGTTCAAGCTAAACAGAATTTAGCTGGTTATTATAACGAAATCAAAACTAGATGACATTGACTAGTTATTGTTATTTAAACTGATTTTAATAATATTGTTAATGCCCAAAACATAATTATCTATGTAAGTTATAGCGTTGATGATAGCATTTAAGTCAACGCTATTAATTCCTAATTTCATCTTGCTGCTATTTTTTATTCAATTATATGTTAAAATAATTGTAATTAACTAAAAATTTGATTTTAGTTATGTTGTTTTTAATCTATCTAATTATAAGAACAAAAAATATA
Organism: Gilliamella sp. Pas-s25; assembly: GCF_009795885.1. GTDB lineage: Bacteria > Pseudomonadota > Gammaproteobacteria > Enterobacterales > Orbaceae > Gilliamella. Next base: position 23,601 of record NZ_WTEV01000031.1, on the reverse strand, counting down.
ATGGAAAACTCATCTAGAATTCGGCAGTGTATTAAAGCTGCTACTCATGGCTTTGTTGGTCGGGAACAACTTGCTGAACTCATCATTCTTGCTGCTATTGCCAAAGAACATTTATTGGTCATTGGCCCGCCTGGTACGGCGAAAAGTGCGGTAGTAAGACGCATGGCTAAAACGATGAATGGTCAGTATTTTGAATATTTGTTAGGTCGATTTACTGAACCCTCAGAACTTTTTGGAACGGTTGATCTTCAAAAACTTCGAGAAGGAACAGTTGAAACTGATACTAGTGGCATGTTGCCAGAAGCAGAAATCGTTTTTTTAGATGAAGTTTTTTTAGGTTCGACTGCAATTTTAAATACATTATTGGGTATTTTAAATGAACGTCAATTTCGTCGAGGCCATACGCAAATAGCCTGTCCATTAAAAATTTGTATTGGCGCATCAAATAGCTTACCGGAGGACGAAGGACTGGCTGCTTTTGCCGATCGTTTTTTACTTCACCTTTTTATTGACCCTGTTGCTGATAACTTTATTGAAGATATGCTTGCTGGCGGTTGGCAAGCTGAATATGCTGAAATTAACCTATCCCTCTCATTGGATGAACTAGCTGATTTAAGTGAGCAAGTCAAAAATGTCAATTTAGATAAAATTTTCTCGCCATTTGCTGATGCAATTAGATTATTAAGGCAAAATAACATTAACTTATCCGATAGGCGTGTAGTTAAAACATTAAAACTTATTGCGGCGGCGGCTTTAGTTAATGGAAGACTTGAGGCTGAAAAAAAAGATTTATGGCCATTGTTTTATGTTTTACCCACCATTGATATGCAGCAAAGAGGGCAAGAGATATTAAAAGATGTCTTTACATTATCAAATAATTCTCAATTGTTTTATGCCACTGAATCAGCAACTCAACAACCCAATGCCCGTTCAGAAAGATTGATAGAGCTTGCCACATACTGCATAAATAATGATGATACACAAATAGAAAGTGTCTTACGCGAAATTGATGCCAATTATACTGCTGGTACTGTTCCGGAACAGTTAAAACTGTTGAGAGCACAATTAATTGATTTGATAACCAAAGATGTGTAGTAATATTAATATTCCATGGCACTGGCAAATTAATAATGATCCGATAACGCCTTTAGCTGTAGTTGCTTGGTATGATGTTGTTCCGCGCTTATTTAATCATTTTAGACAAAATTTGAGCAAATATGATTTATCTAAATATCAATTTGTTAAAGGTGATAGTTTTGTCGTAATTATTGGTAAATCTTCATTATTACCATGGATTGATGGGGTGCAATATGCAATGTTTGATAGCCAAGAACCACGGCTTTGGTTACCGAGCCATGCTAAACCTTCTATATCTACCAGCCTTTTGGCTAAGGCAGTTTGTCACAGATTTTCACGGGAACCTGTACTTTTATGGGATCACCCAAAAGTTGTGATTCCTTTAGATCGGCAATGGCCATTAACTAAAGAGTTTTTACAAAATGGTTTATAATAAATTCCCCAAAGCTTTTCAAGCTTGGCAACCGTGGTTAGCTTGGTTTGATGAAAGCTTACAACCACTTGTTGCTGATTTATTGTTGCAACTTAACAACATATTAGGGCCAGTAAAAGAAAGTCAATGGAATGAGCAAAAATTACTTTCTGGTTTAGGTGATTTGCATAAACGGGGCAGTTACGATCATTTGTTAACCAGTGAATGGTTAATAGCAGAAGAAGAGCCGGATGAGTTCATTCGTCGAGTAGTGAACTATGAGCAATTATTTTTGACACCAATGCAAGAAAAGTCCAAAGCAAATGGCGTGATAATTGCACTTTTTGATTGTGGTGCTCTACAATTAGGTGCATCGCGCCTTGTTCATTTGATTTTGATGTTATTGCTAGATATTCGTTCTCATCATCAGCACAGTCAGTTTTATTGGGGCGTTATACCGCATCCCCCCAAATTACATCTATTTAAAGATATTAACGATCTAAAATTGTTACTAAATAAACGAAACATCGTGTTGACAACTGATGAAATGTATACACAGTGGGCTAATTATCTTCAACAATCTGGGCAAGATTATGATGAATGTTGGTTAATTGGTACTAATCATCCTTTGAACTTGTTTTCGACTCACCAAGTGAATGTTGAGCGATTAATTAAATCACAAGAAAAGCTATCGGTAGCAATAAAAAGCAATACAATGGCAAGGCAGTGTTATTTAACCCTACCCAATGTGATTCTTTGCGCAAAAATGTTATCGGGGCAATTTACTAGCGATAGTCATTATGCAGAAATAATAAAACAGTCTGTTGTTCCGATTAATATTGACTTTAAACCCATCATTTCGGCAAATGGTAATTATATTTTAACATTTAATCTTGATGGTACCGCTGCTTATTGTATTACCTTGTCGTCTCCCGATTTGCTTAAAAAAAGTTGCCGAATTCAATACCATACATTAAAAAACACGATATTGGGGATCGACTTACAAGGCAAGCGCATCGTTGCTTTGATCCGCGAGCAAGAAAAGCTCTCACTATGGCAAGCCCATAATGGACAGTTTGAATTGCTAGAAAATCTAAATATAGATAAAAATAGACCATTAATCTCATTTCTTGCACTCAATGGCATTCAGGAGTCGATTTTTATGTTTATTGATTTCGATCGTACATTGTATTGCTTACGCTTCTTACCTAAAAAGAAAGAAGTCATCTCACTAAGTACGATTAATAATAATGTCGTTGCATTATTTAGATTGGCTGAGAATGCGGCTTATTATTGTTATTTCGATGAACAAGGTCTGCTATGTCTAAAAGATTATAATGTCGGTCGTTTTTCTTATCAGTTAGCCGGCATTAAAAATCAGCCCGATTTGCAATACCTTCTTACGGCTGAACATTTATGGCTGAATGGTTTTGGTCGATTCGCCATTGGAGCAGGGCAACAGTGGCGTGTGTTTACAAGTCAACACGAATCGGTAAATGTAACAGTATCTAATCATTGGTTAGTATTTGGACTGTTTTATGATTTACACAGCGATAAAACACACTTTTTAGTTATAGACCAAGATAAAAAGCAAATAGCACTGTTTGATTATATGGATAATCAGATGAATATCTGTTTACGTTCCCCTCATAAAATTGTCAGTTATAGTTACAACTCATTAGCGAAAGCGTTTTCAATTACTGACGAAAATGGGAACTTAATGCTATATTCATTTGTCACCCAATCGATTCGATTAAAATTAAGTAAAGCTGATTGATATATGGAAAACACGACTGATTTCATTCGATATCCCACTTTAAAAGGCGCTCAATCTGTATCTGGGATTTGGTTTCCTACGCAATGGTTTAATAGCAAACAACGCCGACGTTTATTAATACAGTATTATTTTTTAGGCTGTGAAATTTATCAGTTTGAGAAAGGTGATTTACTTACGTTTCCCTCTGAAAGAATGCTCTATTGCGAACGATTGGAGGGATGGCCTTTAATTTATCAAAATGGATTATTGTGTTCGACAAAACTCCCCAAAACAAATAGTCAGCAATTACCCCAAGCTGATTTATTATTGATTATTGGCAATCACATTTCGACTTACTATTTTAACGATGCAGTAAATGTTGATCCGTCACTTTGGGTTGATTTAGATGGCTATCAATTACTTGAAACAAAAAGTTATACCATTAATGACACATATGATGTCTTGCCAGATCTTATTATCGAAAGTAAATCAATGACGCAAATATTTGATGACAAGATACCGTCGCCTAGCCCTAAACTGATAGAATTTATAGAACAAAAAAAGCAAAATAAAAAAAATGTTGAGCAACAAATTTCAAAACAAAATATAAAATTTAAACCATGCAGCCAACGGAGAGAAAGCAGAATCTGGTTATTATGTATTGCTATTTTTTCAATTTTATTTCTGTTTTCTTCCATTGTTACGCAAAATGAAAATCTATTTTTTGAACTTGAAGATAATGCTTATGCTTTGAAAATTGTATTGGTGTTTATCGCTTTCCTTGTTTTTATTTTTATAAAATTCAAATCGATAATAGAATTATTAAAATTGATAAAAGGCATTAAACAAAGTGTTATTTCAGATAAGATTGTTGTTAAATCATCTGCATATTTCGCTAAAAAGTTGGATGATAATCCACAAAATAATAAAGCTAACTATGCTCAGATAGCCAACAATACTCATTCAATGACATATCGCGTTAATAGTTTAGTTCGGTCTCAATCTACTGTTAATGGTGGTAAATTAGATGAGATGATGAGTATCAAAGATGGTATCGCAAATATCGTTCCAATAGTGAATCCTTCTAATGATATCCCTGAAAGAAGGAAGAATCATAACCGTAAACCAAGTCGTTGGCGTAAGTATTTATCATTATTTTCAATTGTTTCGAAACTAAGCCATCTAATTGCTTTTCAACAAGGAAATTATATTGAAACCATGATGAAAAAGTTTGAGCAAGGTAATTTAGAGGATGCTTTGCGCTATGCCATTCCGCTCGGCGCTGATAGTGACTCAAAAGGGCAAGCTTTTGGTGTGCCTAAGCCGCGTAATAAATTATCATTAAGTGAATCTGTTTACGGTAATTCATCATCTATTAATCTTGATGAAAAATTATATCAACATTTGCAATCACTTTATCGTCAAAGTTTTGAAAAATTAGCAAAAGAAAATAAAGTAGAACAAGCTGTCTTTGTTTTAGTTGAATTATTAAATAATTTACAAGAGGGACTTGAGTTTTTAGAGGAACGCAAGCTTTATAAGCAAGCAATGGAATTAGCTATAGCCAGAGATGCTGACCCCGAATACATTGTTAAACTCTGTTGCTTAGCAAATGATTGGCATAAAGCAATCATGATAGCACGAAGAGACAATATTTTTGCCAACGCCATATTAATACTTGAAAAGACAAACCAACAACTCGCAAACAAACTAAGACTAGAATGGACAAATACTTTAGCTGAAAAAGCTGAATGGCTTGCTGCAATTGACACAATTTGGCCTTTAACGCAGTATCGACACCTTGCTGAAAAGTGGTTTAACTATGTTGACCCTCTTAATCCAAAAGCGATAGTAAAACGCTTTATTTTAAAACCAGATGATGCACTCGATAAGCTAGAAGACAGTTTATCAATCATAAAAAATACCCCCAGTTACTATCAAAAAAGACTGGATATTGCGCAAGAAATAATAGCTCAACAGCACGTTGAAAACTTAAAAAGCTTGTTGTGTGTATTAATAAACCACATTGTGCTTGATGCCGTCACTTATCCCAATACACTCACAAAATTTGATATAGCAAGATTAATTGCATTTACGCAGGATCAATCAATTCGTGTTGATATACCAATTTCATCATTAGCATCATTGAAATTGGTAAGACCATGTCCTTTATTTGAATGTACAACGCTTCAACATATCAGCTGTCCTGAAGTTGGGCATAGAGCAATTTATAGCATGGTAGTATTGACTGATGATCGCTATTTATTAGCATTAGGTCAGGCAGGTATGATTATTGTTGATCGAACGGGTAAACAGCTAACACATTTTATGATTGCGGCTGATAAATTAATCATTTCTGATAATAAAATGCAAGTGTTAGCATTGGCTAAGTGTGGTGATTATTATCGTATACATAAAATTGATTTAAGTACTAAAAAAACGCTTGATCTTGGTATTATTAAATTTCAACATTGTCATGAAGAATTTGACGGTATCAATTGGACAATCATCAATAATAATTATATTGAAGTGATAGACATTAGCTCCAAACTATCGGTTGTATGGCGCGTTGATCTATCACCAAATCAAATTGAACAAATAGCAAGAAACGAAAGTGATGAACTGTATCTGACTTTAACACCAAACAATGAATTTGAAGAATTCCATTACAGCCGTTCTAACCGTTATTTAACACATCGTGGTAATATTGATATTGAACCAGGCGTAAATAAAATTGCGATCAGTAAAAAGCAAGGTGTTTTATTTTTTAAATATGATAAAGCAAGCCAACGAATATTGTTTAAACCTAGAAACTATCGTTTTTACCAATATAAAGAAATCCCGTTAAATTTATCGCAAGAACAATTCGATACCATGGGCATATTATCGATTGATTGTTTAGCTATTCTACAGGTTAAACGTTTGAACGAACTAGGTAGTGATATTTATTTTTACCATTATCTAAGCAATAGTTTTAAAATGGTAATAGATTGGCATAGTTCAGACCCGTTTTCCATTTTTTGTAGCATGAATGAATGTTGTCTATTTGATAAACAAGGAAGGGGATTACATATTAACGTTAATGAAAATAAAGTAACATTATTGTCAATTTAACATCAATCGATACTAATTAATGTGAATTGATGAAGTCTAATAGCACTAGACTTTTTTATTTAAAAAGAGTATGGTGTGCGGCTTGTTACGTGGTTCGTAAACCTCCCACGCTAAAAAACTAAGGAAACATCATGAATAAACTTACACTACTAGGCGATCAGTCTGTTCGCTATCCTACAACCTATTGTCCTGAAATACTCGAAACGTTCGATAATAAACATCCGAACAACGACTATTTTGTTAAATTTAATTGCCCAGAGTTCACTAGCCTTTGCCCTATCACTGGTCAGCCTGATTTTGCGACGATTTATATTTCGTACGTGCCCAATATTAAAATGGTCGAAAGTAAATCGTTAAAACTCTACCTATTTAGCTTTCGTAATCATGGTGATTATCACGAAGATTGCATTAATATCATCATGAAAGATCTAATCAAATTAATGGATCCTAAATATATTGAAGTTTGGGGCAAATTTACACCACGCGGTGGCATTTCGATTGATCCTTACGCCAACTATGGCAAATCAGGTACTCATTGGCAGCAAGTTGCGGCTAATCGATTAGCTAATCACGATATGTATCCAGAAAAAGTGGATAATCGCTAATTTATAATCCATCCAAACAGGAACTTTTAATGCAGACTCGTAAAGCACTCGTTATATTTTCTGGCGGGCAAGACTCAACTACCTGCTTACTGCAAGCCATTGCCGATTATGGACGTGAAAACGTTCAGGCAATCAGCTTTCATTATGGTCAACGTCATGCCATTGAGCTTGAAAAAGCCAAATGGATCGCTAAAGATTTAGGTATTAAGCAAACTGTCATTGATACATCAGTTATCAAACAAACCACAAATAATGCGCTCATCGACGACTCACAAGAAATTAAAGCGGCTCAAGATGGCGATTATCCTAATACCTTTGTGGATGGGCGTAACATGCTCTTTTTACTTTTAGCTGGCTGCCATGCCAAACAGCAGGGCATTTCTGACATTATTATTGGTGTTTGTGAAACAGATTTTAGTGGCTACCCAGATTGTCGTGATATCTTTATTAAATCAATGAATGTATCGATGAATTTAGCCATGGATTATGCGTTTAATCTTATTACACCACTGATGTATTTAACCAAAGCACAAACGTGGGAAATGGCCGATAAACTTGGTTATCTTGATTATGTCCAACAACATACCCACACCTGTTATTACGGGGTTGATGGGGGATGTGGCAAGTGTCCTAGTTGTTTGCTGCGCGATAAGGGCTTGCAAGAATATATGGCTAGGGCTAGATAGATTTATTAATAACTGGGTTCTCTCACCCCATTAAAAAGGAAAAAAGATGTACTTACAGAATCATTTCGAATCGATAGAAAAAAACTTTACCCGTGGGCAACAGCAAAAAGCGCTTTACTGGTTGGCTTTTTTTCATATTTTAGTTATTGCTTCAAGCAATTATTTAGTCCAAATCCCATTTGATATTTTTGGTTTTCACACCACATGGGGGGCTTTCACTTTTCCATTTATCTTTTTAACCACCGATTTAACCATTCGAATTTATGGTGCAAGTTTGGCAAGAAAGATCATTTTTGTGGTGATGATCCCCGCATTGCTATTTTCATACCTTATTTCAGTGTTATTTTTTGAGACACATTGGGTTGGCTTTTCGGCATTGACCGAATTTAATAGCTTTGTATTTCGAATAGCGCTAGCCAGTTTTGCAGCTTATTTAGTTGGACAATTGATGGATATCACTGTTTTTAACTATTTAAGAAAAAATAAATCATGGTGGGTGGCACCAACTGCATCAGCAATCTTTGGTAATGGTATTGATACTATTGTCTTTTTTGCTATCGCATTTTATCAAAGTAGCGATGAATTTATGGCAAATCACTGGACTGAAATTTCGTTAATGGACTATAGTTTTAAAATTCTAATTTGTGGGTTATTCTTTTTGCCACTTTACGGAATGATTTTAAATTTTATCCTAAAAAAAATAGTTTCAGTACCTAAAAACAATCAACCGTTATAATCTAAATTTTATTTATTTGCCCGAACAAACATAAAACTCATTTATTATTTTTAAATGAGTTTTATGTTTAATACTGAAAATCTTCATATAAGTATTTTATTTAATTAAAGAATAATAAAGATTAATTTAAATAAAATCAGTGATCTACCTAAACAATTTTTGTAGAAAAACATTCCAATGTTTCACAACACCTAAAGGCGAATAGGGTCATTAATTTTGCATCAGAATAAGCCGAGAGCTGATATAGTTTTGTTGTAAAAAGCAGTCAGAAAAAATATTGATTTTATAGATTTTTTATTAACTCTGTTTTTATACAAAAAATCATCAAACCTTATTAAACACTCTTTGCTAAAAGGTAAAGGGTAGTACATAATATGTGATTAAATTTTAAATAAAGAAGATCAGTAATAATAATAATTATATACGGGGTGGAAAATGCGATTAGTAAAACATTTAGCTGTATTAAGCTTGCTGTTAGTATTAGCTGGCTGTGATAATAGTGACAATAAGCAAAGTGCAAGCGCTGAACAAATCATCACACAACCAGCAGCAGAATTGATTGATAATAACAAAACAGCCCATGTTAGCGATCCCAATGATGAAAGTAAAATAGCGCAAGATGAACCAGCAAAACCTGTTTTTAACCCAACCCCTGAATTAATCGAAAAATATCATGATAAAGCGTTAACCGTTATTGATAGTTCTGAAGTCATTGTTGATGGTTCAAGTACATTAGTGATTACCTTTTCAGTGCCTTTAAATCCTAATCTTAATTTTTCTAATTTGCTTCGTTTAGTTGATCGCCAAGCTGGCAATGTTGACGGTGCTTGGGAATTGTCAGATAACGGATTAGAGTTAAGACATCGATATCTTGAACCCAATCGTAAATTAGAACTGACAATTGATAAGATGTTAGCTGCAATTAATGGCAACAGTTTAAAAGAAGTCTACCAAACGGAAATTAAAACCCAAGATCGCAAGCCGATGGTGGGATTTGCGAGCAGTGGTTTTTTGTTGCCAAGTAAATCAATGAATGGTTTGCCAGTTACCACACTTAATGTGGATAAAATTGATGTTAATTTCTTTAAAGTTAAACCTGAACAGTTATCTGATTTTATTGCTGATTATGGTTTTATTAACCAAATGACCAGTTGGAACTCAAAGAATATTAATAAATTTACTAATTTAGTCTATACGTCTCGGTTTGATTTGAATCCAAAACGTAATTCGCAAGAAACTGTTTTACTTAACCTTGCTTCCATTCCACAACTTCAGCAAGAGGGTGTTTATCTTGCTGTTATGAGTCAAGCAGGAAGCTATGATTATTCAAATCCTGCATCGCTGTTTACAATCAGTAATATTGGTATTGCTGTGCATGTTTATGAAAACGGTAAATTATCAGTCATTACCCATGGGCTCGACAATGGCAAACCGCTTGCTGATGTCAATTTATCGGTGCAATGTACCAAAAGTATTCGAGATAGCAATAAAAACTGTACAACTATTTCAGCTAAAACGGATGCTACAGGTTATGCTGAAGTGGCTTTACCAAGAGGTATGGATTATGGCTTACTTACCGCCAATGATGGCAAACAGATTTCGTTGCTAAATTTGGATCGCAGTGCATTAGATTTAAGCGAATATAACTTAACGGGTTCAGCTTTTTATCAAAAACAGCTTTTTGCTTTTGGTCCTCGTGACTTGTATCGCCCTGAAGAAACGGTCTATTTTAATGCGCTTTTGCGTAATGCCGATGGTAAGCCATTGCCTGTGCAGCCGATTGTAGTTGATGTGATGTCTCCAGATAATCAAATTGTTGAAACTTTTACTATCGATGCTCAAACTGATTCCAATGGTTTATATCAATGGCAATATGTTATTCCCGCCAATGCGGCAACGGGTAAATGGGCATTTCGTTTTAATTTAGGCGACGATAATTACCGTTATGCGTGGTTTCGTGTGGAAGAATTTTTGCCAGAGCGCATGGCAATGGAAATTACGTCCGCTTCAAATAAACCTATTATGTTGGATAAAAGTATCAATTTTGATGTGAAAGGTTGGTACCTTTATGGTGCTCCTGCTGCAGGTAATAGTTTAGAGGGGCATGTTTATGTTAAGAATATCGATTCAATCCCTGAACTTGCCGATTATAAAATTGGTGATGTGACTCACAGTAATCTTGCTCATCAACTTGATAATATTGAGACGACTTTAGATAAAAACGGAATCGCAAAAGTTGAGGTAGACACTAACAATTGGGGTAAATTGGGCTCTCCAATTAAACTTATTTTGCAAGCCAGTTTACTTGATTCTGGGGGACGTCCTGTTACACGTTATGCCAGCCAGACTATTTGGCCAAATCTGCAAATGCCTGCAGTGCGTGCGTTATTTTCTCAATCGCCTTATTATGATTGGTCTTCAGATCGGTACGAAACCAGCCCGACAGTTGATAAAGGGACTAATGCAGAGTTTGAAGTCGCCTATGTTAACATCGATGGAGAGAAGCTGGCTGCAAATCATTTAAAGGCGAGAATTATTCGTGAACGTCGTAATTATTATTGGAGCTGGTCTGACGATGCTGGATGGCATCAACAATACAATTCAAGTGAATTTGTGGCACAAGAACAACCGCTTTCTATTGATGCCAGTGGCACAACCAAAGTAAGTTACCAAACAGATGATTATGGCTTTTATCGTATTGAAATTATCGATACTAAAAATAACATCATCAGTAGCCTACGTTTTAGAAGTGGTTACAATTGGGAAGATAACACTAATGGTACCAATGCTGTTCGCCCAGATCAGGTTAAATTAAGCCTTGATAAAACAGCCTATTCAGTTGGCGATACCGCTAAAATACATGTACAAGCACCCGTCGCGGGATCGGGTTATGTATCTCTTGAAACCAATGGCGGTATGTTATGGAAACAAGATATTACCGTTGATGAAAACGGCCTTGATGTCGAAATTCCAATTCAAGATTGGGGACGTCATGATATTTATATTAATGCGATGATTATTCGTCCATCTACTGATGCTACTGTTCAAACGGTTAAACGAGCAATTGGGTTGCTTTATTTACCCATTGACACTTCTAATCGCCAATTAAATGTGAGTATTGAGGCACCGAAGAAGACAGAGCCTGAAAGAACGATTCCAATAAAAGTCAAAATGGATAAAAACAAAATTCACCAAAATCATCAGGTCACAGTATTGGTTTCGGCTGTTGATTCGGGAGTATTAAATATTACTAATTTTGCCACACCCGATCCTTACAGCGCGTTTTTAGGTCGTAAACGTTATAATGTTGATCTTTACGATGTATATGGCAAATTGATTGAAGGTAAAGGGCGCAATGTTAATATGAGCTTTGGTGGTGATGCAATGCTTGGCGCAGCGGGTGCAGGAGGCAAAAAAACATTAACTGAAGTTCATGTTGTGGCCCAACAATTACAAACTATTGATCTTAACGATGAAGGTGAAGGTGTTGTTGATCTTGTTTTGCCTAATTTTAACGGCGAATTACGCATCATGGCGCAAGCATGGGACGATAGTCGTTATGGCAAGGCTGAACAAGCGATGATCGTTGCATCGCCAGTGGTTGCTGAGTTATCAACGCCACGCTTTTTATCGGGTGGTGATCAGGCTATTTTGGCGTTAGATCTTAATAATCTAACCGAAAAAACGCAAACAATGCAGGTTGATGTTTCAACGGATGGTTTGATTCATCAAAATGCAGTTAAGTCTGTAACAGCAACACTTGATAGTAAGCAAAGACGAATTATTCAACTGCCCATTGTTGCTGATTATGGTTATGGAAAAGGTATTGTGACCATTAATGTCAAAGGGATTTTGTTAGATGATGGTTCAAATTACCAAATTAAACGATCATGGAAAGTTGGTGTTAGACCTGCTTATGCCGCAACAACAAAATATTATGCGGCAGCAATAAACGGTGGCGAAAGTTGGCAGTTACCTAAAGATAGTATTGCTGAGATGATTGAAAATACGGTTGATGGCAAATTGATCATATCAGATCAACCACCACTTAATATTGCTCAATATATTAAAGAATTATTTGCTTATCCATATGGCTGCTTGGAACAGACCATTAGTGGCTTAATGCCGTCATTATATGTAAATCAACAGCAGCTTGCAGCTTTGGGAATTAAAACTGAATCGGATGAGCAGCGACGCGAAAAAGTGCAATTAGGTATTTCGCGAATCTTATCAATGCAACGTAATAATGGTAGTTTTGGTTTATGGAATAACGAGAGTGCTGAAGAACATTGGTTAACCGTGTATGCAACCGACTTTTTATTGCAAGCTAAAGAGCGTGGTTATAATATTAATAACGATGCGCTTAATGCGGCTATTTCACGTATTAGCCAATATATTTATGATGCTAATGCATTTAATAGTTTACACAGCTATTATGAAAATTCACAAGTAAGCGATTATACGCAATTTGCTACTAAAGCGTATGCTTTAGCAGTGCTTGCAAAACAAAATAAAATCACTGTACCAATGCGTAATGAGATCAATCGAATGGCTCAACAAATCACTGAAAGTAATTTTAAGGTGTTGTCACCATTACCTGTTGCTCAGTTAGCACTATCTGCTAAATTAGCTGGTTTTGACAACGTCTATAACAGTTTGATGCCACAAGTATTTACAACAAGTTATGATAATCAATATGCTTGGCTTGGCGAATATGGTAGTGCGATTCGTGATAATGCGTTAGTCTTATCATTGTTGATTGAAAACGGATTAAGTGTTGATAAACAAGCTGATTATTTAATTCATTTATCTGATCTACTTAATGATACTCGTTATTTTTCAACACAGGAACTTAATGCATTATTTGTGGCAGGCTGGTCATTAGATCAACATAAATCTTCACACAAGTTTAATGTTGTGATTAATGAACAGTCAAATCAAGTTGATTCGACATTATCGCGTTCTTTTGGATTTGTTAATTTAGCAAGTGGCTTAACGATTTCAAATCCACAAGACGCACAGCCGCTTTATATCAAATTCACAGTGTCAGGCTATGGTAAAAATGCTCCCGCGCCAACCAGCGATGAAAATGTATTAACAATTAAACGTACTTACTATGATTTGAAAGGTAATAAAATTCAACCTGATCAAATGAAGGTAGGGGATTTAATGGCAGTTGTATTAGATGTTAATTCACATAAAGAAGCTATTCATGATGCGTTAATTGTTGACTTTTTACCTGCTGGTCTTGAATTAGAGAACCAAAATCTAACCAACAGCAGTGTTAGCTTACAGGCGATCCCTGAATTAGCTAATTTGTTGAAAGATGAAGATAGCAATGATGTTAAATATCAAGAGTTTCGTGATGATAGATACGTCGCAGCCGTTGATATGAATCATTATGTGAGTGAAGATACCTATCGCACTCGTGTTGCTTATTTAGTTAGGGCTGTGACGGCAGGTAATTATATGATTCCATACCCTTATGTTGAATCAATGTATCGCCCAGATCGGTTTGCAATTGGTCAATCCACTGAAGTTATGTCGATTGTTGAACGCAATTTAGAACCTAATAAACCAAAGCAACAATAGTATTTATACATCGATTCAGATTGATGAATAATAATATAAAAAATTGATTATCCGCTAATGAAAGTTAGCGGTATCTTTTTATACTAAAACGTAGGGTTTTCTGAAACTTTTTGACAAAATGAAAAAGTACCTGTTTAACATTCTGTTTTATTTTTTTTCTTTCATCCTATTGTTAATAGGCAGTTTTTTTGTTGCCGATTTCTTATTTCCATTGTCGATTGCAAAAAATAAACCTACACAAACAATTCTTGCGCAAGATGGTACGCCACTTTGGCGATTTGCTGATGAAAATGGCGTTTGGCGGTATCCTATTCAATTAAATGAAGTCCCCAATGATTATCTTGATGTGTTACTAAATTATGAAGATCGCCATTTTTATGATCATTTTGGTGTTAATCCTGCATCGTTAATGCGAGCAGCTTGGCAAAACATCACCAATAAAAAAATTATTTCAGGTGGCAGTACTATTTCGATGCAGGTTGCAAGATTGCTTGATCCTCACGATCGTTCAATGGCTGGAAAGTTACAACAAATATTTCGAACGCTACAACTTGAATTACATTTTACCAAAGATGAAATTTTAACTTTATATATCAACCGTGCACCATTTGGGGGAACAATCGAAGGCTTGGCGGCTGCAAGTTGGTCATATTTTGGTAAAGCACCAAAAGCGTTAACACGTGGCGAAGCGGTTTTATTAGCGGTATTGCCACAAGCTCCTAGCCGCTTGCGTCCTGATAGGTATCCTCAGCGCGCCAAACAAGCTCGAGATAAGGTTTTAGCAAGATTAGCTCAATACCATGTATGGTCACCTGATGTTATAGAGCAAGTTCGAAAAGAAGAAGTATGGGTTTATCCTCGTAAAAAACCACAACTAGCCCCTTTATTAGCACGAAGACTAAGTCAGCAATATCCTGATGTTGATATAATCCGATCAAATATCGATCACTCTCTTCAGTATAGTCTTGAAGATATTGCAATTAATCGCAAAAATCAGCTCCCCCCCAAAACTTCGCTGGCTATTTTAGCTGTCGATTATACTGATATGTCAGTAAAAGGCTATGTAGGTTCAGCTGATTTTAATGATAAAGATCGATTTGGTCAGGTTGATATGATAAGTGCGCTTCGCTCACCTGGATCGACATTAAAGCCTTTTATGTATGCACTTGCCATTGATGATGGTATGATTCATTCTGAATCGCTATTGCAAGATACGCCTCGAATCAGTTCTGATTACCGCCCCACCAATTTTGATGAAGATTTTTATGGTCCAATCAGTGCTACAGAAGCATTAAAAAATTCGTTGAACTTGCCCGCTGTTCAGTTAATTGAACTCTATGGTCCAAAACGATTTGCTGGAAAACTTGCCAGTGTTGGGTTGCCACTGGTATCTACTGGTAACAATCCTAATATTTCGTATATATTAGGGGGTGCATCATTAAGAATGGATAATTTGGTCAGTGCCTATAGTGCCTTAGCTCGTCATGGGCAAGTTAGCCCTTTACGTTTTACACAAGATGAACCATTATTAAGTAAGCCATTTATTAGCGATGGCAGCGCATGGATCACAAGAAAGATGCTAGTTAATAATCATCAACTTGTCTATAAAACAGGAACTAGTTATGGCTATCGTGATGCTTGGGCGATTGGTGTTAATCCTCGTTATTTAATTGGCATTTGGGTTGGTCGTCCAGATGGAACGCCTGTTGTTGGACAATACGGCAGTATTACCGCGGTGCCGATTTTACAACAAGTTAATTCGTTATTATTAAATAAAGAGCGACGACTCAATCGACCATTACCTTTAATAACAAAACCGGTAACGGTGACTTCAGAAAAAATTTGTTGGCCATCAGGGCAAGTGCTGCCAGCAAACGATGAAAACTGTCACCGGCAGAAAAACGCTTGGATATTAAATAACATGGTTCCCCCAACTCTTGATACTCTTACAACGCTTAATAACAATCTCTATCGTTCAGGGTGGGTGACGATCTGGGTCAATGATGAAGGAAAACGGGTATCTGCAGATTGTAATAATGCGCATAAAAAACAGATTGCACTTTGGCCGATCGCTTTAGAAAATTGGCTGTTACCCAAAGAGCGTAGGCAATCGTTGTTCCCTGAGGTTGATAAAAATTGTCCTGTATTTGGCAAAGATATCTTTTTGCCACTGAATATCATTGGATTACGGGATAACCAATTAGTAAAACGTTTACCAGGGCAACACGGTGTCACCATTGATGTAACACCACAAGGTGGTACAGGCGATAAATGGTGGTTTTTAGATGGTAACCTCATTGAGCAAACGCATGACGATCAAAAAGTTGCTATAACGGTAACTCAAAAAGGTTTACATCATCTATTATTATTAGATCAAAGCGGGCAAATTTCGCGGCGGGATTTTACCCTTGATTAACTAGGAGCAAGCATATGGCTATTGAACGAACATTATCTATCATCAAACCCAATGCCGTTAAAAAGCAATTGATTGGTGAAATTGAAACCCGTATCAGCCAAGCAAAACTTAACATCATTGCCCTAAAAATGCTTAGATTAACGAAAGAACAAGCTGAAGGCTTTTATGCAGAGCATCAAGGTAAATCATTTTTTGATAAATTAGTTAACTTTATGATATCTGGCCCAATAGTTGTTCAGGTTCTTGAAGGCGATAATGCCATTAAACGTTATAGGGAATTGATGGGACCGACTGATTTATCTAAAGCAACCGCAGGCACTTTGCGGGCAGACTTTGCTGACAGCATGACCGAAAATGCCGTACATGGTTCAGACTCTTTAACCTCGGCCGAAAAGGAAATTGCTTACTTTTTTGTCGATAATGAGATAGTTGGGTAAATCAATTTTATAAAATACCGGTTGTATTGCGTATTACCGTTATTCTAAGATTATTTTTTAAATAATGATCGATATAACTTTAAGTTATAACCATGTGATTATTTGTTATTTATTCATTTGATTCTTTGTTGTTAGACTTTAACTGAAAATAACATAACCTTTATTAGGGAGAATCAGGATGAAATTGTTGACTAAATCACTAACAGTGGTCGCATTAATAAGTAGTTTGTTAGGTGCAAATTCTGCTTACGCAGACCGCCTTGATGACATCGAAAAACGCGGGGAAATCAAAATAGCAGTATTTGATAGTAACCCACCATTTGGGTATATTGATGAAAAAACCAATAAAATTGTTGGTCTTGACGTTGATTATGCAAATGAAATTGGTAAAGCACTCAATGTTAAAGTTGATCTTGTTCCAACCAATCCTGCTAATCGAATTCCATTATTAACATCTCAAAAAGCCGATTTAATTGTCGCGAATTTTACTGTTACAGATGAACGGGCAAAAACCGTTGATTTTAGTTTGCCTTATTTTGCGACTGGTCAAAAATTTATAGCAAAAAAAGGTGTTTTAAAATCAGTCGATGATTTAAAGAACCTTCGTATTGGTGCCGATAAAGGTACTGTCATGGAAATCACACTGCGTGAAAAATACCCAACTGCAAAAGTGATTTCTTATGATGATACGCCATTTGCTTTTGCGGCATTACGTAATGGTGTTGTACAGGCAATTACTCAAGATGATGCTAAATTAATTGGTTTACTCGCTAATGTACCAGAAGAACAACGCGCAGCATTTGAAATTTCGCCATTTAGTATCACCCAAGAATATCAAGCAGTTGGTATACCAAAAGGGGAAGATCGTTTGAAAGAAAAATTGAACCAAATTTTATTAACACTTGAAAAAGATGGTCAAGCGTTAACAATTTATAATCGTTGGTTTGGACCTGAAACCACATCCGCTATGCCTCGTGGTGATTTTAAAATAGGTAAAGGTCAGTAAGTTATGCACGAGCAATTACTTCAATCCCGTTATTGGTGGTGGTTATGGGATGGTTTTTTAGTTACGTTGGCTATCTCATTGCTTACTATCGTCTTTTCAACATTACAGGGTTTTTTATTAGTTATTGCTCAACAAAGTCGAATTAAGATTATTCAAGGGATTGTAATGGGGTATAACGCAATTTTTCGTTATTCTCCATTATTACCTCAACTCTTTTTTTGGTATTTTGGTGTGGGTAATTTATTACCAGTCGAATTTAAGTTATGGCTATTTGATGAACCACAAATTTCGTTGTTCTTTTTTTCACTGAAAATGCCGTCCTTTGAATTTATAATTGGTTTAGTTGGTTTAACGTGTTATTCCAGTGCTTTTATTGCCGAAGAGTTTAGAGCTGGTATTGCTGGTATAAGGCAAGGGCAAGGACAGGCTGCATTAGCATTAGGGTTAACTTGGTGGCAAAGTATGCGATTTATTATTTTACCGCAAAGCTTTCGTATTGCCTTTCCGCCTTTAATTGGTCAGTATATGAATATTATCAAAAATTCATCGTTAACAATGGCTATTGGTGTACTAGAGCTTTCTTATGTATCGCGTCAAGTTGAAACCGAATCATTAAAAACCTTTCAAGATTTTGCCATTGCAACTTTATTATATATTTTGGCAATAGTGATGGTTGGCACTGTAGGTAACATTTATCAAGCAAAACGATTACAAATAGGTAAGGTGTAATCAATTATGGAACTTAAAGGTTTAGAGGTTATTTATAACAATTTAAGTTATATGATGTGGGGAAACTTTCCTGGAGGCATTTTTTTAACGTTGTTAATGAGTTTTGCTGCAATTATAGTTTCAACGCTATTAGGTATTTTGGCCGGTGTAGGGCTGACAGTCTTAAAAGGAACAGTACGCTATTTATTAGTTGGTATACTTGGCTTTTTAAGAGCAATCCCTGTTATTATGCTTATTTTTTGGACTTACTTCTTATTACCTGTATTGCTTAATGTTGATGTGCCAGCTATTGCAACGGTGATATTTGCATTATCCTTAATTGGCGCTGCATATATTGGTCATTCAGTGCATGCTGGAATGATTGCGGTGGCTAAAGAACAATGGCAAGCAGCATTCTCGTTAGGGTTGACTAAAAAGCAAGTTATTTTATTTATCATTTTACCACAAGCTCTTAAAATGATGCTGCCTTCTTTTGTCAATCAGTGGGTATCGCTTATTAAAGATACGTCTTTGGCCTATATTGTTGGGGTGGCGGAATTTACTTTTATTGCTACTCAAGTTAATAATCGTAGTATGGTTTATCCAACTGAGATCTTTTTATTTGTTATTGTCGTTTATTTTATTATCTGCGCATCGCTTGATTTTGCTGTTTCTATTTTGCCAAAATGTCGATTATTTCATTCTAAATAATTTTCTATCTATCTGTATTGGCCCGTTTAGTAAATAAGAATTTTATTAAGGTTCTTTTAAGGTTTATGCGTTAAATTATTAATAATTTAAATAAATATAGGTAAATAGATTATGTGGTGTGATTTTAATACCCAACTATTTTTATTCATTAACGCTTCTGATAAAGCGTCAAAACTGCTTATTTATTTTGCTATTTTCTGTGCGAAATATTTGGTTTATATACCCATTATTATTATGGGAATAGGCTGGTTTATCCGGCCTTTTTATCGTCAATTAATACTAAAAATAGTAATTAGTTTAGCTGTGGCGCTGTTTGTCACTTTTATTATTCGTCATTGTTTTTATTATCCACGTCCTTTTGCTGTTGACGTTGGAACTCCTTATCTTTTCCACGAAAACACAAGCTCTTTACCAAGTCAACATGCGGTATTTGTATGGACAATTTTTTTTACTGTTTTATTCAATTACACATGCCACTTTAGAATAGTTTTATACTTATTTGCTCTAATTGCAGTCCTCGTTAGCTGGAGCCGAGTCTATCTTGGCATTCATTGGCCATTAGATATTGCTGTTGGATTTCTTGTGAGCATTATATCGGTGTATTTAATTAAAAAAAAATTTTGGACAAGCATTAATAAATTGCTCAATCGATGGTTTTGTTGGTAGAGACAATTTTCTGCTTTAGACATATCGAACACTATATATAATGATGAACTGAGCATTTTGATTAGTTTTAATATCCAAATTAAGGTAAATCAACAATGAAGATATTAATTGTCGAAGATGATAGCTTGCTACAAAAAGGGCTATACGATGGTATAACATCCAATGGTTATGTCTGTGAAGTTGCATCAAATGGAAAGCAAGCTGAACAGTATATCCAATTTGGACAATTTAGTTTGATTATTCTAGATTTAGGGCTGCCTGATTGTGATGGGCTCGAATTGCTCATTCGCTGGCGGAAAAATCATATTTCAACCCCTGTGCTGATTTTAACTGCTCGCGATACTATCGAAGATAGAGTCGATGGTCTAGATAATGGTGCTGATGATTATTTAATTAAACCTTTTGCTTTAACTGAATTACTAGCTAGAGTAAGAGCGCTAATTCGCCGAGATCAAGGTACTGCTGATAACCTTATTAGTTATGGCTCCATTACTATTGATATTAAACAGAAAAAAGTGACTCTTAATAACCAAGAAGTGGTTTTAACGCCAAAAGAGTTTATTGTCTTATCTAGATTGATGTTAAAAGCTGGCGAAAAGGTACATCGAGATTTATTGCAAAATGATCTTTATGATTGGCAAAGTGATCCTAGTTCTAATGTTCTTGAAGTTTATATACATGGATTACGCAATAAATTAGGTAAAAATGTGATTCGCACAGTGCGAGGCTATGGCTATCAACTTAATAATGAGCGTTGATAATTCGATTAATTTAAATTAGATAATTAAATTATGATTTCAAAATCACTGAGTAATATACGGCACAGTATTCGCTGGAACCTTTTTTTTACTTTGGGCTTTATTATGTTGGTTTGTCAAATTATAACTGTACTTTGGTTATGGCATGAAAGCAAAGAGCAAATTGATGTTCTAGTTAACTTAACGTTAAGTCAAAATAAAATCAATGAAGTCGTTGAGCACGAAGAACTTGAAGCTATTTTTGCTTTATTTTGTTCAGCTTTTTCAATGATGTTAGTGACACTATTTTTAGCATACCAAGCGATCAAGCGGATCACAAAACCGCTCGAAATTTTAGAGAAAGATCTTAATCAGCGTACCGAGGAGAACCTGAAACCCATTATACCAATAAGTAATATGCGTGAAATTAAATCTATTACATCAGTATTGAATAATCTTTTTATTAGGCTCAATGCAACACTATCTCAAGAACGGCTTTTTACTGCTGATGTTGCGCACGAAATGAGAACACCTTTAGCAGGAATTCGTTTGCATTTAGAATTGCTAGAAAATAAAAATAAGATTGATTGTAGTGAATTAATCAGTCGTATAGATCGTTTAGTTAATACCGTCGAACAACTATTAATGCTTGCACGAGCCAGTCAAAAATTTACAGTTGGACAATATCAACATATTAATTTTTACAATGATATTGTAATCCCACTGTCTGATGAGCTAACTGAATTGACTTGCCAAAAACAGCAAAAACTTGAGTGGTATATGGCGAATAAGGATTTGATTTTTAGTGGTGATGCAACTTTGATAAAACTTTTAGTACGTAATCTTGTCGAAAATAGCTACCGCTACAGTCCAGATAATACCAAAATCTTGGTAAGTTGTTATCAAGATAAAAAAGACATAGTTATTACGGTCGAAGATGAAGGAAACGGCATTGATGAATCTAAAAGCGAACAACTGACTCAAGCCTTTTTTCGTATGGATCGCAAACATAATGGTATTGGACTTGGCTTAAGTATTGTTAATCGTATTGCTAAATTACATCAAGGTCTATTTACCTTAAAAAATAGACCTAATAATGTGAAAGGTGCTATTGCACAATTGCGGATCACTGATTCACATCTTCAACTAAACGAGTGATTAATTTATTTTGGCTGTTTTCTTTAATAATTGAGGCTAAAAAACGTTGCCAAGTTCGTTCAATTTTAGCTTTCGCAAAAAAAGAAATGTAATTAGCGATGGGAATAAGAGTTGAATTACCGATATTGTCGATAATAATCAATCGGCTTTTATCTGCACTTAAATGCTGAAATAAGATATTCTTGCTTTTGATTGTCATTGTAATAATGCGATCTTTTAATAAAGCTGATTTTAAATTATTTAATGACACAACTAAATCATCATAATATAGTTTAGTTAATTTATTATCAGCAAGGTACTTTTCTAGTGGTATAGCTATTTCACCATTATAATCTCGAATAAGCTCGAAAACATGGCCTTTACCGTAATTGGTTGAAACTGGACCATAATATTTTGCTAATGCATCAAATGCAATATTACGCCTAATAAGGTGTTTATAATAAGCTATTTCGCGGTTTGTTTCTTCTTCTGCGCCGTCATTGTAATTAACTTTAATGCATTTATTAGGATCTATTGGATGATGATAGCATTTGCGGTGTAACCCTTTGCCTATATAATCATCTTTAGAAAGTAAAATTGTATTGTCCATTTATATCAACATCTCGTTATTTAATGTTAAGTGAAAGTTTAACAGTAAGCGTTTCTTATCGCCATGATTTTTTCTTTTTAACTCTAGCGCTTTTATATTATTTCTGTATAATGTTTGCCACCCACGTTACGACAACGTTTTTCCCAACGTTGTTTTCGGTTGTCAGCATTAATATAACCATTCGAAGGGGTGAGTTAATTAATGGTTGCAGTCAAAAAGTGTAAATAAATCGAGTGATTTATTAACGTGAGATTAATTAAAAATTGGATAATTACGAATGAGTACTTTTTCAGCTAAACCAGAAACAGTTAAACGCGACTGGTATGTTGTTGATGCAGCAGGTAAAACGTTAGGTCGTTTAGCTACTGAAATCGCAAGCCGTTTGCGTGGTAAACACAAAGCAGAATATACACCACATGTTGATACAGGTGATTATATTATCGTTATCAATGCAGAAAAAGTTGCTGTAACAGGCAAAAAACGCACTGATAAGATCTATTATCGTCATACTGGTTACATCGGTGGACTTAAAGAAGCGACTTTTAAAGAGATGATTGAACGTCATCCTGAACAAGTCATCGAAATTGCTGTAAAAGGCATGTTACCGAAAGGTCCTCTTGGTCGTGCAATGTACCGTAAACTAAAAGTTTATGCTGGTAATGAGCACAATCATGCGGCACAACAACCGCAAGTATTAGATATTTAAGGGGATAAAAGATGGCTGATAATCAATATTACGGTACAGGTCGCCGCAAAAGTTCTGCTGCTCGTGTATTTATCAAACCAGGTAGTGGTAACATCGTTATTAACAAACGTTCATTAGAACAATACTTTGGTCGTGATACAGCTCGTATGGTTGTTATGCAACCGTTAGAGTTAGTTGAAATGACTGACAAACTTGATCTTTACATCACGGTTAAAGGTGGTGGTATTTCAGGTCAAGCTGGTGCAATTCGTCACGGTATTACTCGTGCATTAATGGAATATGATGAAACTTTACGTTCTGCATTACGTCAAGCAGGTTTTGTTACTCGTGATGCACGTCAAGTTGAACGTAAAAAAGTGGGTCTACGCAAAGCACGTCGTCGTCCACAATTCAGCAAACGTTAAGTGCGACAAGGTCGCACTTATGTTGCCTAACTTATTGAATTTTATCAATATTTTAGGCAAACATCTAGGGTCAAAAGCCCTAGAT
>NZ_WTEV01000030.1 GCF_009795885.1 Gilliamella sp. Pas-s25 | reverse complement strand
TATGGTATCACTGGCATTTATGTTGATGTGGCTGCCAATGTATTGTTGAGCAATTTATGTACAGCAAAGATCAACAGCCCCTAATAACAATTAACAAAAAAGCATCCCACCCATTTATTGGTGGGATATTAATTTAAACATAATAACAATGAATTAAATAAAACGCCTTATGAATACACAACAGTCAATCTCATCAAACAAAAACCAATTCAAACGCACCATGAAAACTCGGCATCTTATTATGCTATCACTTGGTGGCGTTATTGGTACGGGTCTCTTTTTTAACACTGGCTACATTATTGCGACCGCAGGTGCAATTGGCACAATTATCGCATATCTAATTGGTGCATTAGTGGTCTACCTAGTTATGTTATGCCTTGGCGAGCTCGCTGTCGCCATACCAGAAACAGGTGCCTTTCATACTTATGCCTCGCGGTTCATTAGCCCTGCAACTGGTTATACTGTTGCTTGGCTATATTGGTTAACTTGGACTGTCGCACTCGGCTCAAGCATTACCGCAGCAGGATTTTGTATGAAACATTGGTTTCCAAATACACCTATTTGGGTCTGGTGTTCTACTTTCTGTACCGTGATTTTGGCATTAAACATCGTTACCGCACAATTTTTTGCTGAGAGTGAATTTTGGTTTTCGATTATCAAAGTGATCACCATTATTATCTTTATTATTGCTGGTGCTGCGGCTATTTTTGGCTTTGTCCCAATGAAAAACGACATCCCCGCGCCCTTTTTACACAATATTACCGATAATGGTTGGTTCCCTAATGGCATTACCCCGATTATTATGACGATGGTATCGGTCAATTTTGCCTTTTCAGGCACGGAACTTATTGGTATTGCCGCTGGTGAAACAAAAGAACCAGAAAAGACCATTCCGTTAGCAATAAAAACCACAATTCTAAGACTTATCATCTTCTTTATTGGCACCGTTTTTGTCTTAGCAGCCTTATTGCCAATGGATCAAGCTGGCGTTATCGAAAGTCCCTTTGTTACTGTTTTTGAAAATATCGGCTTACCTTATGCTGCCGATTGTCTTAATTTTGTAATTTTAACCGCCATTTTGTCAGCTGCAAATTCGGGGCTTTATGCTTCTGGGCGCATGTTGTGGTCGCTATCCAACCAAGGTACATTACCAAAATGCTTCAGTAAACTTAATCAGACAGGGGTTCCAGCCTTTGCTATTTCCGTCAGTATGTTAGGTGGCTTATTGGCATTATTCACAAGCATTATTGCGCCTAACACGGTTTTTGTTGCCTTGACCGCTATTTCAGGATTTGCCGTGGTGGCCGTTTGGCTAAGTATTTGCGCTTCACACTTCTTTTTTAGAAAAAGTTTAACTCGTGAGGAGCAAAACAATCTAAAATATAAAGCCCCATTTTACCCACTTGTACCTATTTTAGGCTTTATTTTATGCTTAATTGCTTGTATTGGACTTGCATTCGATCCAGAACAACGTATTGCGCTTTATTGTGGTATTCCTTTTGTAGTTGTTTGCTTTATTGCCCATCACTTTACCCAAGCCCATCAAAAGCGAGTGGCAAAAAATGAAGAATAACAATCCAATTAGTACACTGTTAAAGCAAAAAAAATATATCATTATTGATGGAGCACTAGCCAGCGAGCTACAACGTCGTGGCTGTGATCTTAACGACAGTTTATGGTCGGCAAAAGTGTTAATCGAAAAGCCAGAACTGATTCGTCAAGTCCATTATGACTATTTCAAAGCTGGGGCTGATTGTGCGATCACCGCTAGCTATCAAGCTACATCATTAGGGTTTGCTAAAAAAGGGATTACACTAGAGCAATCCATCAAGCTAATAAAAACCAGCGTCGAGCTTGTCAAGCAAGCAAAGAGGCAATACCTAGATGAAACAAGACAAAATAAAACACTACTAATTGCTGGTTCAGTTGGTCCTTATGGTGCTTATCTTGCAAATGGTTCAGAATATACAGGTGATTATCAACTTTCTGAATCAGAATTTATTGATTTTCACTATAACCGCATCAAAGCATTGGTTGACGCAGAAGTCGATCTGTTGGCTTGCGAAACACTGCCCTCTTTTGCTGAGATCAAAGCCCTCACAAAGCTTCTCGAAGAATTTCCAACTGTAACAAGCTGGTTTTCGCTAACATTAAAAGATTCCTACCATCTTAGCGATGGCAGCCCGTTATCTTTGGTCATTGAGCATCTTAATCACTGTCAACAAGTGGTTAGTATTGGTGTTAACTGCATCGCGCTAGAAAGCGTCGCTACAGCGTTAGAATCGTTAAAAAAACTCACGCAAAGACCACTAATTGTCTATCCCAATTCAGGTGAACAATACGATCCAACCACCAAACAATGGCACAAAAATCATCACCACAATTGCACTTTTACAAATCAATTACCCATCTGGGTAAAACTAGGCGCAACATTAATTGGTGGCTGCTGTCAAACAACGCCAAACGATATTAACGAAATTGCAACGTTATTAAAAGGTAGCTAAATCACTTAGCATTTTTTGATTATTATAATGGTTTTATCAAATTAGCTTATACTCTACTAATTTTATCTGATAAGTAATCATGAATAAATCAAGGCTAGTTTAAGATAGCGAGCTATTAAGCAACATTTTAACATGCTTCTAATTCCTTTTTCACTATATCTATTTGTTTTAATTTTATTTTTAACTTTACATACACAATATAAAGTATAAATAGGTTAAACGGATTTTGCAAATTTGAAATTAGGGTATTTATTAAGGAGTGTAAAAAGATAATTATTGATTCACTAGGGCGCTTTTTGTCTGCGATGAAAATCCTGAAAATTTTGTCAAAAAGTTTCAGGTAACTATGTGTTTAAGTATAAAAAGTAATTGAGTATAAAATTTAGATTTTGTCAGAATTGCATTGTCGATACTTTTCAACAACAAAGCAATACTCTTCAGTATGTTGTAAAAGATTCGTGCATGTTACAATAAAAATCATTCATGTAGCGCATTGCTTTTATTTAAAATTATAATTTAAATCAATGAGTTATACGGTATATCAAGTGATTATATTTTTCTCCAATAAACCTGAAATCAAAGGTAAAAATAAATTTAGGAATGATTTCACGTTGTTGATAGTAACTTAATAAACGACTAACGTCTTGTAAATTTTAGGGAATTATTTTAATCCGGAAGTGTAAACATCAAGGAATTTTCCTATACTTTACAATATATTAAGAAATAAATTAAATATACCCTTCCTAAATGCCGTTATCTAAAACAAAGATCCTAAAAAATGATTAATTATGGCATAATGTGCGCCAATTTATATTTTCGCGACGTCATGCAGCAAAGGCTAATTATTGTTTTTGAGCAAAACGCATTTTAAAGAGAGTCAATTTTCGTGTTAAGTACAAATAACATCACAATGCAATTTGGCAGTAAGCCATTATTTGAAAACATCTCGGTTAAATTTGGCAACGGTAATCGTTATGGTTTAATCGGCGCTAATGGCAGTGGTAAATCCACCTTTATGAAAATTATTGGTGGTGATCTCGTGCCTACATCAGGTAATGTGGCTTTAGATCCACATGAAAGACTAGGGAAATTACGCCAAGATCAGTTTGCTTTTGAAGAATTTACCGTCCTTGATACCGTAATTATGGGACATACTGAATTATGGCAGATCAAGCAAGAACGAGATCGCATCTATTCACTTCCTGAAATGAGTGAAGAAGATGGCTTTAAAGTTGCTGATTTAGAAACCCAATATGCTGAAATGGATGGCTACAGTGCCGAATCTCGGGCTGGCGAATTATTATTAGGTGTTGGTATTCCAATTGAGCAACATTACGGATTAATGAGCGAAATCGCACCAGGTTGGAAGTTACGAATATTATTAGCCCAAGCGCTATTTTCAAATCCAGATATCTTATTACTCGA
Organism: Gilliamella sp. Pas-s25; assembly: GCF_009795885.1. Lineage (GTDB taxonomy): Bacteria > Pseudomonadota > Gammaproteobacteria > Enterobacterales > Orbaceae > Gilliamella. The sequence continues at coordinate 25,865 of NZ_WTEV01000030.1, read as the reverse complement.
TGAACCAACCAATAACTTGGATATTGATACAATCCGCTGGCTTGAAGATACCTTAAATCAACGCGAAAGTACTATGATCATAATTTCGCATGATCGCCATTTTTTGAATATGGTCTGTACCCATATGGCAGATTTAGATTATGGTGAATTGCGCATCTATCCGGGTAACTACGACGATTATATGACTGCATCAACGCAAGCGAGAGAACGTTTGTTAGCCGACAATGCCAAAAAGAAAGCACAAATTAGTGAACTGCAATCGTTTGTTAGTCGCTTTAGTGCCAATGCCTCAAAATCCAAACAAGCAACATCACGCGCAAGACAAATTGAAAAAATCAAACTTGAAGAAGTAAAAGCTTCTAGTCGGCAAAATCCATTTATTCGTTTTGAGCAAGATAAAAAGCTATTTCGTAATGCGCTTGTTGTTGAAGACCTTACCAAAGGATTTGACAATGGTCCTCTTTTTAAAAATCTTAAGCTCATGGTTGAAGTGGGCGAAAAAATAGCTATTTTAGGGACTAATGGTATTGGTAAAACCACATTATTAAAAACGCTAATGGGTGAACTGACTCCTGAGCAAGGCGATATAAAATGGTCTGAAAACGCAAATATTGGTTATTATGCGCAGGATCATGAATACGAATTTGAAGGTGACTTAACGGTATTTGACTGGATGAGCCAATGGAAACAACCAAACGACGATGAACAAGCCGTGCGTAGTATTCTAGGTCGATTATTATTTTCACAAGACGATATTAAAAAACAAGTTAAGGTCTTATCTGGTGGTGAAAAAGGACGCATGTTATTTGGTAAATTGATGATGCAACGCCCTAATATTATTGTTATGGACGAACCAACTAACCATTTAGATATGGAATCTATCGAATCACTCAATATGGCATTAGAGCTTTATCAGGGCACACTATTTTTTGTTTCGCACGACCGTGAATTTGTTAGCTCACTGGCAACACGCATTGTTGAAATTACCCCAGAAAAAGTAATTGATTATACGGGTAATTATGAAGATTACTTGCGTAGTCAAGGAATTGAATAATCATTCATTAATAATAATAGCCACAAATACTAATGTGGCTATTATTCTGGTTGCCAATAAATTTTACAACGTCTTAATTTTTGTTAACGACTGGTATAAATGGAAATAACTTCGCCAGAATCAATGTCTATATCAACATTTATATCATCTATCACTATTCCGCCAGTCCCAATGTTCATCCAATTATCTTGCGTTATCTCTTTCGAATAAAAGCTTATTGTATAACAACTAAACCCATTATTTATGCTGATATAATTATTAAAAGATATATAAAAATGATCGATATCGTATTTATATTTAGTCACAAATTCGCTTTTCTTTGCTGCTTCTATCGCTTTGAATAAAAAAGGCGTATATTTTTTATCAAGTTTAAAAATAGTATCTTCGCTCATTATGCAAACGGCCCTTACCAAAATAGTAGACAGTCATTGTTTAGATAATAGAAGTAGGCTAACTGATTTATACCAACTTATATTAGCGCTGTTTGATCATTTTAAGAAAACATAAGTACAATGGATTATAAATAGTACAAAGCAAATTACTCATTATTATAATAATTTAATCATAAAAATAGCCACCCTCGTGACTATTTTTTATTTAAAGATGACTATGCACTAGAACTCTAATTCATCCCACCAAATATCAATAAGTTGGCTGGTTTTTACATTTTTCAGACCATGAGTTTCCAGCCATTTTGTGACAATGTCACGATTTTCTTCAGTACAGTTCCCTAATTTTTGGGTGCAAATAATCCCTTTCCAATTTAAATAACCGCTGCCCTCATAAGCTAAACCATTGGGTTGAATGGCTTCAAGAATAAACTGATCAACGATATTATCTAAAGTTTCTTCGCTTGTGCCTTCGTCAAAAGACCAACTAACCGTAAAGCCTAACTCTTTAAACTCTTCAATGTGTAATTTTTTTCGTAAACGTCTGCTGCGATTTACCATAATAGTTTCCTTCTACATTATTAAATATTAATTAGGTTGTTTATTTTTAGTGTGATTATGTCGGCTTGATGATTTCACACCATTTTGATTGAACTGCGGCGATCGACTTGAGTTTGCACTTCCTCTTTTTGGGGGGACTCGCCTTTGTGATGATTTTTTTATCGGTTCAGCTTTAATTTTAGGATCAACTTCAAAACCTTGAGTTGTTAATTCTGGAATCGTTTTTTTAATTAACTTTTCAATCGCTTTTAATTGAGGAAGCTCATCAATGCATACCAGCGAAATAGCCTGCCCTTCATTTTGAGCACGTCCTGTTCGTCCAATGCGATGCACATAATCTTCTGCCACTTGCGGAAGTTCATAATTCACCACATAAGGAAGTAACTCAATATCAAGACCGCGAGCGGCAATATCGGTTGCCACTAATGCTCTAATTTGTCCACTTTTAAAATCTGCCAAAGCTTTAGTGCGTGCGCCTTGGCTCTTATTGCCATGAATGGCTGCCGCTTTTATACCATCTTTAGTCAACTGTTCAGCTAAGTGATTCGCACCATATTTAGTACGAGTAAAGACCAACACCTGTTGCCATTGATTTTTACCAATTAAATAAGACAACAATTCACGCTTACGACGTTTATCAACCCGATGCACATATTGGGTGATCTGCTCTGAAGCGCTATTGGTTTTCGCAACAGCAACCAATTCAGGGGCATGTAAAATCGATTGCGCTAATACTTTTATTTCATCAGAAAAAGTTGCCGAAAACATCAAATTTTGGCGTTTTTTAGGTAATTTAGCAATCACACGGCGAATATCATGAATAAAGCCCATATCTAACATGCGATCAGCTTCATCCAATACGAGCATTTTAATCGTTGAAAGATCCACGGCATTTTGTTGCACTAAATCGAGTAATCGTCCTGGCGTTGCAATCAAGACATCCACACCACCACGTAGTTTCATCATTTGCGGATTAATACTTACTCCACCAAATACCACCAATGACCGAATGGGTAAATAACGGCTATATTCACGAATATTTTCGCCAATTTGTGCAGCAAGCTCACGAGTCGGCGCTAAAATCAATGCATATAAAGGACGTTTGCCTTTTTTCGCCTCAAGTTTATTGGTTGCTTGAGCTTGCTGTTCGACCCATTTTTGCAAAATGGGTAAACCAAAACCTGCCGTTTTACCTGTACCGGTTTGCGCACTTGCCATAAGATCTTTACCGGATAAAATGACGGGAATAGCTTGCTGTTGGATGGGAGTTGGGGCTGTATAGTTTTGTTCTTGAATTGCTTTTAAAATCTCAGCGTCTAAGCCAAGAGAGTCAAATGACATGAAATGATTCCTAAATAAATAAAAAGTGGATTGTCCGCTTACATTATAAAGCAATTCCATAATATTTTCTGTTTATTTTGTTACTTCCTATTTTCCACAATAAAATTTACTGTTTGTTTATTATTATAAAATAAAATTAGGGTTATATATAGCACAACTTGACAATAACTCACCAATTTATATTTTTAATCATAATGATTTTTAATATGTTTTTTTAATTAAAATAGACAAATGATATTTATTATCATTTGCGATTATGCTAATATTTCGCTCCCTGACAACAATAGTTTACTGGATTGCTTATGCATTTAAACTTTAATCGAATTAAAAATGTGTTAATAGCCTCACTTTTATCACTTTTTAGCCTTAACAGTTTTGCCAAAGATGACATCACCTTTGCAAACTTCCGCGATATTCGCGATTTGAACCCTCATCTTTATGGTGGTGAAATGTGGGCTCAAAATATGTTGTATGAATCACTTGTTCATTATAATGAAGATGGTACATTTTCACCTTGGCTTGCTGAAAGCTGGACTATCACTAACCAGGGGAAAACCTATACTTTTAAGCTTAGAAAAGATGTGACCTTTAGTGATGGTGCTAAATTCGATGCCCACAGTGCCAAATTAAACTGGGATGCAGTTCTTGCCAATAAAGTCCGCCATACATGGCTTGAAATGGTACGTTTAATTACTGAAGTTAAGGCAGTGGATGATTATACTTTACAAGTCAATCTATCTGAACCTTATTACCCTTTTTTAATTGAAATTGCCGTCACCAGACCAATGCGTTTTATTTCGCCTAACGCGATGATTGATGGCGAAACCAAAAATGGCGTTAAATCTTTTATTGGTACTGGTCCTTATGTTTTAGGCGATCATAAAAAAGATCAGTATGCTATTTTTAATGCAAACCCTAACTATTGGGGCAAAAAGCCGCAAATAAAAACAGTAAAAATGAAGGTCATTGCTGATAATCAAAGCCGTTTAATGGCGCTTGAAAAAGGTGAAATTGATCTTATTTATGGCAAAAACATGGTTGATGCTGATTCGTATGAACGATTTGCTAAAATGGATAAGTTTCAAACGTTAATGTCAAAACCTGTTTCTAGCCGAATGGTCTTGATGAATACCACAAGACCCCAGCTTAACGATGTCAATGTGCGACGAGCAATTGAACATATCATCAGTAAAAAAGATATTTCTGAAGGGATCTTTAATGGCAGTGAAGCGCCAGCAGACACGTTAATGGCAATTAATATTCCTTATGCTAATATCGGTTTAAAACCCTATCAGTACGATGCAAAATTAGCAGAGCAACTGCTGGATAAAGCGGGTTGGGTTAAGGTTGATGGTCAACATTATCGCCAAAAAGATGGAAAGCCTTTCGAAATTACGCTTTATTATGATAGCAACACCGCCTCGCAAAAAACCATTGCGCAATACATGCAAGATGAGTTTGAACAAGTGGGGTTAAAACTCAATATTCATGGTGAAGAAGAACAAGGCTATCGTGATCGTCAAAAAGCTGGCGACTTTGATATGGTTTTTGATATTTCATGGGGTATGCCTTATGATCCCCAATCTTTCTTAGCTGGTATGAAACTGCCAGTGTATGGCGACTATATAGCTCAGCAAGGTTTACAAGAAAAATCTCAAATTGATGCCAACATTAGTAAAGCGCTGATTTCAACTGATGAAAAAGAACGACAAGAACTTTATCGCTATGTACTTGAAACGCTGCATAACGAGGCGGTCTATATTCCTTTAACTTATGAACGTAACCGTGCTATTGCCATCAAATCATTAAAAGGTATCGAATTTGCACCTTCGCAATTTGATATTCCATTTGACAAAATGCACTATTAATTGACTTATTTTATTACTTAATAAAAATGTTAAATTATATAATAAGACGTTTAATAATGATGATACCGATTGTTATCGGTATCTCATTTATCGCATTTTTGCTAATTAACTTAGCCCCATCAGATCCAGCAGAAGTGGCGTTACGTTTAAACGAAATAATGCCCACCCCTGAAGCAATTGAAAGTATGAGTCAAGAACTTGGTCTAAACCAACCGTTTTGGCAACGCTATTTTAATTGGCTATATAATGTCTTTCATCTTGATTTTGGACGTTCATTTATCGAGCGCGACAGATTAGTCTGGGACGAGATGATCCGCTGTTTAAAACCCACGCTTATTTTAGCCACTTCATCTTTTATTTTTACCTTAATTATCAGTCTAGTACTGGGTGTATTATGCGCCATTTTTTCCAACTCAATATTTGATCATATTTTGCGTATCGTCATATTTTTAGGTACTGCCATGCCAAGTTATTGGCTTGGTCTATTATTGATTTGGCTATTTGCTAACTATCTTGACCTATTACCAACTGGTGGTTATGGTTCTTGGCAAAATTTAATTTTACCCACCTTGACGTTATCATTTGTGTATATTTCTACTTATGTTCGTTTTATTCGAAATAATATGATCGAAAATATGCATAACTATTTTATTTTTTATGCCCGCAGTCGCGGACTAAAAGAACGAGTCATCATTTTAAAACATGTATTAGCTAATTCATTGCATACCACGATTACTGCGCTGGGTATGACTATTCCACAACTCATCGCTGGCTCATTTGTGGTTGAATATATTTTTTCATGGCCAGGGCTTGGACGCTTATGTATTTCAGCAATTATGAACCGAGATTACCCAGTTATTCAGGCTTATATCTTAATGATGGCTATTTTATTTGTGGTTTGTAATTTTATTGTCGATATTTTACACCAATTATTCGACCCACGATTAAGAGATAGTGGTAATATTTCATGAATTTACTTAAACAACTTGTTAAAAATAAAATTGGACTATGTTGTTTAATCATCATTGCCACTATTATAATTTTAGGTATTTTTGCCCCCTATATTGCACCATTTGATCCCAATAAAATTCGAATAGTGCGTAAATATGCCAGTATTTCTGCCGAACATTGGCTTGGTTGTGATCATTTAGGTCGAGATATCTTTTCACGATTACTTTATGGTATTCGTACAACGCTCTTTTTATCGTTACTAACTATGACAATTACTATTATCATTGGTTCAATAATTGGCTTAATTTCGGGCTATAAAAGAGGCAAGCTTGATGAAATGATTATGAGAGCGTGTGATATTATGCTCTCCTTTCCTAGCCAAGTGATGATACTTGCCATTGTTGGGGTACTTGGCGTTGGCATCGAAAATGTCATAATCGCCAATATTGTTGTAAAGTGGGCTTGGTATAGCCGAATGATCCGCAGCAGTGTAATTAAATATAGCCGTAAAAACTATATTCTTTTTTCGCGAGCAATTGGCGCGCCCCATTGTTTTATTATTCGAAGACATTTATTACCAAATATCATCTCTGAACTCATTGTGCTTGCAACTCTCGACACCGGTTGGGTTATTTTAAACATCTCAGCACTCTCTTTTATTGGATTAGGTGTACAAGCGCCAACGGCTGAATGGGGGCTGATGTTAAGTGAAGCGAAAAACGTAATGATTCAGCACCCTATGCAAATGGTCTTTCCTGGCATTACTATTCTAATTGTTGTTGCTGCCTTTAATATGCTCGGGGACTGCTTGCGAGATATTTTTGATCCAAAGGAAAAAACAGTATGAGTGACAAATTACTTGAGGTTAAGAATCTAACCGTAACACTTGATAGTAATCAAAAATTGCTCAATGACATTTCATTTTACCTTAAACATCATCAATGCCTCGGCATTGTTGGCGAAAGTGGCAGTGGCAAAAGTTTAACATGCAAAGCCATTATTGGCTTATTAGAGCCTTATTTTTCTGTTCAAGGTAAAATTCTTTTTTCACCGCAAAACGCCAACATTCAGTTACCAGAAAATAGTGATTTATTAAAGCAGACTAGAGAAACACTGCGGTTTATTCGTGGCAATGTGATTTCGATCATTTTACAACACCCTATGAGTGCTTTTGATCCCCTTTATCGTATTGGTAAACAAATAGTCGAAACATTGCTTGCCCACCACTCAATCAGCAAAAGTGAAGCCATAACAAAAGCCCTTAATATGATGGCAGATATTGGACTTAATGATCCTAAGCAAGTTTATAATAAATATCCTCATCAACTCAGTGGTGGAATGTTGCAACGAATCATGATTGGTATTGCTTTAATGCTTGAACCTGAACTGATTATTGCAGATGAATCCACAACAGCTTTAGATTCAATTAGCCAATTTCATATTTTAAAAATGTTTGAACAAATTAAACAACAATCTAAAACGGCCATGATCTTTATCTCGCATGATTTGGGTGTTATTCATCATATAGCAGACCATATTATTGTGATGAACCAAGGCAAAATTGTCGAACAAGGTAGCTGTGAGCATATCTTTTATCATTCTGAAAATAACTATACACAATATTTAATAAATGCACGGAAGCAACTATTAACCAAATTTAATACCGTTATTCAGCCAAATACGCTGACATCAACATCGGAGACAATTTAAATGCCACCGTTATTGCAAGTTGAAAATGTAAACAAAGCCTTTTTACAACCCAATCAAGGCTTGTTCAGCCGAAAAAAAACGCCCATTATTAAAGATGTCTCTTTCTCATTATATCAAGGGGAATGCTTAGGCATTATTGGTGAAAGTGGCAGCGGTAAAAGCACGTTAGGCAAACTGATTTTAGGCCTTGAAAAACCTGACAGTGGTAAAATCTACTTTAATGGATATGATACTGCACAACGTGCTTGGCGAAAATCGGCGATGCGAAGAGACATTAGCGCGGTATTTCAAGATTATAATGCTTCGGTTAATCCTTATTTTACTGCATCTGAAATTATTGCCGAACCCATTGATATTTACCAAAAAATATCATCAAACACACGTAAAAAACGCATTGATGAACTTTTAGAACAAGTTGGCTTAGATCACAGCTTTTATAACCGCTTTCCTCATGAAATGAGCGGTGGACAATTACAAAGGATCTGCATTGCACGAGCTATTGCTTGCTCACCTAAATTTATTTTATTTGACGAGGCAGTCAGTTCTTTAGACATCTCAGTACAAACGCAAATATTATCTTTGCTCGCTGATTTACAAAAACAGTTAAACTTAACCACGATTTTTATTACTCATGATTTAACCACAATCACTTATTTATGCGATCGTATTATCTTTTTTTATCAAGGCAACATTGTTGAACAGGTGGATAACATTGACCAATTAAATCAAGTCAACCATGCTTATTCCAAACAACTTCTTGACTCTATTTTAGGTTTTTAAATTATGACAGCACCATCAACATTAAATAAGCAGTATAATTTTAAAGATTATCTTGCTCTGGTCATTCCCTTTATTATTTCAACTATCACAACACCCTTACTCGGTGTTGTAGATACAGCCCTAGTGGGTCATTTACCCAATCCAGCTTTTATTGCAGGGATTGCTGTTGGTACGGTTATTTTTAACACCCTATATTGGTTATTTGGCTTTTTACGTGTCAGTACAACTGGCTTTGCAGCACAAGCATTAGATGATCCCATTTTATTAAGAGCCTCACTCATCCGTCCTATTTTTATTGCAATTGTATTAGGTATCATTTTTATTATTTGTCAAAGCGTGATCTTCAATGCCGCAATGCAGATTATTAAACCAAATCAAGACGTACAACATCACGCACGCACCTATTTTGCTATCCTGATTTGGGGTGCACCTTTTGTGTTAATCAATTACGTTTTAGTAGGATGGTTAATGGGCATGGCGAAAATAAAAGCCGTCTTATTTTTGCAGGTATTAATCAATCTACTAAATATTGTTATGGCAATGATTTTGGTATGGGGATTTCACTTTGATGTATCCGGTGTCGCCTTTGCAACCTTAAGTGCGCAAATAATCTGCACATTATTAGGCATTTGGTTTATTTATCATTATTTACCTAAAGCCAAACAAAAAACCAATTTCGCAACAATATTATCTTGGCAGTCATTAAAAGGCGTAATTTTAGTGAATAGCAACTTAATGATTCGAACTATTTGTTTGTTAATTGTCACCAATCACTTTATCTCGATTGGCTCTAGTTTTAGTACCGAAACATTAGCCGCTAACGCTGTCTTATTCCAAATTCATTACTTAATGGCTTATTTATTTGACGGTTTTGCCAACGCCTCAAGCGTATTTAGTGGCAAAGCAAAAGGCACTAAAGACATTACTTTATACAATCAAACGTTACGCTGGTCAAAACTTGCCTGTATTATTTGTCCAATCCTATTAGTTGCTATTTGGTTGCCCCTTGGTACCACTATTATCAAATTACTCACCAACCAAACTGATATTATTGACATCTGCATGCAATATCAACTTTGGTTAATTATCTTCCCTATCGTTGTGGCTGGTGGTTTGATCTATTACGGCGTCTTTTCGGGCATTAGCTATACGTCATCTATCCGTGATTCAATGATACTTTCTTTACTATTATGGTTAGTATCGCAATATATTTGCGTACCAATCTGGGGCAATAACGGGTTATGGCTTTCTTATATTTTATTTAGCTTAGGTAGAACCTTATTTTTAGTCATCTGGATAAAAAAATCCAAAAATTATCTATTACACTAATCAACTAAACTATCTGCTCGATATCTGGGCTTTATGCTACCTAAAACATTGATCAGATAGTTTATATAAAAAATACTCAAGATAGTCAATTTAGTCGTGGAAAAAACAATGCTATTGTGGCAACAATTTTATTCAATTCAGGTCGCAAAATTACCGATAATTTAACACTCTACTTTAAGGGAGTAAACACAGCATTGATACAGCGGTAATCATTAATCTGCTCATTGTTTTTGACAAATTTCATCAATTGATAATGTTGCGGGCACATTGCGATTATCAGTGAATTGAAAGCGGAATAAGAAGCTAATATCATAAGCACGTAACACATCAATCACATCTTGCTTGTCACAAAATTGCGCATTTAGACCAAGCCTAATGCCTTTGGTAATTTCTTCTATTGATGCACTTTGACTATCGGTTGGCATATTGTATTCAAAAACGATGCTATTAAGGTTATAAAAAATATTAGTGACTTCATAACCCGCTTCGACTTTAACCGGAAATGTTCCACCTTCGCCTAATATCGATCTTTTAGCACTATCCGCAAAGGCTTTAGTTATATTTGCTGATGAAGGCAATTCGGCACTATACGCGCTTGAAATCATAAAAAAAGCAGAAACTAGCACAGCCAATTTTATTCGTTTTTTCACTCCAGTATTCCTTATATTGAATGTTAATCAAGTTATATTATTTTAACGGCATTATTGGTTTAGATAAGCCTAATTATGTTGCTATTTTACACAAAAAATAAAAGAAAAATAATAAAATATTAGTTTTATTATAAAAATAAAGCAGAATAAAATATTCAGCAAAACGGCAATTATCTAAAATCGACACTATAAAAAAGGCAACCCAATGGCTGCCCTTAATCGTATTAACTGACTATAATCACTTTTTATTTGGATGAGGATCTTTAACTGAATCACCCTGCCCAGACATAATATACCAACCATTTTTACTATGCGGTTTTTTATTATGATCAGGGCAAGGAGGTAACGATTTTTTGCTTTGGTTTGAATATATATAGCCACAATCGGCACACTTATAAGTACCAGCCGAAACATCACTACCATATGGAGCAAATTTTTGTACCATGATAAGTTTCCTCCTAATAAAATTGCGATAAGCCCAATTACTTATCAATGTATATATAAGCGCTGATTTAAGAAAAAAGCAAGTATAATTTTTCAACAAAAAAATCAATAAAATATTTATTTTTATTGCACAAAAAAGTCAGAAAAAATTGATTTTATTTAAGTTTTTATTTTTTAAATAAAATTATTTTTTTTGATATTGCTACCGTTTTGAAAAATTGTGATCATGTGGCTTGCTTAAAATAGCGTTACTTTTTGTTTTAACACAAAGCAAACCAACCATCTTAATGACTTAATAATAAACAATATGCCATATGCCAAGCCACTTAAAACAGGAAATAAAAATGCACATAAAAAAACAAAAGTTCATTTAAACCAATATAGTAATACGGCAAGCCAAACGCTATAACAAAACCTATCTGGGTGAAATGCTACACGTTGACACCAAACGTTTACCGTTACTTAACAATGAAGCGCAACAGCAAACTAGAGACTATTTATTTGTCAGCATTGATGATTTTTCACGTGAGCTTTATGCAGGTATTTACCCTGATAAATCCCAATTTTAGCTCAGCACAGTTTTTACAAAATGATGTATTAGCCTAATGTCCCTATTACCACTACGTGTATTTATTCCGATCCAGCCTGCTCACAAACGAATGAGAAAGCCGAAAGAGTGATACCCACTTTGAATTGCGATGTGGCATAATCAGCAAATATTTAGCGACGAAAAAGATAGAAAACAAAAGCTTAAACGCTTTATTAATTTTTATAATACCGTTAAACTACATAAAGCGATTTCGGGGAAAACGCCTTATGAGTTTTTAGAGGATTATTTTAATCATGAAGTGTAAACAACTCGGCAGTTTCCCACATTTAAATAATTATTTGTGTCTTCTACTACTTGTCCATTAATAGCATTTTCAGTTATAAAATTGATTGTTGAACCATTATTTAAGGTTATAGTATCTGTACTAACCGTTTTTGTTCTAGATAATGGTTCTCGATTACTAGAACAAGCGATTAAAACAAAGCTACTAAAGCCTAAAATAAAAATTTTAGAAATTAATCAATACCGGTACAGTCTAGCTATTCACTGCTTTTATTATTGACTGTTAGGTTTAAATTTTATGATCTATTCGTCTGATTGAATTGTCTGCACCATTAGACTAATTATAATATTAACCCCAACAAACGAACCTAATGTTATCCTAATAATATTCCTTAAGAGCAAATATCTCTCACTGAAATTTAAAGACAATAGCGTAAATTGCATGAAATTAGTTACTATACAAGTTATTATTATGATAGGGAAAAAGGATAAAATAAATAAATTTTAGAAATATATCTTATAAATCGGACATCAAAGAACTTTAATTATTGTTCAGTGCCCTGCTACTTTCGAGAATAAATTAATAATTACAACACCAAACATAATAAATCCCATGCCGATTAGCGCAGCGAAATCCAACGTCTGTTTTAAGAAAATCCATGCAATTAAACTGATTAACACAATCCCGATTCCAGACCAGATAGCATATGCAATACCAACAGGAATGGTTTTTAATGCTAACGAGAGTAGATAAAACGAAGCACTATAGCCAATAATAGTGATGATTGAGAAAATAAGATTAGTAAAACCATTTGATAGTTTTAATGACGATGTTGCTATCACTTCACAAATAATAGCAAAAAATAGTAATAAATATGAGTTCATCTTAATGCCTATAATCGTTAAATTAAAAAAGCTAATTTTCTAAAATTAACGCTGAAACCTTAGATTCATCAACTTTAATTAACTGCATAAACGTTAATAGATAAAGCCAATATTTTCGTTGTCCTATTTCTAAATCATTAAGTATGAATCAAAGGTAAAATAGATAGCTATTAACGCTTGAAAAGGAAGATATTATGGTGGGTTGTGAGGGGATCGAACCCGCGACCAATTGATTAAGAGTCAACTGCTCTACCGACTGAGCTAACAACCCACCGAAATATTCGCCTATATTGTATATAGTTTTAAGCAATAATGCAAATCACTAATCTAATTTTTATTTACTAAAATTTTGAGATAAATCGCAAAAAAAACAAATTTAATATTCTAAAATCATTAGAATTTTATCATTATGCGACTTAAGTTTGATTTATTATGAATCAATAAAAATTAAATTTAACAAGTAAATTTCAATATTGCTAGATTATTAAATAAGTCTATGTTTTACTGTAGTGTGTTTTTCAACATAATTAAATATTATATAATTAATTATAAATAAATTGGGAGAAAAGAAATGAAAATATCGTCAGTTGCTATGCTGATCACAATGGGATTAGCCAGCTCTGTAGCTTATGCGCATACTGCAAATGAAATTATTGTTCGTGGTGGGCCAGTTTATGTTCACCCTCAAGATAAAAGTGATCATGTCAAAGTAGGCGGAGCCAAAAGCGATCTAAAAGCAAAAGCCGATAACGATACTCAACTTGGATTAAATTTCCAATATATGGTGACCGATAATATTGGTGTCGAACTGTTAGCTGCAACACCTTTTAGCCATCAGGTTAAACTAGGTGGAGGCAATTCAACAGGACTTGCTGGTGCTCATTTAGGTAAAATTAAACATCTACCACCAACATTAAGTGCTGTTTGGTATCCACTTGATTCACAATATGAGTTACAACCCTATGTTGGAATGGGTATCAACTATACCTTCTTTTTTGACGAAAAACTTAGTGGCGAAGCCAAAAAAGCGGGATTTCATGGTTTAGATCTCGATAGTTCTTGGGGCTGGGCTGCACAAGTCGGTGCTGATTATACTTTAAATGACAATTGGCTTTTGAATGCTCAAATACGTTATATCGATATTGAAACTAAAGCGACTACCCATTTAGGCAATACTAAAGTTACCGCTAATTATAAGCTTGATCCATGGGTTGCAATGATTGGTGTGGGCTATAAATTTTAAATGAGCAAACATAAAAAAACCTCTCAAACGAGAGGTTTTTTATTACAAAGATTAAAGATTTTTTATAGCGACATACTGCTCTTGCAGTTTGGCTTTATCATCAATATAACCTTGTTGTTTTTCTTTTTCTTTAGCAACTACTGCTGCTGGTGCTTTATCGACAAAGCTGGCATTAGACAGTTTATTTTCAATACGAGAAATTTCGCCATTGATGCGTTCAATTTCTTTTTCTAAACGCGCAAGTTCGTTTTCTTTATTGATTAATCCTGCCATTGGGATTAGCAACTCGGCGCCATCAACCAGTTTGGTGACCGACAATGGTCCTGTTTCACCATCATCAAGCAAAACAATTTCAGATAATCTTGCTAATGATTCAATAAAATTGATGTTATCAGCAATGATTCGATGCACTGTTGGTGAGCCTTTTCGAATTAATAACTGCAATGGTTTGCTTGGCGCAATATTCATTTCAGCACGAATGTTTCGTACGGCAATCACGACATCTTTTATCCAATTAATATCGGCTACTGCTTGATCATTTGAATGCTGTTCATCAAAAGCAGGCATTGGCTGTAACATAATGGTGTCAGCGCTTATATTCATTAAGCCTTTTACATTTTGCCAAATTGCTTCGGTTATAAATGGAATAATTGGATGTGCAAGGCGTAATAGAGCTTCTAATACCGTAATTAACGTATGGCGAGCTGCGCGTTGCTGTGATAGTTCGCCATTGGCTAAAATGGATTTGGTTAGCTCTAAATACCAATCACAGAATTGATTCCATGTAAACTCATATAAAATATTAGCTGCTAAATCAAAACGATAAGTTTCAAACGCTTCTCGATAAGCTTTAATAGTTTGATTAAATTCGGCTAAAATCCATTTATCTGCTAAAGAATAATCTAAATCCCCACCTTTAAAGCCACAATCATGCCCTTCTGTATTCATCAACACATAACGGCTAGCATTCCAAAGTTTATTACAGAAATTACGATAACCTTCTAAACGTTTTAAATCCCAATTAATATCACGCCCTGTTGAGGCTAATGCTGCTAAAGTAAAGCGTAGTGCATCAGTCCCGTGCGCTTCAATACCATTAGGGAACTGTTTTTGAGTACGTTTAGCAATTTTTTCGGCTAATTGAGGCTGCATCATATTGCCAGTACGTTTTTCTAATAAAGCTGACAATGATATACCGTCAATCATATCTAAAGGATCAATAACGTTTCCTTTAGATTTAGACATTTTCTGTCCTTCTTCATCACGAATTAAACCAGTGACATACACCGTTTTAAAAGGAACTTGCGGTTTACCATGTTCATCTTTAATAAAGTGCATGGTCATCATGATCATTCTAGCTACCCAGAAGAAAATAATATCAAAACCAGTTACCAGCACATTAGTTGGATGGAATGTGGCTAAATCATCAGTATTATTCGGCCAACCTAACGTTGAAAATGTCCAAAGTGCAGATGAGAACCAAGTATCAAGCACATCGTCATCTTGTTTCAGTTCAATATCATTGGCAAGGTTATTTTCACGTCGCACTTCAGCTTCATCACGACCAACATAAACATTACCTTGTTTATCGTACCAAGCTGGAATACGATGTCCCCACCATAATTGACGTGAAATGCACCAATCTTGAATATCATTCATCCAAGAAAAATACATATTTTCATACTGTTTTGGTACAAATTGGATATCACCATTTTTTACTGCATCAATAGCAGGCTCGGCAAGCACTTTTGCACGCACATACCATTGATCGGTTAACATAGGTTCAATCACAACACCACCACGATCACCATATGGAACGGTCAAATCATGCGGTTCGATTTTTTCTAAAATACCCAATGACTCACATTCTGCAACAACAGCTTTACGCGCTGCAAAACGTTCTAGGTTCTGGAATTGAGCCGGAATGGTTGGTTCGTAAGCCGCACTTAGTTCACCATTAGTATCAAATACTTCAGCTTGCTGACGAATATCGCCATCAAACGTTAAAATGTTGATCATCGGTAATTGATGACGTCGCCCAACTTCGTAGTCATTAAAATCGTGTGCAGGAGTAATTTTTACGCACCCTGTTCCTTTGCTCATATCAGCATGTTCATCACCCACAATAGGAATACGGCGGTTAACAAATGGCAATATCACAAATTTACCAATCAGATCTTTATAGCGAGGATCTTCAGGATTCACCGCAACCCCTGTATCCCCAAATAAGGTTTCAGGACGAGTGGTTGCCACCACTAAGTAATCTTTGCCGTCGGCTGTTTTAGCACCATCAGCTAACGGATAACGTAAGTGCCACATTGAACCTTTAACTTCGCGGTTTTCAACTTCAAGATCCGAGATCGCAGTGCGTAATTTAGGATCCCAATTGACTAAACGTTTACCACGATAGATAAGATTTTCTTGATATAATCGAACAAATACTTCTTTCACTGCATTTGATAGACCTTCGTCCATGGTGAAACGTTCACGATCCCAATCAACTGAATCCCCTAAGCGACGCATTTGCTTAGTAATGCTACCGCCTGATTCGGCTTTCCATTGCCAAATCTTGTCAATAAAAGCATCACGCCCGTAATCATGGCGTGTTTTATTTTCTTCAGCCGCAATTTTGCGCTCTACCACCATTTGCGTTGCAATACCAGCGTGATCGGTTCCTGATTGCCAAAGGGTATTATGACCTTGCATACGATGATAACGAATCAAGGCATCCATAATGGTTTGCTGAAAAGCATGCCCCATATGTAAACTACCTGTCACATTCGGCGGTGGAATGGCAATACAATAACTTGGTTGTGATTTATCACCACTGGGTTTAAAGTAACCGCTTTGTTCCCAATGCTTATAAATAGGTTGTTCAATTTCTTGTGGGTTATAAGTCGTATTTTTCATAATTAATGCATCAATCCTGATTTAAGGCATAAAATGGTTGCTATTCTACAGTAAAATAGCCAAACAATAAATTAGCAGAACAATAAACTCATTGATTAAATCGAATTGTAAAAATTTTTATAATACGATGAATAGCACAAAAAACCGCCTTATATTAAGCGGTTTTTTATATCTATCATTGTAAATATAATTTGTAATTAGTGATGTTGATAAATAAAATTATCAATTAATCGTGTTTTACCAATATAAACCGCTAGTGCACATAAACTATCTTGCTCAAGCATATCAACCGATGTTAATGATGCTAGATCGACAAATTCAATATAGTCAATCTTGGCTAAAGGTTGATTGACAATAAGATTATGCATAGCTTTTGTTATAACAGTTACCGACTTTTCTCCCTGCTTTATCATTGCATTAGCGCATTCAATTGCTTGATAAAGGCACACGGCTGCGGATCGTTCACATTCCGACAAATAACTATTACGTGAACTTTTAGCTAGTCCATCTGCTTCACGCACAATAGGGCAACCAATAATTTCAATGTCGAAATTCAGATCACTGACCATACGTTTAATTACCGCTAGCTGCTGTGCATCTTTCTGTCCAAAATAGGCACGATGAGGTTGTGTGATATTGAATAATTTTGTAACAACCGTGCAAACACCTTTGAAATGCCCAGGACGCCTCTTTCCACATAAAGCATCTGTTAAACCATTAACATCAACATAGCTGTTAAAATTAGCATCATACATTTCACTGGCAGTTGGACAAAAAATCAAATCCACCCCCATCTTCTCACAAGCGATTTTATCCCGTTCTAAATCACGTGGATAACTAGCAAGATCTTCAGAAGGACCAAATTGTATAGGATTAACAAAGATCGTCACAATAACTTGTTGATTATCTTTTTTAGCTGCTGTCATTAAGCTCTGATGGCCTTCATGCAGATAGCCCATGGTTGGAACAAGCCCAATACTATAGCCAGCTTGCCGCCAAGCTTTAACTTGCTCTCGTACTTGTCCAATTGTCGTTACAACATTCATTTAGTTATCCCTTATGATTGAAACTCAGATTTAAGTTTGCTCATTACCTCACTATCAATCGCAAATTCATGGATCGATGCTGGAAATTGTTGCTGTTTTACCTCTTGGCAATAATCAATAAACGCTTGTTTCATATGATGACCAATTGGAGCAAAAGATTTGACAAATTTTGATGCAACACCATCATACATAGACAGCATGTCTTGATAAACAAGCACCTGACCATCACAATTTACACCTGCGCCAATACCAATAATTGGAATACTCACTAATTGTGAGATCAATTTTGCTAAATCAGCAGGTACACATTCAAGTACAATCGCAATCGCACCCGCTTGTTCAACCGCTAATGCATCAAGAACAATATTTTTAGCATCTTGATAATCTTTACCTTGCACTTTGTATCCCCCCAATGCAAGAACAGATTGGGGCATGAGTCCAATATGCGCAACAACTGGAATGGAGGCTTGTGTAATCATTTTAATATGTTCACTAAATGCTTGCCCTCCTTCAAGTTTAACCGCTTGAGCTTGACCTTCTTTAATTAAGCGACCGGCATTGAAAACTGCATCATACACAGATGTTTGATAAGACATAAAAGGTAAATCAGTGACAACAAATGCCGACTTAGCGGCTCTTGCAACTGCTTTGGAGTGGTGGATCATATCTTCCATAGTAACCGATATGGTGCTATCGTAACCTAACATCACCATACCTAAAGAATCCCCCACTAATAAACAATCTACACCACTTTCATCCATTAATTTAGCTGTAGTGTAATCATAAGCAGTTAGCATAGTAATTTTTTGTCGGTTTTGTTTACGTTCTTTTAAAGTGGCAATCGTATTTTTCAAGGTAACAGCTCCAGTTCTAATTGTCGATAGTCCTTGTTTGGATGCTTTGTTCGACTAATATTAAGTAAATTTTTCAGTTATCTTTTTGTAAAAAATATTCAGGATTCTATACCGTTTGAGATTAATTGAGAGTTCGCAACTGCTATTGATTAAAACGGGAGATAACCATCGTATCAATTAAAAATTGACAAAACCTGTCAGTTAGCAATAAATGAGCACGCCAAAAGTGATAGGGACTTTAATAAAGATATTATGTTCGCTTTTTAAGTTATCTTTTTGTAAAAAAGATTCAGGATTCTATACCGTTTGGTGATTAATTGAGAATTCACAACATCTATTAGTTAAAACGGGAAATAACCATCTTACCAATCAAACAGTTATAAAACCTATTCCTACAAATTACATATTTTTTATCATAAATTGATTTATTTCATCTAAGAACAAATTACCATATTTTTCCAACTTGATTTTACCTACACCAGTAATATTAATAAGCTGCTTTTTACTTTCTGGTTTAGTTTGAACCATTTCAAGCAATGTCGCATCACTAAAAACAATATAGGGTGGAATATCTTCGGCATCGGCAATATCTTTACGCAATCGTTTAAGATTATTGAATAAAATTCGTTCTTCATAAGCTAGAATAGTTGTTAAATTAATTGCTCTAGCGTAACGATTTATACGGCTTTTTTTAACAATTTCTAAACGAGGTTTAGCCAATGATAATGATGTTTCCCCCCGAAGAATTAAACGTGCTTTTTGTGTTAATTGCAAAGTGGTATAAGTTGATATATTTTGGTTTAAATATCCCAAATAAACCAGCTGTCTAATAACACTGAGCCAATAGCCGGATGAATGCTGCTTACCAATACCATAAACGGATAATTTATCATGACCATTATCTTTAATTTGAGAGCGCCCTGAGCCACGTAAAACATCGACAATATATTGCGCTCCATAACGCTGTTCAACGCGATAAACACAGGATAAGACTTTTTGTGCATCAATCAAGCCATCATAAAGTTCAGGTGGATACAAACAAACATCACAGTTATTACAAGGTTCTTCCCGCTGTTCACCAAAATAATTAAGCAACACAATGCGCCGACAAGTCAAACTTTGCCCAAAAGCCCCCATTGCATCAATCTTTTGCAATTCGACCAGTTTATGTTGACCCTCTCTTTTTTCAATAACTTGTTGTTGATACCAATTAAGATCTTTACTATTAAATAATAGCATCGCTTCAGCCGGTACGCCATCACGCCCCGCTCGCCCCGTTTCTTGATAATAAGCTTCAATCGTTCGCGGACAGTCTGCATGAACAACAAAACGTACATTGGGTTTATTAATTCCCATACCAAATGCAACAGTTGCTACAATAATTTGTACATTGTCTTTTAAAAAATCTTCCTGTGCTTGTTGGCGCTCATTATTAGACAGCCCAGCATGATAGGCTTTAACGGAAAACCCTCGCGCAGCAAGTCTAGTGGTCATATCTTCCACTCTTGAACGGCTTGAACAATAAATAATGCCACTATTGCCTTTTTGTGTTTCAATAAACGAAATAACCTGCTCAGTTTGATTAAATTTTTCGACCACAGTATAACGAATATTTGGCCGATCAAAACTTCGCACTATAACTAAAGGATTGACCAAATTTAATTGATGAATAATATCAGTCTGCGTCATTTTGTCGGCAGTTGCGGTTAATGCAACAATTGGTACTTTAGGAAAACGAGTTGAAAGTTGACCTAATTGACGATAATCAGGTCTAAAATCATGCCCCCATTGTGAAATACAATGTGCCTCATCAATAGCAATTAAAGAAGGTGGATATTCATCGATTAATGTAGAAAAAGCCTGTAATGCTAATCGTTCAGGAGAAACATATAACAGTTTTATGGAGTGATCCAAATATTTTTTAATAACTTCTTGTTGCTCGCTCGATGATAGTGAGGCATTAAGATAGGCGGCAGAAATACCATTGGCTAATAGCTGATCAACCTGATCTTTCATCAAAGAAATTAAAGGGGATACAATAATTGCTGTTCCCGGCAATAATACTGAGGGAATTTGATAACATAAAGATTTCCCGCCACCTGTAGGAATAATTATTAAAGTATCACGTCCATCAATAATAGATTCAATAATTTCTCTTTGTTGATTTCTAAATGACTTGTAACCAAAAACATTTTGCAAAACATCTTCAATCTGATCTTTTATCGACATACCAACCTAAACATGTTGCCCCTAACTTGAAGTAGCGAGTATAGCTAAATTAATTTAAACAGACCACCACGAATTTATATAAATTTACAATTCATCCCAATAATAAAAAATTTTTTAGAAAAGATTTTTTGATTTAAATATGGTGATTTTATTCAAATCGTAAGCAAACAATGTTTGTTATACAACCAATTTGGTTCAAGAGATTAAAAAAACAGCTATTTTTTTATTTTTTTACTTGCTACAAATCAATTTGCCAGCTAATATTTGCGTGTTTCAAATATACGCCCGTAGCTCAGTTGGTTAGAGCATCACCTTGACATGGTGGGGGTCAGTGGTTCGAGTCCACCCGGGCGTACCATTCTAAAGCTTTATCTTACAAGCATTTAAAGTGATTACCTTAAATTCAGTTTTTTGGACACAAAAACACAGTCAAGCGACTTCATTTTTTCTTTTTGAAATTCTTAGAAGTGTATATTTCGTATTTCTTGAATTTCTCGTTTACTGGCTTGTTTTTTTTGCTAGAACGCACCCTATTTTGCTTTAATTTGTCTTGCTCATTCTTTGGTTTGTCACTCTCTTCTAATAAAAAATTGACCATAATAAAACAGATACAAATCAAAGCCAAAAAAGATACACCACCGATCAACCTAATTGCATCAGGATCTGAACCTCGATACGTTATATTATGGATTACCACTGCATCTACAATTTCCGACCAAAAAACAATTAAAAATAATACGATTAACTTTTTCATTGTGTACACCGCCCAGTAACAAACTTGTTATCATTATCCTGCACTTTTGCTATATGCGCATTACGTTTGCACTCGAAATTTTCAGGTGCATACATTGTATTCCAAGCCATCATTAGCTTCTTTTCTTGATTAGATAAATTGATTTTATATTTATCAGACATATAAAGATAGGCGCGTGCTATCATTCCACGGTTTTCGTTACGTGGCTGGAATACGTGAGCTTTAAAATCCATAGCACTTTTAAACTGCCTATACTGATTAAATTCTTTAGTGAATAGCGAATAACGATAATTAGACCTATCGCCATTCACTTCACCAATAGCCGGTTGCAAGTTATGCATATCCCCTTCTATTTGATTGAAGGTAGCATCTTTTTTACACACTTTACGTCTACCTCCTTGCCAGCATGTTAGGTGTCTACCAAAATTTTTGGCAGACATAACGTGTTTACTCTCAATGCATTCAGCTCTAGCCTGATTTTTCTTGTCTGGTATCCACATTTGCTAAAATCAACAACGCTTTTTTACCTACCCACGAAAATTCTCATCAGCAATAAAATATAGTTTGATTAGGGGTTTATTTATATAATTTGGTTAAATGTGTTTTAGCAGAATTAAAGTTCTGTGCTAAATAAACCAATAACAGAGTAAATAAAAGTAAGATAGCTATTTTTCCTATAAAATCCATTTAAAATAAATCCAATAATTTTAAAAATTAATATGTTACATGGGTGGTTTTTTAGTAAATAAACGCATAAATTAATGGATTATTTATAAAAAAGGCAGCTATAGTAAAGCTGCCTTATAATAATTAACAAAACCTAAAAATTAATTTCAGTACCGACAAAGTAACGTCTACCTTCTAATGTTTTACCAAAATCTTCGTTAGAGACATCTTTATCAAATAAGTTATAAACACCGGCATAAACTTTAGCTTGTTTATGTACTTGATAAGATGCACCGATGTCCCAGAAAGTGTAGCCAGGATATTCAACTTTTGTGCCATTACGGTTGTTTGATGATTCCATGCCATAATAAGCCATTTTAGCCCATAAATCCCATTGCTGGGTAGCATACCAATCGAGTTGGGTATTGAATTTTTGTTTAGGCGTTCGGTTTAAAGCTCGTCCTTTATATTGACCACTTTTTTGTTCTGTTTTTGTCCAAGCATAATTAGAGCTTAATAAGAAATCAGTAAATAAAGGCGTTTTAAATGAAAACTCAAGACCTTTAAGATCAGCTTTACCCACATTTTCACGACCTTGTATAAAGTCAAACTTTCTGCTATAACCGTTCAATAAACATTTGCTACCACTTTTTTTACGATCACAAATATAATAAGATTGAATTTTGTCTTTATATTTTGTGTAAAATGCAGTTGCCGAAGCATCGATACCATAATCATTAGTATAACCTATACCAATTTCAAAATTATTTGACTTTTCTGGTTTTAAATTTGGATTTCCAATGATTACACCATCCGAATATCCGCCCCCAGTTACTTGCCCCCAATCAGTTACAACGTAACGTAATTGTGGAGTCGCATAACCTGTTGAATAACCACCCTTTAAGGTAAAGTTATCATCAATATTCCAAACACTGTAAACTCTAGGATTCCAATTGCTACCATAATTTTCATCTTTGTTATAACGCAATCCTAGCGTTAAACTCCAATTTTCTAAAATTCGTAGTTCATCTTCACCAAATAGTGCATAATTCCAACGATCTATTTTTGACAATGTTGTTTTTAACTGATTACCTTTGTCATGTAGTTCTTGGTAATTATATTTTCCGCCTAAAGTGAGCATATTAATACTAAAAGGAATAGTAACACGTGTATCTACATCTGTATTTCGAATTTTCATCTGTCTTTTAGGGTTATTATTACCTTCATAAGCGACAAATGAGGTCGTTGACACATCACCAAATAAGCCATTATGTGTTAGTGCAAATGTATTTCGTCTATTATCTCTATTAAAGTCACTTCTAGATTTGTCTCTTGTTTTACCCGCCGTTGCGTTACTATTTTGTAAAGATCGTCCAAAATCCAAATCAAATGTTTGTGTTTCAGTAGCATTTAAAGATAATTTACCATTTAAACTACGTAATTTTTGCCCAGCATGACCACTTAGAAATTCATCTTCGTGACGTTTTGAATACTGTCCGTACAGCTGAATGCCTAAAATATCATCAATAATCGGTCCTATCGTTGAAAAACTACCAGTGTAGGTATCTTTTTCTTTTGAACGATAAGGAATAACCGATTCTAGACGTACACCACTTTGCCATTTGTTTGACACTTTTTTAGTAATAATATTAATAACGCCCCCCATTGCATCAGAACCATACAATGACGACATAGGACCACGTACAACCTCAATACGTTCAATTGCCGTTAATGGTGGCAACCAACCTTGCTCAAATCCCGAATTATCACTATTCGGTCTGGTTTCACGAGTACTAACTTTTTTACCATCAACTAGTATTAAGGTATATTTAGCATCCATCCCGCGAATACTAATATCAGTAGAATCCCCTCCACCAGTGACATTTACACCTGGGATATCTTTTAGCGCGTCAGTAACATCACGATAAGGTTTATTTTCTATCTCTTTAGGTGTAATAACCGAAATGGTTGCTGGCGCTTCTTTCACTTGCTGAGAAAACCCCGATGCAGTAACAACCATGGTATCAGTATCTGAATTGCTAGCAGCTATCGCAGTGCTTGATAATGACAACAAAATGCCCGTATTGATGACATGTTTTGCCAATTTAAACTTCTTTTTTGCGTTCATTTCTTATAACCCCATTATTTATAATGATATTTATAGTTTATATACCATGAAACACTACACCATATGAGAATGATTATCAATATCTTTATAAAAAATTATTTAGATCTAGACAATTCCTATTTATTGAATAATAATTATTATCATTTACATTAATGAGAGATATTGGATATGAACAAGAAAAAAAAGTTGCTTTTGAGTAGTATTGCGGTGATTGTATTAGGTTTAACCGGCTGCCAATCATCGACAACAATGAATGTCACTACTGATAATCAAACGGTGGTCGTCCCTAAAGCGCCTAAAAAAGTGGTAGTGATGAACTATGGCGCATTAGATACGTTAGATGCATTAGGTAAAGGCTCAATAGTTGCAGCCACCCCACGGTCAGTTATCCCATCTTACTTGCAACAATATAATAACTCCTCGATTACCGATACGGGCAATATGAAAGAACCCAATATTGAAACTATCAAGCAAGTTAAGCCTGATTTGATCGTTATTGATGGACGTCAGGCAAGTAAAGCCGAAGATTTATCTAAAATTGCCCCAGTTATTAATTTAAGTGTTGATGCTAAAAATTACGTTGAATCAACCAAAAATCATATCCAAGTGCTAGCAAAAATTACGGGAACAGAAAGCAAAGCGGATAGTATCATCCAATCATTAGATAAAAAAATTCAAAGTACACAAGCCTTAGCTCAAGCCAGCGCTAAAAAGGCTATTGTTGCTATTCATAATGATGGAAAAATGATTCTTATCAATTTAAGCTCAAGTGCGGCACTGATTCATGACGTACTAAATGTTAAACGAGCGGTACCACTCACCGTTATGCCTGCGAATAACGCAATAGGCAAGCCAAAACCAACTTTTGTTGATGATAATTATATTAAATCGGTAAAACCTGATATTGTTTTTGTGGTTGATCGTAGTAAAGCAATCGGCAAACAAGGTATGGCTGACCACTATTTTTCTCAGCGAGTACTAAACAAAAGTAAAACACATGTGGTTTATTTAACGCCAGATCTATGGTATTTGTCTGGTGGAGGTGCCGAAAGCATAAATCGTCAAATTGACGAAGTCATTAATGCATTAAAATAATAGTGTTTAATTAGCAAGTTTAACTTTCTATTCTTTAAAAGCCTTTATTGGCAATAAAGGCTTCAGATTGATGACAAACCTCGATATAATTCGGGGTTTATTTTTTTATTTAAACCATAAATAAGATTTTTAATTTGGATTTTATT
>NZ_WTEV01000002.1 GCF_009795885.1 Gilliamella sp. Pas-s25 | reverse complement strand
TTATTGAACTCCTTGGAATCTTCCAGAATATCAGATAGGATTAATTGAATTGTCCAAAGAATTTTGTTCTTTAGTTATGAGATTTATCTCCCACAGACTAAGGTAAATTCTTTACCGAATATAGGTTGTGCAATATCCTTTCGGACATTGTATACCGTCCTATTCAGATATTGCGAGGGGTGGCTAATTAAAGTTATTCACTTTAATAGCCCACCTAACTTTTGATTAAAAATCAAAGAGTTAGGTGTACAAGTGCGCCTCTTGTCGCACTTAGTTAAGGCGCTCTTTGATACGAGCCGCTTTACCACGAAGTTCGCGTAAGTAGTAAAGTTTAGCTTGACGTACTTGACCACGACGTTTCACAGTAATTGAATCAACAATTGGTGAGTGAGTTTGGAATACTCGTTCTACACCTTCGCCATTGGAAATTTTACGTACGGTAAATGCAGAGTGTAAACCTCGATTGCGAATTCCAATAACAACTCCTTCATAAGCTTGAAGACGTTTTTTATTACCTTCAACAACCCATACTTTTACTTCAACTGTGTCACCAGGACGAAAAGACGGGATGTCTTTTTTCATTTGTTCTTGTTCTAATTGCTGAATAATTGCATTTTTCATAATATTATCTCTTACTAGTTATACTGAAATATTAATTGCCTTGTTTGTCACTGTATTCACGTTTAAATTCAGCGAGTAAACATTGCTCTTCATCAGTCAGAGCTAGATTTGCAAGAAGATCTTCTCTTCTTAACCAAGTTCGTCCTAGTGATTGTTTTAATCGCCAGCGACGAATCGCTTCATGGTGACCAGACATTAACACGTCAGGCACCGCCATTCCATCTAACACCTCAGGCCGAGTATAGTGTGGACAGTCAAGTAAACCATTAGCAAAAGAGTCTTCTTCTGCCGATGATCGGTGATTTAGCACGCCAGGAATAAACCTTGCTAATGCATCAATCATGGTCATCGCCGGTAATTCACCGCCACTTAACACGTAATCCCCAATTGACCATTCTTCGTCAATTTCGGTTTGAATAACGCGTTCATCTATGCCCTCGTATCGTCCACAAATCAAAATTAATTTTTGATTTTGTGATAACTCGCAAACACCTTGTTGGTTTAATTTGCGCCCTTGTGGGGAAAGATAGATCACTTTTGTATCGTTACCAGCAACTGCTTTTGCTGCATGAATTGCATCTTTAAGTGGTTGTACCATCATTAACATGCCAGGACCACCACCGTAAGGCCTATCATCGACAGTCTTATGCTTATCATGCGCAAAATCGCGCGGGTTCCAATATTCTACTGTTAACAGCCCGTTTTTAACGGCTCGACCAGTTACGCCATAACAGGTAATAGCTTGAAACATTTCGGGAAAAAGGCTAATTATGCCAATCCACATAGTGTTACCTTACCAATTAAAAAGCAGGATCCCAATCGACCACAATCATTTTTGATGTTAAATCAACTTGTTTTATAAATTGATCATCAACAAAAGGGATTAAACGTTCTGTTGCACCAAATGCATCTTTTAGATTTGCTTTTACCACTAATACATCATTAGAACCGGTTTCCATCAAATCAGTTACCTGACCTAAATCATAACCGTTAATTGTTTTGACTTGGCAGCCAATCAGATCTTTCCAATAAAAATCACCATTGCTAAGTTCTGGTAATTTTTCTGCATCAACAAATACTTCAATATTGGTTAATGCTATTGCTTGATCACGATCATCAATACCTTTGAGTTTCACAATCATATCATGATTATGCGGTTTAAAACTTTCTACGATTACTTCTTGCCATTGCCCAGCACGCTGGATATACCAAGGTGTGTAATCAAAAATGCTATCTGGAAATTCTGTAAACGAAAAAATCCTGAGCCACCCGCGAATGCCGTAGCTTGAACCAAGTTTACCAACAACGATGAGATTCTCAGTATTCATCATTACAGTGACTATTAATTACTAAATTAAGCAGCTTTTTGTGCTTGTTTGATTAGTGCATTAACACGATCAGAAACAGTTGCACCTAAACCAACCCAATGATTTACGCGATCAAGATCTAAACGTAATTCTTCTGCTTTACCTTGTGCAATTGGATTAAAAAAGCCAACGCGCTCAATAAAACGACCATCACGTGGGTTACGGCTATCAGTGACAACTACTTGATAAAAAGGGCGCTTTTTAGAGCCACCACGAGCTAAACGAATAGTTACCATAACATCCTCTTAAATTAAAAATAATCTTTTTTCTGTCCAACATGGACAAAATCAAAGCCCCAGAATTATACTCTTTCTGGTAAAAAGTGCAATGACTGTTTGTTGGCGATGCGATGTAATATTGTTTGCTTTAAGCTAAATTAGAAAAGAATGGATGAAAATAATACTGACTATGATTTATTTAATTTAAGCGTAAACCAATAGATATTACAAAACAGGAAATTTTATTCTATGGTTAATTTATTGGCACTCATTCTTGTGGCAATACTATTTTTTGTTCTTTTTTGCAAAAAAAGCGCGTTTTAGCACGTCAAAGAAACCTAGTGACCTGACCATTTTTTGTCCGTCAACGTGAATCCGAATCGCTTTTAACACTTTTTTAGGTTCTTTAGATGCAAAGGTAAAAGTGCCATTTGTTTTGGTTTGGATGGAATAACGCGGTATCCATTTGCCGTTAAATAGGACTGATGCTATCACATAATCAACCTCATTCCATGGTATTTGGATATATTTGCGAGGGTCATGTTGGTGATAAAACTCAAATGCTTTGTCGCCAATCATAATTTGTCCATACTCGGTAAAAGCGGTAAAAGATGTGGCTTTAACTATCAGGTCTATTTTTGTGTTTAATGATTGGACCATTTATGTGATTTCCATATAAAAATAAGGCTAATATAATTTTTTATCATGGCTTGATAAGTTATAAAGTTGCTAACTTATTTTTCAAAAATGATTAATAATAAAAGATAAGCGCATAATTTATAAATTATGCGCTTATCTATTTTACTTAATGTTTGCAATTATAAAAGACCAATAACATGTCCGACAATGCCCACTATAAATAAACCAAGAATAATTAAAATTGGTGATACTTTTTTACGTAATAACCACATACAGAAAAATGTTAATAGTAGTGGCATTAGCCCAGGTATCAATTGATCTAAGTTATTTTGTAAAGTAGTGACTTTTTCTTGAGTAAGTGATAGCCCACTTTGCATATCAATGAGTGCTTTTTGAATACCTTCAGCACCTATTGGTAAGTTATTCCAATCAATAAACGCACCATTGTCTAGTTTGACAGTAGATACAACTGGTTGGAATTTTATTGATACCCACCGTTGCACTAGCGCTGCAAGGACAAACATTCCTAAAATAGAAGCGCCTTTGGTGATTTTTTGTAGTAGACCGCCCGATAAATTATCGGTAATTTTAGAACCAGTACGATAACCAAATTCTTGGGTATACCACATAAATCCCCAACGAATAATATTCCATAATAAAAAGAATAAAATAGGCCCCATAATATTACCACTAAGCGCAAGTGAAGCACCTAGTGCACCGAGCATTGGGCGCACAGTAAACCAAAATACAGGATCGCCCACACCAGCCAATGGTCCCATCATACCGACTTTTACCCCTTGAATGGCAACATCATCGACTGCGGCGCCATTTGCTCGTTCTTCTTCTAAAGCAAGTGTAACGCCAAGTACGGGTGAAGCTAAATATGGGTGAGTATTAAAGAATTCTAAGTGACGTTTGAGCGCAGCAGAACGATCTTCTTTGGTAGAATATAGTTTCTTTATAGCTGGGATCATTGCATAAACCCAACCGCCGTTTTGCATTCGTTCATAGTTCCAAGATCCTTGGAGAAAGGTTGAACGCCAAGCGACCGCCAAACGATCTTTTTTGCTTAATTGAATTTTATCAATCATTTTTTTCTCCAAGTTTCTAGTAATCATTTAAAATATCATCAAGTGGATCACCTTTGCCACCACCGTTGGATGAGTTGCCACGTTCTGAAAGATTGAGGTAAATGAGTGCTAATGCGATGCCTAAAGCCCCGAGTGCAATGAGTGTTAATTGTGAGATCGCAGCAACGACAAAACCAATAATAAAAAATGGCCATACTTCGCGGTTTGCCATCATATTAATCACCATGGCATAACCGACTGCAACCACCATACCGCCACCGATAGCCATACCCGTTGTTAGCCATTCAGGCATTGAATTTAATATTTCCTTAACCGCTTCTGCTGGAATAAATAGTAAAGCAGTGGCAGGAATAGCAATACGTAGACCTTGTAAACAGATACCTAAAATTTGTAGCCATTCAATTTTTCGAATATTACCTTCTTCTGCAGCAGCATCCATCATATGGACTAAAGGAACCGCAATGGTTCGAACAATCATAGTTAAGAATAATCCAGCAACGGCGAGGGGAATAGCAACTGCTATAGCTGTCGATACACCAGCTATACCTTGTCCGCCTAATACTAAAATGATGGACGATGCAACAGCTGCCAGTGCCGCATCAGGTGCAACTGCAGCGCCGATATTGGCCCAACCTAAAGCAATCATTTGCAACGAGCCGCCCAATACAACTCCGGCTTCTAAATTACCGGTGACAAGTCCAATTAAAGAACAAGCCACTAAAGGTTGGTGGAATTGAAACTGATCTAAAATACCCTCTATCCCTGCTAAAAAGGCAATAATTATTACTAACATGATGGCAATAATTGATAATGTCATAATATACCCCTTAAATAAACTAATTCTTCTGCTGCGCTAATTCTTCTTTCGCTTTTTTCAATAATTCGTCCATATTGCTGTTAGAATCGTTAGGTACTTTGCGAACATCAAATTTTACGTTTTTGGCTTTTAATTTTTCAAAAGTTTCAACATCATCAGCATTCATTGACAATACTTTATTAACCATGACTTTGCCAACGGAATGTGCCATTGAACCAATATTAAGGACGTCGATATCGACACCACCGTCTATAGTTCGCAGTACATCTTGTGGGTTTTCAAATAGGAGTAACGCTTTAGTATTACCAAAACGAGGATCGCGTGAAACTTCAATAATTTTTTTAATTGGAACAACATTTGCCTTTACGCCAGGAGGTGCTGCTTCTTGGATGAGTTTTTTTCTCAATTCATCTTTTGCAACTGAATCCGAAACAACAATAATTCGGTTGGGGTTGGTTGATTTTGTCCATGCCGTTGCAACTTGGCCATGTAATAAGCGAGAATCGACACGGGCTAACACGATTTTCATTTTACCATTACCAAGCACGGTTTCTTCTGGGATGCTATTTGCGCTTTTAGCGTTCGCTGAGGATTGTGTAGGTATTTCGACAGTTGTTCGAATGCCTTCTTTACTTGTTTCTATAACGGCTGCCGCAATTTCTTTCGCAGTTTCCATTGAAAAACGAGAAGAATAGGCTTCAATTAACATAGGTAAGTTTAAACCAGTAACAATAGCCCAATTGCTATGTTCTCCACATAAATTATTAGCCTGATTAAATGGGGTGCCTCCCCATAAATCTACTAAAAAAAGTACTTCTTCTGGATTATCAAATGTTGCTATTGCTTCAAGCATTCGTTCTTTTAGATTTTCAGGACTATCACTTGGATGCAAGGTAACAGCTTTAACATTTTCTTGCTCTCCAAATATCATCGTTCCTGATTGTAGAATACCTTCTGCAAACTCACCATGAGTTGCTAGGATAATTCCAACCATAACAACTTCCTCCTAATTTTTATATTAATTGCATAATATAAAAGTATATAAAATAAAAATATCTAGTTATTTTACACCTTAAAATAAGCTTAAAATAACGTGTCTATCACATTTTGATAAAAAACTTAAATTTTTTATTGTTTATCAAACTATGATTTATCTAGTAGTGCTTGACGAATAAAGCCATGTTCTTTTTTTAGTTTATTTCTCGCTTGCTCTGCATTTAGACCTGAAAGGATCATCAAAATAGCAGTTTTACAATGCCTGTTACTCTCGGCTAATGTGACAATGGCTTTTTCTCGACTGCAATCGGTGGCTTGCATAACAATGGATATTTGTCGTTCAATAAGTTTGGCGTTAGTTGCTTCTACGTCAACCATCAAATTACTATAGACTTTGCCTATTTTGATCATGCTGGCTGTGGTTAACATGTTGAGAACTAATTTTTGTGCCGTGCCAGCCTTCATTCTTGATGAGCCAGTAATTACTTCTGCACCAACAATCGGTGTAATGGCGATATCGGCTAAATTAATCATTGGAGCTTTGGGATTACAGCATAAGCTTATAACCGTTGCTTGGATTGATTTAGCATATTGCATACCGCCTATTACATAGGGTGTACGCCCACTAGCAGCAATGCCAACTAAAATGTCTTTTGAGCTAAAACTAATCTTTTTCAGGTCATGGACAGCCAATTCAGGGTTATCTTCGGCATTTTCAACCGCCTTAAAAATAGCAGGCTGTCCCCCAGCAATTAAACCAATGACTTGTTCAGTTGGCGTGCCATAAGTAGGTGGGCATTCACTTGCATCTAAAATACCCAGACGGCCAGAAGTACCAGCTCCTATATAAATTAGCCTACCTTGATGTGAAAATGCCAAACTAATTGCATCAACAGCTTTTGCAATATTAGATAGCTCTTTTTCTACTGCCAATGCGACTTTTTTATCTTCACGATTGATGATTTGTAATATTTCTAGCGTTGAACAGCTATCAATTTCTTCGCTGTTGGGATTGCGACTTTCGGTTAACATAGTTGATAGATTAATTTGTTGCATTTTTTCTTAATCCTAGCCATAACAAAAATATTACTATAGCAAATAAACTACCAAAACCAACACCGATAGTAATAACTGATAAATTTAGGTAAACAGCTAATGTATAAAGTCCTAGCATTAGCATCATTGCCGTATATTCGCTTAAGTTTTGTACCGAAATAACACTGCCGGCACCGACTAAATCTTTACCTATTTTTTGAATAAATGCATTCAATGGTACTAAAAAAAAGCCACCTAATGCCCCAATAATAATAAGTAAAATATAAGATGAAATGATATTGCTTTGCAATGTGAAAGCGATTACTGCTATGCCCATCAGTATCCCCGCCGGAATGCAGCGTAATGTGTTGTTGATTGAAATAAATGTACTTGCCAGTCCGGCACCAATAACAATGCCAATAGCGACAATGGCGTTTAGATTTGTTGGCGTTGCATTGTCGTGTATGTCTAAAATAGCAGGAACCCAACTAATTAACAAAAAACGTAAAGTAATACCCGCTCCCCAAAATAAACTAGTACCAAATAATGTGAATAAGACTTGTTTATCAGTGAAGATGATTTTAATTGTGTTCGCAAAATCTTTTATCATACCCATAAATTGCCATGGAATATTTTGTCGTGCGGCAGGTAATTTAGGAATAAAAAGGTTAGCAATAATTGCTAGCCCATACATTAATACACAAATCAATATAGATATGCTTACATTAAGATCGGCAATATGACCACCCGCTAGCGAACCAAGTAAAATTGCCGCAATGGTTGATGCTTCAATTAAACCATTTGCTTTAACCAAATTATCGCCCGTAGTGAGTTCGCCTAAAATCCCATATTTAGCTGGAGAGTATGCGGCTGCCCCTATGCCAATTACAAAATAGCCAATAAAAGGACTAATATTTAAACATATACAACCAGCACCGAGTAATTTCATACTATTTGAAATCATCATAGCCTTGCCTTTTGACATGCTGTCAGCAAATTGACCAACAAAAGGAGAAAGAATGATGAATGGCAGCACAAAACTAATTTGTAATACCGATTGGCTCCAAGCTGGATAATGTAGATTTTTGATGAAAGCTAAGATAGCAAAAAAGATGGCGTTATCGGCAAATGCTGAAAAAAACTGCGCCAGCATGGTTGCAACCATGCCTTTGCTTAAAAGAGAATATTGATTCATTTGGCATCCTTTTATTTATTCGTCAGCCATCTTTCGTAGTGTAATAAAGTCGATTTTACCTGTACCAAGTAATGGTAATTCTTTAACTACACGGATATCACGAGGAATAGCTAATGCAGGAATACCAAGTTCTTGAGACACTTGGTTAAGTTGCTCTCGATTTAATTTTGTCGAAGTAGTAAATAGAACAATAGCTTCTCCTTTTGCTGCATCGGCTTTAACTGTTGCGCCGTGCATGGCATCAATGTCGACTTTTTTTGCTAAGGCTTCAACACTTTCTAATGAAACCATTTCTCCTGCAATTTTAGCAAATCGTTTTAAGCGTCCTTTAATTGTGACAAAGCCTTCGTTATCAATAGCAACGATATCGCCAGTGTCATACCAACCTTTTTCGGATTGCCCATTTTCATCGATTGCAATTGGTTCTTCAAGTTTGCCTGGATTTTCAACACGTAAATAGCCTTTCATCACATTAGGGCCTTTAACTTGCAATTGACCGCCTTCGCTAATACCTGGCACATGAATTAATCTTGATGTCATGCCTGGCAATAATCGACCTACTGTACCGGCTTTAAACGCCATTGGAACATTAAGTGCCACTACGGGTGCACACTCAGTAACACCATAGCCTTCTAAAATACGGATGCCATATTTATCTTTCCATTGCTCGCGTACTGTGTCTGATAATTTTTCTGCACCAGCAACAACATAGCGTAAACGCATAAAATCATATGGATGTGCGTAACGAGCATAGTTTGCTAAGAAAGTCGGCGTACCAAATAAGACAGTGCAATTTTGATCATAAATTATTTCAGGCACCATACGATAATGTAATGGATTTGGATATAAAAATGTGCGACTACCAGAAAACAGAGGTAAAAACAATCCAGCAGTAATACCAAAAGCATGGAATAACGGTAGTGCGGACATAAAGCGATCAGCCGGAGTTGGATCGATAACAGTTCGAATTTGCTCAACATTAGCAAGCAAACTACCATGACTATGAGCAACACCTTTAGGATTACCTTCTGAACCCGACGTAAACAACACGAGAGCCTCGTCATCACTTGATTGAGAGCGTTTAACCAAACGAGGGATATACTGATGAACTGCAACATAAAGTTTATCTTTAAAGGTTAAACTGTTACGTAGATCTTCAAGAAAACACCATTTAACATCTTTTATTTGTTCCAGAAGATGATCAAGTTTCCCTTTTTGAATAAATTTGCGTGAAGTAATGATAGTTTTAATTTCAGCAGCTGCAATTGCACAAGTCAGCCCTTTGGTACCAGCAGTATAATTGAGCATAGCTGGAATTCGGTTTTTAACCGATAAGCCAAAAATTGTTGCAACGGTAATAGTTGCATTAGGCAGTAAGACGCCAACACGTTCTTTTTTCTGAGTAATTTTTGCAACAATACAGCTAACACCAATGATTTGTTTTAATAAATTACGATAAGATGCTTCATGAGTTGTTGGGTCTTGCACCATTCGCGATTTGACACCATAGCGGACTTGCGCTTCAAGCAAAGCTTCAAATAGCGTTAATTTGGGGCGACTTGCCATACGTGCATTCATCATAATTTGATGAAGTTTTTCGCCTGCAATATAACGTCTTTCACTCGCTTTAGGTGCATTAGGCATAGCTATAGATGTTGGCTCAAGCACATGAATGGTTATTTTAGGAAATAAACGACGTTTAAATAATCCTTTTAAACGACTGGTTAAAGTAAATTCAGCTCCTTCAATCCAGACAGGTACAATTGTTGCTTGAGAACGGGCTGCAACAAAAGCAGCACCATCATAAATTTTCATTAATGAGCCAGTGACAGTAATTCTTCCCTCTGGGAATATGACTATTGGACGGCCTTTTTCAACTTCGCGAACTAATCGCTTAATTGCCATTGGACTCAATGGATCCATAGGCACAAAATCAACATAACGCTTTGCTAAACGGACTAACCAATGGTTAATATAACCTGCATAAATAGCAAAAACAGGCCTTATTGGCAAAAAAACACCGATTAAAATACCATCAAGAAAAGATACATGGTTAGGTGTAATAAGGAGTCTATTTTGTTTTAAATTGTCTAAATTACCCTTAATTTTGACATGGAATAAAATCTTTAAACAAAATCTTAATATTGTAAATAGCATCTGATTTCTCAATTATCGTGCAAAATTGCACCATGTAATGATAGTGAAAATGCAAAGAATATACAAGGGATGATAATTTTGTTATATAAAATAGATGGTTAAGTTTTAATTAATAATGATTCTTGATTTAAAAAATAGATAATAGATACTAAAGTGTAAAATAAATATGAAAAACTAATAAGGAACAAGCATGCTCATTTTAACGCACAAAGATATTGAAAAATTTTATACCATGAAAGAAGCGATAGCAGCGGATAAACAAGCGTTGAAAATCTATACCCAAGGAAACAGTGATGTGCCATTACGAATCAACTTTGATATGCAAAAAGGTCAATGCTTATTTATGCCCGCACATATTAAAGGTAGCGATATTGTGGGTATCAAAATTGTCTCAGTATTTCCTGACAACCCAAAATTGGGCAAACCATCAGTTCCTGCTCAAGTTTTAATGTTAGATCCACAAACAGGTGAAGTTTGTGCCATATTAGATGGTACCTTTGTCACTCAGCTCCGTACAGGTGCTATGCAAGGTGCAGCAACTGATTTATTGGCTCGTAAAGATGCCAGTCGAGCTGTGTTAATAGGTACAGGCGGGCAAGCGATATCCCAATTAGAAGCAATGTTAACTGTTCGCTCACTTAATGATGTAGCTATTTTTGATATTGATACTCAAAAAGCAAAACAATTTACGATTGATATGAAACACCGTTTTGCTCATTTTTCGACTAATTTTTATTTTTCACAAAATTTGGATGAGGAGATTAGCCAAGCAGATATTATCACTTCGGTCACAACATCAAAAGTGGTGACGTTTAATGGTGATAAAGTAAAACCCGGTACACATATTAATGGTGTAGGTGCTTATACACCAGAGATGCACGAAATTCCAAAGAACATTGTTGAAAAAGCTAATATTCGAGTGGTTGATACTAAAGAGGGCGTGTTTGCTGAAGCTGGCGATATTATTGATCCAATTAAGCAAAAATTGGTGTCGAAAAACGACTTTCTGGAGTTAGGAGATTTAGTGCAAAATCCAATGCTATGTCGCCAAAATGATCAACAAATTACGTTGTTTAAAACGGTTGGAACCGCAGTATTAGATGTGTATATTGGTTACGATATCTATCTTAAAGCCAAAGAAAAAGGAATAGGCACGTATTTATAGTAATTGCTCGTGGGATTAAGGTGATTTTTTGTCAAAAAGTTTCAGGTAGCTAGGTGTTTTAGTATAAAACTAGCTTTTTAGTTCTGCTTTTTGTGAACGTCCAAGTAGTGCCATCGCTGCTTGTTTCGGATCTTTATGCTCATAAAGGATTTGATAAATTTGTTCAGTGATTGGCATATCAACA
This sequence comes from Gilliamella sp. Pas-s25, assembly GCF_009795885.1. Taxonomy (GTDB): domain Bacteria; phylum Pseudomonadota; class Gammaproteobacteria; order Enterobacterales; family Orbaceae; genus Gilliamella. The sequence continues at coordinate 180,199 of NZ_WTEV01000002.1, read as the reverse complement.
TGATATTTTTGGGCGAGTAACCAAACTTCTTTTGTATTTTTGCAACCCTCAACAACTTGAGCTATGGCCTCTTGCGCTTCTTGAATTGATTTGTTTTGACCAAGTAACATGCCAAACCGACGATTACGAGATTGATTATCGGTGCAGGTTAAAACCAGATCGCCTAGTCCCGCCATTCCCATAAAGGTTGCAGGATCTGCGCCTAATACTGCCCCTAATCGCATCATTTCGGCAAGTCCACGCGTAATTAATGCTGTTCTGGCATTGGCGCCAAAACCAAGTCCATCCGATAATCCAGCACCAATAGCAATCACATTTTTGATTGCACCACCAAGTTGCACACCAATAAAATCTTTACTGCTATAAACTCGAAAGCTTTTACTGCAATGGAATAATGTTTGTAGTTGATTTAAAAAATGTTCATCTGTTGATGCCACAGTCACCGCTGTAGGTAATCCGGAAGCGACTTCTTTGGCAAATGTGGGGCCAGAGATAACCGCGAGTGGAATTTTATCGCCTAGAATTTCCTTCGCTACATCCTGTAGTAAGCGACCGGTATCCACTTCAAGCCCTTTTGTTGCCCAAACAATTTTTGTATCTTGACGTAAAAAAGGCTTAATTTCAGTCAAAATGTTTGCAAACGCATGACTTGGAACCACAATAAGTAAAATGGGTGCAGCTGAAACTGCTGTTTTTAAATCACTTTCAATCTGTAATAGATCTGGGAAATGAATATCTGGCAAAAATTGCTTATTTTGCCTATCATGCTGCAAAATGGCCATTTTATTCGGGTTATGCCCCCATAATAAAGTTGAATGGCCATTTCGTGCTAGTAAAATAGCTAAAGAGGTTCCATAAGATCCTGCGCCAATTACTGTTACTACAGCATTTTTTTTCATAATAACCCAATAAATGTATTGTTAATTCACTAAAAGACAATAATTATTGCAATGTTTCTGTGGATTCAGCTTGCTGTTGTTGAAGATAATTAATGAATAATGCTTCAAAATTTACTGGCTCTAAATTTACCTGCGGGAATGTCCCTTTATTGACTAAACTCGAAATAACTTCACGCGCATAAGGGAATAAAATGTTTGGACAATAAGCGCCAACGCAATGTTGAATTTGGCTTTCATCAAATCCGACAAGTGAAAAAATACCAGCTTGAGTCACTTCACAAATATACACAACTTCGTTTTGTTGTTTTACAGTTACAGTGACACGAAGTGCAACTTCGTAGACATTTTCACTTAAAACTTGTGAAGATGAATTTAATTCAAGATTTAACTCCGGTTGCCATTGTTTAGTGAAAATTTCTGGAACATTATTAGTTTCAAACGACACATCTTTAGTATAAATACGTTGAATAGCAAACTGTGTTTCCGGTTGTTGTGTATTGTTTTGTTCTGTCATGATAAAACCTTATTTGTGAATAATATTATTTTCTAACTAGTGGTAAATTTTCGCCGTTCCATCCAGCAATCCCGTCTTTTAAAGTAAAGACATTTAAAAAACCTTGTTTGACAAGTATTTCACCTATACCTGCTGATGATAAACCATTTTCATCAATTAAAATAACGATGTTTTCTTTAAATTTTTCAATTATTTTTGCGCTCGCATTTTTAATATCGATAGGTAAAATATTGTGAGAGTCAGTGATATGTCCTTTTTTAAAGCTATCTGCAGAACGAATGTCAACAATAACAGCTCCTTGCTTATTAATCATATGGATTGCTTGAGCATTATTGATAATTTTAACTTTAGATAGCTTACCTTTAATGGTTAGTACAATGATTGCAATAAACAGCACAATCCAACCCAATGAGAGTAAAAGATGATTTTTTACAAAAGGTAGAATTTCGAGAGTAATAAAGTCCATACTTGTATAATTACCTAGTTTTTTCAATATAAGAAGAGATTATAGCGATATTGCGTGATGAAATATAGTGCCAATAATTGAAAAATTGATTTATAGTAAATTGTTTTATTTTAAAAGGTTATAAAATGTGTTGGATATAAGGAAAAATATTGATGCAATTTAGAGTGACTATCTTGCTATTTTTATTATTTTTTTTGGTTTCATCTGTGATTGCTAATGGTAATTACGGTGTAGTTTTAGAGCAAGTTAGTGGTGAAAAACATGCTTCACTTATTGAACCTTCGAGTTATGATCCAGATTTGACTTGCCGTGATTTTTTACGTGAATTTGATGATGTTGCACCGGATTATTTTCAATATGAACGTTGTGATGTTGATGATTATGGGCAAACAAGATCGATTGAAGCCATTTATAAAATAGAAGGGAAAGATGTAAAACAAGCTCAAGAGTATTTAACTCAGAAAATGGGAGTAACTGAACTTAAGTTGATTTGTTGCCATTGGGAAATGGGCGGTCAGAATGTAACGATAATTAATCCAAAAGATAATATGTACTATTATGTTGTATTGGTTTCAGAAGAAACCATTGAACATGATCGGGATAAGGTAACATTTTACTTAATTGTCTCTGGTGATAGATCTCCAGTATAGTTTTGGACGTATTATTCGGCAGCTGATCTGCAGCCTGGTAATTTATCATAAATTCAAGTGTAAATATTGTCGATTTAGACGATTAAACGACTGTAGAAGTATTATGAATGATTTTGGTGCATCAAGTTGGTGCTTATCTAACTATTATGGTGCAATATTGTTAACCATGTTACTATTTTGAACGCTTGCTTCATAAATGTATCGTTGGAGAATTGGCATCATATTTGCATATAATTTATTTTATATAGATGAATGATAGCCAATTATCTTTAAACATTGCTTTTTATACAGAATAATTAAATTATTTGTTCTTACATGGAGAATATAAATGTCTACACTAAAAGTTTTAACACTAATTAAAGAAAATGATGTTAAGTTTGTTGATTTACGTTTTACTGATACAAAAGGTAAAGAACAACACGTTACAATTCCTGTTAGTCAAATTGATGACGATTTTTTTGAAGATGGTAAGATGTTTGATGGTTCATCAATTGCAGGTTGGAAAGGTATTAATGAATCAGATATGGTGTTAATGCCAGATACATCCAGTGCTGTTATCGATCCGTTTTTTGAAGAGGTAACATTAAATATCCGTTGTGATGTTTTAGAGCCAGCAACGTTGCAAGGGTATGATCGTGATCCTCGTTCAATCGCTAAACGTGCCGAAGAGTATCTAAAATCATCAGGTATTGCCGATACTGTTATTTTTGGACCAGAACCAGAATTCTTTTTATTTGATGATGTCCGTTTTGGTTCGCCAATGTCTGGTAGTTTTGTGCATATTGATGATATTGAAGCGGCATGGAATTCTGGTACAAAATATGAAGAAGGCAACAAAGGGCATCGTCCAGGCGTAAAAGGTGGATATTTCCCACTTCCACCTGTTGATTCATCACAAGATATCCGTTCTGAAATGTGTTTAATTATGGAGCAGCTTGGCTTAGTGATTGAAGCTCACCATCATGAAGTGGCAACTGCGGGTCAAAACGAAATTGCTTGTCGCTTTAATACGCTAACTAAAAAAGCTGATGAAGTGCAAATCTATAAATATGTCGTACAAAATGTGGCTCATGCTTATGGTAAAACAGCGACCTTTATGCCAAAACCAATGTTTGGTGATAATGGTTCCGGTATGCATTGTCACCAATCATTAGCGAAAGATGGTGTAAATTTATTTGCTGGGGATAAATATGCAGGTCTGTCTGAAATGGCACTATTCTATATTGGTGGTATTATTAAACATGCTAAAGCCATCAATGCATTTACTAACCCTGCAACTAACTCTTATAAACGTCTGGTACCGGGCTATGAAGCGCCAGTTATGCTTGCTTATTCTGCACGTAACCGTTCTGCCTCAATTCGTATTCCTGTTGTGACTAGCCCTAAAGCACGTCGTATTGAGGTTCGCTTCCCAGATCCTGCTGGAAACCCATACTTATCATTTGCTGCACAGTTAATGGCCGGTTTAGATGGTATTATCAATAAAATTCACCCTGGTGATGCGATGGATAAAAACTTATACGATTTACCACCAGAGGAATCTAAATTAATTCCTCAAGTCGCGGGTTCGCTTGAAGAAGCTCTTAATGCATTAGATGCAGATCGTGAATTCTTAACGCGTGGTAATGTCTTTACTAATGATACTATTGATGCATACATTGATTTAAAACGTCAAGATGTTGATCGTGTACGTATGACGCCACATCCAGTTGAATTTGAATTGTACTATAGTCTATAAATTATTTTTTATATAACTTAACGTTTTACCCACCGCTTGTTAGCGGTGGTTTTTGATCAGGACGGAAATCCAACGATGACATTTAATAATGAATCTGATGCTAATCTTGTTCTCGATTCTATGATTACAAGTATTTTATTACTTGATACCAAACTTAATATTCTTTATGTCAATACTGCCGCGCAGCAGTTGTTAGCGCAAAGTTCTAAAAAATTATTAGAAAGTTATCTTCCCGATTTATTGGGGTATTTCTCTTTAGATATTGATTTGATGCTTAGTACATTAGCACAAAATCAAGGTTTTACAGATAATGAAGTCAATTTAGTTATTAATAATGAGTTACATATTTTATCGCTGACAGCTCAACTATTAGGTAATGGTCGAATATTAATTGAAATGGTGCCGTTAAATAATCACAAGCGTCTTAGCCAAGAACAATTACAACAAGCTCAACAGAGTGCCGCTCGCGAATTGGTTCGTGGACTTGCTCACGAAATTAAAAATCCACTAGGTGGGCTTCGAGGGGCTGCGCAGTTATTATCACGACAATTACCGAACAATGAATTGCAAGATTATACAAAAATTATTATTGAGCAAGCAGATAGATTGCGAAATCTCGTAGATAGATTATTAGGGCCACAACAACGATTGCAACAAAAAGAACAAAGTATACATCAAGCAATAGAACGTATTTATGCTTTGTTGTGTTTAGAAAAACCAGTCAATATTGAAATTCTACGTGATTATGATCCAAGTCTACCTGATTTTATTCATGACTCAGAACAAATAGAGCAGGTAATTTTGAATATTGTGCGTAATGCTTTACAGGCCATCGGTTCTAATTCCGGCACAATTATCATTAGGACAAGAACGGCTTTTCAGGTTACTTTACATGGACAGCGTTATCGTTTGTGTGCTCGTATTGATGTTGAAGATACCGGACCCGGTGTACCTGTTCATATACAAGATACCTTGTTTTATCCTATGGTGAGCGGTTATGAAGGCGGTACAGGTATTGGGCTTTCAATTGCGCATAATATTGTTGATCAACATCATGGTAAAATTGAATTTAATAGTTGGCCTGGGCATACCACGTTTTGTGTCTATTTGCCAATTAGGCAATGAGGTATATTAAAATGAATATTTGGATTGTTGATGATGATAGCTCTATTCGGTGGGTACTAGAAAAAGCATTAACTAATGCTCATTTAAATTGTGTCAGTTTTTCGACAGGTCAAGAGGTGATGGATGCCTTGGTTACTTATGCTCAAAAGCCATCGGTATTAATTTCAGATATTAAAATGCCAGGAATTGATGGTTTAACATTGCTTCATTATGTTAAAGAAAAATTGCCTGAATTACCTGTTATCATTATGACTGCTCATTCCGATCTCGATGCGGCAGTAAATGCCTATCAAAAAGGCGCTTATGATTATATTCCTAAGCCTTTTGATGTGGACGAAGTTATTCAGCTTGTTGAACGGGCTATTTTACAAACTCAAAGTAACAAAACTAACCATAATACTACAGTAAAAGCATCGACAAGTATTATTGGCGAAGCGCCTTCAATGCAAGAAGTGTTTCGTATTATTGGTCGATTATCTAAATCTTCTATTAGTGTGTTAATTAATGGTGAGTCAGGAACAGGTAAAGAGTTGGTTGCTAAGGCATTACATACCCATAGCCCTCGTTCTCAATCTCCTTTTATTGCATTAAATATGGCGGCAATCCCTAAGGATTTGATTGAATCTGAGCTTTTTGGACATGAAAAAGGCGCATTTACTGGTGCGGCTCAAATTAGACATGGGCGTTTTGAACAAGCTAATGGAGGGACTTTATTTTTAGATGAAATTGGTGATATGCCACTTGATGTACAAACGCGGTTATTAAGAGTGCTTGCTGATGGACAGTTTTATCGTATTGGCGGCTATTCGCCCGTCAAAGTTGACGTGCGTATTATTGCTGCTACACATCAAGATTTAGAGGCAAGAGTAAGAGAAGGAAAATTTAGAGAAGACTTGTTTCACCGTTTAAATGTGATTCGTATATTACTTCCACCTTTACGCGATAGAGCACAAGATATTCCAAAACTTGCTGAACATTTTTTATATACAACGGCAAAAGAGCTTGGGGTAGAAAGTAAAATACTAAACCCAGAAACATTAGATGTCTTATGCCAATTTAATTGGCCTGGTAATGTGCGCCAGCTTGAAAACACTTGTCGTTGGATTACGGTGATGTCTTCTAATCAAGAGGTTTTGGTTCAAGATTTGCCGCCAGAGTTGTTACAGTTACCAACAGCCAAAACATGTGTTAAAAATGATAACATTACTTTACCTGCCGACCATGTTTCTCAACAAGAGGCTGATTGGAAAATATTATTAGAACAATGGGCAAAACAAGCTCTAATAGAAGGTAAAATTGGCATTTTAACTGAAGTAATAAATGAAGTTGAATGTATCTTATTAAAAAGTGCACTGAATTTTACTCGTGGTCATAAACAAGATGCTGCCCATCTATTAGGGTGGGGACGTAATACATTGACTCGAAAACTTAAAGAGTTATCGCTTGATCCCAATAGCGGCCTATAACTGCCAATATTCATTATGCTATCGAATGAATCGATAGCTTTTTAAGCTATTTATTCATTTTACAACTATTTACCCCATCTTTCATAGCATATTGCGTTGTTAAAAATTTAAAGTTCATTGAACCCTACTTATTTTTTGGTTACAATCATAATGTAAATGATAATTATTATAATTATCATTTTTTGGTTTTTTATTTAGGCTGATAATTAGGAGCTATAATGTATTCATATATCAAAGTAAAATTTTTAGTTTTACTTACTGTATTACTTGTTTTAGTTGGATGTGATAATAAAAAAGAACAGCAAACACCTGTGAAAAAGGTTACCGTTGAACATGCTCAAGGCAAAACTGATGTACCTGAAAATCCTAAAAAAGTCGTTGTTTTTAATATTGCAACACTTGATATTGTTGATGCTTTGAATATTCCTGTCTCGGCTGTTCCGCAATCTGATGTACATTTACCTGATTTTTTATCTAAATATAGCGATAAAACCTATACTAATGTTGGGACCTTATTTGAACCAAATTATGAGGTATTAAGCACAATTGAGCCTGATGTTATTATTGCTGGTGGTCGCGCTAATGATGCTTATAAAAAATTAAATGACATTGCTCCAACGATCTCTTTAGATATTGACTCAAAAGACTTTTTAGGTAGTTTAACGCAAAGAACAGAGCAATTAGGCACTATTTTTAATAAGCAAGATGAAGCTAAAAAGCTTATTACTAATTTTAATCAAAAAATTGAACAACTAAAACCAAAAACAAGCACTGCCGGAAGTGCATTAGTCATTATGGTTAATGGTGGTAAAATGTCTGCTTATGGTCCAAAATCTCGTTTTGGTTTTGTGTTTGATATACTTGGTTTTAAACCTGCAACCACATTTCAAGAAGCTGGACGTCATGGTAATGCGGTGACCTCTGAATTTATCTTAAGTGTTAACCCGCAGTGGTTGTTTGTATTAGATAGAGATAGTGCAATAGGTAATAAAGAAGCACAATCTGCACAGCAAGTACTAAGTAATGACTTAATTGAAAAAACAGCGGCATGGCAAAATCAACATGTTATCTATTTAGATTCAACTTCAATGTATATCGCAGGCGGTATTCAAACTTATAGTCGTTTGATGGATCAAATTAGTGAAGCTTTACATAAAACATCAACAAATTGATGTGACTCATGGTTAAGTCGTTTTATTTTATTGCAGGCATTTTCATTTTATTGATAATGACTGCAATAAGTCTATTTATTGGTGCAGGGCATGTAACGCTATTTGAACTGTGGTCAGATAGCAATATGCGCGAGATTTTTTTTGTAAGCCGCGTACCTAGAACAGCTGCTTTATTATTAGCTGGCAGTGCTATGAGTGTTGCTGGTTTAATTATGCAACTGCTAACACAAAATCGCTTTGTTGAACCCTCTTTGGTTGGTACAACTCAATCTGCTAGTCTTGGCTTATTAGTAATGATGGTTTTAGCGCCTAGCGCAAGTGTTATGACTAAAATGGTTATTGCCAGCTTATTTGCCATGATTGGTACAATGATTTTTATGGCAATTTCTCGAAAAGTAATTTTTAAATCTACTTTGATGGTACCACTTATTGGTATTATGTTAGGATCTGTTATTAGCGCAATTACCACATTTTTTGCTATGTATTTTGATTTGTTACAATCACTTGGTGGTTGGGAATCAGGTGATTTTTCTGGAATTTTACAAGGTCGTTATGAGCTATTATGGCTGGTCGGCGGATTGACATTACTCGCTTGTTGGAGCGCAGATCAATTTACTGTGGCAGGATTGGGTCGAGATTTTTCGATCAATGTGGGACTTAATTATCGCCGTGTTATGTTGACTGGACTGATTGTTATTGCATTAATCGGTGGTATTGTTGTTGTGGTAGTTGGCGTTTTACCATTTTTAGGATTGATTGTGCCCAATATTGTTAGTTTATTATTTGGTGATAACGTCCGTAAAACCATTCCATGGATCTGTTTATTTGGTAGTGGATTAGTTTTAATTTGCGATATTATTGGACGTATTATTCGCTATCCTTTTGAAATTCCTGTTAGCGTAATTCTTGGTGTAGTTGGTGCTATTATTTTTTTAATATTGTTGAGTCGAAAACGCCATGTTAGTTAGCCAAAAACGCCATTGTTTATGCCAAAAAAGAGTATTTTTATTGTTTATTATTGCGCTAATTTGCGTAATTTGCTTTATGGTCTTTGGCCTAAAGGGCAATATCAGTTACATTTTGATCCATCGAACATGGATTATGCTAACTATGATTTTAGTTGCTTTCTCGGCAGCAACATCAACATTGCTTTTTCAAACGATCACTAATAATAGAATTTTAACTCCTTCAATTATGGGGTTTGAATCTCTATTTGTACTCATTCAAACTGTTGTGATCTTTTTTATTGATTCACAAGGCATTCCTTATATCGGTATTGTTGGCAAATTTATAGTTGAATCACTGTTATTAATCTTATTCTCTCTATTTTTGTATCGAGGTTTATTTACTAAGCTCAAGCAAAACTTACATTTGGTGTTATTAATTGGTATCATTTTAGGTACATTATTCCGTAGTTTTTCTAATTTATTGCAGCGTTTGATGACGCCGTCTGAATTTGCTGTGCTACAAAGTCGTATTTTTGCGACATTTACACGCGCAGAGCCTATATTGATCATCTTTTCATTGGTGATTGCAACTATTATTGGTCTATTTTTATGGCGAATGCGATTTAAGTTTGATGTGCTAGCTTTGGGGCGTGATAATGCAATAAATTTAGGTATTGATTACCAAAAAAATATCACTATTATTTTGTTGCTAGTCTCTGTTTTGGTGTCGATATCAACAGCATTAGTTGGACCGTTTACGTTCTTAGGTCTTTTAATTGCTAATTTAGCTTATAGTATTAGTGGATCAAGCCAACATCGTTTTTTACTCCCTACTGCTTTTTTATTAGGTATTATTTTTCTTGTTGGTGGGCAAATGCTCTTAGAGCGAGTATTAAATATGGTTGGTGCATTATCCATTGTGATTGAATTTATTGGTGGTTCTTTGTTTATTTTCTTATTATTAAAAAAGGTTAGGATGTGATAAAAATTGCTAATGTTAGTAAAAACTATCAAACAATACCTGTACTAAAAAATGTCAGTGCGACCATTTCACAAGGTGGCATTACTGCCATTATTGGTCCAAATGGTGCGGGTAAATCGACGTTACTATCGATTATCAGTCGACTTTTATTAGCTGACGAAGGGCAAGTTAAAATCCAAAATATGGATGTTGTAAATACACCGAGTGATAAACTTGCCACCTATTTATCCGTATTAAGGCAGGAAAACCGTTTTACCAGTAGATTGACTGTCTTTGAGTTAGTCGGGTTTGGACGTTACCCTTATACCAAAGGTCGATTAAATGCTGATGATTATAACCATATTCATCGTGCCCTTGATTTTTTAAATCTTACCGAATATAAAGAGCGTTTTTTAGATGAATTATCAGGTGGGCAACGGCAACGAGCTTATGTTGCCATGGTACTTTGCCAAGATACTGAATATGTATTACTTGATGAACCACTCAATAATCTCGATATGAAACATGCTGTTGCTATGATGAAACAGTTGCGCCGTGCTGCCGATGAACTGGGTAAAACAATTGTGATTGTTATTCATGATATCAACTTTGCATCAGTGTATTCAGATTACATTTTAGCCATGAAAAATGGCGAACTAATATACCAAGGTAGCCCACAACAGATTATGAATGCGACTATTTTAGAAGATATATTTGATACTCCAGTCAAAATTGAACATGTCCATGATCAAAATATTGCTATTTATTACTAATGACTAATGTGCTTATTGTTATTGATAGGACTTGGCGAAATCCTATTTTTTTGAATCAACCCTTTTTGTATTTAGGCTTTTTGCAAAACATAAAATATAGCTAACTTATTGAGTAGACATTAGAATCAGTCTTTACAAATTATTCTGATTCAGGTTAAATAACTAACTATATTTTAGCTGAGATAGTGTTATGAAATTAGAACAAATCGCTCTTTTGGCGGGTGTTTCAAGAACAACAGCAAGTTATGTGATTAATGGAAAAGCCAAAAAGTATCGCGTGAGTGACAAAACAGTTGAAAAAGTCATGTCGGTGGTAAAAGCGCATAATTACCAACCTAATGCCGTAGCAGCAGGACTTAGAGCTGGTAAAACCCGTACTATCGGTTTTATTATTCCTGATTTAGAAAACAACAGTTATACCCGCATCGCTAATTATTTAGAACAGCTGGTAAGAAAAGAAGGATATCAGTTATTATTAGCATGTTCTGAAGATAATCCACACATCGAAAAAGAGTGCGTTAAGCATCTTCAGCAACGCCGAGTAGATGCTTTAATTATTTCATCGTCATTTGTTTCTGCGCAGGATTATCTTTTTTATGATAACTGGCAAAACGAAAAGATTCCATTATTTGCACTTGATCGAATATTATCCATCTCTAAATTTAGAAATATTGTAGGGGCGGATAGACAGGATTCTAAATCACTAGCCAAAGCATTTAATAATTTTGTAAAAGATTCAGCGGTTTATATTGGGGCTTTACCAGACTTGTCTGTTAGTCAACTTCGTCTAGATGGCTTTAAAGATATCCAGCTTAATAATTGCAATAAAATTGATTTTTTATATGCAAATAACTATAGTCGTCAAGATGCTGATTTTGCCTTTAGCCAATGGTTAGAAAGTCATGAGATGCCTAATGGCATTTTTACTACTTCCTTTTCTTTATTACAAGGAAGTATTGATGCAATTTTAAGAAAATTTGGACATTTACCCGATACTTTAACTATTGCTACCTTTGGCGATAATGAGTTGTTAGATTTTTTACCATGTAAAGTCATATCGCTTGCACAAGATCATAAAGAAGTTGCGAATATAACAATAAAACTGTTTTTAAACTATCTGCATAATGAAAATTACCAATCGGGTACGACAATAATTCCGAGGAGATTGATCTATCGAGGTAGCTTAAGCCGTTAAGATATTGATAGGCACTAAACGCAATATTGGTTTTAAAACAGTTTAAATTTTAGATAAAAAATAAGATCCAGATCACAAATTACTTATTAATAGACATAATTTATTTGATAATTGATATTAATTTATTCATTATTGCTGAAACGATTCAATAATGTTAATTCAAGGATTTATATTTGCTGAGTCATTTTAGTCGACCCAACATTTTAACCCAGAGGTATTTATTATATGTTTCATTTAGTTAAAGAAAACATTCATTTAAATGAACAAGCTACCAATAAAACTGAAGCGATAAAAAAAATTGCTACAGCCTTAACGAGTGCAGGATTTGTTGAAGAAGGTTATGTCGATGGCATGCTTGAACGAGAAACTCAAGCGGCGACATATTTAGGTATCGGTCTTGCTATTCCCCATGGCACAACAAAAACACGTCATTTGGTCAAAAAAACAGGGGTACAAGTATTTTGTTTTCCTAATGGTGTTGAATGGGGGGATGATGGTGAAAAGGCCTATCTTGCAATTGGTATTGCCGCAAGCTCTGATGAGCATCTAGAATTACTTCGTCAACTAACTCACGTACTTGGGGCTGATGGGGTAGAGGAGCGCATCAGAAAAATTCAATCGGCGGACGAAGCAATTGCCATTTTAACCGGCAAAACAAGTCTAGAAGATAGTCAATTCACAGTAAATGAATCTGCATTATTATTGGATATTCCTGCTGATAGTTTATCAACACTACAAGCATTAAATGCATCGCGTTTAAAACAGCAAAATGCTGTCAATACAAGTTTTATTACTGAAGTATTAGATAATAAACCTACTTACCTAGGTGATGGTGTTTGGTTAAATGATAGTAAAGAAGGTAATTTAAAAAATGCTATAGCAATTAGTCGTACCACTAGTAATCTTAATGAAGATGGTAAGCCAGTTAAGTTACTTATCACCATGTCAGTCGTTGATGATTCTGTTTCTGAGGTTGTAAATAACATTGCAACTTTAGTGTTTAACCAAAAATTAGCATTACTATTATCAGCAAATAGCGATGGGTTTATCAATCTTCTTTTATCTGGCTCTGAAACGACAGGAGGTGCTGATAAATCAGGAATTCAATCGACCTCTACAAATGAGTCGACAGCTACTGAATCGAATAATGAATCATTAAGTCGAGAATTTATTATTCCTAACGAGAATGGTTTACATACTCGTCCATCGTCTGTTTTAGTTAAACTCGTTAAAGAATTCAACAGTAAAGTCACCGTTGCTAATTTAGATGGTAAAGGTGAAGCAGTAAGTGCAACGAGCTTAATGAAAATTGTTGCGCTAGGTGCCAAAAAAGGCAGTCGATTACAATTTACTGCCGTTGGTGACGATGCCGAACAAGCGCTTGAAGCAATTGGCAAAGCGATTGAAAGCGGTTTAGGTGAGGGTGTTTAAATGACTTATCGTATTGCAACAATCACCTTAAATCCTGCTTATGATCTCTTAGGTTTTTGCCCAAAAGTAGAGCTTGGCGATGTTAATTTAGTCCAAACCAATGCATTACTAGCTGCTGGTAAAGGCATCAATGTTGCTAAAGTTTTGTCGGATTTAGATGTTCAATTAACCGTTGGTGGTTTTTTAGGTAAAGAAAACCGTGATGGCTTTAATTTATTATTTAAATCATTAAATGTGGTTGATAAATTTGAAACAATTGACGGTCGTACACGTATTAATGTCAAATTAACCGAAGAAAATAGCGAAGTGACCGATCTAAATTTTTCTGGCTTTACTATTAGTGAGCAAGACTGGCAAAGCTTTGTAAAAAACTCGCTTGAATGGTTAAAAGACATTGATATGGTTGCTATTAGCGGTAGTTTACCTGCTGGGGTATCACTTGATAAATTTACAAATTGGATGGAACAAGTTAAAGCGATTTGTCCAAAAATTGTATTCGATAGTAGTCGAGATGCATTGGTCGCAGGATTAAAAGCAAAACCATGGTTAATTAAACCAAATGATAAAGAGCTCGAAATGTGGATAGGTCGCAAATTATCTACACTCGATGATGTAAAAAATGCTGCTATGGAATTAGTTAATGGTGGCGTTGACAATGTCATTATTTCGCTTGGAAGTAAAGGTGCATTATGGGTCACTAAAAATGAAGCATGGTTAGCAAAACCACCTAAATGCCAAGTAGTTAGCACTGTGGGTGCCGGTGATTCAATGGTCGCTGGTTTAATATATGGTTTAATCACTGAGCAATCAATTAAAGACACTTTAGTATTTGCATCAAGTGTTGCGGCTTTATCGGTTGGACAGGCTGGTGTGGGTATCGCTGAGCGCCAAGCTGTAAATAATATGCTAGAAAAAATTGAAATAATTGCTGCATAAGGAGTATTCATGAATATATATATTATTGAAGGTAGTCATGCAGGTCCAGTTAATGGACGTTTAGCTAAAGCAGAATTAGCTTTAGCGGCAAATGCCTTAAATTTAAACGTAGTTGAAAATGCGGCATCAGCAGATGTTATTGTTGCTGTCGGTTCGGGGACCATCAGTGATAAATCAGTGGTGGGTAAAAAAGTTTATGTTATTGAAGACTTAAATCAGCTTTTTGCTAATCCAAAACAGATTTTAACTGATGCACAAAGTAAAGCGAGTGTTTATGAACAATCTGCTGAGGTGGCACCAACATCAACGCCAAATAATGGTATAAAACGCATTGTTGCTGTTACTGCCTGTCCAACAGGGGTTGCACATACCTTTATGGCTGCAGAAGCGATTGAAGAAGAAGCCAAAAAACGGGGTTGGTGGTGTAAAGTTGAAACTCGTGGTTCAGTCGGTGTTGGCAATGAATTAACACCAGAAGAAATCGCTTCTGCCGATGTAGTTATCGCAGCTTGCGATATCGATGTTGACTTAAGCAAATTTACAGGTAAAAAACTTTATCGCACCAAAACAGGACCAGCCCTGAAAAAAACAGCACAAGAATTTGATAAAGCATTTGAAGAAGCAACGGTTTATCAGCCTGCAAATGCTGCAAAAACTGAATCAAGCAATGATAAAAAAGGTGTTTATCAACATCTATTAACCGGCGTATCTTACATGTTACCAATGGTGGTTGCAGGTGGTTTGATTATTGCACTTTCATTTGCTTTTGGTTCGTTTGAAATGGTTGATGGGGTGCAAAAATTAATTGGTGAACCGCATTTAGCTCAAATTGGAGGGCTTGCTTTTTCACTTATGGTGCCATTGCTTTCAGGTTATATTGCTTATTCTATTGCGGATAGACCTGGGCTTGCACCGGGGCTTGTGGGTGGTTTACTTGCCGTATCGACTGGCGCAGGCTTTTTAGGTGGGATTATTATTGGTTATTTTGCAGGTTATTTGGCGCTATTAATCACAAAATATTTACCATTACCAAAAACGCTAGAGGCATTAAAGCCAATACTAATCGTACCACTATTTGCAACGCTTATTACAGGTCTTGTGATGCAATTTATTGTTGGTACCCCGATTGCATGGTTAATGAACGTTGTAACAGTATGGTTAAATTCAATGGGTACTGCCAATGCTGTTATATTGGGGGCTATTTTAGGGGGAATGATGTGTACTGATATGGGTGGGCCAATTAATAAGGTTGCTTATGCATTTGGTACAGGTTTAATTTCAGCACAAGTTTATGCACCAATGGCGGCAGTTATGGCGGGGGGTATGGTTCCACCTTTAGCGATGGGCATTGCAACACTTATTGCACGCAAAAAATTTGCTAAAACTGAACAAGAGAGTGGTAAAGCTTCATTGGTATTAGGTTTATGCTTTATATCGGAAGGGGCAATTCCATTTGCTGCTCGTGATCCATTACGTGTTATCCCATGTTGTATTATTGGTGGGGCAATTACTGGTGGCATGGCGTTAGCTTTTGGTTCAACATTAATGACGCCACATGGAGGGTTATTCGCTTTAGCCATTCCTGGCGTGGTTAAACCAGTAGGTGGCTACTTGTTATCTATTGTGGCTGGTTCTGTTATTGCTGGTGTGGCTTATGCATTTATTAAACAACCAGAGTTAGAATCTACAGCTGTAGCTTAATTCTGAAATATAAATAAAAAAAGCGCCATCATTTGATGGCGATTTTTTTATCATCAATACGTTATTTTTTTATCCAACGTTGTAAATCTCTAGGAATAAAGTGATCTATTTGTTGTAGCATAGATTTCGGATCTTCCGAAACGATTAATGTTTTATAAAAACTATCTCGAACAAACCCCTCGTTCACAGCATGTTGTAAAAAATTGAGCATAGGCTGCCAAAATTCAGCTGGATTAAATAAAGCTACCGGCTTTTCGTGATAACCGATTTGCATACCCGTCCAGACTTCAAAAACCTCTTCTAGCGTACCTGTTCCGCCCGGCATTGCAATAAAGCCATCGGCAAGCTCAGACAGTCTTGCTTTGCGCTGATGCATATTATCTACCACTTCTAAACGAGTGATACCGTGGTGAGCCGTTTCGGCTTTGACTAAACGTTCAGGGATAATACCAATTACCTCGCCTCCATGAGCTAAGACTGCATTAGCAATAATACCCATTAAGCCTTTATTACCACCACCATAGATTAAACGCCTGTGTTGCTCCGCTAATATTTTACCTAATTGTTCAGCATGAGTCCGGTATTCTAGGCGGCTTCCTTCACTTGCACCACAAAAAACACAAATATTTTTTTTCATCAATT
The DNA here is from genome assembly GCF_009795885.1 of Gilliamella sp. Pas-s25. Taxonomy (GTDB): domain Bacteria; phylum Pseudomonadota; class Gammaproteobacteria; order Enterobacterales; family Orbaceae; genus Gilliamella. The sequence goes on along the minus strand of NZ_WTEV01000002.1, from coordinate 163,583 downwards.
TTATTCTACCTGTTATGTCACTTACTCATTATTTTAACACACTAATCGCCTGATTTGCTTACAAGCTGAGCAGTTGATGCTATTTGGTGTTTTATAGATTGACATTGTTGTTATAGATAGTTAATATTCTGCCTGTTAAGTGTTCCTCCATAGTTCAGTCGGTAGAACGGCGGACTGTTAATCCGTATGTCACAGGTTCAAGTCCTGTTGGAGGAGCCAATTTTCGAATTCTTAGAACCTGCTTATAGCAGGTTTTTTGTATCTTAAAATACCTACCTATTTATTTTTTTGTTATAACAAATACGCTTAAAACCACGTTTTTTGGGATATGTATTTAATTCTTTAATCTTCTTATAAAATTAATGAGTTGCTAAAAGAAATTAAAATGATCACAATTGGATTGAATGTTATCATGGTAGTTATTTTTAAATATTAATTAAAATCAACTTGATAAATAAACGGTTTTTATAGTCAAACAATATTCTCATAATATTGTAAGGTCAATATAGCTGCCCTTTTACCGCGCTAGAATGTGTCGACAATTAAGCGAGATTAGCACGGCAAGTATGGATGTTTGGCGAGTTTGGGCTTTGTTAGGAATAAATTTGAACATCTGAGTAAAGTAAAGATAGCATCAAAGAGGCGAGTATTAGATGAAGGTTTCCACGCTAACGTCTTCGCTATAGATTCTGACTATGGCGACAAGCTTGTTGTCGAAGGAGAGGACTACGATGTAATCTACAACGATGACCCCATTGATGACTTCGGTGTTATTTGTACTGACCTTAGCTTTTAGCATTTAGTTCTTAGTCTTTAGAACGCGGTGGTGCTTATATGACTGTTGTTGATCAAGTTATCAAAGAACAGCTCCCGCGTGTCAGTTGGGGGGCGCAGGCAGAGCCTGCGAGCTTTGCGCTTTAATGACGGAAAATCAAAAAGCACTTCCCCGACTGACGATGCTTAAGCTGTAAAAAGTTACTCAACATAAACAATTAGATATTATCATAATAAAAATTGAGTAAAATTAGTACCAAACAAAACAGGTTATTTTTTAGCTAGTTTTTTGTATAAATGTCAAACGATTTTTTTATAAAAATATCAAAAAGTGATGATGTGTGATTGTAGTAAGGTGGTTTTTTGTGGCGTATAATTTGGTATCCACTAAACAACTTTCTAACGTAAAATCAACATGAAATTTAATATAATCATTGCAGCCTTAATGGCAACCAGTTTATCTTGTGCTGCTGTAGAGCCTGCTCCGCATTGGGATTATGAAGGCGAATTTAAACCCGAAAATTGGGGAAAACTTTCACCTGAATTTTCAACCTGTGAAAATGGCAAAAATCAATCGCCGATCAATATTGAACATGCACTAAAAACGCACCATGATAAACTTAAACTGGTGTTTAAACCCAGCAAGCAAGAAATCATCAACAACGGTCATACCATTCAAATCAATGTTAACGAAGGTAATACCTTAGAAATTGATAATGAAATCTTTACGTTACAACAATTCCATTTTCATGCACCAAGCGAAAATATGATTAAAAGTAAACCCTTTCCGATGGAAGCTCACTTTGTTTATAAAAACGACAAGGGCGACTTAACGGTTATCGGCCTGATGTTTAATAAGGGAAAAGCTAACCCTGAATTGGCGAAAGCTTGGCAACAAATGCCAGAAGAAGAAGGGGGTACAGCAGCATTAAATCAGCCTGTCGATATTAAGACTTTATTACCGAATAGGTTAGATTTTTATCGCTTTAGTGGATCTTTGACAACGCCACCTTGCTCTGAAGGTGTTCGATGGATTGTGTTAGAACAAGAAAGTAGCGTGTCTGCCAAACAAATTGAAAAATTCCACTCAATCATGCATCATGATAACAACCGTCCAATCCAGCCTTTAAATGGTCGTGTGATAGTTAATTAATACTTTTTGGCTCTATCGGTGAGAGCGAGTAGAGCCAATAATTACTGCACTTATCACTTATAACACACTAAAATATATAATGTATTTTTTAATGGCTTTTTGTCATTAAACATTACACGAATACCGTATAAAAATTTTACGCTATCATCAAATAATATTAATATCCTGTCAAAACATGAAAAGTCATATAATCAGGACTGCTTTATTGATTTTATGTTCAGGTGTTTTTTATCTTTATCTTATCTTTAGTGCCTCAGCATCTTGATTGTCTTCAATCATATTCTATAAATACGAGTGGATAGGTTAAACTAACTGAACCACCTATCGTTATATGCTTTTAGGGATGAAAGCATGATTATTGGCAAATTAAGGTTAAATCATCAAAGAAAAGTTTCTCCAGCTCAAGAGCAATTGCGCCCACCAATATAGCAGCAATACTTAATCCTGCATGAATTACAAAACAAGTTGGGTTTGTAATAATGTACTTAATCCACAATTGATCACCTAATATAAATGATTAATGACTTAAATTTTAAAAAAGGTTATATTATTCAACACTAAAAATAGTGTTTTTTATAATTAAAAAGGAATAGTTAACATGAAAGGAAAAATTTTTAGTATTGCCATAATATTATTAGCTGGAGCTTGTATGCCCCTTTCAGCTAATGCAATTTATGAGATAACTTGCCCTGATTCTGTTCAGGTAAACGCTATCCCCACCGAATTAGAAACATTACCTGAAGGGTGGCAAATATTCGAACAAAAAAATCTGTTGTTGCGAGTTGATAGTGGTGAAGTATACCATGGTAAACCAGTGAATTTAGGACAGATGATACCCTTTACAACTACCATTAAAGGTAAAAAATATAAGGATTCATGGAGTGTTGATACTCGTTATGATACACCTAATGATACTGGTTATTGGTTTAATTGTTCTTATTCACGTAATCGGGTTCGCCTGATAAAACACATCGATCCGACTATGAAAACCTGCTGGGTAATCTCTTCAAAAGATGCAAAAGGTAATATGAAAGTAAAACTAAATTGCGATAAAAAAATACATGAAGGTCGACAATCATATTCTAAACGTGAAAATAAAGTTAGTTTAAGCTCTAACATCGGATAAAGTTAGATAGCAAAAATAGCCTTGGTTTAGATAGTTAATAGTCTAATGCATTTAACTTAATAAAATGATATTAACTATTAGAAATCATTGCATTTTTTATAAGATTAAGAAGGAATAGCAAACATGAAAGGTAAAATTTTAAGTCTAGCTGCAATTGTCGTAATGGGGGGGAGTCTTTGCCGTTCAGCTAATGCAAATCAAGAGATAGTTTGTCCCGAATCGGTAAAAATAAAATATGCTAAACCTGAACTAGAAGTTGTGCCTGAAGGCTGGGAAGTGTCTGAAAAAGGCTATGATAAGAATAAAATTAATGGTTTAATTTTGCCAGAAGATATCGCTCACACCAGCTCTCTTATTCGACTCAATCAAGTTGAAGTATATTCCGGAAAATCAACTGATTCAGCAAAACGAATAAAACCCAAGCCCGCAACGATAAATGGGAAAAAATATCAGGCAGTTTGGTTGTTAGAGAGCAGTGATGATACTAATAAACTGAGCTTTTGGGCTAGCTGTAATTATAACTACAATAACGAAGTACAATTGACAAAGCCTATTGATGCATCACTGAAAACTTGTTGGGCAGTTGACACCCAAGATCAGCATCAAGGAACACTTGCTAAATTAGTGTGTAGTACTGAAAAAGCAAAATAAATTAATATTAGTTTGGATATTTCGGGGATATGTTTACATTTCCCACAAAAGTTATACCTCAATAAAGATAGTAAAAGGTAGTTGTTTGTGACTGCCTTTTACTTTTGTCAGAAATTGGCGTGTTATATAGTCCTTTATCACACTTATAACCATATTGGAGCAAGTGAAATAAATAATGAAAATCTGGTTTGATTAAATCGTTATATAGATTGCTTTTCTATATGTTGATTTATAAAATCAATGACAGGTTGCCAAATTTCTTGTTCGGGTGCTTGATAATCCCATAAGGGTGTAACTAACTCATCTAATATTTGCAATTTAGCGAGAAAATTTTTTGAATAGGTTTGACGTTGTTCATCTGACATGGCTAGTAACCTTTCTGACGAAATGTATTTGCGCTTTTGCCGTGGGTTTTCAATAAAATTGCCTAAACTACATAATTCTTTCTCATTTTCACATTCTGAATAGGAAAAGGGATAAGTTTGTTCTACTTGTTCAAAAGCATCTGCAATTTGCGGTAAATTTACTGCTTTCATTGCTGGTACAACATATTTTGCTGTAGCATAATTCCATAAAAGATTACACCAACCATCACTTTGCCAATGACTAATGGTATGAATGACAACAAAAGCATAGAAAGCATTTCGATCCAGTTTTGTGCTTAGCTCTGATTCGCAAGGGATACACTCATAAATCTTATCAAAGAACGCGATGACATCTTCAAAATCAGATAGCTTTTGATTCTGAGTTAACATATTAATTGTTATCATATTATTTCCTTATCCTAATTTATTTGCATTTTAACATATTTGAAAAGCAATGAAATGCTATCTTAGCAGCAGTCTTAAAACTGTGCTGTTTTATGGGGTGGTTACAACCTGTCCCTTGATATTCACGTCCGTTATCGGTATAAATACATTCAATGATATAAGGACATTGGGCTAATACATCATTTTGTAGAAACTGTGTTGAGCTAAATTGGGATTTATCGGGGTATATGACCCCATAAAGCTCACGTGTAAATACCCCAAACTTAGTACAAGATTCAAGTAGAAAATAATACTCCTTGTTTAGGGTTTTATACTCAATCTGCGTCATATTATTTAATGCTTCATGAGGTTTTTCGTTGTTATAACTGGTTAGCCATTATTCGGTTATCTTTCTTGCTTGTTCCAGATTATTAAATAGATATAAGTCTAGTACCTCTGTGCGATAGATGCGATTAAATCGTTCAATATACCCATTTTGATATGGGTTGCCGAGCTCAATATAATCAATGGCTATATCATGTGATTTAGCCCAGTTTATAAAGGTTTTTCCTGTAAATTCCGGTCCATTATCGGCTCGTATTTTTAATGGATACCCATGATATTCAGCCAATTTATCTAAGTAACGGGTAACTCTCCCTGCCGGTAAGCTTACTGCAATATCAATGCCTAGCACCTCACGATTAAAGTCATCGATGACATTGAATGTCCTAAAGCGACGTTGATTACCACTACTGTCACTCATAAAATCCATTGACCAACATTCACCTTGTTTATTAGGAACCAATAGCTTTTCTGGTGTTCGTGGGGAGATACGTTTTTTACGCTTTACCCTGAGATTAAGCTTTAATTCACAATACACCCGATACACCCGTTTATGATTCCATTTATAGCCGAGCTTTCTGATACGATTAAAGCATTTAGGAAAGCCCCAGCGTAAATGCCGGTCTGTGATAGCATTCAACACCGAAATAATCACCGAATCATCCTGTAACTTAGGTTGATAATAGTAAGCACAACGGCTTAAGCCAACAATGGCACAACTCATAGCAATAGTAACTAAATGATTTTGTTGTAGTTGCTGTGCCCACGTTTTACGTGCCTTTGTGGGCACTAAAGCTTTTTTATAATTTCTTCCTGAAGCTGGGATTTTAAGCTCAGCTCGGCAAACATCTGCTTAAGCTTACGGTTTTCAGCCTCCAGCTCCTTTAAGCGTTTGATATCCGAAATTTCCATTCCGCCGTATTTTTCCCGCCATTTATAGAAAGTTGAATTACCCATGCCATATTTACGGCAGAGTTCTTTAACGGGAATACCCGCTTCAGCTTCTTTTAAAATAGCGACGATTTGATGTTCAGTCATTTTTTTCATAATTAAATCCCCTTTACTTTTATCATAGAGAATTTTCTACTTTTTTGCTGTACTATTTTATGGGATAGTTACACATTACAATCTAATATTTTTCAAAAATAGTTGTCTTTTCTCTTGAGAAGCTGTCCTAATTTGTCCCATATTTTTCCAAGTCACATTCTTAATTCCTAATTGTTTCAAAGTTGATTTAATAAAAACAGATTTAATGGCATTCCCAGCAAAGAAACGAATAAACCATGTGGGAGATGATGAAGTAGTCAAAACTGTAGTTGAATGAATATTGCGAATCTTTCCTTTTACGCCTGTTGGAGTATCAACGTAAGAAAAATTTTTCTTAAAGACTTTATCAATAAAACCTTTTAAGATTCCTGGCAAATCATTCCACCAGATAGGAAAGATAAATACAATATCGGATGCATCCATTATCATTTTTTGATATTTTTCTACTAAAGGATCTGTTGTTTGTCCCGTACTAAATAATTTTAATTCTTCACTAGTGTATACGGGACTAAAACCGTCTTTATATAAATCAATAATGTCAAAATCTTTTCCACTTTCTTTCAAAAGTGATATAGTTTTATTTAAAATGGCATGATTATAGCTCTGCTCATATGGATGAGAATAAATTATTAGTGTTTTCATTGTAAAATCTCCTTATTTTTTAAAATTTACGATAACGAAGTGTAGATACCCCATGTTAGTACAAAACTGACGTAGAAAATCAGGCTGCTTGTTTTAGGGTTTTATACTCAATCGGCGTCATATTATTTAATGTGTAGGAAAACACCGAGTTGTTTACACTTCATAGCTAAAATAATCCTCTAAAAATTCATAAGGTGTTTTCCCCGAAATCGCTTTATGCGGTTTAACTGTATTATAAAAATTAATAAAGTGTTTAAGCTTTTGTTTTCTATCTTTTGAGTCGCTAAATATTTGCTGATTATGCCACATCTCAATTCAAAGTGCGTATTACTCTTTCGGCTTTCTATTCATTTGTGGGCAGGCGGGTTTGGTAAATTTTTGATTAATATGATGGTTATGATACATTTTAACAAATTGGGGTTAGCAGGTGCCTTGATATTCACGTCCATTATTGGAATAAATACATGTAGTGGTATAAGGACATTGGGCTAACACCTCATTTTGTAAAAACTGTGCTGAGCTAAATTGGGATTTATCAGAGTAAATACCTGCATAAAGCTCACGTGAAAAATCATCAATGCCGACAAATAAATAGTCTCTAGTTTGCTGTTGCGTTTCATTTTTAAGTAACGGTAAACCTTTGGTGTCAACGTGTAGCATTTCACCCGGATAGGTTTGTTATAGCGTTTAGCTTGCCGTCTTAATTTATCTTCAATAGATTTTTTAACTTTAACCAGACATTTAATACCATAACTGATGGTTCTATAACGTTCATTCTTTACTGGTTAAAGGGACAAAAAGCTTCAAGTGAGCTTTCTTTAGCACGCTATAAATGGCCTAGCGACTCACCATAAAGCGTTTAGCTAAATCAGTGACGGTTATTTTTTCTTTATGATATAGACGCCATATTTCTTGTCTGTTATAAAGCGTTAATTTTGCTTTTTATGTATATTCATTACAGTCATGTCTCAAATTACTGTAAACAACGCGAGAAATTTCTACAGTTTATGCGTCAAACGATGAATTGGGCTGTAAAGCAGAAAAGGAAAGCTTAGGTTACAATTCATCGCGATTACATCCAGATATTTATATGGATGAGTTATTAGTTGGAATGCGAACTATTAATCAAGTTTTAGCGCATATTATGAAAAAACTTGATATTTATGATGAATTTAAATTAGATACATCTGAATTGTATGTTAAGTAAAAATTTATTTATAAATTTAACTTAATGCGGATGACAAAGGACTAAGTGGTGGAGCTGGCGGGAGTTGAACCCGCGTCCAGATTTCAATATCAATATAAATAATAATGATTTTTTATTTTGTTTGTTTTTTGCGTGCATTGGGCGTGCATTTTATTTTGATGCTTTTTTGATTGATGTATTACCATCATATGATTCAAGGTACGAACCGTAATGCCGGAATAACATTTCTGGCCCTTTATGGCCCATTTGCTCTGCTAACCAGAATAGATTAACACCGTTGCTTAGATGATATGTTGCAAACGTGTGTCTAGTTTGATACGGGTTGCGGTAGCGTACTCCAGATCGTTTTAACACTGGTACCCAAGCTTTTTTTCGTATTGCATCAGCACCTTCCCATTGTTTATTTGTTTTTGGATCCAAAAAAACATACTCATTATGTAAAAAACTAAATTTTTTTTGTTTAGCTAATGCTATTAGTGCATTATTATCCAGATCAATAATACGAGTTCCCGCTTTTGTTTTTGTTCCTTTTTCAACTCCAACTACTAGAGCAGAATTTACATGTACTTTGTTTTTAATAAAGTCGATATTTTTCCATTTTAATGCGCAAAGCTCACTTGACCTCATGCCTGTTGCAAAAGCGAACCTAAATAAATTTTCCCATTGTTCATTGCTACAACATTGTAATATTGCATTAACTTCATCAGGCGAGAAAGGATCAACAACGTAATCACTTTTATCTTGCTCTGTGCTTTTGTCATGATATTTAGATACTGATACAGACTGAACGGGATTAATAGAGATTATCCCATCAATAATGGCATCATCAAGAGATGATTTTAGATAAGATAGGTTGTTACGTTTAGTCTTAATTGATGTTGTTTGTTCTTGTACCCAATTTTTTATAATTCCTGGTGTTAATTCAGTTATGCAAATATCATGAAGATCATGAAGTGCATTAATGCACTTCTGATAGCCGTTGATCGTTGATGGAGATAATTTTCGTTTTTCACATAAAGATAAATAACTATCTAAATAGCTCTTAACTTTTAATCCTTTACTCGAATAGCCGAATATTTTCAGCTTGCTTGACTTTGGAAAGAAATCAGCATAATTAAAAGTTCCGCGCTCAATACTATTTAATATTTCACCTCTTTGCCGTTCTGCATATTTTATGTTTGATGGCGTAACTGGTAGGCCTCGTAGCGGTTCACGACAGCAAACACCTTTGAACGTAAATGTGATAATTAATGTTTGAACGTTTGCGTGTTTTCGAATTGTTACACCACGCGACATTTTTGCTTTTCCTTTCCTTTCCATTCATCAACCGCTACTATATCTACCTGACGTTCTTTTATGCCTTCAACACGGAAAACATGTACTCCAAAAGCCCAAATGCCACGTTTTAGCCTTTTATCTACAGCACCTACCGTGTCGCCATATTCGCTACAATATTTAGAAATTGGTAAATAACGTATCATTTTTTGCACTCCTTTTACTCCACAAAATTATTAAATAATTGTTATCTGCAACTTAACAATTATTTTGAAACCAAACACATTTGCTCTGCATCGAACATTGCATCATGTAGTGCGTTATGTTTTAAAAAATTAAATGACGATGTATAGTTTTCAATTTTCCCTTTTGCTGTTCGTGTTAATGCATCAATATATGTTCTAACATCTCTGACCTGATAATATAACCACGGCGTTTGTAATGAATATTCATTGAATGCATTTTCTAAAATAATCGGGTCAAAATTTGTTCCTCTAAAATAAAATGCAATATCAGGGTTAATTTTTTTCCATTCATTTATTTTAGATATTAATTTCTTAAGAGCTTCTTCTAAGTGAGAATGCCCTGGTGCAGGGGATGCAATTTTTTTATCAACTTGAGATCTCCACCATTCTAGCGTTTCATTGCTGATCGTTCGACTGGAATAAAATAATTGGTCTGGCAGGTCACATGACAGGTATAGATGATGATCACTGTAACAACCTGAAATTTCAACCATTTCTATTTTTTCTAACGTTTCATTTAAATTAAATCTATCAAATGCAAATGCTCCAATTGACAATATAATTGCCGACGGTTTTGTATCTAATGTTTCAATATCAATAATAACTGTATTAATTGTCATTTTAATTTTCTCCTTGTTTGCTATATCTAGTCATATTTAGCCCTCAATCGCTTGTTCCATGCTTTATAGTCGTTCTATATCTAAATATAGTTCTTCAATATCGTTATCTATTCTTTGTTTTGTTGAATAAACTTTTCTTTTTATTAACATAATTTCTGCTCTACGATTTAGTATTTCGACAGCCATAACCATCTCAGTGGTTGGTGGGTTTTCACGATCGTAACTTCCAGCTATTTCCAATAATTTATCTTCTGTTAAATATCTGATTTTATTCATGTATATCACTCCGTTTAAAATGTGACTTTGCTTTGTTGGTACTCATACACAGTCATAAAATTATTAAAACCTTTTTTACTATTAATCATTTTCATGACAACTTGTTCTGTAATTTCAGTTTTATTTGGTGTAGCTAACCAGAATTGAGTTAATCTATGTAATGGGTTGGCCGTTTCCCAAAGATCAGCTTGAAACTCTGCCAGATAATCAGATAGTTCAGATGTAAAATACTCATTAGCCGTTATAAATGTGTCGGTTTTTAAATATTCGCGTTTTAGCTGATCTCGACAAATAACACCCGCCATTATTTGCCATTTATAACGCACTTCGTTTAACATCCTTGCTTCAAATGATTTAGGTTTTATTTCAGAACCTTTGTAATAAACAAACACATCAATAGCAGTGATATCTAAGATCATGTAATCTTTGGCCACAATTCTAGATATTTGTTGATATTTTAGTGTTGAGTTATATTTTTTGTTTCGCTTCTTTTTCATAATTACGTTCTAGCATTTATTAACTGCAGTTATAAATTACTATCGATATAAGATAATAAGTTTTTGGTTAGGCTTCTTAGCTTGATATAACTATCAGGAACTACATGTTCGGTTGCTTTATTCATAATGTCATTTTTATTTTTTATGCTATGTATTTCCTGGTTCAAAGATGCATTTAAATTAGCTAACTCATCATTTCGAACTTGATACCATTCTATGCTATCCTTTTGCTTCTTAACCTCAGATTGAAGGTCTTTTATTGTGTTATGATTTCTTGCTAACTCATTTTTTTGTTTTGAGATTTCCTCTTTTAGTGAAGATATTTCTTCTTGCATACTGTCACTTTTTTTTATTTCTTTTTTCAATAGTTCATTAATTTTAGTTTTTTCATTATCTAATTCGTTGTAATTGTTGCATGATGCATTATATTTTTTAGTTAATTCAGATAGTTTCTTATTTAATAAAATAATCTTTTCATCTGTTTGAGATTGTTTTACAACTGCACTTTGGTCTTTGGAGTTAATATCAATGCTGACAACGATAAAACCGTTTTCAATTCCATTTGCTTCAATGTCAAAACTGGTAATAATCGCTTCAACTGAGTTACCAGGATCGTTTCTATCCTTGATAATTAATATGTCCCCAATCATGGGATCACGTGCAGTAGTTAGAACTAAAAACTTTTGTTGCCCAGATGAGATTTCAATAAAATTAGAACTATTAACCTTTACGCCATATTCTGCCATTTTTACTTCCTATAGTTATTTAATTTGTTTATCGTGTTAAACAAAACACATTCCAGAATCGCAGAACTGAACTAAATCTAATTGCTCATCCATTCCGTTTGATTTTAGAGGGGCGTCTGCAAGAGGGACTCCATATTTTGTTAACCAGAGATGAGGATTATCTTTCTGTATTTCTTTCTCGTGTTCACATGCTTTTTTAAAATCTTCTGGAACATTTTCTTTCATCCATAACCACTCGCTTTCTCTTCTGTTTGGACACATCCAGCATGCAGAACGGGGAGGAGTGGGTAAGCCATATTGCTCAACAAATTGAATTGCCATTTGTCTTGTAATCATCATTTCAAATAGCGGGTAAACACGATGCCACTTGCCTGTTGTTACTTTGATGCGTTTGGGCTCATCTAGTGACATCCCCATCCACATATCGACCCCTCTTTTGGTTAGATATGATTGCCCGTATTTTTTATTTAAAAACCGTTCTATTACTTCTCTTTTCCATCGAGCTGAACAGTATCCTGGTTGTTTTCCTCTGCATTCTCCATTTTCTTTTCGACCATCCCACTCTGAATAATATCCGGCTAAAGTCATGCCAGAAGATGGCTGAACTAAATCAACATTAGTAAATTGTGATTTTGGAACTATATAATATGGAATGTTCATTTCATCACATAAAGGTTGAATGTGTTTTTTTTGATACTCAAATACGTTTGAAGCTTCTCGCTCTGTATCAGCAGCAACAATAACATCTGGTTTTGGTAAAATTCCTGCATGGATCATACAAATAATTGCGTTTGATTGAGTCCCCATGCCTGATGACATAACATTAAATCTATTTGGGTTATGTTTGAATTGCCTTGCCGGAATGAAGTTTTTAATCTTAATCATAATTTTCACCCCAACAACTCATAAAATCGACGCATGAAGCGGTTATAAGCAACACCACTTGGTACAGGCTCTATTTTTCTCTCAAGCAATGGAATGCCTTTCAACATTGGCCATTCTTTGCCATCATTAGCTATATCACGATGCTCAGTTGCTAATAAAATAAGGTCAGCTTGTTTAACTTCGGGAGAAATAGTTAATGGCAAATTAAATTTTTGCCTGATAACTTGATCAACCTTGTCTTCAACCAGGCGGTAATCAGGTAATAATTTTTTTAGTGGTGACGGGATGTCTTTGCAGTACGCTTCAACAGCATCATGTAACAATGCTTCTAATTTAAATTTATCGGCAACAACGTAACTACATTCAATAGAATGTTGAGCTACAGAATAAAATCTATCAAGCTGCCCAGTGTAACGGCATTCATGAGATAAGCCTTTTGCGATATCTTCAATACAGATTGAATCGATGATAGGGTTTTTGTAATCAAAATGTAACCCTGAATAGGTTGTAATCCAAGTCATATTAATACTCCACATTTAATTAATAACGTCTGCACTCGTTATTTGTAATTTAAAAATTCTTGAAAAATTATTCTTTTTTAGAATCCTTATTATTAAATTCATCGCATATAATATTTGCGGCTTTTATGATTGTGTTCATCTGATCATATGTGATAAAACAACCATTGTTTTGTTCATCTATTTCTTTCATAATTGAACAAACCAAACTTATTTGGTCCACTCTAACCGGTTTATTAGTTGACATAATCACGCTCATTCTTACTCCAGTTGTTTTAAATTTTTGTCAATTTGATGCTGTATTTTTTCAATTCGTTTTTCTAATCTAAAATTTACAGCTCGCGTTGCGTCGTTTAAACTTGAATGCAATAAATAACTCTCCTTATCAATCCTTGTCTTGTCACAATAAACACTATTTTTGGTTATTTTTGTGATTATTAATTTTTCGGGAGTTAATGCATGTTGATCTGTATACCAAATAACATCCCCAACTTTTAGCTTTTTCCACTCTTCATCTGTAATCATAATTTACTCCTCAGGCAATGGTATTTCACTTAGATAAACCCAATATTTAACTTTATCATCACCATACGCCCACGTTTTTGTTGTACTATGAATCCAATTTTCACTAAACACTGGTTTATTTTTATGAAACGATAATGTCAAGCACATCATTGGAAGTCCGTCTTCATCGGTGCCGTCAGGCAACTCTTTGCTAGCATCACGCCAATTTAATTTAGGCATTAGCAATCTCCAGTTTTGATTTTATTTCTTCGTATGGCTCTTGAACAAAAAGGGTTTTGTCATTAAGTATTTCAATAACTGTTTCAATACTATCGGTTTCTTGAATATAAATAATGCATTCTATGTTAACTAACATCTTACCGTCTTGGTCTGTTACCTCAATAAACTTAGCCAATTATAAACTCCTCTTAGCAGTTAACTATTGTTGTATTAAGTAATTGCCACTCTGTCGCCAACGGCGTGGCTACCGTCTGGAAAGCATTTTGGCTTGTATATTTCAAATTAGTGGGCTAACTGCTAAGGAACAGATCACTGCTAACACTAATTATCAACGCATATACCAGACGCCACCTACGTTATTGCACCGCTTTAGTAAAATCGTTGATTAAATTAGCTAGTTCATTAGCAACTAAAAAGAAATCAGCTTCTATTCGTTTTGCTTTATCATCTAGTGAGATATCGCTATTTTCATCTAACATTTCAGATGAATAGCTAATTTTGGAAAAAACGAGCTCAGTATTTACTGTAAAAACTGTTTGCTGTTTATATGAGAACGATAGCGATTTAATTTCATGCCCACCATTTAGATAACTTTTGACTTCTTCTGCAGTGAGGTTTTCGTCAATAAGTTTTATTTTTCCATTACCGTCTAATGGGTCGGCTAACATTGCATCATTGAGTACAAAAAAGTTAGGTGGAGTGCTGTCATTACATACCCATTCTTTTAACGTGAATGATATATTGTTTTCAACAGAAAGTGGTTTGAGTGCTAATGCGCCTAATTCTTTTCTTATCAGCGCAAGAACGTCTTCGGCTTTTTTAAAGCTGGCTGTTTCTACCGCTATAAATTTATCTTTATCATTAATCCAAACATAGACGTATTGATCTTTTGTGAATGCAACGGGCAATAAGTCAATAATAACCTCATCTTTTACACAATGTTTTTCGCTCTTAGTTGCGCTACGACCAAGTTTTTGTTCAAGCTGTTCAATTCGTTCAGAAGTTTTTTTCTTGATAACAGATGCCGGTAGCAGTTTGCTTTCAATGCGTAACTTTAATAATGAGTGCCCTTGGACCTGTAATTTTAATACGTCATCGTCATTAATTGGCGAAACAAAACCTTTTTTAATTGAGTCCGTTGGTCCGCATGGTGTGAACGCCATGTTTTTTAACATGTTGTTGTCTAAACGTTCTATGCTACTGTTTTTATCGAATTGATAAATAATTAGGTTTTTGAAAAACATATTTAATACTCCACATTTTTATTTTATCTTTCTGCACTAAGATGTTTAATTAATCGCAATGGTTCGGGTAAATAAAGTCGTCTATATCACAGTCAAATACAAGTTTTGATTGTCCGTAATAAAGAGCAATAATTAAGTTTTGATATTTTGTGTTTGTAGGTTGAATCAATTTTCCAATACATTCGCCAGCAATTCTTGCTGAATAAACTTCATAAGCGTAATATTCATCATCATATTCGCCGCATTTACCTTTTATTTTTTCGTCTAAACGGCAACAACCTAGGTTGTTATCCAATAAGTATTTAGGTCTTTCTAAATAACTCTCTTTAGGCTTCTTATCAAAATAGATACTAATATAGTCATGGTCATAATCACTTTCATTGATCCGAATGTCTGGGTTGTCCCAATCGTTTTCCATTGCTTCCTCTGCATATTCTTCAACAAAAGCCTCCAGTAAATCAGAAAGATAAATATATTCAGGAATAGGGTATTCATTAATAATGTTATTAAGCATTTTTGTCGCTTTATCCACAAAATTTTGCTCAACATTCGATGAAAGCCATTGCTGTTGAAGTGAGTTGACAATTAATTGGTTATATTTAGGTAGAGAAATAACATCTTGAATATTGGCAGGTAATGTTTCTTTGACCGCCTCTTTTACCGCTCGCCCAAAATCGCCATACGGGCTAAGCTCGCTTTCAATTGCATTTTTAAATAATCCTTCAAGTGCTTCATCAATTATTGATGCAGGTTTATCACTATTATTAAAACGGTCAACACCTTCTAATAACAAGTCTTTTAATGTTTTATCTGTCATTTCCATCCTCCACAAATGTTGTAAATAATTTTGTTCGTGAGCCCTCTGCACAGGACACACATGGTTTGTTAGTAATAAAAACGCTCTGGTCTGCACTCCAAGAGCGTACGATTTACTCCACTAACATTCTGTAATCAGGAACTGCATTAACTAAGTGTGCCTATCTTTATACTTGTTAGGCTCAAGTGTCCTTTTTGTCACCACAACAGCAAGGAATTTTGATATAATTTAAACAACCACAACAGATAAAAAAGGAAACAATATGAAAAAATATCAGGCAGAAAAATTTGCTATAGCAATAGCGAGAGAAATTTTACAAACTAACCCAAATGCAATAATTTCTTCTGACTCTTATGATAAAAAATCGGCTGATGATGTAGCTGATTTTATTTTAGAGCTATCGTCACGTTTAGAGAGTGACCTTGGGGATGATCCTCTGGATAAGAATTAACTGTACTAATAGCCTTGCAAACTTGTAAGGCTAATTTTTCAAGGCTAGCGTAACAACTAGCATCTGCTTTAGAGACGCTTTCTAAAATTGCGTTTTTTATTTTTTCTTTATCTGTTCCAGATAAAAGATTATTTTGAGCCAACATACAAACCTCCAAAATGATTAAACACTTAGTTAATGCTGTTCCTGATTTTTAAAGAGCTAAATAGCTTAATATATTACGTTCATATAAAATGCAGGCTCAGTATCAATTACCTCAATTGGGTTAAATATACGAAATGGTGGCTGATTATTTACCACTCACAGCCATCGTGGTAAGATTGGAATCGCCAAACACCAACCTTAAGGAGTTAATTATGAATGCCCCTAAGCCTGATGCACATAAGCCAATTAATGAAAGGCCTGTGCCACCACCAAAACCGCAACGGAAAAGTTAAAAGGTGAATAAAATGGAAACAATAAGACACGACATTATTTATGATATTAATTACTCATATACTTTAGAGAAAATGCAATCCACATTGTGTGGTAGGGTAGATCGTTTCTTATCATTTCTAATCTTATTCTTTGGCGCCGCTGTTTTTGCGGATTTTCGAGGTACTATTTTTTATGGTGGACTGATAGCATGTGTTGCTGCATTTAACTCAGTTTACCAATTTGGTAAAAATTCAGCGGTAGCACAATCCAGAGCTTATCAATATTTGGCATTAATTCGAGATGTTGACTCTCTTGAAAATGACCAATTAGCATCAAAACTAAAATTAATGGAAAAAGATGATAGCCATGTTTTTTCTGTTCTACGTAACGCTGCACAACAAAGAGCAGCTATTTGTCTAGGTCTTAGAGATAATCCTCCAATAAAGCTAACTAAATTTGAAAAAATCATATCTTGGTTAGCTGGTGATTTACCTAATCAATCTGAATATTTAAAAAATAATACGGGACTTTATCCAGAAAGCGAATCTGATAATTGATATTGAGCCTGATTTTTAAAGAACTATCAAAACAATTCATTAAAAAACACTGTATATAAATTCAGTATTTTATTATAATGAATAACTCTAATTAACTGATTAACAGATCTAAGACTATGGACGAGATTAAAACAATAAAACACAGTTGTGTTATATGCCAAAGCCACGAATATCTTTTCGAACATGAACCTAAGCTAAATCCAAATGATGAAGCGGTTTTTGTGAAAAGCATTTCATGCGCTTTATGCGGTTATCCAATTTCAGCAGTAGAATTCATGGAATCAGAAACGGGTTTCAAATACGACGAACTGAAAACAAGAATAATTAATTAGATGTTTTGATTTTTAAAGAGCTATGTAAAATTAACTGCATCTAATTTTAGATAACTAAACAAAAAAGTCAATATTATTTTTATAGAATAATAAAATAATTTTAGAAAGGTAAACGTTATGGTAGGAGAAAGTGACCTGATAAGGTCACTATTTTATTGTTATTTTATTTTGCACGTTTTTTCTACATCTGTAACGATACTATCGTAGTTATCAAGATCAAAAAATGCAATGAATTCCGCTTTAGTATTCTTTGTTAATGGTTTCATTGTAACAATGATACGTTTCTTATGTTTCATGAAGTTAAACACTTCTGTAACATCATGACTTCCTTGTTCTAGCACTATATATTTATCACTAGAAAACATTTTTTTTCTAGTAGAGTTATTATTAAGATCTTCAATTAAAACATCTATTTCACCTGCATTTTTAAAATTAGGGTCTTCTGTATAAATGAAAAATGTTAAATCTCCATTATCATTTACACTAAAAAGATCTGTGCAACCAATCGATATTAAAGTGTTTTCTTCAGAGCTTCTTTCTGCATGCATACTCGCTGTTATTTCTGTTTGACCTTCTTTTTTTACTTCCCAGTCCGCATAAGCCATATTGCTCATACAGCTCAACAATAAAATTAATGATATACATTTATATTTCATACTCGTCTTTTCCTAAATATTCTATGTTCAACCATTGTACCTATTATACGTATTTGCTGGTTTAATGTGCTCATGGGGCTATAATCTGGGTTTAATGGTATTAATTCAAACTGCATCCTATTATGCTTGTCATAACCTAATTCACGATATTTTTTAAAGGTTGCTTCTGATTCGCCGTTCATTGCGACAACAAATTCACCAGGATATGGCAGTACTTCAGGATCTACGATTATTAAATCACCTTCTTTAAACTCGGGCTCCATGGAATCCCCTTTTATTTTAAGTGCAAATGCTTTTTTTGATAGATCTAAAGAGGTTATTATATATTCAAATCCTGTAGAGTCTCTTAGTTCACAAGACTCTGTCCACGCTCCAGCTTGGACGTAGCTAATTAATGGTACTTTGTATGAATGTAATTCTACTGGGACTATATTAGATTCAAAGTTTCCCTTTAATAACCACGCAAAATCACAATTAAGAGCAATTGACAGATCAAATAAATTTTTAGAACTGGGTGTAGATATATCTGACTCCCATTGCGAAACAGAAGAATGGTTTGCCCCTTTTATTGATTTAGCTAGTTCGCGTTGGGTTAAGCCCAGTTCTGTTCGTTTTTGTTTTATTCTAGATCCAATTGTATTCATAAAGACACCTATTAATAAATAGTTTAGTTATCTTAACACCTGTTGACTTTAGATAAATAAACATATAATATTTAGAAAACTAAACAAAAAGGAGGCGTAAATGTTCAAAAATATCGTTTTAAATTATTTTAATGGTGTAACTCCATTAGCTAAAAGTTTAGGTATATCAAAAGGGGCTATCTCTCAATGGGGAGACATTATTCCCGAAAAAAATGCGTATCGGATTCAGGAAATAACCAATGGAGCATTAAAAGTTGATACAAAATTATATCGAAATAAACATTAAAACAACCACCAAGAATAGAGGTAAATGTGGACAATAGAAATTATCCAACACCGAAAGAGATAACCGATGCAATTCATCAGTTAATCACATCATTTGACGGTAAGTACCCTGAGATGGCGAAACGACTAGATCCAACATCGGGTACAGAAAACGCATTACGCAATCGTGTGCGGCAATTAAATGGGCAAATGGTACCGCTGGGAATGATATTAGAAATGGAAGCAGAAGCCAATTCTAATGTTATTACAGAAGCAATTGCAAAATATCGAGGCGGTGTTTTTGTTAAGTTGCCTGAATTTAATGAATTTGATAACGACGAGTTACTAAATAAATTTAATAATCTGATTGCAGAACTGGGTCAATTTTGTCGGCAACATAATGAATTTACTGCAGATGGAATATTAGATAAAAAAGAGAAAAAGTCATTAAAAGCTACGTCGTATGCAATTCAATGTAGATTGAGTGAAATTATCGTTATAACTGAGATGATTTTTGGAAAGGGTGACCGATAGCAATTTTGCAGAAGGCTATCGGTCGGTTGCGAAAAAACACTTGTGGAGTATTAGTCGCATGAATAGTTTAACACTAAATTGTACTGTAACGCAATTGCGTTGTAAGTTTTCACAATCAGGCTTTGAATATGAAGCCATGATAAATCACATCTGGACACCTGTCAGCCACCAATTTGTCGAATTTTTGTGGTCTTTTCTAATCAAACAACAAAGTTTGAATAACGACAATAACAAAGAGGTTAATCTATGAGTACCAAGTTAACTTCCTATGTTTGGGATGTTTGTGCTACAAGTGGAATGAAAGGCACTAAATTATTAGTTTTACTAAGGTTAGCTGATTTTTCCAATGATGAGGGGGTTAGTTTCCCCTCAATTGATACAATTGTCAGCCAAACTGGCTCAAGTAAAAGTGCTGTTAAGTTAGCCCTTAGCAGCCTAAAGAAAGATGATTGGTTATATGTAAAAGCTCGTCGAAATGGTCAACGGAATGACAGTAATTTGTATTGTATAAATGTCCAAAAACTACAAAAACTAGCTTTAGAAATTGTTAATTCTCACCAGCCAAATTCTGACCCGTCACATTCTGACCGGTCAAAAACTGACCCGACAGAAATTGACCTGTCAGAAAATCAAATTCCTAATATTATCAACGCTTCATCAGGGTATGGAAATTCTCAGGGGTCAAATCCTGACCGGACAGAATCTGACCCCGATCCATATATAAATAATAATATAAATAATAATAAATTAGGGTCTGGAAATTTTAGTCAAATTTCCGACGCTGATAAATTATCCCAATTTTTAGAAAAACATCCTCAAGCTGAAATTTATTCAGCAAACGGAAAATACTGGGGTTCAAAAGATGATTTGAAAGTAGCCCAGTATATTTATCAAAAAGTGCTTGAGATTAACCCAACTTACCAAGAACCTAATTGGCCACGATGGAGCAATGAGATTCGGTTGTTAAAAAAACGAGTCAACAAGCGGACACGAGAAATATTAGAAGTTTTTAATTGGGCTAATCATCATGAATTTTGGTTTAAAAACATTTTGTCACCGTCGAGCCTTTCTGAGAAATGGATGATCCTCACGACTCAAATGCTATCTGATAGTAAAACAGTGGTAAACAAATCGTCTGAAATTGATTGGAATAGTACAGGGTGGTTACGTGAGGAGGTCCTACAATGAAACCTTTAAACGAAATTTACAGCGCATCTGAAATTGCGATAAAAAAAAATGTTAGCCACCAAAATACATGTATTGGAACGCCAAAATTTAATTGTGAAATTGAAAAAAACTTTAACAAATTGTTTATCCAATTAAAACAGGTATTCCCTGCAATAACGGCGTTAATAAAAACTCAGATAGATCTTGATGAGTTCAAAAACCAATGGTTACTGGCATTTAAAGAAAACGGCATAACAACGTTACGTCAGTTTGAAATTGGTATGAAGAAAGCACGCCAACAAAACACACCATTTGTCCCATCGCCTGGTCAATTTATTTCATGGTGCAAAGAGGGCGAGGCATCAGATATGGGGTTACCAACAGTTGCTCAAGTTATGCGAGAGTTCAACAAGTATAGTGCTGAGATTGGTTTTTCATGTCAAACAGCAGAGCAATTCCCGTGGTCTCATCCAGTTATGTACTGGATTGTTACCGATCTGAGAAAGCACATGCGCCAATACAATCAATCTGAGTTCGAGGTTGAAAAGCGTGCCGAAATGCTAATCAACAAATGGGCAAAAAAATTGAGTAACGGTGAAGTAATACCTGAAATTCGTGTCCAACTTGAAGAAAAAAAATCAGGGTACGGCGTATATTATTGCAATTCTGATGCAGTCAACGCGATGAGAGAAAGGGCGAGAGAGAAAGCAAAAAGGAGTATAGCAGAAAATGGCTAAAGTTGATTATAAACATTCAAAAAGCAAAACTGATTCAGATATAAAAGATCTATGGCAAACGCCGATTGAGTTATATGAATTTTTAAATGCTCGTTTTAGTTTTGTTTGTGATGTGGCTGCTAGTGATCACAATCATTTGCATTTGAATTATTTAACTGAGTCATATGATTCGTTACTAAATGGATGGTCACACTTAAAAAGCGGTTTTGCTTTCTGCAATCCACCTTACTCTCGTATATTGCCATGGGTCAAAAAGGCACGAGAAGCCGCAGATTGCGGGGTTGGTACCGTGATGTTGTTACCCGTTGATACGTCGGTTGAATGGTTTAACGAGTTACGAAAATTAGCTAGTGAAATTTATTTTATTGTTAATGGTCGTATTTCGTTTGTCCGTTCTGATAATAAGCAAAAAATTAACGGTAATAACCGAGGTTCATTATTTGCGGTATTCAATCCCAAGGCATTTGGTGATTGTCGTGTTTCATTTGTTGATAGAAGTGAAATTTATGCAACATACGAAAAAATCAAGGAAACATTACCAGATCCTGCGGTGAGTGCTGTATGGCCAAAAGAGGTTGACCAGATATTTAATTCAATTGAGTATGCAAAAAATTTAACAATTGAACATCAAACAAAAGTTAAACAAAGCATTAACAAAATGATTATTGATCGGCTATCGCCAGAGCAAATTAATAATGCTGCTCGGTTTTTGGTAAATAGAATGGAGGCTATGCCAAAAGCTTAATGCTTTTTATGTTGGTAATGTTGTATATGAATGTAGGGTCAAATAATGATAAATATTAATTTAGAACGCATGGAGTTTGAAAAAACAATGCGTAAAAAAGGGTGTCCTGATATTCATTTAAGAAAGGACCGAAAGGGCGGATATTTAAGAAAAAATATGGAATCAGCATTTCAAGGCTGGGTATTAAAAGCATCAACACAACAAAGCATAAAAGGATTAATAGCGAATGATAACTTTGGTTTTACCATTCCCTCCATCAATGAATACTTACTGGCGCAACTTGAATGGCAGAACGCTATTAAGTGTTAAAGGTCGAAAATATAAAACTGCGGTTATTGCTGCAGTATATGAGCAGTTAAAAAAGAAGCCTAAACCAATTACAGATAATGTTGCTGTCAAAGTTGAATTTTATCCGCCTAATAATATCAGGCGTGATATGGATAATTATTTTAAAGCTTTGTTTGATTCGCTCACAACAGCGGGCGTTTGGGTTGATGATAGTCAAATAAAAAGGATTGAATCTGAGTGGTGTGAGTCAATTAAAAATGGTAAATTATTAATCAATATTTTAAAATTGGAATAAAAAAATGAAAATTTATTTAGATTACAATGTGTTAATTTTTCTAAAAGATAAAAAATCATCCGAAATAAATTCGGAAGAATTAGAAAAGAAAATAGCCAACTACAAATTAAATGGACATTGTTTCTTTTTTAGTCCTGCTCATTTAGAAGAATTAGCCGTTTCTAAGAGACATAGTGATGTTGATGATGAAGTAATTATCAGGGACATAGGATATTTTACTTATTTTTTTGGGAAAAACTCAATAAGACCGAAAGATGATAGTGTTGTATTTAGAACTGAATACCCAGGTACGTGTTATAATAGAGCCATCAGCGATAGTTACTTAAATGATTGTGTTGAATCTTTTAGTAAAAAAAGGCTAAAAACTATAAAATCGATAAAAAAAAATAACTCACAAAAGATGCTTGATAAATCTGATTTCGATGTGTTGATCGATCACTTAAGAAATATAGAATCTGAAGCTTTTTCAGATATTATAGTTTACAAGGATGAAAATACACTGTCATTAATACGAAATAGTTTTAATTTCAGACAAAATGCAATCGAGGCTCTATTTCATCTTTGCGAACTGAAAAATATTTATCCAGAAAAAATGAAAAATTCTAGGTCAAGATTGTACGATATTGGCCATATTATTTATGCCTCTTATACGGATCTTTTCATAACTCATGATGAAAAACTTTTTCAAAAAGCAAAAATAATATATGATTTTTTAAATATAAAAACAGAAGTGCTTTATCTTAACGAGTTACTAAGTAACTAACGATCGAGACTAGTGAAGATATTTTTATATATTAAGTGGATTCATTAGTATATTGAAAGGATATGAAGTTAGTTCTATTTGAAAAGTTATATTCAGTTTGCTATCGTATCAATTGTCAGAGTGCAGACTGACATGTTGCGAAAAGGTGCTTAACAAGGCAGATGTTAAGCGTGTATTGAAAACAAGTGGAGTATTAAAATGTATAGCCAATCTTCTATGGTGGTAGGTAATGCCACATCAACAATGCCGTCAGGCAATCAATTTACCATGTCTAGCCGTGATCTATTAGAAATGATCAACAAGGTAAGGCTAGAAGAAAATGAGAACGCTGTCAGGGTTAACCAGTTTCATGAAAGAGTAGCTGATGAGCTGTCAGATTTTAACTACAAAACTTTTGTAGTAGAAAATTTAAACAATACAAAATCTACTTATTTTGAGCTAACACAAGATATGTGTATGTTAGTTGCAATGAGAGAATCAAAAAAGGTTAGACGAATTGTTCTTGAACAATTAAAAACCAAATTTTATCATCGTCAAATAGTAATACCTCAGACATTGCCAGATGCCTTGAGACTAGCTGCTGAACTTGCTGAAGAAAAATTGAAATTAGAATACAAAGTTCAACAAGATGCCCCCAAAGTCGCTTATGCAGATAAAGTATCGTTATCACAAAATGGAGAAAGCATCTCAAATTATGCAAAAAGCATAAAAGTAGGACCGATTAAATTATTTAATTACTTGAGAAAGAAAAAATATTTAAATTCTGAGGGACGAAGGCACAATACTCCAAGACAATCATATATAGATCAAGGTTATTTCACACTAAAAGAAAGTCATTATGAATCTAAGAATGGAGAAGTTAGAACGGCATACACAACACTAATAACAGGAAAAGGCCGTGTATGGCTGACTAACAAACTTATCAACGATGGTTTTATTTCTTAGGAGTATAAAATGATTAATAACACAAATAATTCATATATTGGTTGTACTGCAGAAAATCTTAATAAATTAATTCTTATTCATAATGTTACTTTATCTCCAGAGAGATTATTACAAAAAATTAAAAGACTAGGTATTGTTCGGGTTGAGTATGTCAAAGTTAATGGTAAAAATAAAAAATACTGGGTAATAAATGAAGAAGCAGAATGGTTTGGTTTAAACTTATCAACGGGTGATGGTGATGAAACCGTGCCATATTTCTGGGATGGTAGATTTCCGATAATTCTTGAAGGTGTGCGTCAGGTAATGAAAAAGGAACTGACTGACTATGTTAATAGTACTAGGATATTTCATTAACCAATGAAAGCATTACTTACTCCTTATTATCAACCCGAGCTTGGAATTATTATTTTAAAACCTGGTGCAGAGTTACTAAAAAAACTGTGCACAGGTAATCGTATTATTATTTCTCAAAGTGGTGAAGAGTACGCGGGTATTAAATCGGGTATTATTCAAGATGAGCAACCATTATTAAATAATAAATATATCGATCCATTTATATTACATGACACAGTAGTTAATAAACTAAAAAATCTATATAACTTTGATTATTTTTTAAATCAACGATATAAATGTCAGTTAGAAGATGGCGAGTATTGTCATCATGAATTAGTGAATGAAAAAGTTGGCAATTCAGCTATTCGTGTGTGCTGGCATCACAATAAAGATTTAGTTATTGATGATAATGTGAAAACGCTAGCAAAGCGCAACTTAAAAAAATTTCTAATCGAATGTGTTATAAACCAGTTAAAACATGACAGTAATCATCTGTTATCAATTCAAGAATTAGCGTGGTGGGCCGTAATCAACAAACTGCATGAACTCATACCCGAGAACATGGCCAGGTTATTACATAATAGGCCAATTGAAGAAATAAAATCTGTTTACAAAGAATCTGAATTAGTTGCTAGTGATGATCGTTCAAAACCTAGATTACAAAATGAAATAAATAACACACACCAACACCTACAAGCATTATTTAAACCAGTTAAGAAAATCGCAGTGAATCCTGAATCACCGGAATCATTCATGTTAAGGCCAAAATTAAAACGCTGGGAATGTGAAAAATATACTCAGTGGGTAAAAACTCAACTTTGTGTATGCTGTGGTAATCAAGCTGATGATCCACACCATATAATTGGTTATGGTCAAGGCAAGATGGGAGGAAAGGCTCATGATATCTTTACATTGCCACTCTGCAGAATTCATCACAACGAATTGCATAAGAACACCGAAGAGTGGGAACAAAAGCACGGTTCACAGATATTATTGTTAATTCAATTTTTGGATCGAGTTTTTGGTATGAAAGTAATCACGTAACAATAACTTTTTAAATTTTATTGATAAATAATTTTGGGCTTCTTTACGTCTAGATATCTAGATGGTAAAATGACATTATTGTGGAGTTTGAGCAATAAATAGAGTGCAGACTGTTTATTGTGTAAATCCTTTCTAATTTAAGAATGGAGATGTCGTTACATGCCAAAAACTTATCGAAAGTCACTTATATCTTTTGAATATCCTGTTCAAGATATGTCGCCAACAGCAATTCAACATAAAAGAATAAAGGACGCATTGAAATATAATCCTGATACAGGTGTTTTTACTAGTCGTTATAATTCGGGGCTATATATAAAAGGCTCGTTCAATGATAAAGGTTATTTAATTATTTGTGTTAATGGCCGTCGTTATCAAGCTCATAGATTAGCGTGGTTTTATATGACAGGTAAATGGGCAAGAAAAAATATTGAGCATATCAATGGCAACATCGCAGATAATCGGTTTGGCAATTTAAGAATAGAAGAAACACCACTGGATAATTCTCATAACTTAAGATTAAGTAAAAAAGTTAACGCTTCAGGAGCGAGATGTGTTCATTTTGCTAAATCTGATAAAAAATGGGTTGCAACAGTTCAACATCTGGGGCAGCCTTATTATCTAGGTCGATATAGTGAAAGATCTAAAGCAATAAAAGCAGTGAATCAATTTCTAAAGCGGTTTAGTAATGACTTTTTTTCCAAATCGACAAATAAACGAGTTTTTACAAATGATAAAATTAGAACCATATCTCAATTAAAACGAAAACTTCAATTAGGTAAAACAGAACCTCTAGATAAATACCAAACTATATTCATTGAAAGAATGATGTGTGGTTGGGGGGCATGGGCATACTCAGGAATAGATAAGCAAAATAACACAAATCCTATCGCTAGGATGATGGCATCAGTTGATGGCTATAGGACCATTCATCATTGTAAGGTCGTTGAAATTTTTGAAAAGTTATATAATAAAGGGTATTCAGGAGAAGATCTTGTAAAAAAAGCAACAGATATTTTGGCTTCATTACGACATGGAAGTTATGCTGAATGCACAAATGAAGAAGCAAGTTTTGTTGATAGAATGCTTATAAAAACTTTTGGTGTACAAAATCCATTAATTAGAATTGCTGTTTATTATTATGTTTATGGGTATAGCATGACTGCAATATCTCAATATATATTAAAAATAACTGATTATAATCTAACAGTTAAGCAATGTAGAGATCGTGTGCATTGGTGCTTATCTTTTATTAAAGAAAAACTTTACGCGTCTATTCAATATGAATTAAATCAAATAGATAAATAAAAAAATAAAAAAATATTGCAAAAAAAGTTATAAGGTAGTATATTTGTGATATATTCCACAGGAATTCTATAAATAACCTCAGCTTAACAAGTTGGGGTTTTTTATTGTCTAAAATATGGCGAGAGATATAAACGCTATTACTCCACATTAGCTCCACAGTGTTTATATCGCTGCAACTCGCCACCTTTCTTTATTTGGAACATGTTCGTTCATTATACTCACTTATTAAACATTTAAATTAAAAGGGTAAAAACATGCAAGAGCCAGCCACTACATCAGCATTTTTAGCGGTAATGTGCGCTATTGGTGTTGTGTCTGGATCTGACGCATATCCAGTAATAATTAGTTCATTTGCCGGTGCAACACTATATATGACATCTAGTCATAATATTAGTTTGAGTCGGCGGTGGTTGTATTTTATTTTGTCATTTTTTCTTGGTATCACGACATCTAACGCGGTTGGGAAAATTATAGCTGCATTGGTCCCATTTGTTCAGTTAACTGTTGATCAGTCATTAGGTGCATTGTTGTCATCCGCATTTATTGTAAAAGTGCTAGTGTATTTTTTAGAGAATAGAGATGTCGAAAAATCTATTTTTAGTTCAATTATAAAATGGCTCTCCAATAATAGTAGGAGGGATGATTAATGTATCTATTAGCTAGTTTATTTAACTTCGATATGAACTCTGTGCAACCACTTCTTAAATGGGTCGTGGTTTTGTTGAGTTTATCATCTGCAGGTGTGCTGTTTTGTTATAGACGAGGTAAGTCAAAGTTTAGATTCTTTCCGTCTCTGTTGGCTTATTCATTAATGCTTGCAATGATTTCCGATCCAATCCTGGTATTTATAGGTCAACCTAAAATAATTGATCTTACGGAAATATTAGGTAGAAGTTTTATTCTGGCTGTTTTATTGGCACACAACGGTAATGTTGTTGGCGCATTTAAAAATGCAACATGGCCAAGGATATTTAATTTTAGGAGGAAGAATGAAAATAAGCATTAATGGAAAATCTAAATTAAAGTCGTTTGAGGGATTACGGTTAATAGCATACCAATGCTCAGCGGGTGTTTGGACTATCGGTTGGGGTCATACTACGGGAGTAAAAGAGGGCGATAAAATAACAATCGGGCAAGCTGAAATTTTCCTAACGGGTGATTTAGTTCAGTTTGAAAATGCAGTGAATAAATTAGTTAAGGTACCGATCAATCAAAATCAATTTGATGCTCTAATTTTGTTGATTTTTAATATTGGCATTACTGCATTTACTGGTTCAACATTATTAAGAAAATTAAATGCAGGGGATTATTCAGGGGCATCTAATCAATTTTTGGTGTGGAACAAAATCAGGGTAAATGGCGTTAAAAAACCGAGCCTTGGTTTGACTCAACGTCGCCAAGCTGAAAAAGAGTTATTTGATAGAGCGTAATCATGAATAAAAAAATAGCAATAATGATCTTTGTTCTGATTGTGTTGTTAATTTCAAGCAATGGATTTTGGGTTTATAACTCTGAACGCTTAAAGGGCAAAATTGCAAAAATACAATTGATTTACGCTCAAGAAGATTTGAAGCGAGAGAAAGAGTATGTTGGTAAGTTGGAATATCAGCGCGAACTGACAAAAAGTTCAATCGAAACAGTTGTGCAAGAAACAAATCTTTATATGAACTTAAACGAGCAGTTACAGGGTGAATATGATGTATTACAGAAAGATATGGATGCATTACTTAAAAGTGACGAGTGTAGCAATCGTAATATTGCTGATGATGTCCGCCGCAGGTTGTTCTCAACAAACTAGAATTGAATATGTAACTCCAACTTACGTTCCATTATCGGATAACATTTCGAAACAAAATCCTGAACCTGTAATAACAGAGCAAAATCTTGTTAAGTGGAAAGATGCGCTTAAATTAATGAATGAATATAAAACATGGGGTGAAAAAGAGCGGAATCGTGCTAACTCATGTATAACTATTTACGAAAAAGTGATTGGTGAAAATAATGCAAACAGTAAAGATAAACACAAATAACAACACAATTATTAGCGAATGTGATTCAGTAGTGATAGCTAGACCTGGTCAGTTAATGTTTGATTCAACAATTGCCGAGGCCAAAAAAAAGGGGTATGAAAGACCAGAGCATATGATTTGTTATGGGAGAGCTACTGAAATTGAAAAAGGCGTTTATCGCGATGATAGTAAGGTTTTTGTTCTTCCTCGTTGCATTAATGATAATACGATGATCATAGGATTAGTTTGTTTATCAACAGATGATCAAAATGATAAAGAGGAACTTTCATATTTGTTTATTTATGAAGGTGAAAGCGTCTTTATAACAAACTCTAATGGTGTCGAGATTGAGGTGTTGAGGTGAGATGTAAAGCAAAAGGCTGTTGTGTTTGTGCGTATTCAGCAAGTGGTTATTGTGATAAACATTTATACATGATCAAGGTGAATAAAATAAAACGTCAAATGGATTGGTCTGTTTGTAATAAGAAGGGATGTAAGAACAAAACATCACAAGGAAAACGTTACTGTTCTCAACATAATTGGTTTGTCTAATTTGGAGTTAATATGCCAGCTCGCACACCAAAAGCGTGTAGAAAACAAGGTTGCCCAAGGGTTACAACTGATGCGTCAGGTTATTGTACAAGTCACAAACCAACGGAAAACAGTTGGGCTAGGTACCAAAAAGGTCGCTCTAGACATGAGCGAGGTTATGGATCATCTTGGGACAAGCTAAGAAAGCAAGTCTTGCAACGTGATAAATATATTTGTCAGTGTGATGAATGTAGGGGTTTAGGCTTAGTTAAAGAAGCTACTCATGTCGATCACATCATTGCAAAAGCACATGGCGGAACAGATGATCTAAGTAATCTGCGTGCAATTAATAAGCACTGTCATGACAAGAAAACAGCAAGAGAGCGGCTTAGGTAGGGGGGATCAAATCTCTGTAGCTTTTCTTCCTGAGTACCGCCCCCCTAGTCAAATTTTTACAACCGCGAAAAATGAACTTTAAATTGGAGATGTTATGGCTGGAGCAAGCGGACGGTCAGGACGTAAGCCAAAACCAGTCGCAATAAAAAAACTTACTAATAATCCTGGTAAACGAAAACTCAACAAATATGAGCCAACATTCACTCCGATTGTGGGCGTTAGCCCTCCAGAATGGTTCGTAGAAGCTGATTTACAACTCGCAATACTAATGTGGGAGCTAACAGCAAAAGAGCTGTGTGCCGAGGGACTATTGTGTGTAACCGATTTGAGTATTCTTGAGCGTTGGTGTGTCGCATATGAATTTTGGCGGAGGGCTGTAATTAATATTGCTCGGCAGGGTAATACCGTGATCGGTGCAACTGGTGGACCAGTAAAAAATCCTGAGTTAACTGCCAAAAAAGAACAAGAATCTGAAATGAACACAACTGGTGCATTGCTTGGTTTAGATCCTAGTAGCCGTCAAAGATTGATTGGTTTAGCGACTAAAGAAAAATCAAATAACCCATTTAGTAATTTATAGTTATGGCCAAAAAATCATATAAAAATGTTAATGCTGCAAATCAATATGCAAGAGATATTGTTAAAGGGAAAATTATTGCGTGTAAATATGTAATTGACGCATGCCAAAGACATTTAGATGATTTAGAACAAGAAAAAAATAAGTCGTTTAAATATAAATTTAATAAAGATCTTGCGGAAAAAGTATGTAGATTTATTCAATTATTGCCACACACGAAAGGCGAATGGGCATTTAAACGAATGCCGATCACATTAGAGCCGTGGCAATTATTTATATTTTGTTGTGTATTCGGATGGGTTCATAAAAAAACAAATTTACGTCGATTTCGTGAAGTGTACACTGAAATTCCCCGTAAAAACGGGAAGTCGGCAATTTCAGCAGGAGCGGGGTTATACTGCTTTACTGCGGATAATGAATTTGGTGCAGAAGTTTATTCTGGTGCCACAACTGAAAAACAAGCGTGGGAAGTTTTTCGCCCAGCTCGATTAATGTGCAAACGAACCCCTCTTCTTTGTGAAGCATTTGGTATAAACGTGAATGCGTCTAATCTTAGTCGAATTGCAGACGGTGCTCGCTTTGAACCATTGATCGGTAATCCTGGTGATGGTGCTTCTCCGAGTTGTGCAATTGTTGATGAATATCATGAACATGATACGGATTCACTTTACACAACAATGCTAACAGGTATGGGGGCACGTAAACAGCCGTTGATGTGGGCGATTACAACCGCAGGTTATAACATTGAAGGTCCTTGTTATGACAAGCGTCGAGAAGTGATTGATATGCTAAATGGAACGGTTCCGAATGATGAACTGTTTGGCATTATTTACACGATTGACGAAGGCGATGACTGGACAGATCCTGCCGCACTTGAAAAAGCAAATCCCAATATAGGTATTTCTGTTTATCGTGACTTTTTATTAAGCCAACAACAAAGAGCAATTAATAATGCAAGATTGGCCAATACGTTTAAGACTAAACATTTAAATGTGTGGGTTTCAGCAAAATCAGCATTTTTTAATATGATCAGTTGGGCAAGCTGCGAAGATAAAAGTTTATCGTTAGAGCAATTTGAGGGGCAATCAGTAATACGTGGATATGATTTGGCCAGAAAATTGGATATGAACAGTGGCGTTAGGCTATTTCACCGAATTCTTGATGGTAAACGCCATTATTATTGTATTTCTCCAAAGTTTTGGGTGCCCTATGATACTGTTTACGGTGCTGATGTCGAAGATAGAAAAACAGCAGAACGCTTTCAAAAATGGATTAATACTGGGCATCTAGATGTTACTGATGGTGCCGAAATTGATTATCGTGAAATATTACATGACGCTATTGAGTCCAACAAAGATAATCCAGTTACAGTTTCAGCGATAGATCCACATGGAGCTACAAACCTGTCACACCATTTAGCTGACGAGGGATTAAACCCAGTCACAATTATTCAAAACTTTACTAATTTAAGTGATCCAATGAAAGAATTGGAAGCGGCCATTCAATCGGGCAGATTTCATCACGACGGTAACCCTATTTTAACGTGGTGTATTAGTAACGTTGTTGGAAAAAACGCACCAGGTAATGATGATGTTGTGCGACCGATAAAAGAGCGGAATGAAAACAAAATTGATGGAGCGGTAGCATTAATAATGGCTATTGGTCGAATTATTTTATCTGAACAAGATGATGAAGATTCAATTTACGAAAAAACGGATGTCTTATGCTAAACATAATTATTTTTTTCATTGGTATTCTTGGAGTTGTTTTAGTCTCTTATGGAGCGTGGCTGATATTGCCCGCATGTGGTTTTATTACTGCAGGTTGTATTTTTATCCTGTGGTCATATTTTGCTTCAAAGGTGATTGCTAACTCACAACAAATTGAAAATAAAGAAGGTTAATAATGTTTACTCCCTCAATGTTCAAAGGGCATAAAATTCAACAGAGCGGAGCTTGGCGTTGGATTAGCTCTATTTCTGGAAAATCAAGCTCGGCAGGGGTAATGGTAAATCGTGAAACAGCATTTGCACAAAGCGCAGTTCAGGCGTGTGTTACTCTTTTAGCCGAGTCTGTAGCACAGTTGCCCTGTGAACTATATCGCCGTGGTAAAAATGGACAGCGAGAACGAGCAACAGATCACCCTTTATATGATTTAATTCATAACCAGCCAAATAAAAAAGACACTATTTTTGAATTCAATGAACAAAAACAGGGCTATCTGGGTGTTGATGGAAATAGTTATTCATTAATAGAGCGTGATGGACGCGGTTATGTAACAGAGTTAATCCCTGTAAATCCTAAAAAAATTCAAGTTTTAAAAGGTCCTGATGGATTACCTTATTACAACCTTTTAGATCACAATGAAATTGTACCTATGCATATGATACATCATGTTAAAGCATTTTCATTTGATGGCTTTGTGGGTGTTTCACCGCTACAAACTAATGCGGATGTTATCGGTTTAAGTATTGCCGTTGATCAGCATGCATCACAAGTGTTTGCCAACGGTACAACAATGAGCGGTGTAATTGAACGACCTAGTGATGTTAAACCAATTGAATCTCAAGAAAAAGTTGATGCTATTTTAAATAAATGGAGAGAAAAACACAGTGGTATCCGCAATGCATTCTCAGTTGCTTTGTTACAAGAGGGCATGACTTATAAGCAATTAGCTATGGACAACGAAAAGGCACAACTACTAGAAAGCCGCCAATATGGCGTGATTGAAGTCTGCCGATTATATAAAGTTCCGCCTCATATGATTCAATCGCTTGATAAAGCTACATTTAGCAATATTGAGCATCAAGGGTTACAGTTTGTTATTTATACTTTATTGCCGTGGTTAAAACGTCACGAGGCAGCAATGATGCGTGATTTATTATTACCGTCAGAACGTAAAGATTTATATATTGAATTTAACGTGTCGGGATTGCTTAGAGGCGATCAAAAGGCACGGTATGAATCGTATGCAATCGGGCGTCAATGGGGGTGGTTATCTGTCAATGATATCCGAAGAATGGAAAACCTAACCCCAATATCTGGCGGCGATACTTATTTAACACCATTGAATATGGTTGATACATCAATGTTAACAGGAATTAAAAAAGCAACGCCATCTCAAATAAAAGAAATAGAGACAATACTATGCCGAAATTAATTAATTATCCTCATCTAGCAAATCAAGTTTTTGGAGTTCCTCATTATGCAACACCGCAAACATTGAACGCAGTAAAAGCGGTTGTTGTTCCGCGGATGCTAAGTGGTTCATTGACATTATCAGATCTTGAATTGAATAAAATCAATTTAAGCACGAATGATGTTGAAGCAACTGCTGTGACAAGCACCGCTAGCCCTGTTAAAGTTATCCCTATCCACGGTTTGTTAACTACACGTCGGGGTTCAATCAATGCCGCCTGCACTGAGCTTGTTAGCTATGAGAAATTACATACTGATATCAATCAAGCACTAAATGATGCATCAATAAAGGAAATTGTGCTTGATATAAATTCTGGAGGTGGATCCGCAACAGGTTGTAAAGAGCTGGCTGATTTTATTTTTCAAGCAAGAGAAATAAAACCAATAACGGCTATTGTTAATTATTGCGCTTTTTCTGCTGCTTATTTCATTGCTTCGGCATGTTCTAAAATTATTATCAGTGAAACATCAGGAGTTGGATCAATTGGTGTAATTCTAGAACATATGGAAATGTCAAAGCTGGAAGAAAATGAAGGTGTTAAATTTACAACACTCTATCGAGGTGATTATAAAAATGCAGGTTCAATTCATGAGCCATTAAGCGATCATGCTCTGGAATTTCTTAACGCACAGCTTGACTGGATGTATAAATTATTTACTGAATCAGTTGCTAAATATAGAGGTGTTGATGTTCAAACGATTATCAATACACAAGCAAGATGTTATTTCGGTAATGAAGCAATAAGTGTCGGATTAGCTGATGAATTACAAACACCGCAAAACGCAATTAATTTAATTGCATCACAGTATCAACAACAAGCAAAAGCTCAAAATAACATTAAGATTCGTGCACAGGCAATTGATCACGCATCACGAATTTAATAATTTTTACTCTCATCAAGCGACTTCGGTCGCTTTTTTTATATCTAAACAAGGTGAAAACATGTCTAAAATTCTAGAATTACGAAGAAAACGTTCAGAAGTAAATGATAAAGTGCAAGCTTTAGCTAAAAAGTCAGAAGCGGGTTTAACGAGTGATGAATCTACTCAGTTCACACAACTTTGTAACGAATTTGATGAAGTTACAGCACAAATAGAACAACTTGAAAAAGCAGAAAAAATGCAAGCAGCTATTGCACAACCAGTCAGTGCAGTTAATGCTCCAGCAGTAGTTGTTAAGCAAGATCTTAAACAATATCCTGGTGCTGGGTTGGCTAGAATTGCCATGTCTATCGCTGCAGGTAAAGGTAATCTTCAAGATGCTGCAAAATTTGCCGAAACAGAAATCGGTGACAAAGGTGTTTCAATGGCAATTAGTACTACACAGGCATCGGGTGGTGCATTAATTCCGCAAAATTTATATAGCGAAGTTATTGAGCTTTTACGTGATCGCACTGTAGTTCGAAAACTGGGGGCGCGTTCAATTCCATTACCAAATGGTAATTTGAGTTTGCCTCGTATGTCTGGTGGTGCAACAGCGTCCTATGTTGGCGAAGGTAATGAAGCAAAAGCCACGGAGTCAACATTTGACGATGTTAAATTAGCGGCTAAAACAATGATTGCGCTAGTGCCGATGTCTAACCAATTAATTGGTCGAGCAGGTTTCAATGTTGAACAAATGGTATTAGCTGATGTGCTGTCAGCAATTGCAGTGCGTGAAGATAAAGCCTTTTTACGTGATGATGGTAGTAATAATACGCCAAAAGGGTTTAAAGCCACAGCTTTGGATAATTTACGTAATGTTGATTGGTCGGGGGCTGTGAATTTGAATGAAGTTGATAAATATTTAGACTCATTGATTTTAAAACTGATGGAGTCAAACAGCTTGATGATTGCATGTGGCTGGGCAATGTCGCCTCGAACATGGATGTATCTATATGGACTTCGTGATGGTAATGGCAATAAAGTTTATCCAGAAATGGCGCAGGGGATGCTGAAAGGCTATCCAATTGAGCATACAAATGCCATTCCATCGAATTTAGGTGCTAGCTCAAATGAAACCGAAATTTATTTTGCTGATTTCAATGATGTCGTAATTGGTGAAGATGGCAATATGACAATTGACTATTCACGAGAAGCAACATATATCGATGCAAACGGTAATCAGGTTTCTGCTTTTGCACGTAATCAGTCTTTAATTCGTGTTGTTACCGAACATGATATCGGATTCCGTCATCCAGAAGGGTTGTCATTCGGATCGAAAGTTACTTTCTAATTTAGGTGATTTTGTCTAATTAAAACATATCAATAATAAAGCCATCAATATCGATGGTTTTATTTTTAGGAGAATATTATGAGCAAAACTAAAACCTTAGTTGCTGATGCACAATTATCTGTATTATCGATAAACAAAGAGCAAATCTTAGCAAATGGGACAGATCAAGCTGTTATTACAATACAATTAAAGGACTCAGAAGGTAATGATATTAAAAATCTGTCTAGTGAATATAAAGTAGCGTTAATTTCTGAAAGTAAAAGTATTTTGTCTGCACTAACAAGCAATGACGACGGTACATATACATGCACAGTTTCAACAACTAATGTTGGTGCAGAAACATTTAGCTTTAGCGTGAATGATGTGGTTAATCAAAATTCAATTGAATTGAAATATATTGAAGAAAAAAGTCCAGATTTGCCGCCGTTACCGCCTGATGATAAAAAAACACAGCAACAGCAAAAATGTGCTAAAAACGATACTAAAGTTATTGTTGAATTCATTTGTCCTTTTAGTCGTTATTCACGTGGTGATATTGCGGGTTTTGAAGCTAGTTATGCAAAAGAATTAGTTGAAACACGGAATGTAGCCAAGCGTTATAAAAAATAATTGAGGCTTCAATATGATTGTTGACTTAGAAATAATGAAGCAACACCTATCTATAGATAATGACTTAACAATTCATGACAAATTAATTAAATCTTATATTCAAGCAGCCCATAAGCATATTGAAAATGAGCTAAATTCTAAAATAGTAACATCATCAGAACAAATATCTGAATGTGGCTCAAAAAAAGTAATCTATTTTGATGAATCTTTGCGTCAAGCTGTTTATTTAATTGTTACTCATTGGTTTGAAAATAGAGGCATTATTTCAGTTGGGAATAATGTTAATAAATTACCTATGGCTGTGGACGTTTTATTGTTTCCGTATCGAGAACACTTTATAGGCTAACCAAAATGATCCATTCAGGTGAATTAACAAAATACATATTGGTGCGAACACGGGAAGATATACCTGTTCACGCTTATGATTTGCAAAAAACTCATGTTAATAGATTCCATACTTTTGCGAAAATTGTTCATTCAAAATCATCAACGTATTTAAATTCTTCACAAATAGATAACACAATTACTCATTATGTGATTATTAGACGTCGAGATGACAAATGTTTAACAACGGACAATGAAATTGTTTTTAAAAATAAAATTTATAGGATCAAAAGAGTAAGAGAAATAGAGGAGTCTACCAGTTTTTTGCTAATTGAATGTGAGGAGATTGGCGCAGATGAATGATTACAACGTTCATGTTGATTTTAAAGTAACCGAAGTGGCTGAGCTGGATAGAAAAAAGGTGCGTAAAACATTCGTCAAAATCGGTCGAAAAATTCAAGCAACATCACGCGCATTAGTCAGTAAAAAACAGGTTTCAAAAAGTGGCGAATATCCGGGATATCGAAGTGGTAAGCTGAGTCGTTCAATCGGTTATAAAGTTCCAAGGCCAACATCATGGCGACCTGGACTCATGGTTATTGTGATGCCGAACGTTAAAGGAGGCAGTAACATGGAAAAGCTAATGGGTCCGTATTATCCAGCATTTTTATTTTATGGCGTTAGGCGTAATGCCAAACGAGGGAAAAGCCATAAAAAAGGAGCATCAGGTGGAACGCCTTGGCGCATTGTACCACGTAAAAACTTTATGATTGATGCGTTAAATAAAGAATCATCGTGGAGTAAATATACATTAGCCAAAGAACTCGTTAACGCTATGAAGCAGGTTAAACAATGAAATTATCAAATATTGTTCAGGCTTTACGACAATTAAGTCCAAGTTTTGAAGGTCGCGTAGGTGGTGCTGCTGAATTTTCAGCTATTAAAGATGCCGCATTTTTGAAATTACCTGCAGCTTACGTTGTACCGCTTGATGACAGAGTAGATGATAATAAATCACAAACTGATTATTGGCAGGATGTGACAGAGGGATTTGGGGTTATTGTTGTATTAAAACCGTTGGATGAACGGGGTCAACACGAAGCATACGACATTATCGAAAACATAAAAACCGAACTTTGGCGAGCATTGCTTGGTTATGAACCTTCGCCCGCGCATTATCCTATTCAATATGATGGTGGTGATTTACTTGATTTGGACCGAGGGAGAATTTTTTATCAATTTAATTTTAGCGCACTGCGGGAAGTTGGGTTTGAGGATACTCGACAATATTTCGATTTAAATCCAAAAGAAAATTATAACCCATTAAATATAGGCAAGTTCGACACATTGTCAGGGGCTTTAAAAGATACTGATTCATTAGTAACCGTTAATTTTGAACACAATAATATCTATGAGGGCAATAATGATAATTAAACCAGTGAGGGGCAAGCAGATATATGACCCCGATAACGGAGATTATTTACCAGTAGACGGACGTAATGTTGAGTTTAACCAATACTGGGCTAGACGACTAACAAATAATGATGTTGAAGAAGTCACAAACATCAAAGTAAAACAAGAAAAAAGGTAGCTA
The DNA here is from genome assembly GCF_009795885.1 of Gilliamella sp. Pas-s25. Taxonomy (GTDB): domain Bacteria; phylum Pseudomonadota; class Gammaproteobacteria; order Enterobacterales; family Orbaceae; genus Gilliamella. The sequence continues at coordinate 125,096 of NZ_WTEV01000002.1, read as the reverse complement.
AAAATGACAATTAGTTTTAACAATATTCCTAACAATATAAAAGTCCCTCTATTTTATGCGGAAGTGGATTCATCTGCAGCGAATACAATCCAAGATAGTGGTGCTTCATTAATTATTGCTTATCCGCTAGCGGATAGTACCATTGAACGTAATAAGCTCATTATTATGTCGTCTGTAGATCAAGCAAAAAAACTCGCAGGCCGAGGCAGTCAATTATCTAGAATGGTTGAATCCTATCGCAATATCGATAATTTTGGCGAACTTTTTGTGATTGCAGTAGATGAACCCACTGCTGGCTCGAATGCATCTGGTACTATTCAAATATCGGGCACAGCAGAACAAACAGGCACATTAAGTCTCTATATCGGTAACAGTAAAATTCAATCGAGAGTAACCGTTTCTGATACTGCAGAAAGCATAGCAAACGGTTTACATAATGCGATTAATGCTCATCCTGATTTACCCGTTACCGCAACCGTGACGAATAGCACAATAACGCTAACAGCTAAACACAAAGGATTGAGTGGTAATGATATTCCTCTGTGCTTTAACTACTATGGCACAATCGGCGGAGAAGAAACCCCAGACGGTTTAAATATTGTTATCACTCAAATGCATGGTGGAACTGGCACTCCAGATTTAACGCCAGTTATTGCCGCTATGGGTGACAAACTACTTGATTTTATCGCATTCCCATTTAATGACTTATCATCTTTGGCAACATTTAATCATGAAATGGATGATACTACAGGGCGTTGGAGCTATGCGCGCCAATTGTATGGACATGCTTATACCGCTAAAAAAGGTGATTTATCCGAACTTATAGAGTTTGGCGATAAATTAAATTACCAACATATTACCGTTGCAGGTTATGAGAAAACCATTCAAACGGGGATTGATGAATTAATTGCGATGCGAACAGCGCGAAACGCTATTTTTATTCGTAATGATCCTGCTCGCCCAACGCAAACTGGATTATTAAATGGTGCATTGCCAGCATCTGATAGCAATCAGTTTACACTAACAGAGCAACAATCATTATTAAACCACGGCATTGCGACAGCATATGCTTCTAGCGGTAATTTATTAATTCAGCGAGATATCACCACATATCAACGTAACAGTTACGGTGTAGCCGATAATAGTTATTTAGATAGTGAAACACTTCATACACTCGCTTATGTATTACGTAAATTACGTAGTGTGATCACATCTAAATACCCGCGGCATAAATTGGCAAATGATGGCACTCGGTTTGGTGCTGGACAGGCAATTATTACACCAGCAGTAGCTAAGGCGGAAATCAACGCCACTTATCGTCAACTAGAATTATTAGGCTTAGTTGAAAATTTTGATGTATTCAAGAAGAACTTAATTGTTGAACGAAATGTGAACGACCCAAATCGATTGGATGTGTTATTCCCACCCGATCTCGTTAATCAACTACGCGTTTTTGCTGTGTTAGCACAGTTTAGATTGCAATATCAAGAGGAGAAAAACTAATGACACAACGACGTATCGCTGGAACAACTTATATTAAAGTTGATTCCAACCAACTATCATTAACGGGCGGTATTGAAGTCCCGATGAATACTAACGTTAAAGAAAGTATTTTGGGGTTAGATAATAGCGTTCACTACAAAGAAACATTCCGTGCTCCCTACATTAAAGGGACTTTTAAAGTACCAAGTGATTTTCCAATCGACAAATTAATGTCGAGTGACTCAATGACCGTTACCGCAGAATTAGCCAACGGTAAGGTTTACGTTTTATCTAATGCTTGGGTTGAAGGTGAAGTTAATCACAATGCCGAAGAAGGTACAGCAGAAATCGAATTTCACGGTGAAGAAGGGTTTTATCAATAATGAAAGAAATTAAATTATCACAGCCGATTATGGCACACGGCAATGAGCTGCATGTACTGGAATTAAAAGAACCAACAGTCAAAGATATCAAAAAATTAGGCTTCCCATTTGATAACCAAATGATTGGTGACCCTAAAAAAGTGGCCGATTACATTGTTGCGCTAGGTAACGTTACGCCAAGCTCCGTTGAGCAACTTACACCCTATGATTTTTTAATGATTACGAGTGAAATTATGATGTTCTTCGGCCCAAAGGAGAAGGTGGAGAATACAGCGGAGGAACAGGCGACAGCGGAATAATTACAATCGAATATCTTGTAAACCTTTGTTTTGACCTTGCCAAGTACTGGCAACTCTCCCCTTTTTATATCATAGAAGAACGTTCACTATCCGAAGTTTTTGAATTATGTGAACAAGCAAATCGCATAGAAAATAGCAAGGAATCATAAATGGCAGGCTTTAACTTAAAAGCAGTGGTGACATGTGTTGATAAGCTGTCACCTCAATTAAATACAATGAAAGGCAAACTTGAAAAGTTCCAAAAAAGCATGAACAAATCAGGTTTTGGCAAACTTGGTTTAAAAGATGCAGTAACTGGGCTAACTATCTCTGCGCCGTTTGTAAAAGGGGTGAAAGATGCAATGGGGTATGAAGAAAAAATGGCTGACATTAGGAAAGTCGTTGACTTTGATACGCCTGAGCAATTTAAACAAATGGGGCAAGATATTCGTGAAATGTCATTACGCTTACCAATGGCGGCTAAAGATATCGCCTCTATCGTTGCAGAGGGTGGTCAGGCAAATATCCCAAAGGATGATTTGCTACGATTTGCCGAAGATGCCGTAAAAATGGGTATTGCGTTTGATACCACAGCCGAAGAAGCAGGCAGTACAATGTCAACATGGCGAACTGCTTTAAAACTGACTCAAAGTGAAGTAGTTGAATTATCTGATAAGATTAACTTATTAGGTAATAGCCAGAATGCGAAAGCAAAGGAAATTTCAGATGTAGTTACACGAATGGGTACGCTTGCCGCACAATCAGGGGTTAGTGCTGATAAATTAGCGGCATTAAGTTCAACAATTATTGCAACGGGTACCAATACCGATCAAGCGGCTACAGGTATTAAAAACTTTATGCTGACGCTAACATCAGGTAAAGCAGCGACAGCGAAACAACAAAAGGCATTTCAACAACTTGGATTCACATCAACCCAAATAGCAAAAGGGATGCAAAAAGACGCACAAGGGACAATCATGTCTGTGTTAGAGTCATTAGGTAAGGTGTCGGCTGATAGACGTGCAGCGGCATTAACAGTGTTGTTTGGAAAAGAAAGTGTTGCTGCAATATCGCCATTACTCAACAATATGGAGTTATTAAAAAAGAACTTTGATCAGGTGGGTGACGCATCTCAGTATGCTGGGTCAATGCAGAATGAATATGAATCCCGTTCAAACACAACTGCAGGCAAATTACAATCATTTAACAATGCTCTTACCGATGTTAGCCTATCAATTGGTGATTCATTACTACCATCTTTCGCAGAATTATTAGTTGGACTAAAACCATTAGTGGTTTCATTCGGTCATTTCATCCAAGAAAACCCGGAGCTAGTGAAAATGGCGGCGATGGCGGTTGCGGGGTTAATTGGATTACGGATTGCGTGTGCTGGTGTGAACTTTATTGTAGGTTCATTATCAACGGGGATCACCATTTTCAATGGCATATTGAAAGGTGTTACTTTTGCCACAAAATTATTTTCATTTGCACAAATAGCCTTATCAAAAGCTTTTAAAATTGTGCGCATAGCGTCAATAGCTTTGAACGCTGTGATGGCCATGAATCCAATCGGGCTTATTATGGCGGGCATTGCTATCGCCGCAGTGTTAATCATTACATACTGGGATGATATAGTTAAGTTCTTTCAATGGTTGTGGGGGGTAATTAAACCTTATGTCATGCCTATTTTTGATGTCTTTATTGACGGATTTAAAGCTGGAGCGGCACTAATTGAAGAAGGTTGGAATGCTGTTATTAAGTTTTTTAGTGAGTTATGGGAGTTTATCCAGCCATACGTAATGCCCATTTTTGATGTCTTTATCGAACCTTTTAAAAATGCGGGTGAAGCTATACCCAAAGTGTGGGAAAGTGTTCAGAATTTCTTTAAAAACTTGTGGGATAACGTTAAGTCAGGCATCCAACCGCTACTAGATGCGTGGGACTATATTTTCGGTGATGATGAAAAGGAAGTAAAAGTTAAGATTGATACAGCAAATTTACCGAAAGAAATGGCGAAACCAATGGTCACCTATCCATATTATCAAGCACCACAAATGCCACTAAACAACTTTTCAAATAATAATGTAAATCGCAACAGTAAAGGCGAACTTGTTGTTAAGTTTGAGAATGCACCGAATGGCACAGTAGTAAAAGAGACAAAACAAGCATCTGGTTTTAACACTAAAGCTGATGTTGGCTGGAATCCATATGCTATAGGGGCAAACTGATGAACTTCATGAATTGGTTAAATAATTTATTGCCGGCCAGTTTTCGAGGTGTACCGTTTCAAGTTAGCGGTACATCATCAGAGTTTGGACGGCGCAATCAAACGCACGAATACCCTTTTAGAGATGTACCCTATACCGAAGATCTGGGACGTTCAGCACGTAAAAATAAAATTGACGCATTTGTTGTTGGTGACGATCACAAAGAACAAGCTGAAAAACTGGTAGAAGCAATTGAAGAAGAGGGAGCAGGAACATTAATACATCCTATTCTTGGCGAACTTAATGTTAATATTGTGGGTACAGCAACAGTCAGCAACTCCGTTGAAAACGGTCGAATGAGTGTTATTTCATTTTCATTTGTCGAAGCTGGTGAGTTATTATTCCCCGATTCCTCTGTTGCTACTGATGATGTAGTTGATGAAAATGCAGATAATGTAGATCAGGCTCTATTAGATGCGTTTGAAGATTTTGACTTAATCGATGCGCCCGATTTTGTACAGCACAGTATTCTTGATGACACCATGTCAATTTTAAATGACATCGCTGATGCTTATAATGCGATAACTCCATATGTTAATGATGCGGTTAAAATCCTAAATGGTGACCTGTCGCCAATTCTCGGTGCGGGTGGTTCATCCATTATTAATTCAATCAAAAATGTTTGGAAGAGTGCGACAAAATTTTCCAATTCTATAAATGGGTTGATAGCAAGGGTAAAGGTGTTTAACGGTATATCGTTTATAAAAAGCATTTTACCCGGTGCTATTTGGTCAACGGATAGCAAATCAACTAAAAAAAGAAAGAAAAATCAAAACTTAATTAATACTGCTATTCGAGTAACCGCTCTAACAGAAGCATCACGAATAATCGCATCACTACCGAAACAGGTTGAAGATAAAAGGAAGCAAGCTTTTGCTCCTGTGGCATTAGAATCAACAAAAGGTAAAAAAGAGCATTCTTTTGACCAAGATCATACGTTACCAACTCATCATTCAACGGCTAACATAACAAACACTCCCGTATCAACATCATCAACAATTGAAAAAAGTAATACAATTTCATTTGATGATTTACTGGATATCAAAGAATCCATTAATGAATCCTTTGATAAAGAATTGTCACGAACCGAGCATGATGGTTTATACATTGCGCTAGTAAAATTAAAGGCTGCGGTTAACCAAGATATCAATGCACGCTTAATCAAAATAGAAAAAACAATTGTCTATATTCCTAATGAAGTATTGCCCGATTTAGTTTTAGCTCACTATCTTTATAACAATGCTACACGTTGTGATGATATATCGATTCGCAACAATATTCTTCATCCTGGTTTTATTCCTGTAAAAGAGCTGCGAGTACCAAAACCATGAATCAAAATAAAGTTTTTTTGAAAGTTAACCGTAAGTACTTCGGGGGTTGGACTGATGTGAGTATTTCGGCCGGTATTGAACGGCTAGCCCGTGATTTTAATGTCACCATTACTCGACAATGGCCATCATCAGGCGAGGATTCAGAGACGAAAATTGATGTTAAAAATGGTGATTTAGTTGAAGTGTATATCGATGATGACGTGGTTTTAACAGGGTATGTTGAAGCGTTGCCGATTCGGTACGATGCAGGATCGCTATCAATGGGCATTGTCGGTAGAAGTAAAACGGCTGATTGTGTTGATTGTAGTGCGGTACCCAAACAATATAGCGGTAGTTCAACTATTAAAGTTATTCAAGATTTGGTTAAACCATTCAAACTGAATGTTATTAATCAAGGCAGTGATGCAGGTTCCGTTAGTATTCAAGCGGACCAAGGGGATACCGTTTTTGATGTCATTAGTAAAATAATGGGCATGCAACAAATAGTTGTATTCGATGATGAGCAAGGGCAAGTAATAATTGGTGACATTGGTTCAGATGAGGCAAAAACAGCATTGGTTTTAGGGGCTAATATTTTGTCTGCGGATACTGAAAAGAGTATCAAAGATCGGTATTCAGATTACTTTGTCTCAGGGCAAGGTGTTGGTGATGATGAAAACTTTGGTGAAGCAACACTAGCATCAGTTAGATCCACATCTAAAGATGAAGGGATCTTAAGATACCGCCCTCTAATCATTAAACAGTCTGGCGATTCGAATAACGGTACTTGCCAAGAACGCTGTGAAATGGAAAAAGTGCTGAGAGCAAGCAAAACCAGAGAAGTTACATACACGGTTCAAGGTTGGCGGCAAGGTGATGGAACGTTATGGAAACCGAATCAAATGGTTGTCGTTGATGATCCGCTACTGGGTTATGATAATGAAAAACTGGTTATTGCCGAAGTTAAATACAGCTTAAGCAGTCGTGGAACGTTATGTGAATTAAAAGTAGGACCCGTTGAAGCCTATTTGCCTGATAAGAAGAAAACCAAGAAGAAAAAAGGTAAGAAAGCCGATGGCGAGGTATTTTAATGCGTAAAGTTTTAAATAAAATAATGAACCTTGTATCTCGGGGCTATATCACATTCAGTAATAGCGCAAGCAAATGCCAGACGTTGCAAATCAAAATGTCGGGCGGTGAACAAAAAAGTGATGTCGAGCATATCGAGCCATACGGGTTCACATCAAGACCATTGGATGGTGCAGAAGCAGTGGCGCTATTCTTAGACGGCGATAAATCGCATGGTGTGATTCTTGCCGCAGGGGATCGTCGTTACCGTATTACGTCACTAAAGCAGGGTGAAGTTGCTATTTATACAGATGAAGGTGATTACATTATTTTTAATCGCAATAATGAAATCAATGTAAAAACAAAAAAATTTATTGTGAATGCTGATGATGCAATAGAGTTAAATACAAAAAACTTAATAGTTAACGCATCATCAGGAACACAGTTTAATACACCATTATTAAAATCGTCTGGGGAAATAGAAGATAAAACTAGCACTATTTCAAACATCAGAACTATTTATAATGGTCATACGCATAACGAAACAAACTCGGTCACACAAACTCCTAATCAATTATTAGAATAATTCTCACTTCATTACATAAACCGTCATTAGACGGTTTTTTTATGGCTAAAACAAAATGATATTAACAGTAAATGGTAGAAATACTTATCCCACTAATATTCAAAATAAGTTATATCGTGCGCTAATAATTTCGCTATTCACATGGCGACGAAAAAACACCAGTGACGATTCATATCATCCATACGGTTGGTGGGGCGATTCATACCCTAGTATAGCAAATGACAAAATTGGGTCACGCCTTTATTTATTGGCTCGCTCAAAATTAACTAATCAAACAGCTAACTTTGCAAAAATTTACATAAAAGAAGCGGTTCAATGGATGATTGATGATGGGCTGGCATCACGTATTGATGTTTCAGTAAAGCGAACCGATTTAACCGTTTTAGTTGCTACTATCAATATTTACAAAAAAGATGGTAGCAATGAAGAATTTAGGTTTGACAACTTATGGAGTGATATTAATGTCTAGTGGATTTTCAAGACCAACATTACCGGATTTAATCACAACTATACGCAATGATTTATATGCGCGCCTAGCTGTCGATGATGAATTAATTTCATTACGCCGTAATGACCCGGAAGTATACGGGCGAGTTATAGCGGGGGCCACACATGTATTATTGGGTTATATTGAAAATATGGCCAAAAATATTTTGCCCGATCAGGCCGATGAAGATTGGTTAACTCGGCATGGAAATATGAAGCGTTGCTATAGAAAACAACCAACACCAGCAGTTGGTTATATTCGATTTGATGAAGTGGCTGATGGCATTGTTATTAATAAAGACCAAAAGGTCAGGCGCCAAGTTGATCAGTGTATGTATACAGTTACTCAAACGACAACATCAGCAAATAATATTTTAAGAGTGCCTGTAGTATGTGACGAGGTAGGTAAAAAAGGGAATTGTGATGATGGTACCAGTATGTCACTGATCACCCCTGTTACTGGTCTATCATCAACTTGTTTTGCTGATTCTATTGAGTCAGGTGCTGATATTGAGGACTTAGAATCTTTTAGAAAACGAGTTATCGATAGATGGTATTACACACCCCAAAGCGGAGCCGATCAAGATTATGTACAGTGGGCGAAAGAAGTACCTGGAGTTACAAGAGCTTGGTGTTATCGTCACTGGGCGGGAACTGGTAGCGTTGGCATATTGGTTGCTAATAATGATCCAGTTAACCCAGTTTTAGACAATACAACAATTCAAAATGTCAAAAAACATATAGAGCCATTGGCTCCTGTGGCTGGCTCAATGTTAATTGTCTTTTCACCGATACCTAGACCGATTAATTTTAAGCTCATGGTGACTCCAGATAATCCCGAAATTCGTTATCAAATTGAATTAGAACTAAAGTCATTTTTATTGAGAGAAGGTACGCCTCAAACAACATTATTCAAATCTCGCATAAGTGAAGTAATTAGTAAATCATTCGGCGAATATTCTCATGAATTACTCTACCCAGATAACGATATTTTTATTGAGAAAAATCAGGTGGCTGTGTTCGGAGGTATTGAATGGATATAGAAAAACAATACCAACGCATGGTTGGCAATTTATTGCCTTACGGCCCCGCGTGGGATAAAACAGAGCCAATTCTTTTATCACTTGCATTAACACTATCAAAAACACATCTTCGTGTTGATGATTTAATGCGAGAGATAGATCCACGTACTACAAACGAACTTATCGATAGATATGAGCAAATATGTGGTTTACCTGATAGTTGCTATTCAGAAGAATCTCAGACGTTAACAACTCGCCGAAATCGGCTAGATTCTAAACTAAATCTAGCTGGTGGAATAAACAAAGATTTTTATCTACAAACACTAGCAATTAATGGTTATCCAGATGCAACTATCACTAACTATAACAATGATGTTTTTACATGTGAATCATCATGCGAAGACTATTTATATGATGAAGAATGGCGTTATTACTGGGTCGTGAATATTCCAGCAGGTCGTCATATAACAGAAATGACATGCGAAGATAGTTGTAATTCATACTTGAGAAAATGGGGCAATAAACAAATTGAATGCATAATTGAAAAATTATGCGCATCACATACTTATGTAATTTTTAAATACGGAGTAATCAATGCATAGAATTGACACACCAACTGCACAAAAAGATAAATTTGGTCAGGGGAAAAACGGCTTTACCCGTGGGAATCCACAAACCGGTACACTAGCAACACAACTTGATTATTTATATTTTGATGCACTGCAAGAAGAAATAGCCAACGTTATCGAATCAGTGGGCATTACACTAAATAAAGAGAAACATGATCAGCTTAAATTAGCTATTTTACAGTATGTAGAAACCGGTAAAATTAAACTTAGTTCATCGGTTAATAGTGAATCAGAAACAACCGCGGCGACATCGCTAGCAGTCAAAAAAGCGTACGATCTAGCTAGTTTAATTAACAATACATTTAAGCCATTAGATTTTGAATCTGTAATATTTTCACCAGATAAGATGTTTCATCTCGTCGTAAGAAATGATGGTGTTTTGGGTTTTTATAATTCAAAAAAAAATAAATTGGTTTGGTCTGTTAGTCCGGACGGTGGGTTAAATAATGGTTATGTAAATGTAGATAGAATTCCTGGTTTGAATGATTTTATAAATCAAACGAATAACAATATAACGAATACTAATAATAATCTGATAAATACTAATAATAGAATTAACGAGACTAATGATAGTTTAAATAAAATTACAGATAAATTTCAACCACTTGATTTTGAATCTGTCATTTTTTCACCCAGCAAACAATATCACGCAACCGTGCGGGATGACGGGATTTTTGGGTTTTATGATCATCAATCACCAAATAGTGATTTAAGTTGGTGTGTTGGTCGTGATGGTGGGCTTATCCATGGTTATGTTAATGTTGATAAGATCAGAGGCTTAGAAGACTTTGTTAACAGTTTTATCCCTGTAGGTGTTCCTTTGCCGTGGCCAACTCTCACACCGCCACCAAACTTTTTAATTTGCAATGGATGGCAATTTGACAAATCGCTTTACCCGCGTCTTGCAGCAGCATATCCATCAGGCTATTTACCAGAAATGCGTGCAAGCACGATTCGAGGGTTAGATGCTGGACGTGGTATAGACGTTGATCGCGTTATTCTGAGCGAACAAGGCGATGCAATGAGAAACTTAACTGGGACGTTTGGTTTTGAATCAAACATTGGGGGAAACACCGGTGGAGCTAATATCAGTGGTGTTTTTTACTCAGTACAAGATTCACGTAAACATGCAACAGGGGGCACTGCAGAAGGAAATTCACTAATAGCACTTGATGCATCAAGACAGGTGCCAGTTGCTCATGAGTTTCGAGTTCGTAGTACAGCATATTTATATATAGTTCGCGCCGCATAATTTAATAATTTAAGGAGTATTATTTATGAAATATCAATTACAACCAATCTTTGCTGAATTTAATTCAGACGGTTTTGTTACAAATGCTGGGTATGCGTTAGTGTATAACACAAATACAGAGACAGGAGAATTTGTTAGCGCGACATACGAATATCTCGCAGTCGGTCTTGGTATACCTCCTCATGTTTGCTTAGATGCTCCGAACGATGTTGGTGAAGAGTACGCAATTGTACGGAAGGGTGATAAATGGACATATTTAGCAGATCATCGAGGTAAATCAATCTATTCAACAAAAACCGGTGAAGAATTAACAATGACAATCATCGGCGATATTCCAGATGGTTTTACATTATTAAAACCTACATCTGAATTTGATTCATGGAATGGCAAAAAATGGGTACTTGATAAAGAAAAACAGCATCAGCACTATGTAGCTGTAGCAACAGCACAAAAAAAACAGCTATTAAGCGAAGCTACTACGCAGATTAATTATTTACAAGATGCAATTGATACGGACATTGCAACTGATGAAGAAAAATCATTGCATGCAGTATGGAAAAAATACAGGGTTCTACTAAATCGTATTGATGTCGATGCTGCACCGAAAATTGAATGGCCGGAAAAACCAGAGTAATCAAAACACACTATCAATCTTCAACTTACAATACTCAACAGCGTCATGTAGCATCACAAAATCGGCGATATCGTATATTGTTTTCTGCGTTTGATAGAATACATAATTGTGTTCGTCGTCGCTGTTGATAATGTAGCATATCACCCGATATATCATTTCGTAATCTTAGGGCGTCATGCGTATGTAAATTGGTAGTGTGTAGTTTATTGTTATCATGATGAGCAAAAGTGAATTTTTAAAATTATTTTATGTTGAATTTTTTGGATGTGAACTGTTGAGATGAAGCCATAAAATACACTGGAAAAAATGCACGTGCATTTCACGTGCATTTTTATGTCCTGATATAGTCTATTTTAAGTCAGTTTTATGTATAAAAAGACAGTGATTTTATTTTATAAGATATTGATTTTATTGATTGTTTTATTTTGGTAAGTGGTGGAGCTGGCGGGAGTTGAACCCGCGTCCGAAATCTCTACATCCTCGGTACTACATGCGTAGTTTGTTTTTGAATTTCATCTACCCGCTGCGAACAAACACGCCACTGATAAACTAGCTTGATTAAATTTAATGCTTCCGCCCCAAGCAAGGCTTCCACACGATCTCGTTTGGGTTTGACTCCTCTTGATCCCCGTCCTACGAGCGGAGGCTAGGGAGAGAAGGCTCTATACAGGTTATTAAGCTGCTAGTGCGTAGTTTTCGTCGTTTGCGACTATTTTTTTGCGGTTTATTTACGAGGCCTACCGCACCTCGGCATGCACCTTGGGTTTCGCAAATCCCGTCGAATCCAGAATCAGCCCCAATTGTGAATTGTACCTAAGCACAATATCAGGGCATTATAGGTGAATTCAAGATGGAATACAAGTTAGGCAAGAACTGAGTTAGCCCGATTTTTGAGCGGAGTATATCGCGATCGTTTTAGGATTGCTATTTAATCAAAATTTACCAATTTTAATTTTGTAAAAAAGTTTCAGGTAACTATGTGTTTCAGTATAAAAATAAAGTTTGTAACAGTTAAATTAGGTTTCGGAATTAATCGCGTTATTTACTGTAATTTGAGAAACGAATGTTATAAGTTATAAATAGATATAAAAAACAAAACTAACGTCAAATCACAGACAAGCGATATAGCGTTTATATCATAAAGAAAAATAACCGCCACAATGTTTTAGTCGTTTGACCATATATAACACGCTAAAAAGCCTGATTTCAGGCTATATTTTTGTAAAAAATATTCAGGATTCTATACCGTTTCGTGAACCATTGAGACTTTGCAGTATTTATTAGATCGTGTGATAACCGTGGTATTAATCAAACATTCATAAAATCCACCAGCCAATAAATGAATGGCAAGTTGGAAGCGATAGAGACTTTAGTGAATATGTGATATTTGCTTTTTAGGCTAAATTTTTTGTAAAAAATATTCAGGATTCTATACCGTTTTATGGTTATTTGAGAATTTTCAATCTCTATTTATTAAATTGTGTGATAACCGTGGTATCAATCAAATATTCATAAAACCTGTCTGCTAATAAATGAATAGGCAAGCTGAAAGCGATAGGTGCTTTAGTGAAGATGTGAGGTTTGCTTTTCAGGTTATATTTTTTTGTAAAAAATATTCAGGATTCTATACCGTTTCGTGATCCATTGAGATTTTGCAGTATTTATTAGATCGTGTAATAACCATGGTATCAATCAAACATTCATAAAACCTGCCAGCTAACAAATGAATGGGCAAATCGAAAGTGATAGGGATTTTTATGGTGATGTGGCATAACCACATTTTTTACAAATTAGGTATATAACACGCTAATTATTTTGTATTTTGATGAAGGTGAATGAGCAAGTTTTATAATATTTATAACTATTTTTAAATATTTTTTAAAATAATTGTTATTTAAAATCAATGTATTAATTGTTATTTGGTTAAAAGTTAAAAAATATATGAAATTAAATTGAACTTTTTGCCGTTTAATCTGTCTATATTAACAGATTACGTTTTTCATTTTTTGCCTTCCACTCGAATATTCGAGTGGATTTTTTTTGTCTTATATTTTCCCCTCTAAAGCAATTTATTAAATCCTTTATTTATTATTAACAGTTGGCGCTAGTTTTTTTATTATTTTTGCTAGAAACAATTTGCGCTTATATAGGCAGAAAGATAGTATTGCTAAAATTTTGGTTATTTAAATAGCGCCTTTTTATTCGTTATCAAGCCTTTTCAAAAAATTGTTTAAAACTATTTTGAGTATCATTATTTTTAATAATAGCTTAGGCAATAATTTGTGCTTGGGTTGCGAAATCGTTATGTGAGCAGAGAGAATTATTATGTTATTTTCAAACAGGACACAAGGACACTTAATTGCACTTATGACAGTGTTTCTTTGGGGAACAACATTTATTGCAACTAAAATATTATTAATTGATTTTAAACCGGTTGAGATCTTGTTTTTTCGATTTGGACTTGGTTATCTAACTCTTTGGATCTTAGCACCACGTTTTTTTGCATGGCAGGGTTTTAAAAAAGAGGTTATGTTTTTGTGTGCTGGGCTGTGTGGTGTTACTTGTTATTTTTTGTGCGAAAATATTGCATTAACCTATACAACAGCGTCTAACGTTGGGGTTATTACTACTTTAGCACCAATATTTACTGCGATATTATCGATATTCTTTTTAAAGATCGAAACGCCGCCGAAGCGTTTTTATATTGGTTGTTTATTTGCCGTTGTTGGTGTTGGGATCATTAGCTTTAATGGCAAGTTTGTTCTTTCGCTCAATCCACTTGGTGATCTGCTAACTATGTTAGCTTGTTTGTTTTGGGCTTGCTATTCAATTTTGGTAAAAAAGAGTAGTAATTATGGTTACAATACAATTTTATTAACAAGAAGATTCTTTTTTTATGGTCTGATGTTGATGTTGCCTGTATTGCCTTTCTTCGATTTTGAATGGCATTTGTCTCGTTTTACCGATCCTGTAAATCTACTCAATATTTTGTTTTTGGGTGTTGGCGCTTCGGCCATTTGTTTTGCATCTTGGAATTATGCCGTTAAATTAGTAGGAGCAGTTAAGATTAGTATTTATTTATATTTGGTTCCGATTCTTACTATTATCGCTGCCGTTGTGATTTTGCATGAGCCGTTTACTTGGATTGCCGCTATTGGGACATTGTTTACGCTTTGTGGCGTGTTATTATCAGAAGGCAAAATCAGCGTAAAAAGAAAATAAGCCGTTTTTGCTAAATTGAATATGAACAGGCGCATTAGCGCCTGTTTAATCATTTTGTAAAACATTTTGGTATTATGAATCGAATTATTGCATTCTTTTATCAATGGCATCCATGATAATTTTACCCAAATGTTCATAATTTTCATCGAAATGGTGTCCACCGGGTAATTTAAATGTTTCTCCTTTCATTTCTGGTTGTAAGCATCCAGTATCATTTATTTCTTCTTCACCATAAATACAAAATAGTTTGCTGGCAGGAATGTTATTGACTTCTGGAGCTGTTTTCATTTCATTACCCGATTGACCAAGCCAACCACTGATTTCAATTTCAAAATTAGCATTTTTTGAAAATGCGATCATCACAATGGCTTGAACGCTATTTTGATCTGCGCTTGATAAACGATTGTAAAGTGCAGGTAAGATATCTCCGCCAAATGAATACCCGGCAAGCACAAAACGGGTTGTTCCCCATTTTTCACGATATTGTTGCATTAAGTAAGCAAGATCTTTTGCACTACGTTCAACAGAACGATGTTGCCAAAATAGTTTTAATGCATCAACCCCCACTACCGAATAACCGTGCGAAGCCATATACTCGGCTGATACCTTATCTAAATCACGCCAGCCACCATCACCCGAATAATAAAGCGTAACCATATTAGGGTGAACTTCTTTGCTAGTTGCGGGTAATTCAATAACAGGTAGCTGTTCATGTTTGCCAAATAATATCGACGCAAGGTGTATAGTCAGTAGTTCCACTGGTGAAGCCTGATATTCTCCAATTGCCGTTGTAACAGCGATTTTTTTTTGCTCACGAGGAAATACAGCCACTTCTTCTTCGGGAGGATTATTCCAAATTACTTGCCATGCCCCGTGGTTTGCTTGTGTTGGTAGTGGATCATCACAATCTTTATGATCGAGTATGAATTCAATTGATAGTGCTTTAGCATCATCACTTTGTTGTTCGGCTAACCAACGGTATGCAAAAGCAGCCCCTTCTTGCATACCTGCGACAGCAAAATTAGACTCGTCTAACACTTTTACGGCTTGTTTAAACCGATTTTTTTGTTCGGCACAGCTTGCCTGTGGCTTTAATTCAAACTGAACCAGTTTTGCGCCCGTTTTTTCTGATAAGTTTAATAGTTGTTGTTCTGTAAAATGATTATCTTTGGTGGCCACAATAACAGCAGCTGCTTCAGCAGTTTGTTTAGGACTTGCCGATATAATAGACAGATCATTGTTGATAGTGATGACGTTTACTGATGCACTGCTTTGGTTTTTTATCAGATACCAACCAACCAAGCCCAGCAAGGTTATGAGGAGCATGATAATTAAAAATAAAATACAACGTATGATTTTTTTCATATTATGGATTCTTATTCTTTTTTAGACCCGTTATGCCGCCTGAAATAAGCATGGTTGTGTCAATGATTGCAACTAAAGGATCCAGTCCAGCAGGCACTGCCATATAACGGGGTTCCCAATGCGTTGCAAACTTTTCTTTAAAGCGACGTAGGCCTTGGAAATTATAAAAACGCCCACCACGGCGAAAAACTAATGCACCTAGTCTTTGAATCATGGGAGCACCTCGGCGCCTTTGCATGCCAGCAAGGGGTACCATGCCTAGGCTAAAATATTTATATCCTTTTTCTTGATAATGTAAAATTAATCCAACCATTAAAAATTCCATGGTTAATTTAGGTATATCTTGCACCACTCGCATTAAATCAATACTCGCTGAATGGTGTTGCTTGGTTTCTAACAGATTGACAAAAGCAATAATGCGATCTTCATAGGTAATGGCCGCGATGGTGAAATTATCCAAATATTGTTTAGAAAACGATCCTAATGAGAACCCTTTTTCTTTCGAATGTTTGTTTTTTAGCCATGCATCAGAGACGGCTTTTAATTCATCGATCGGTGCTGCTCCTGGTGGATAAAACTTTAGCGAAAGTCCATCACGTTGCCCTCGGTTCCAAGTATAGCGAAGATCTTTATAATCTTTTGACGCCAAATCAAATATTTTTAAATTGACTAAGGCTTCTTCACCTAATTTAACGGTACGTAAACCAATATCCATATAAAAAGGTAAATTTGCTGCTTTGACTTGATAAAAAACAGGGCGAAGATTATGTTGATCACAAAGATCACGAAAAGCCCAAATTAAATCAGCACGATCAGCATTATCGCCAATGGGGTCATAAAGTGCAATCATACTTCGCCCACGCCTTGCGTACATAATAAATGAGGTTTCGGCCTCATTAAACAGTAATGACTTATCTCCAGTCATAGCAAGCCCGCCTTCAGGCTGTTTGGAATCTAGCATAATTTGGTAAGCCTTGCTAAGCTGTGCTTTGTTGGGTTTAGTTAAAATAGGTAATGCTGGGCGAAAAATCCAAAATAGCATCACACAACTTAATAAAATAAAGCTGCCCAAGGCGGCACGTAATGCTTGTGGCACTTTGCTGTCTAATTCAAATTGCCACCATAAAGCATGACTATAAGGTACATCTTGGTAGATAAATAAAATCACCCATACAAACAGTGCGATCATACCAAAACAGATGGCAAAAAATTTAAAAGAAAAAGGAATGATCATCAAGCGGCTTTTTCGATAAAAAGAGTGCCTAAAATTGATTAATAAGAGGGCAATGCTTAATAATATGGTAGCTTCGATCCAATGTAATCCCCGTAATAAGGAAAGCACACTTCCTATTATTAATAATATGACCGCACCCCACCAAGCCGAAAAGAGCCGACGACGTAATCCCATTGCGAGCAATAAACATAAAATACCGATTAAACTCGCAATTAAATGGGCAATGTTGATCACTTTTTTGGGAATCAATGTGTTAACTAAGTCATGATTAAAACCGGGTAATACGCTTGAAAACATCATGACAACACCTGCGAAAAACACGGTAGAGGCCATGACCAACGCAGCAATACCTGTTTCGGTCTGTTTTACCTGTGGTGCAGTTAAATAGTGCTTGCCTTCATTAACCAGTAATAAGATCCCTGCGGGAATAAGTGGGATTAAAATATAAATAGTTCGATAAATAACAAGCGCAACGGTTAATGGTGCAGCGCCAATTTCTGATGATAATGCCGCTAACATAATTGCTTCAAAAACACCGACCCCTCCAGGGACATGGCTTAGTACGCCAGCAACTAAAGCTAAAATGTAAACCATAATAAAAATGATGAAATTAGGCTGTGTTGGTAATAAAAAGTAGAGAATAGCACCAGCTAAAATAGCATCAAATAACGTGATAATAAGCTGACAGATTGCTAAGCGGATGCTTGGTAAGCGAATTGTCCAGCGGAATAGTTGAAATAGCCTTGTGTCTTTATTGGGTTTTTCGGGTAATTGGTGTCGATACAAAAAAACAAAAACTAAGGCATAAACACAAAATATCGATATTGCGGTTAACCATATGCCATTTTTTGACATATGAAGCGCTAGCATTGTTTGTTGTGTGTGGATTAATGCGGCAATTGTTGCAAATAAAGGTAATGAACAACCTAATGATAACGTCACAAAAAGTGACATTCTGGCCACATCTATGGCGGTTAAGCCTTGTTTAAAATAAAGGCGGCATCGCACAGCTCCCCCAGATAAAACAGACAAACCTATAGCATTACCAATTGCAGAGGCACAAATTGCGCCAAGAATTAACATTGATGCTTTTAATTTGACTCCCGCATAACGGGCTGCTGACCATTCATAACAAATCAACATAAAATAACTACCAACAGCCGATAAGCAAGAAAATAAAATTGCGTTAATTGGAAGATCTCGAAAGGCTTGTTTTAAATCTCTCAGATTAATTTCTTTTAATAGATTCCAACAAATCATTAATGCAATAAAAAAGATAGATAGCCCTAGTAATAAAGCTAGACGTTGGCGGTATCGAGTGAAGCGTTCAATGAACTGCCATGGCAAAACCTTGCGTACTAATGTTTTCACTAGGTGAACTCCAAAATTTGCTTTCATGATGCCTGAGATCTGCGCATTCTACCTTTCCAATCTACTGAAAACAATCGAAAGAAAATAAAGAAACAATAAAAAAACATTAATTACTGAAATTTTACTATTAACGGCGGTGTATTTATTTTAGCCATATAAGATTAAGTTACCATAGAAAGCGCATTTAACTTGCTAATATTATGTTTAGGCGGTAGGAATATGCTTTTTTACATGTGATAGATAATCATTTTATTGAAAATCTTCTGTTAAAAAACAGTATTTTATATTATAATGGTATTGACTTAATTTTTAATTTATGAAATTAGATCTTTTTGTTGAAAATGTATTTGCAAAAATAAAACATTACCATGCAAGTGTTACACGATATGATAAGTTGGCAATAAACTATGCTAGCTGCGTTGTAGTATAGCGTTTGTATGATGTGGATATCAATGTAAAGGAACATCATCATGAAGTTAAAGGAGCAACGAGTTAGAATAAAAAAGAAGAGCAAAAGTTGGTTAGTTAAGCAGTTGGCATTAAGTTACTTTCGGTCTTTTTATCTGTGTCGATTATGTTCCTGTAGTGATTTACCGTTGATATTGCAAAAAAAGGTCATTACTTTTAAATCCATTTTATTTTTGTATTGTTGTATAGGCATTAATCATCCTTTATTTGCTCAGTTACCTAATGTTGAACCCGCAAAAACCGCAAAAGCAATACAGGGTTCGGCGCCTTATTTAACGTTTGATGGTGGGCAAACCCAATCATGGGATACGGATAGATTTTTAGATATCGAGCTACCTGATGGTCAGGTGCTAACCCAAAAAAACAATCCCTCATCTAAAGCCAATCCGCTACCATTGTCACGTGATGGCTTAAAACTTAGTGATATTAAAACGCTCATTCCAACGGGTCAAAATACTATTTCAATGACCGATTTACTGAATAATAATGGTTTTTGGGCCGATAAAGATGGTGATGGTGATATTACCGCAACAGGGAATTTAACCATTATTGGTCGAGATGCCAATGGTGCCGAAATGGGATTAGATGATACCTTTCAGGATTGCAATGCGCCATATAGTGTAACAATGCAGAGTGATCATAGTATTTTATCAACGGCTTATGGCTACCCAAATTCCACTCGGATAGGGGCTAATAGCGCCACCTATTACTTAAATCCTCCTAAAGGCGCTTGTACTTATTCTGCCAAGCCCAACTTGTCTTTAAGTAATAGTCGCGGTAATTGGGGTGGGTCGAATTATTCAGGACCACCGAGCGAATGGGACGATGCAAAAGGCTTTAAACGTCAAGATTTAAATAATCCGGCATCAAACTTTCCAACCATGGGGGCATATGGGCTATTTTTTACCATGGATATGGTTGATAGCTTAGGTAGTGAGATGACGTTTGACAAGTCACCAGCAACATCGGGTATTGATTTAACTATAACGGGCAATGGCAGTATTGCCAAGATTCGATTAGTCGGACCCAAAGAGGGGGCTAGCGCCGCCGAAGCAGCAACCGCACTGCCGACGACCTTTTTCTTATATTCCGATAAAGCCAAAACTAATAAAGTATATAGTTTTACCATTAAAAAATGGTTTATCGCAAGAAAGGATTATAGTGGTAGCAATCGTAGTTATGCTCAAGCTGAACAATACTGTAATCAGTTAGGCTATCAAATACCTACAGTTGATCAACTGACTAATGCTAATTCTCGAGAGTGGAATCAAGGTTTAGCAGGTCAGAGAAATAATTATCAACGCCGTATTGGTGGGGGATTATTGGCAGAATGGGGAGAAATTTATGAGTCTGCTAACAGCTACCCTGGTAGTAATTTCAAAAGTAATGAGGTTTATTGGACTAAAAATACATATCAAGGCACTAAACCTTATAATCTTTTAATATACAGCAATATGGGGTCGGTTGGCTATTGGGCGTCTGGAAATACAGTTTGTGTTAATTAAATAAGCGATATAACATTATGAATAATAAAACAAATAAACATAAGCAGGGTGTGATTCAAGCCATACAAGCTTTTGTTAAACAAAAATTGGCTAATGATTTTTCCGGTCATGATATGGCGCATATTGAGCGCGTGGTGAGATTGGCCGAGCAGATTTTAAAGCATGAGCCAAAAGCGAATGGCTTTATTGTGATTGTTAGTGCTTATTTACATGACGTGATTGATGAAAAAGTGGTTGCAGATGTGAATCAAGCTGTTATGGAGTTGCGTGATTATTTAATATTACAGGCGTTAACTGATAGCGAAATTAAAATGATCTTTGACATTATTGAAAATATGTCATATCGAAAAAATCTTAATCAGAAAAAAACATTATCATTAGAAGGGCAAATTGTGCAAGATGCTGATCGGTTAGATGCATTGGGGGCAATTGGTATTGCTCGCACCTTCTATTATGGTGGCAATAAACATCATATTATGTACGATCCTGATATTTCACCACGAGCTGCATTGAATGAAGATAATTATAAACAAGGCAATACCGTCATTAATCATTTTTATGAAAAGCTTTTTTTGCTTAAAGATAAGATGAATACCCCAATAGCTAAAAAGCTCGCTGAGCAACGGCATCATTTTTTGGTTCAGTTTGTAAATCAGTTTGAAAAAGAGTGGTTAGGTAAGGATTAATTACTCGCTGTTTTATTTTTTATAAACGGTAAAGTATGGGCAATGTTTTTAGCGACTGCAAAACGGATTTTAAACTCTCTGGTGCAACGCGCGCTTACTTAAGCGCGCTGTTTACAATTAAAACGGTATTGGTGCACCAACAAGCCACAGCACAATAGGTAATGTGATTAAGCTTAATAATGTACTAACTAAGGTTGCACTTGATACCAGTTCTGGATGAGTATCAAACTGTACTGACATGAGTGTTGTATTGGCGGCACTCGGCATGGCAGCTAATACGATTAATATTTGCTTATAAATCGGCAAAATAGGCATAAAATAGACCATGCCAAATGCGACTAGCGGTGAAATAATCATTCGGGTTAGTAATGAAAATGAAAGTTTAGGATAATCCAGTTGTTGGATCTTGATTTTGGCTAATTGCATTCCCAAAATAATCATAATGACAACGATTGAACAATCACCAATCATGCCAATGGATGTCATTATGGATTTGGACAAAGGAATATGGCACAACTGAAAAAGCATACCTAATAAAGCGCCATAAGCTACAGGCATGCGGATAACTTTATTGATGACATCTTTTTGACTGACAATATCACTACGGGCACTGCCTTTTGCTGCATAATAGATGCCAACTGTGCTCATTACAAATTGTTGCAATACCATCATAATCACGCCAAGGTCAAATCCTACTGTGCCAAAAAAGACTAACAGTACCGGAGTCCCATAATTACCATTATTCATAAAACATGAACTTAAAATCATGGCACAGCGCTCTTTGGCTGAATATTTCATCATCATAGACCAAGTGGAGATGATAATGACTAATGAAAAACAGAGACCAAAAATATAACAGATATAAAATAAATAATCAGCCGTTAACGTATGCGTATAAAATGTTTTAAATGCCAAAAATGGGGATAGTACATAAAGTGACATTTTTGATAGATTAGCAACATCAAAATTTAAGGCTTTTTGTGCGATAAACCCGACAATAAAAATAGCAAAAATGGGAAACAAAATAATAAAAAATTGCATAAGCGATGTCTTTAATTTGATTAATTAGTTCATTGAATCAATGGTAGTTACAATCAATTCTCGTAATTGATTACAGGTAGTGTCATCCAGTGCATTGTTGTATTTATCTGTTAAGATAAATAAATCTTCAATATGTTCACCAATAGTGGCAATTTTAGCACTCCGTAATGATAAATCTAAATTAGCAAATATCTCGCCGACACAAGCAAGTAAGCCAGGCATGTCTAATGCAATGAGCTCCATATACGTTTGCCTTTCATTGAAAGCGGATAAAAAATTGACTTGTGTTGGTACAGAAAAAGATTGCAATCTTTTCTTTGGTGGTTTAATTGTCACTCCTTGATAAACGGGGTGGTGTAGTGCTTTTTCCAGTGCTTTTATAATACCTTGGTGCCGATCTTCTTGCACTGTTTGCCCATTTGGCTCAAGTACAATAAATGTATCAAGGGCAAATCCTTTTTTATTGGTAATAATGAGTGCATCGTGAATAGTTAAATTATGCATACTGAGTGTATTACAAACAGTTGCAAATAGATAAGGTCTATCAGGCGAATAAATAAAAATCTCACTGCCACCATGATATGGATTTGGATTGATTAACACTAAGGTTTGCGTTAAATCATGATGTAATAAATTTTGAGCATGTATAACAATTTGTTCCGTTGTATACCGCAGAAAGTAGTCAACGCGGCAGTCTTGCCAAAGATTCTTGATTTGCCATTCATCGTAATTTTGTTTGAGTAAAGTCGCGAGTGCTTCTTGTTTGTGTTGCCTTGCAATACTTCGTTGCTCTGGAATTTGGTGGATACCTGAATCAAAAGATCGCATTGCGGTAAAATAAAGTTCACGCATTAAGCTTTGCTTCCAGCTATTCCAAAGCGTTTCATTGGTTGCACAAACATCGGCAATAGTTAAACAGAGTAAATACTGTAAGCGGCGCTTACTTTTTACTTGTTGAATAAATTCTCGAATCACTGCAGGATCTTGCAAATCGCGACTTTGTGCGGTTACCGACATCAGTAAGTGATAGCGTACTAACCAAATAATTAAATCGGTATCTTTGGCATCTAGCTGGTGTAATTGACAAAATTTTTCAACGAGCTGTGCGCCTATTTCAGAATGATCACCATGTCGTCCTTTACCAATATCATGAAATAAACCCGTGATAATAAGTAGTTCAGGTTTGGATAATTTCGCAAATACGGTCGAACTATTAGGATGCTTTTGTTTGCCGCTATCTGTTTTTAGGTTATCTAATTCAATTAGCAACCGAATGGTATGTTCATCAACGGTATAAGCATGAAAAAGATCAAATTGCATCATGCCAGCGATATGCTTCCAGTCTGGAATATATGCGGCTAATATGCCATATTGATGCATGGGTAAAATGGCTTTTTTTATTGCATCAGGGTGTTTGATAATCTTCATAAAAATTTGCCGAGATTTAGGATCTTCACATAGCAAAGCTTTTAATTTTCTTCTTGCTGAACGTAACTGCCTAATGGTGTTTGAATAAAGCCCTGTAATTTGTGGATTAAGCAAAATGGTATAAAAAAGCTGCATAATCATGACAGGATCTTTTTTAAAGAGGTTATCATCTTTTATATCAATTAAACTTTCTCTAATTTGGAAATATTCATCAATATCATAAGGTTTATTTTTGGAGTTATACTCAAGTATCGATTCATAAAAAAGTTGTAATAACATCTGATTGAGTTCAGTAATATTGTGAGCAACACGGTAATAGTCGTGCATCATTTTTTCTACTGGTGTGTTACCTTCCCCTTTGTAACCTAACAGATTGGCAATGCTAAGCTGCCTATCAAAAAGCAAGCGGTTATCATAACGAGCGATCACGCAGTGCAATGCAAAACGCATTCGCCATAAAAATTTACGACACGTTTTGAAGTCTTCAATATCCTCAGGAGTTAAATAATTGAAGTCAGCCATTTTTTGTAAAAATTCACCACCAAAATGGCGAATGGCGATCCATTGGATTATTTGCATATCGCGCAATCCGCCTGGGCTATTTTTCAAATCAGGCTCTAGATTATAAGAGGTACTGTGATACTGCTGGTGGCGATCTTGTTGTTCTTTAATTTTTGCTTTATAAAAAGCACGAGAAGGCCATATTTTTTTGCTAAAAATTTGCTTACGTAGTTCATCTAGCAGTAATTGATTGCCTGAAATAAGTCGCGATTCAATCAAATTGGTCATTATGGTGATGTCATTTTTTGCTTCTTGCAGGCAAATTCTTAATGTTCTAACACTGTGTCCTATATCTAAATGTAAATCCCATAACAAGCGAACCAAATCACCGATCTGTTTTTCAATCTCTTTAGTCAATGGGTAGTCACTTAGAATCAAAATATCGATATCTGACAATGGATGTAATTCAGCTCGACCATAGCCCCCAACGGCAACCAAAGCGATGCGATTGCGTTTAAAGAAAGAAGAAACATGTTTAGGAATTTGGTAAAAATACCATAAACGTTGAAGTAAACGATCAATAAATTGGCTGCGCAAATGCACTAATATATCAATATCTGTTTGTTGCTTGAATTGAGCCATTGACCATTGCTGAAATTCATCAAGTTGCTGTTTAAGGTAGCTAACATTTATCTGATCATCACTAAAATCAAGGGGGGAGATAGGGTAAGATAAGTGCGTTTGCTTCATAGTAACAACATTAAAATAGAGAAAATATTAAACAATATCCTTACCCGATTTCACGTTGCTGTCAAGCAGCAGTTTGTTATCATTAACAATGACGTTGATTAACGCACCTTATTTAAATTATTTAGAGGCCACTCCATAGCATAGTGATTTAACTTGAATGCCTGCGCTTGCTTTTTTATATTGATACAGTTTGGTGCTTTATCATGGTTTTCTCGTTTACCCCCTTCTGTTTTTATAATAGCGAATTGCTACTTTTGAATTGCAATAGTTTAAGGGAGAGCTACATCATTGTCCCTATGATGAGCAATATCATGGATATTATTTGGTATCAAATCCATTCGTTTCTTTTATCCTAATTTCCTACAATTGATGCTATCAAATTAGTGTTGATTTAATTCTGGCAATAGCAAATTAACAATATTTCTAAAAGTTTGCTGATCACATCATGATGGGGGATGAAATGGGAAATGAATCTAACGACCAAATGTTTTTTGAAGATTTGATTCTTTTAGATAAAGACTTTCAAAATACAAATCAATTTTTCGATTTTACTTTTCCTATTTTAAAAAGTGGTGGTTATGTGAATCATTCCTTTTTAGATGCAATTAAACAACGAGAGTCTTCATTTCCTACCGCATTACCCACCGAGCCTTATGTGGTTGCGATGCCACATACTGATGTCGAACATGTTATTAGACCGTTTATCTTTTTTACTCGAGCCAAAGGAACTATTCCATGGCGTGAAATGGCAAATAATGACCATGTATTAAAGGCTAATTTTGTGTTTTTGCTAGGGTTTAACCAAAAAGATGGACATATTGATTTATTGCAAAAATTGATGTCCTGCTTTGTGAATTCGCGTTTTTTAGAAGAACTTTATCACGCAAAAACTGAACATGAAATTTTTACACTATTGACATCCAATATCAATTTATAAGGAGGCATTATGAAAAAAGTTATTGTTGCATGTGGCAGCGGAGTGGCCACATCACAAACCGTCGCCAGCAAGGTTACTCGTTTATTAAAAGAACGAAATCTTGATGAGATAAAAGTAGAAGTTGTAGATCTGAAATCTGTCGATACTCACATTAAAAATAGTGCTGCTTATATAGCGATAACTAAAATTGAAAAACAGTACCCTATTCCTGTCATCAATGGTATTGCGTTTCTAACAGGAATAAATATGGAAGCGGAGCTACAAAAAATTATTGATGCCTGTAAATAGGAGTACAAATATGGAATTTCTAGGAACAATTATAAATTATATTTTGAATTTAGGTGCGCCAGTTTTTGTACCATTCATTATGCTAATTGCCGGTTTAATTGTACGCATGAAATTTAGAGATGGCGCTTCAGCCGCCATTACGCTAGGTGTGGCATTTGTTGGTATGAGTATGTTGATTGGCTTTATGGTTGGTGCTGTTGGCTTAGCTGCGCAAACTATGATGGAGCGAACAGGGATTGAATTGAGTATTATCGATGGCGGTTGGACAACTATGGCGAATGTATCTTGGGCTTGGCCATATGCTTTTCTTATGTTTCCTTTGCAAGTGGGGGTCAATATTTTAATGTTGGTATTAAAAAAGACTGATACCTTTAATGCAGACTTATGGAATGTGTGGGGAAAAATTTTTACCGCATTTATTGTGGTTGCCGTCGCTACCCCAATTTTAGGTGCTGTTGCGGCTTTGCCTCTTGCCTTTGTTATTGCTACTTTGCAGATCATATTAGAGCTTAATTCGGGGGATATTAACCAACATCGAATTGAAAAACTCACAGGTATTCCGGGGGTTACTTGTACTCATAGAATGTTGTTTTTCAGTGCGATTTATTATCCTTTTGATCTTCTTCTTCGCAAAATACCTATTTTAAATAAACCAATGGACGCAGCAACATTACGTTCCAAAATTGGTATATTTGCTGAAAATCATGTGATTGGTTTTTTATTAGGTGTGATTTTCGGGATCATTGCTGGTTATGATGTTGCCGCTATCTTAATGCTAGGTGTACAAGCCGCTACTGCGCTTATGTTATTCCCAATGATCTCTAAGTTATTTATGCAGGCATTATCGCCAATTTCTGAAGCAATTAGTGATTATATGAATAAACGATTTGCTGGGCGTAAATTATTTGTTGGTTTGGACTGGCCATTTATGGGTGGTTCGAGCGAGATTTGGTTTACAGTAATTGTTGCTATTCCTTTTACCTTAATTTGGGCTGTTATTTTACCAGGTAACAAACTTCTCCCTTTTGCTGGCATTATCAATTTGGCTCTTATTGTTCCTGCATATATTTTAACTAAAGGAAACACATTAAGAATGGTGATTTTAGCCATTATTGGTGTGCCATTTTTCTTATTTGTTGGAACTCAATTTGCACCGATTATTACCGATTTAGGATTAACAACTAAGGCTATTGATATTCCAGACCATCAGTTAATTTCAAATAGTTCTATCGATGCACCTATTTTTACTTATGCATTTTCATTTATTTGGCAATGCATGCAAGGCTATTTTGTACCGTTGTTTTTCGCTATTTATTGGTGTACGGGATATTTCTTTTATGCTCGTGAACTGCGTAAAGAGACCATGCAGGATATAGCGGAAAAAAATAATGAATAAATGAGTTATAAAGTATTCGTTGAACATCTTTTGCCGTAAATCTGATGGTAATGTTAATTACCATCAGACAACGAACAATAAGGTAATTATTATATGGTTGTCGATAAGCGAATTCATGCTGTTTTAAAAGCATTAATTCATAATCCAAATATGAGTGGCGTTAAGCTTCAATCTGAATTTGGGTTAACTCGTAAACAGCTTAGTTATACCATTAAGAAAATTAATGACTTTCTTGAATCATCTAATCTTGAATTAATTAAACGATTTAAAACAGGTAAGTTTAGTGTTCCTAAATTAGTGATCGAAACCTTTAGGGATGAGCCTGTATCGCTTGCTATTGGACGTTATATTTATTCTGAAGATGAACGAGTTCATTTACTACTCTTTTTTCTGTTAATTAGAACGGAAAGGATGTCGTTAATACATCTTTCTTCTTCGCTTACTGTCAGTCAAAACACCGTTATCAATGATATAAAAAAAGTACAAGCAATGATTGTTCAATATCATTTACAAATCAACTATGACCGCGAGAATGGTTATCGTATTATCGGTAATGAAATTGACAAACGTTATTTGTTGCTAAAATTAATTCGTCGAATTATTAGTATGCCAATAGCTGACAAAATTTTTAGAGAAAATGAGATTATTACCCAAGGTCGTTTAGAACAAGTAGGGCAGGTTTTTTGTGAAATAGAAAAGAAATTAAAAATTGTTTTTACTGATGAACAGTTGCAAGAGCTGACTTACTTTATTTGTTTTATGTTACAGCGCATAGAAACCGATAAAAAAATTGAGCATTTGCCTGAAAATTATACTGAAGTTGCAAATAGTCGTGATTTTCAATTATTGAAAAAGCTCATTGAAAAATTTGGTATCACTGATCTTAATGAGCAAATTTTTTTAATGGTATTAGTACAAAGCTCTAATATACAAACGCTATCCGATAAATATTTCCATTTAGATGCGGTGCTATTAGAAAGTGTCGTTGAGGTTATTGCTAATTTTGAACAGATTAGTTGTATCACCTTTAAAGATAAGAGCGAACTGATTGAACGTATTTATCAGCATTGGAAACCTGCTTATTATCGTATTCGATATCATATTTCTAATATCAACAGTGTATATGACATCGTATTGCAAGAATTTGGTCACTTACATGAAATGGTACGAAAAGCAATTTCCCCTTTTGAAAAAATATTGCATTGTAATATGCCAGATGAAGAAGTCGCTTTTATTACGGTACTATTGGGCGGTTGGTTAACTCGAGAAGGTTTGATTAATCGAATTAAAACAAAGAAGATCGCTATTTTTGTTTGTGAAAATAGTGCAACTGTCTCAACTTATCTTTACCTG
Source organism: Gilliamella sp. Pas-s25 (assembly GCF_009795885.1). Lineage (GTDB taxonomy): Bacteria > Pseudomonadota > Gammaproteobacteria > Enterobacterales > Orbaceae > Gilliamella. Next base: position 96,154 of record NZ_WTEV01000002.1, on the reverse strand, counting down.
ACTTTACAAGTATTGCTGCCAGAATTACATTTTTCTGATGCCATGTCTAAACGTGAGTTTGAAAAATATCATCACTATTACGATATTGTTTTTTCTACCTCACATTTATCTACCGATAAATTATTATTTATTGTTAATCCTTCACTGAATAATTTTCATAAAAATGCTTTTCGTCATCAAGTGATTGGTACTTTACAAGGTATTGATCCTAGCATTATTCAAATTGATGAGCTGATGTTAATTATTGAAAAATATAGCAATATCAAAGATCAAAAAGCGCTGCAAAAGGAGTTAACTGCATATCTTTATAACGATGAAATGAATGATAACCCCGTATTAATAACACAACAAGAAATTCCTTCATTAGCCGACTTAATGCAAAAAGAACATATCAACATTATAGAAAAAGTGAATATAGCATGGGAGGATGCATTGGCATTAGCCGCCCAACCATTGTTACACAACCAATCCATAGAAAGTTGTTATCTTGAAAGAATGGTTAACAAAATCCAACTTGAACAACCTTACATTATGCTGGTCGATGGGTTAATTATTGCCCATGCTGGTATTGATGACGGTGTAAATAAAGTCGCTATGTCTTTACTTAAACTATCTGAAAGAATCACTATTTGTGGTTATATGCAAGCTGATTTAATTGTTGTTTTAGCAACAAATAATCCACAAAAACACCTTAAAGCACTTGCCCAATTAAATGAATTACTAGAATTTCACGAAGGCGCAACTCGCATACGAAATGCCAAAAATAGCAATGAAATTTGGGAATTGTTTGCCAATTATCAATGAATATCTTATCAAAATAGGAGCTATAAAATGCTAGAGATACAAAAACAATATGTGGTCGATATGGCTAAAAAATCGAGTGAGTGGGGGCTTTGTAAACATAAAGCAGGTAATTCTAGTGTTCGTGATAAAGATTCGGGGTATGTTCTGGTCACGCCAACAACAATTGATAAAAAGTTGTTAACAATTCGGGATATTGTTGTGATGGATCTTGATGCTAACGTTATTGAAGCCGATTCCGGATTGAGACCAACCAGTGAGTGTTTAATGCATCTTGAGATTTATAAAGCTCGTCCAGATGTTTTTGCTATTTCACACACGCATTCTATTTTTGCAACGTCATTTGCTGTATTAGCAAAACCTATTCCTGCCGTTGTTTATGAGTGTGCAATTCTTAATTTAAAAGATGGTGTGATTCCTGTTGCACCCTATGGACGACCAGGTACTCCAGACCTTTCAAATAGCGTTATAGAACCCATAAAACGAGCTGATGCCATTTTAATGGAAAAGCATGGTGCTATTGCCGTAGACAAAGACCCTTATGAAGCTGTATTAAAAGCTGCATATATTGAAGAAATGGCTGAAATTTACTATCACGCTCTACTGATTAATGGGGGCAAAGATCCCGGAGGGTTTCCGCCAGAGGAGTTACAAAGCTGGGCGTATCCTTCGCAAATTAAGTTTAAAAATAATTTTTAGTCTATTAATTTTAGTCAATTAATAGAAAAATAGTGAATCAGTAAAAAATTTTATTTTAAAAAATTAGATGTTGTTTGAATACTTAGACATTTTATCAATAATACTTAGAATATTCTTTTATCGATATTGCAATGATGATGTCCGCCGATGATATCGGCGGATTTATTGTTTTATTGGGTTTGGATATATTCATTCATATATTTTAAGATATACGCCATTGAAGCCGCTCCCGGATCCATGTGACCAATTGCGCGTTCGCCTAAATTTTTAGTTCGTCCAAATACAGCGATCATCTGTTTCGTTTTTTCTGCGCCTTCCATAGCAGATTGTGCTATTTTAGGGAGCGCATCGATTAACTTCGAAGATGTTAATTGACTTGCGGTTGTTGCACTAGCGGCTAAGGCATCAACCATAGTCTTATCCCCTGGTTTGGCTTTTCCGCGTTGATAGACTGCCTGCCAACCTTCGTTAAGGAGCTTTGATAATGTATCAGAATCAAACTCTGTTACGCCTGTAATACTTTTTCCGCCCGCTCTAAATAAAGTACCAAAAATAGCACCAGAAGCTCCGCCCATACTTATCATTAATTTTGTACCAATTTGCGTAAAAAAATCACCTATATTAGTTGGTTGAAATTTTTCGTCTTGTAGTAGCACCATGATAGCCGTAAATCCACGTTTCATACCGATGCCGTGATCGCCATCGCCCACTAATTGATCTAAAGCGGTTAATGTTGGTTCACTTTCGATCATTTTTTGGGCGGTAAATAACATCATTTTACGAACTTGTAATAAATTCATTCTATTTTCTCCATCCTAGTGTTTGGCAAGGTAAATCATAAAGATGTTGTAATTCTTCATCTAATTTCATTAAGCTAATTGAAAAACCAGACATTTCAAGGGATGTACAAAAATGGCCAACAACGACATCGTGGCTGATTATGCCGCGTGTATCCAGCTCAATACCGACTTTACGTGTTACAATGAACAGTTCGGCGTTACTCAGTGCGCCTAAATTATTAATTAATACACACACGCGGTCGCCTTTTTTAAACGGTAAATCATCACACAGGCTGTCTATCATCTCTTTAACAACTTCATCAGATGATGTTATAGCTTGTCGACGCAATCCAGCTTCACCATGAATACCAATACCAATTTCAATTTCGTTATCATCTAATTCAAAATTGAAATGATTTGATTGAGGTAATGCACATCCATCTAGGGCGACACCTATGGTACGCACATTGTTGTTTGCTTTTGATACAACTTGGTAGAGATTTTCAAGGTCGTATTTTTCAAATTGTGCGGCAGCCCCCGCAATTTTGTATAAAAACATAATACCAGCAACGCCACGGCGATCAGAAATCTTAGATAATGGTGCCGAGGCAATATCATCTGTTGCTCGAATCGTTTTGATGACAACATTTTCTTCTTCTAATATTTCGGCTGCAATATCAAAATTCATTCCGTCACCAGAATAGTTGCCAAACAAAAATAGTACGCCTTTTCCTTTTTCTATAGCTTTGGTTACTTCAATAATTTGATCTGGAGATGGCGATGTGAAAACTTCGCCAATTGCACAGCCATCAATTCCGCCTTTACCAATAAATCCTGCAAAGGTTGGTTCGTGACCACTACCACCACCTGAGACAATAACTACTTGATCGCTGGCAATATGGTTACCATAAACGGCACAATGCTCAGAAATTGCAGTTAATCTACCCTGATAGGCATAGATCAATCCCTGCATGACTTCTTGTCTGACATTATTGGGATCATTAAGTAGTTTTTTAGGTTTGCGCATTCTTTATTTCCTCTTTAATTATAGTTAACAACGTTTTATTGTAGGGAAAATTAATAACTCAAACGAATACAATTAATGACAAATAGTATCCTACTTATTGCGCATCATCGGGATGATTTAGTTGATCTTTATGAGAGCTAGAAATTTAGTGTTTTATTCTTGAAAAGGTATAGTATCACTAATACTTATTAATAACTTGTTTATAAAATAATATTGCAGTTATAATTTGTGAAAAAGTTTCAGGAGAGTAGGTGTTTGAGTATAAGCACCATTAATCATTGTCTATGAATACAGAATCTTATCTTCAACGTTTTAGTGGTGTTGCAAGGCTTTATGGTCAGTCGGCTTTGCAACGCTTTTCGCAAGCGCATATTTGTGTAATTGGTGTTGGCGGTGTGGGATCTTGGGTTGCAGAGTCACTGGCGCGTAGTGGTATTGGTCAAATTACCTTAATTGATATGGATGATGTATGCGTGACAAATACTAATCGTCAAATTCATGCCTTAAAATCTAATATAGGTAAAGCTAAAACTTCAGTGATGGCAGAGCGTATTTTACAAATTAATCCTGAATGTGTGGTGAATGAAATTGATGATTTTATTAATATAGATAATGTCGGCGAATATTTGGGAACAAAGCAATCACCACGGTATAACTATATTATCGATGCAATTGATAGTGTAAATGATAAAGCAGCGGTACTTGCATATTGTAAGCGACAAAAATTAAAAGTAATTACCATTGGCGGGGCTGGTGGGCAAAAAGATCCAACACAAATTAAAATTGCTGATTTAGCCAAAACTATTCAAGATCCATTAGCAGCGAAATTACGTGAAAAGCTAAAGCATAATTATAAATTAAATAAAGATAGTAAAGGTAAATATGCCATTGCTTGTGTATTTTCGACTGAACAATTAACGTATCCAGCTAAAAACGGGCAAATATGTTTTACAAAAAGTGATGCTGAAGGACCTAAAAAAATGGACTGTGAATCGGGGTTTGGAGCAATTACAACAGTTACTGCTACCTTTGGTTTTGTGGCCGTTAGTTATGTGTTAAATAAATTGTGTAACGTATAACTTTTTAGAACTAATCACTTTTTTCTTCATCACAAATCGTATTAAAAGATAACTACTTATTTATTACAAGTAGTTACCCTTTTGTTTACTGCCTAATGACTTCTTTTCTTTTTCAGTAGCTCAAAGCATAAATCAATTAGTTACTTTTATTAACATGCTTTTTTTATGCAATATATTATTGTATAAAGTAAAAATCTGATTTACGATAACGTCAATTTCGTTTTGTTATTATGCTTAAGCATTAAATAGTTTCATGGAAGACGCCAAACGATCCCGATTTATTTTTTAATTTCAAGGAGAAATCTATGGCAGTAACTAATATGAATGAGTTAAATGAGTTAATGGCTCGAGTCAAAAAAGCACAGGAGACTTATTCAACTTATACTCAAGAGCAAGTTGACAAAATCTTTGTGGCAGCAGCAACCGCCGCTGCCGCTGCACGTATCCCTCTTGCACAGCAAGCTGTTGCTGAGTCAGGAATGGGAATTGTTGAAGATAAAGTCATAAAAAATCTTTTTGCTGCTGAGTATATTTTAAATAAATATCGTCACGATAAGACATGTGGCGTCGTGGCAGAGAATGAACCATTTGGTACTATTACTATAGCAGAACCACTTGGTATTATTTGTGGAATTGTTCCTACCACTAATCCAACTTCTACCGCAATTTTCAAATCCTTAATTAGTCTAAAAACACGTAACGCAATTGTCTTCTCTCCACATCCTAGAGCCAAAAAATCGACGATTGAAGCTGCTCGAATTGTGTTAGATGCGGCAATAAAAGCCGGTGCACCAAAAGATATTATTGGTTGGATTGATGAACCATCTATCGAATTATCAAATGCATTAATGCATCACGATAATGTGGCAGCTATTTTAGCAACGGGCGGACCGGGTATGGTTAAAGCTGCTTATAGTTCTGGTAAACCAGCATTAGGTGTTGGAGCCGGTAATACGCCTGTTGTTATCGATGAAACAGCAGATTTAAAACGAGCTGTGGCTTCTGTACTTATGTCTAAAACCTTTGATAATGGTATGATTTGTGCTTCAGAACAAGCTATTGTCGTGGTTGATTCTGTATATGATGAAGTGCGCCGTTTATTAACCCAATATGGCGCATATGTTTTAAATGCTAAAGAAACCAAAGCAGTACAAGGCATTATTTTAAACGATAAAGGCGCATTAAATGCCAATATTGTTGGTCAACCAGCAACAAAAATTGCTGAAATGGCAGGTTTTAAAGTGCCAGCTGGTTCGAAAGTGCTTGTCGGCGAAGTGAGTAAAGTTGATTTATCTGAGCCATTTGCTCATGAAAAACTCTCACCAACCCTTGCTATGTTTAAAGCGAAAGATTTTACTGAAGCGGTTGATAAAGCGGAAAAATTAGTTGAAATGGGCGGTATGGGGCATACTTCTGTTCTTTACACAGATCAAGATAGCAACCGTGAACGTATTGCTTATTTTGGTAGTAAAATGAAAACTTGCCGCATTTTAATTAACCAACCAGCGGCTCATGGTGGTATTGGTGATTTGTATAATTTTGATTTAGCGCCATCTTTAACTTTAGGATGTGGCTCTTGGGGTGGAAACTCGGTATCTGAAAATGTTGGACCGAAGCACTTAATCAATAAGAAAACAATCGCTAAGAGAGCAGAAAATATGTTGTGGCATAAATTACCAAGTTCTATCTATTTTAAACGTGGCTCACTACCTGTTGCTTTAAATGAAGTGGTTGAGCAAGGTGCAAAGCGTGTATTTTTGGTAACAGATAAATTTTTATTTAATAACGGCTACTCAAAACAAATCACTGATCAATTAGAAGCGCAAGGTGTTATTTGCGAAACTTTCTTTGATGTAGAAGCAGATCCGACTTTAAGTGTTGTGCATAAAGGAACGGATTCTATGCGTGCGTTCCAACCTGATACTATCATTGCATTAGGTGGTGGTTCACCAATGGATGCGGCTAAAATCATGTGGGTTTTATATGAGCATCCTGAAACCAAATTCGAAGAATTAGCATTGCGCTTTATGGATATCCGTAAACGTGCTTGCCACTTCCCTAATATGGGGCAAAGGGCAAAATTAATTTGTGTAACAACGACATCAGGAACTGGTTCTGAAGTGACGCCATTTGCTGTTGTTACTGATGATGCAACGGGGCAAAAATATCCATTAGCCGATTATGCAATTACGCCACACATGGCTATTGTTGATGCTAATTTAGTGATGAATATGCCTCGCTCACTTTGTGCGGCAGGTGGTTATGATGCCGTGACGCATGCATTAGAAGCTTATGTATCAGTCATGGCTAGTGAGTTTTCTGATGGACAAGCATTACAAGCTCTAAGCATACTTAAAACTTATCTACCTACAAGTTATCGGGAAGGTGCTAAAAATCCTGTTGCCCGAGAAAAAGTACATAGTGCAGCGACCTTAGCGGGTGTTGCTTTTGCTCAGGCATTCCTTGGTGTTTGTCACTCAATGGCGCATAAAATTGGTGCTGCTTTCCATATTCCACATGGTGTGGCAAATGCGATGTTAATTAGTAATGTGGTGCGTTTTAATGCAACTGACAAACCAACTAAGCAAGGCACATTTAGCCAATACGGTTATCCAAAAGCAATTATCCGTTATGCAGAAGTTGCCGATCATTTAGGTTTAACCGCAGCTACTGATAAAGATGAGAAGAAAGTCGAGAAATTAATTGGTTGGTTAGATCAACTTAGAAAAGATCTTGATATCCCATTTTCTATCAAAGAATTTGGTGTGGATGAAAAAACTTTCTTGGCTCAAGTCGATCAATTAGCGGTTGATGCCTTTGATGACCAATGTACAGGCGCTAATCCTCGCTATCCTTTAATTGCAGAGTTAAAACAAATTCTGCTTGATACCTATTATGGTCGTGCATATCAGGACAAAGGGGACATTAGTGAGGATGTTGCTGTACATACCGCAGCAAAAGGTGCTGAGACCCCTAAGAAAAAAGTTGCTAAAAAGAAATAATATAAATTAATTTTTTGATTAAAAAAAGGTCTGAAATAGCTTATGTTTCAGGCCTTTTTTATGTTTTTGATTTTTTTTTAAGCAAACAAAATAAAATTTGTTTTTTTTGCTTGCAAGGTTAAATATTCTAGTCCATAATGCGCAGCACTTAGGCCGGCTTAGCTCAGTAGGTAGAGCAACTGACTTGTAATCAGTAGGTCGCCAGTTCGATTCCGGCAGCCGGCACCATTTTCCTAAGTAGACAAATTTATAAAGATTCGGGGTGGGGTTCCCGAGCGGCCAAAGGGAGCAGACTGTAAATCTGCCGTGTCACACTTCGAAGGTTCGAATCCTTCCCCCACCACCATCATCTAATATTAGCAATAGCTAATTGAAGCATTTAGGTAGCCGAGTTTGAACATGCGGGCATCGTATAATGGCTATTACCTCAGCCTTCCAAGCTGATGATGCGGGTTCGATTCCCGCTGCCCGCTCCAATTGCTGATATAGCTCAGTTGGTAGAGCGCACCCTTGGTAAGGGTGAGGTCGGCAGTTCAAATCTGCCTATCAGCACCATTCTTGTTAATTTCCTAAACTTCTAAAAATATCGAATTTGCCTGCTTTAATGCTTGTCACTAGATAGCTTTATCTGTTATCATTCAGAGCTAATTTTAAGTTAGTATTATGTTGATATTAAATATGATACTTGGTTAATGTGGTGAATCACCACCGATTTGTATTACATTTGAGGGACAATCGATGTCTAAAGAAAAATTTGAACGTACAAAACCCCACGTTAACGTTGGTACAATCGGCCACGTTGACCACGGTAAAACAACTTTAACTGCGGCAATTACTTCTGTACTTGCTAAAAAATACGGCGGTCAAGCGCGTGCATTCGATCAAATCGATAACGCACCAGAAGAAAAAGCACGTGGTATCACCATCAACACTTCACACGTTGAATATGACACACCAACTCGTCACTACGCACACGTAGACTGCCCGGGCCATGCTGACTATGTTAAAAACATGATCACTGGTGCGGCACAAATGGACGGTGCTATCTTGGTTGTAGCAGCAACTGATGGTCCTATGCCACAAACTCGTGAGCACATTCTTTTAGGTCGTCAAGTAGGTGTTCCTTACATCATCGTATTTTTAAACAAATGTGATATGGTTGATGACGAAGAGTTATTAGAATTAGTTGAAATGGAAGTACGTGAACTTCTATCTCAATATGATTTCCCAGGTGATGATACACCAGTGATTCGTGGTTCAGCGCTAAAAGCGTTAGAAGGCGAAGCAGCATGGGAAGACAAAATTGTTGAATTAGCTGAAGCATTAGACAGCTATATTCCAGAACCAGAGCGTGATATTGATAAACCATTCCTATTACCAATTGAAGATGTATTCTCAATTTCAGGTCGTGGTACAGTAGTAACAGGTCGTGTTGAACGCGGTGTTATCAAAGTTGGTGAAGAAGTTGAAATCGTGGGTATCAAACCGACAACTAAAACCACTTGTACTGGTGTTGAAATGTTCCGTAAATTACTTGACGAAGGTCGTGCGGGTGAAAACGTTGGTGTATTACTACGTGGTACAAAACGTGAAGAAATCGAACGTGGTCAAGTACTTGCAAAACCAGGTTCAATTACACCACATACTGATTTTGAATCAGAAGTGTATATCTTAAGCAAAGATGAAGGTGGTCGTCATACTCCATTCTTTAAAGGTTACCGTCCACAGTTCTACTTCCGTACAACTGACGTAACAGGTACTATCGAATTACCAGAAGGCGTAGAAATGGTAATGCCTGGTGATAACATCAAAATGACAGTATCATTAATTCACCCAATCGCGATGGCAGAAGGTTTACGTTTTGCGATTCGTGAAGGTGGTCGTACTGTTGGTGCTGGTGTTGTTGCTAAAGTTATTAAGTAATTCAAGCATTAGCGACCATAGAGAGGGTATCGATTGATGCCCTTTCTTATCTAGTCTGTTTAGCAAAATGCTTTTTTGAAAGAGCATTTTGGAAAATAGATATTATTATACACAACATAATCATAGGTTTTATATGCTAGTAAGTAACGAGAGTCAAGATACAAATATTATTCTAGACAAAACAAAATGGATTTTAGTTCTAGTATTGATTGCGTTTGTTGTTTGGGGAAATTTTTATTTTGCTAAACCTAATGATATTTATCAACCTAATACAATCGTTCGGACTATTGCGGTTGTAGTCGTTTCCCTATTAACTTTGTTCATTGCGTTCACAACAAATAAAGGCAAAGCGTTCTTTGTATTTTTACAAGAATCCCGAAAAGAGTTAAGAAAAGTGGTATGGCCTACGCGCAAAGAAACAGGTCAAACAACTTTATTAATTGCGGTGATTACCATTATTGTTGGCTTGTCGCTTTGGGGAATGGATTCTTTATTTCGTTCAATAGTCTTTTATTTAACTTCAATAGGGCGTTAATATGAGTGAAACACAACAACAAAAACGATGGTATGTTATTCAAGCTTATTCTGGTTACGAAGCGCGTGTTGCACAATCATTACGTGAATATATCAAATTGCATAATATGGAAGATGCATTTGGTGAAGTATTAGTGCCAACCGAAGAAGTCGTTGAAATGAAAAGTGGTCAACGTCGTAAAAGTGAACGAAAATTTTTCCCTGGTTATGTATTAGTTGAAATGATGATGAATGATGCAACTTGGCATTTAGTGAAAAGTGTGCCAAGAACAATGGGCTTTATTGGTGGTACGTCTGATAGACCAGCACCTATTAGCCAACGCGAAGTTGATGCTATCATGAACCGTTTGCAACAAGTTGGTGATAAACCGCGTCCTAAAACCTTGTTTGAGCCAGGTGAACTTGTTCGTGTTAACGAAGGTCCATTTGCTGACTTTAACGGCGTTGTTGAAGAAGTTGACTACGAAAAAAGCCGCTTAAAAGTATCCGTTTCTATTTTTGGACGTTCAACGCCTGTAGAGCTTGATTTTAGTCAAGTGGAGAAAAGCTAATCTTTTGATATAGTTTTTTCACTGAATTAGCAGTATCTTTTACAAAACCACAAGAGCCTATCTTGTGGTTTTTCTTTTATAAAATAAATATAATGCCTTTCGAGAATTTGAGAATAATAGTTCTGTTTCTAATATATTTAATCAAAGTGAGTCGCCAAGGTAGATAAAACCACTATAGGATCATAATTTAATTTATTATTAATATAATACAGGCAATCTATTCTTTTTTAGATTTTTTTATTCTTTTACCCATATCAAAGTGATATCCCAACCAATAGTTAGGCCAACGTGCTTCGATTGCTATATTATTAACTATTAAAGCAACCATGACTAATAAAACCGAACCTATAGCTTGTAAGTAAAGTGTTACTTAGGCGGAATGATTGTTTTAAAAAATCACTTACAGATGTTATCGCTGTTTTTTCTGAGAAAAAAGACAAAATCAATGCAATTATTTCATGGCATATAAAATGGTTTAAGAATGATAATTACCGCGGTTGTATGTTTGTACGAGCCAAGTCTGAATATAACAATAAAAGCGAAGAAATATGCGCTATTGTTAGTGAACATAAAAAGTGGATTCAAGATAGGATTTTTGAATGTCTAGGAGGCACAAAGTCATGTGAACAAGCATCTTGCCTAATTATGTTAATACTTGAAGGTATGATATCTTGCACATCCGTTTTTGGTATTGAGGGATATGATTTTGAACAGGCAAAAATGTACATCTATGATATCGTCGATAACATTGGCGAGGATAACCTATGAATTTAAATAGCTGGCTTATAGACAATGGATAGCCATTACCTCAAGCCTCTTAATCGAAATGATCAATTTAATCTAAATTAAACGATTCCAGCTGTTGTTGTAATTCTAACCATTGTAGTTCTGTTTCTTCTAATTGATTTTTAAGTTGGCTTTGCTCTAGTAACAAAGTTGTAAGTTCGTTTTTTTTGCTCGCATCATAGATTGCAGGATCAGACAGTTGTTCTTCAATTTGCTTTAATTGATGGGTTAATTTATCAAGCATCTGTTCTTCTTTTTGTAACTGTTTTTTTATTGGCTGCATTTGTGCACGTAATTCAGCTTGTTTACGTTTTTGCTCTTTACGATCTTGAGCTGATGTATTACTTGTATTTTCTTTTTTGGGTGAATTTATTTCGTCATTTGATTGGTTATCATTTTTTTGTGCTTCGGCTAACCATTTTTGATAATCATCAAGATCGCCGTCAAATGGTTCAACTTTATGATCATGGACTAAATAGAATTCATCGGTGGTCGAACGTAGTAAATGGCGATCATGTGAGACCACAACTAATGCACCATCAAAATCAATTAGCGCTTCAGTCAACGCTTGTCGCATATCTAAGTCTAAATGATTGGTTGGCTCGTCTAATAAAAGAAGATTTGGTTTTTGCCAGACAATTAAAGCTAAAACAAGTCGCGCCTTTTCGCCACCCGAGAAAGTTTTAACTGGCTCGGCGACTTTATCTCCCTGAAAATCAAATCCACCTAAATAATTACGCAGTTCTTGCTCTGTATTTTTCGGTTCGGCAAGTTGCGTTAAATGCCAAAGTGGTGACTCATCGGGGCGTAGATATTCTAATTGATGTTGAGCAAAATAGCCTAATTGAACACCTTTAGCGAGATTAATATGTCCTTCTTTAGGTGCAAGTTCTCCGGCGAGTAATTTAATAAGCGTTGATTTCCCAGCACCATTGCGCCCTAATAAGCCAATGCGCGAGCCTGGAACTAAATTAAGCTTAATTTTTTCTAGTATAATTTTATCATCGTAACCCGCTACAACTTTTTCCATCATTAACAAAGGGCTTGGTAAGAATTCTGATGGCTTAAAATTAAAATGAAATGGATTATCAACATGTGCAGGTGCAATCAGTTCCATTCTTTCTAACATTTTTATACGGCTTTGTGCCTGTTTAGCTTTTGTTGCTTTGGCTCTAAAGCGATCGATATAATTTTGTAAGTGTGCAACTTTGAGTTGTTGGCTTTCATAAAGAGACTGTTGTTGAGCAAGTTTAGTTGAACGTTGGATCTCAAAGGAGGAATAATTGCCCGTATATTCAAATAAACTTTTTTGTTCAATATGAATAATTTTATTGACTAACGGATCTAAAAAATCACGATCGTGAGAGATTAAAATCAGCGTTCCTGGGTAGTTACTTAACCATTTTTCAAGCCAAATGACAGCATCTAAATCAAGATGGTTGGTTGGTTCATCAAGCAATAATAAATCAGAACGACACATTAATGCCTGAGCCAAATTTAATCGCATTCGCCAACCACCAGAATAGGATTTAACTGGTAACATTAATTGCTCATTAGAAAAACCAAGACCATGTAGTAAGGTTGCCGCTCGAGCGCGAATTGTCCAAGCATCAATGGTATCAAGCTTTTCATGAATAATCGCAATTTGCTGACCATTATTTTGCTCATTGGCAAAATTTAATTGCTTTTCCAATTGACGATATTCACGATCGCCATCAATAGCATATTCAATCGCAGGAATATCTAACGCGGGTGTTTCTTGATTGACCCAAGCGAGTTGCCATTGCGATGGTATATTTAACGTGCCAGCATCAGCTTGAATTTCACCTTTAATTAGTGAAAAGAGCGTCGATTTTCCACAACCATTTTTACCCACTAACCCCACTTTTTGTTGAGGATTAATGGTTGCTGAAGCATTATCTAAAAGTAAGTTAACGCCTCGGCGCACTTGGATTGAATCAAAAACTATCATGATATTTTTGTCTATATATTCAAAATAAAATAGGTTAATAAAAATTGTTTTAATCATCCAAAATCAGGGACGTTATAAAACAATCAATTTAAACAAAAAAGCCCTTTGTTAAAACAAAAAGGGCTTAAATTTAATTATTCACAGGACTATTTTTTTATTGCTGATAAAGCACGACGAATAAAGAACGTACATATACCAACAAAAACAAAGAGACCTAAAAGTTGAGGTAACATACCTAAATCAAGCGGTATTGCAAGTGGGGCATCGTTTCCGCCATTGGTGATGCTAATCACAATTACAATAGCCAATAACACGCCAACTAAGCTCTCGCCAACAATCAAGCCCGATGCAATTAGCGCCGCTTTACGATCAACTTTTTGGTATTGTTCTTGTGGATCTAAATTTTGCGCTAGAGCTCTTTTGTACGCATTACGTTTAAGTATCCATGATAAAAAAGTACCAATAATAATCGGTGTTGTAATGCTTGGCGGTAAATAAATACCTAACCCAACAGCAAGAGCTGGTATGCGAAAGTTAAATTTATTTTTGGCAAGAATTAAATCAATAATAATAATAACAGCCCCTAAAGCAAGCCCTATTAAAATCATTGTCCAGTCAAGTTGATGGGCAAAAATACCTTTAGCAATTGTTGTCATCAGTGTTGCTTGTGGTGCTGCCAAAACTTGAGTTGCATCCATATCAGAACGAGGTAAAGCGCCAGTAAAACCGTAAGCGTTATATAAAATCTCTAAAATAGGCGCAATAACAATGGCACCAACAACACAGCCAAGTAATAATGCCACTTGTTGCTTCCATGGGGTAGCATTAACTAAATAACCTGTTTTTAAGTCTTGTAGATTATCATTTGAAATACAAGCTATTGCTAATACAGCGCTGGTAGTAAAGAGTGCAAGTGCGGTTGCAAAATTAGAACCTTCAATGGAAGATAGCATACCATTCGCTTCGCCTAAGCCCAATAAGATTAATGAAATGACAACTACAGCAACAATTGCTATTCCTGATATTGGGCTTGCTGATGAGCCAACAAGTCCTGCCATATAACCACACGCGGCAGCCACTAAAAAGCCCATAATAAAAGCAAATAATACAGCGCAAAAAACTAATGTCCAAGCCATGCCTGCTGATAATCCACTATCGGCAATGAAGCTATAAAAAGTCACTAATAAAATAACTAACATACCACCCATAATTAATAAAATAGCTTTAGGTGATAAATCTCGCTCGGTTGATGCAATATCATTGCCAGACACATCTGAACGTATACTTTTAAATGATATTTTTAAACCTTCAATCATCGGTTTGATTAATGTCAGTAGTGTCCAAACCGCTGCAATAGCAATGACTCCCGCTCCAATAAAGCGTATATCTTTTGCCCAAAATCCCATTGCAACTTTAGATAAAGGCAGACTAGTATCATAATCGGTCATTGCACTTAAAATTGGAACGCCAAATACCCAACCAATAATGGTTCCAATTAAAATAGCGATGCCAGACATAATCCCAATCAAATAACCTGCACTTAGTAACGCTAACGAAAATCCCATAGGAAGTTGAAAAATGGATTTGCCAGCGGTAAACCAATAAGCAGTACTTTCAGATAACGCACGAAAACCATTAGTAAAAAGGCTAACAGTGGATGCAATCACGCCACCAAATAAAATATCCTTTAAGCCATCATTAGCTTCTTTATTATCGGTTTTAGATCCTGCCTTCAAAATTTCAGCAGCAGCCACTCCCTCAGGATAAGGCAAATTGCTTTTAACGACCATGACATGTCGTAATGGGATTGAAAATAAAACCCCAAGCATTCCACCAGCGGCACATATTGCAAAGGTTAGCCAAAAGGGAAAGTTTTGCCAGTAACCAATCATTAACAAACCCGGAAGCACAAAAATAATGGAAGATAATGTGCCTGCTGCCGATGCCTGAGTTTGCACCATATTATTTTCTAAAATAGTTGATCCAGAAAACAGTTTCAATATTGCCATTGAAATTACTGCAGCAGGAATTGCAGATGAAAACGTTAATCCCACTTTTAAACCAAGATAAACATTCGATGCAGTAAAAATGACAGTAATAAAAGCTCCAAGAATGGTGCCTCTTAAAGTAAGTTCACGTAAATTATTCATATATCAATAAAGTTAATTTAATAAGGGAGTATTATATACTTAATTAGTATTTATCGGCTAGAAGTTCCGTAAATAGCTACATTTTAGTAGCTTTTATCATTGCTTTTGGTGAAATAATTAGCAATAACATCAAAATATATTGCTATTAACCTTTAAAAAAATAACCGTTTTGTTATGAAACCTTTACAATGACGCTGATCAATTACTTATTTGTGGGGGATATTTTGAACGCATTACAGCGCTTACAAGCAATTATCAAACAACTTCGTGATCCTGTTAATGGTTGTGAATGGGATCGAGTTCAAACTTTTGCATCTTTAAAATCATATACATTAGAAGAAACGTACGAAGTACTTGATGCCATTGATAAACAAGATATGGATGAGCTAAAAAAAGAACTGGGTGATTTACTATTTCATATTGTTTTTTATGCTGATTTAGCCGAAGAACAAGGAAGCTTTGATTTAGATGAGATCTGTTTAGCGGTTGCTGATAAGTTAGTGTATCGTCATCCCCATATTTTTACCAAAAATAAGGTAGAAAAACCTAACTGGGAACAACTTAAACAAAAAGAGCGCGATCAAAAAGCACAATACTCATTGCTCGATGATATTCCCCAAGCAATACCCGCCTTAATGCAAGCTGAAAAAATTCAAAAGCGTTGTGCTTCGGTTGGTTTTGATTGGCATGATATAAAACCTGTGCTTGATAAAGTTAAAGAGGAAGTTGGTGAAGTTGAGCAAGAATTAGAACGAACCAAACAAGATCCACAAAAAATTGAAGAAGAGTTAGGTGATTTACTGTTTGCGACCGTCAATTTAGCTAGGCATTTAAAGGTTAAATCTGAACTCTGCTTACAGCAAGCTAATAAAAAATTTACTCGGCGATTTCAGCAAGTAGAATCGATACTTAAACAAAAAAATCTGGCTTTGACTGATGCAACGCTTGAACAAATGGAAGACGCGTGGCAAAGTGTTAAACAACTAGAACAAATTAACCCTAATAGTGAAGTAACTCATCATGACTGAACAAAAAAACGAATTGTATCAAGAAATCGAAGCATGGGCACAAAATGCCATTTTAAACAGCCCTACTTGGAGTATTAATCAGCTCGACTACTCAGAAAAAAGCATTACGGTTGTTGAAATGATCATTAGTGAACTGGCTGAAAAGAACTTCAGCATATCAGAAGAACAACTCAACATGATATCGCAAGAATACGGATGTTATTTATTACTCACTGCCCATAAATTATACGGAGGTGAATTTTATTGGAACGAAGATTTTGAGCAACCCATGTTAATTTGCTGTGAACCTGATGCCATGATAGTACTTATGACATGGAACAAAGTAAAAGGGCGTTTAGTGGGCGATAAAGCCGATCATATTGCCTATTTCTTAGATGAATTTGGTAAAGCGACTTTTCAGCCAGAAAAAGGCAAGCATGTGGTTTATTTGTAATAAAAACAAAACGACGAAAACAGATAAATATGAATTATCCATTATGTTATTAAATTAAATGGAGGTTGGACGTGAGTTACAAACTTTATATAGGCAATAAAAACTACTCAACATGGTCTATGCGACCTTGGGTTGCAATGAAGCATTTTGGCATCCCTTTTGATGAACAGCTTATTCGATTTGATAACTTTGACGATAATTCTACTTTTAAAGCAACCGTATCTGCAATATCGAAATATGGAACAGTCCCCATTTTAGTTGATAATGATGTGGTTATATCTGATTCTTTGGCTATTTGTGAATACTTGGCTGAAAAACATACCAACTTAGCTTTATGGCCGACAGATACTAAAAAAAGAGCTATCGCTCGAAGTTTAGTGGCTAAAATGCATTCAGGGTTTCCGGCAATACGTAACCATTTACCGATGAATATTGAAGCGGAGCTTTTCGAAATAGGGCAAATCATTTTACGCGATCATGCTGATGTTAAAAACGAAATTTCTCATCTTGATGAATTGTTATCTTCTTTCTTAAGTCTTAATTCATCTCAATCTAACTACTTATTTGGTGAGTTTACTCTTGCTGATGCTTTCTATGCGCCAATGTGCTTAAGACTCAAAAATTTTGGTATTAAAACATCGGCAACGTTAGCCAACTACATTGACACTATTTGTCAAACTAATAGCATCAAAGAATGGATAAATGGCGCAATGCAAGAAAAAGACTTTATTGTAATGGATGAACCTTATCGTCTACATAGGTAATTAACACGTTCTTTGATATTTCAAGTAGTTGTGTGATAGTAGCTTCGGATATTTGAAACTATACTATCATTTTCATGAGGAACACTTTAGGTAGTTTATACTTCATGATGAAAATTGCTTAAATTTTTAGTTTTCTATTTTTTAAATAGCTAACCATTTGCTGATTATGCTTCATCTCTATTAAAGTTCGTAGCACATTTCCGCTTACTCATTTATTTGAAGACTGATGTGTTTCGTGATTTTTTAATTGATACAATGATTATCACACGTTTTAAAAAATGGGATACTGTGAAATGGCTATTCATTACCAAACGGTATAGAATCCTGAATATTTTTTACAAAAATTTAGCTTAAAAAGTGAATGGTTGTGTCAATGCCCGATAGTGAGCATACAGCTTATCTATAAAATGACGCTATCTGTTCTCGTGTTTTATATTCAATGGGAATCGTGCTATTTAATGTCTCATTAGGTCCTTCGGTGCGATAAATGGTTGGGCAACTGACCGTAAAGTGGCTAGCCAAATCGGTGATGGTGATTTTTCTTTATGAAATAAGCGCACTATATTGCTTGTTTGAGATACGGCGTTATGTCTACGCATTATAGCCATTTTGCAAATTAAGGTAATCAACGCGCGTAATTCCTGCAATTAGTGAATTGGCATAGATGCTGATATATAATTAAAAAATTATCAAGATAAACAACTATTGGGAGAAATGAAATGAAAATACCTACTTATTTACAAAAATACGCAGTAGATATTAAAGAAAATGACCCTGATTATAATGGGCTAACATCTTTGTATATCCAATCATCAAATAAAGAACAATGGTTCGAGATTTACTATTATGGTGAATTATACAATGGCTATATTACTGGAACAGAACCAACATTTTGCAACATGAAAGTTATTGCAAAATCCATTGAAAGCAAAGAAGAAATATTGCTGTTTGATGCCACAGAATACGGATATAATGGGATGTTTTGTGACGGTCACTCTAAAGAAGAGAAAAAGAATAGGCCACTTACTAAACTTGATGTTCCTGCGTCAAGAATAAAACTAGCGATTGGATACAGTATTGATTATGAAGAAGAAAAAGAAGATTTTGACTTTGATGAAAATGGTCATGTAATACTGATTGATGATCGTAGAATAACGTGGCAAAACTTACAGCATGATGGTTTTGATTGGCTATATATTTTATTAATTGATAAAAATGAAGATGAGTTAGAAGTAGTCAATGAAGAACTTGCTTAAACTTGAGTTATTTTATTAACGACGATAGCGCTGTTAAACCACATGCAGCGATTTCGAGTAAACTGGCTTATGAGTTTTTGATGGATTATTTTAACCGTGTAAATAACTCGGCGTTTTGCTACATATCATTTTTAATAATAACTAGTTGTTAATTAAAAAAATATTGTCATTAACTAAATCAAAGAAGCTACAGTAAAAGCAACAAACATGTACCAGCAATAAATATTGTAATGGACAATAGCATCTATAATATCCTTTATCTTTTATGTATAAGTAATATGCTGTCAGGAACATTATTTAGAATTTCTCTATTGCTTTTATACTAAAACACATAGTTATCTGAAAGTTTTTGACAACTTTTTAGAATTTTAATCTAAAATCCAATAAAAAGACGTTTGGCTTTAATGCTACTGTAGTTGATATTGGTCGCTATACCTCACTTATTTGTTATTTGCTACTGGTTGAGGGATAGATCTCGTATTGATTTATTGCTATTCTTATCTGACTTAGTGTAAATAATGAGCATTATCATCGTGGTTTAGCTTGTTTGTTAGTCTAATTTATAAAATCTAAATTAAAAAGCCCATTTGTGCAAAAAATAATTTCCGAATGATGTTGAGGTTTGTCAGTAATCTGATAGCAAAATATTTGATATATTTTAATAAATCATTAATTAAAAAAATTTGCCTGTAAGATGCTTTTGTGGTGAACGCAAAATCGAGTAAACTAGCAAAAAAATATTAATTAGCTTTAATAAATTCCGTAACCAAAGTAGATAACTTAATGAACCAACAATTAAACTCAGATAACGAAAATATTAAATCAAAAAGAGCCATTCGTAGTTTTGTTTTACGACAAGGCCGTTTAACAAAAGGTCAAGAACAAGCTTTAATAAACTTATGGCCTATATTTGGTATTGAATATGATGCACATGCACCTATTTGTTTTGATGCTAACAAACCGCTAGTCCTTGAAATTGGGTTTGGGATGGGGGCTTCTTTAATTGAAATGGCCAAAAATGCACCTAATAAAAACTTTTTAGGAATCGAAGTGCATAAGCCTGGGGTGGGTGCTTGTTTAATGGCGATTGAAGAAAACCAATTATCAAACTTGAAAGTGATGTGCCATGATGCTGTTGAAGTATTAGAAAATATGATCCCAGATCATTCACTAGACAAAGTGCAAATCTTTTTTCCTGATCCTTGGCATAAAGCCAGACATAACAAACGCCGTATTATTCAGCCCCAATTTGTACAGCTAATTCGGCAAAAATTAAAATTAGGTGGTATTTTGCACCTAGCAACGGATTGGCAACATTATGCTGAACATATGTTAGAGGTTTTAACCCAAGCAGAAGGTTTTGAAAACTTATCACCAAGTGGCAATTACATTCCAAGACCTGATGATAGACCAATTACCAAATTTGAAAAACGAGGTCAGAATTTAGGTCATGGCGTTTGGGATCTCCAATTTGTAAACAAATAATGATGCTAAGGAGCCACTATGCAAAACGAAACGATCGATCTACTTTGTCGGCATCGCTCTATTCGTGCTTATAAAGAAATTAGCTTAACTCAAGAGCAAATAGCTTTAATTATTAGCGCAGCACAGTCGGCTTCTAGTTCTAATTTTATTCAATGTTCAACAATTATTCGTATTACCGACCCCAGCAAACGCGAAAAACTAGCTCATTATGCAGGCGATCAACAGTATGTTATCCAAGCACCTGAATTTTGGGTGTTTTGCGCCGATTTTAATCGCCATTATCAAATTGATCCAAAACTTAATCTTGGCAAAGCAGAGCAGCTATTATTGGGCTGTGTTGATACAGCAATTATGGCGCAAAATGCCGTAACCGCAGCCGAATCATTAGGATTAGGTGCTGTGTATATTGGTGGTTTGCGCAATAATCTTGATAAAGTCACGCAATTACTTGAGTTACCGAAATATGTCCTGCCACTTTTTGGGCTTTGCCTTGGTTACCCCGATCATCATCCAGAACTAAAACCAAGATTACCAAAAGAGCTAGTGTTTTTTGAAAATCACTATCAACCGATTGATCAGGCTATTTTGAAAAAGTATGATGCTCAAATGGATGATTACTATAAAACCCGCAGTACTTATCAAAAAGTCGGTGGTTGGAGTGATAAAATTGCTAATACAATAAATAATGAGCAACGCAATTTTATTCTAAATTATTTGCACAAACAAGGATGGATCACGAAATGAACAATAACCAATATCAATTAGATAAAGTCGTTATACTTAGCCGTCATGGTATTCGCACCCCATTACAAAACACGTTACAATTTTTAGAGAAAGTCACTCACTTTAAATGGCCAAAGTGGGATCACCCTTATGGTTATTTAACCACGCGTGGTGGTGTATTAGAGGCCTATTTTGGTCGCTATTTAGCAACTTGGCTTGAAAAAAACAATATAAGATTATCAACACATAATACTGAATTGTTTGTATATGCTAACAGCTTGCAAAGAACCGTCGCGACGGCTCAATTTTTGATAACAGGTGCCTTTGCTGGATATGATATTCCTATTCACCATAAATACCCGATTGAAAAAATGGATCCGATCTTCGATCCTAGTTTACAAGACGATTCACCCGAATTTAAACATGCCGTATTACGTGATATTGATGAAGCTGACAAAGCAAGCAACATCTTTAAAACTCTAGCGCCCGCTTATAAAATTCTTTCCGATATTTTAGATTATAAAAATTCCAAGTTATATGCAAAATATCAATGTAATTTTGCCGATATTCCATCAGAACTCTATTTTAAGAAACACCAAGAACCAGCACTGCTTGGACCGCTAGCAATAGGGATTTCAGCCGTTGATGCATTTTTATTACAGTACTATTCAGCCTTTCCAAAAGAACAAATCGCATGGGGCCGGCTAACTAGCCAAGAACAGTGGCAACAACTTATAGAAATTCGTAATCAATATATTAATTTAGTTTTCCATTCTAAAACACTTGCCAAACATTCTGCAACGCTCCTCATTAATATGATAAGCGATCTTATGCACAAAGATAATAAAGTGGATCTACTGGTTGGGCACGATAGTACCATTGCAGCATTACTTGGCATATTAAACTTTAAAGACTATCGATTACCCAATCAATTTGAAACAACTCCCATCGGTGGGAAAGTGGCTTTACAGCGTTTTCGTCACTTACCTACGGGTGAATATTTCTTTAAAGCCGAATATATTTATCAAAGCTTTGAACAACTCCATAACGGCGAAGTACTTGATGCCAATAATCCGGCACAACACTATCAGCTTTATCTGGAAAATGCTTCTGTTAATCGTGATGGTTATTATGATTGGTCAGATTTTGAAGAACGAATGGAATCTATCAAGACTAAATAATTAACCATTAGATTACCTGATTCCGCCTATCATGGTGGATTTCGGGTACGATTATCATCATAAAAAGTTGGAATAACGCTTTTATAAAAATTATTTTGTCAAAAAAAATTCAGGTAACTATGTGTTTCAATATAAATATTAGCTTTTTTCTTATTTTAATAAGATAAAACTACAATATGGTAAATAAAACAAATATCATAATGTAATCGATTCCAATACAAGTCTTTATCTAACTACTTAAATTAGTTCGGAGTCACCCTATAAACCTTATTTTTAATCAATTTAGCTTATTAATTAAAAAAATTATTTTAATAAAGCATTGTGTTTAGACTAAAACGCATAGTTACCTGAAACTTTTTTACAAAATAAAATTAATTATTAATTGTAATCGATTTCATAAAGTGTTACCAAGATCACTTTTTTCAACTTTTTTTAGTGCTATTATCACGTCAAATAAATCACTGGCTTGTGCATCAAAATGTAAACGATTTCTAAATGATAGTGTAATCATTTAAAGCCTAGCAAAGGACGTTCATTATGAATCAAAAAATTAAGTCATCACTAAATAATAAGAATTATTGGGTATTTAGCCTCTACTTCTTTTTGTACTTTTTTATTATGGGAGCTTATTTTCCTTTCTTCCCTGTTTGGTTGAAAATGAATGGCCTCAATGAGGCAGATACTGGGTATGTTTTTTCATTTATTTCATTATTTGCGCTTTTTTTCCAACCTTTGTTTGGATTAATGTCTGACAAATTAGGGTTAAAGAAACATCTTCTTTGGGCTATCACACTACTTCTTGTGCTATTTGGTCCATTTTTTATCTTCGTTTTGGGACCATTACTTCAATTTAATGTTACCTTGGGAGCAATTGTTGGTGGATTTTATCTTGGTATGGTATTTAGTGGTGGGGCACCAGCCATTGAGGCACTTGTTGAAAAAATCAGCCGACGCAGTGGGTTCGAGTTTGGTCGTAGCCGTATGTTTGGTTGTTTTGGTTGGGCAATTTGTGCTTCATTTGTGGGCATTATGATTTCTAAAAATGTCAATGCTGTTTACTGGTTATGTTCAGGATTTGCATTGATTCTTTTATTTTTAGTCAAAATTGCTGATCCTGCAAAAACAACAACGACTGAAGTTGTTGAGCAAATGGGGCTAAATAAACCTGAACCATTTAATTTAAAACTTGCCATTAATTTGCTAAAAATGCGCAAAACCTGGTTTTTTATGCTATACATTATTGGCGTTGCCTGTACTTATGATGTATTTGATCAACAATTTGCTAACTTTTTTACCTCATTTTTTTCTAGTGAACAAGCCGGTCGAGAAGCATTCGGTTATGTCACAACGCTTGGTGAGTTTTTAAATGCGACGGTTATGTTTTTTGCACCACTGATTGTAAAGAAAATTGGCAGTAAAAATACATTACTTGTTGCGGGCACTATTATGTCTATTCGTATTACAGGATCGGCATTTGCTAGCTCAGCAGTTGAAGTTGTTATACTCAAAACTTTGCATATGTTCGAAGCACCTTTACTACTTGTTGGCGCTTTTAAATATATTACTAAACACTTTCCTATTCGCTTATCGGCAACCGTTTACTTAATTGCATTTTGTTTTGCAAAACAATTATCTATCATGTTTATGTCCATTTTTGCGGGACTAATGTATGTTAAAATAGGCTTTGAAGGAGCATATTTAGCCCTTGGTTTGATCGCATTTAGTTTTACGTTGATTTCTTCTTTCACATTATCTGGGCGAGGACCATGGGATCTATGGAAAAATAAGAACAGTGAAGAATCTGAAGATTAACAGACGCTCACTATAACAATTACATTAGATAAAGGTTTTATTATGAAAATATTAGTAACTGGTGGCTGCGGATATATAGGAAGTCATACTTGTGTTCAACTGATTCAATCAGGCTACACCCCCATTATTATTGATAATTTGTTTAACAGTAAAGCATCAGTGCTAGATAGAATACAAAAAATTACTGGTCAACCTGTCATTTTTTATCAAGGTGATGTGTGCGATCAAAAACTATTAACTAAAATTTTTTCAGAACATGACATTAAAGCGGTTATTCATTTTGCTGGTCTAAAAGCTGTCGGCGAATCGGTACATAAACCGCTTGAATATTATGAAAACAACGTCTACGGCAGTATAGTACTGATGAAAGCAATGCGTGCTGCTGGTGTTAAACAGTTAGTGTTTAGCTCATCGGCCACTGTTTATGGTGAACTCGCTCCTGTACCTTATGTTGAAACCTTACCACAAGGTTTGCCAACTAGCCCATATGGAAAAAGTAAATTAATGGTAGAGCAATGTATTATGGATCTAGCCATTGCTGAACCGGATTGGTCATTGACTTTACTACGCTATTTTAACCCTGTTGGCGCACACCCAAGCGGATTAATGGGTGAAGATCCTCTTGGTATTCCCAATAATCTTATGCCTTATATTACTCAAGTTGCTGTAGGCAAGCGAGAATCATTAGCGGTTTTTGGCAATGATTATCCAACAAATGATGGCACTTGTGTTCGTGATTTTATACATGTTGTTGATTTAGCTGATGGGCATATAGCAGCACTCAAAGCCGATCATAACAAAGCTGGTGTACATATTTATAACTTGGGTTCAGGTATAGGTTATAGCGTATTACAAGTCATTAAAGCATTTGAAAAAGCGTCCGGAAAACCACTTAATTGGCACTTTGCATCAAGACGAGCAGGAGATTTACCCGCATTTTGGGCCGATGCTAAAAAAGCTGAGCAAATATTAGGTTGGAAAACCAAACTTACGCTTGATGACATGGTAAAAGACTCATGGAATTGGCAATCAAATAACCCCCAAGGTTATCCTGATTAACAAATAAGTTAAATAATATTAAACATGCAAAATTAAAAGAAGAGACAAAAATGGATATTTTTAACCCTGTTGACCATCCTCATCGTCGTTACAATCCATTGACCAATCAATGGGTGCTTGTTTCACCGCATAGGGCAAAACGCCCTTGGCAAGGACAACAAGAAGTATTAAACGAAGAACAAAAACCAAGTTACGATCCAACTTGTTTTTTGTGTCCAGGTAACAAACGGGTAACAGGAGATATCAACCCTAATTATAAGGGAACATTTGTTTTTACTAATGATTTTGCAGCATTAATGGAAAGCTCTCCACAATCACCTGAAAGCCACGACCCGTTATTCCAGATGCAAAGCGCAAAAGGCACCAGTCGGGTAATCTGTTTTTCACCCGATCATAGTAAAACATTACCTGAACTTGATTTGCCAGCCATTGAAAAGGTGATTAAAACTTGGATAAATCAACAAATAGAATTGGGCAAACACTATCCTTGGGTACAGGTATTTGAAAATAAAGGGGCGGCAATGGGGTGTTCTAACCCACACCCACATGGGCAAGTTTGGGCTAATAGCTTTTTACCCAATGAAATTGCGCGCGAGGATCTCAATATGCGCAATTATTTTGAAAAATATCAGCATAATTTATTATTAGATTATGTCGAAAAAGAACTAATTAATCGAGAACGAATTGTTGTCGAAACTAAGTACTGGGTTGCCATCGTCCCTTTTTGGGCAATATGGCCATTTGAAACATTATTATTACCCAAAATTCATATTCCTCAATTAACCATGTTAAGTGACGAGCAACAAAGTGATTTGGCCATTGCGTTAAAAAAATTAACGAGTCGCTATGATAATTTATTTCATTGTTCTTTCCCATATTCTATGGGGTGGCATGGTGCGCCGTTTATGGATAATAAGGCTGATTATTGGCAAGTACATGCACATTTTTATCCCCCTTTACTCCGTTCAGCTACAGTAAAAAAATTTATGGTCGGTTATGAAATGTTAGCCGAAGTGCAACGAGATTTAACGCCAGAACAAGCTGCTGAAAGGTTACGCAACGTTAGTGATGTGCATTATAAAGATAACAAGGATAAATAAATGAAAGCATTAATCAATAAAACTACGCAAGCTTTTGAAATTAAATTTGGTTATAAACCCGACACAATTGTACAAGCCCCTGGTCGTGTCAATTTGATTGGTGAACATACCGATTATAATGATGGTTTTGTTTTACCGTGTGCTATTGATTATCAAACGGTAATAAGTTGTCACAAGCGCTCAGATGATCTTGTTCGAGTTATTGCGGTAGATTACGATAATCAACAAGATGAATTTTTGTTAGATTCACCGATTGAAAAACATCCAAGCTATAGATGGGCTAATTACATACGTGGTGTGGTAAAACATTTAAAAAAATATGCAAATAATATTCACGGTGTCGATTTTGCTATTAGTGGAAACGTTCCTCAAGGAGCAGGACTAAGTTCATCAGCATCCCTAGAAGTCGCCGTTGCTAAAATGTTTCAAGTTCTTTACCACCTACCTTTAGATGGCACTAAGTTAGCATTAATAGGTCAACAGGCCGAAAACCAATTTGTCGGTTGCAACTGCGGCATCATGGATCAACTAATATCTGCCCTAGGACAAAGCCAACAGGCATTATTGATTGATTGTCGATCACTTGAAACTAAACCTATTTCAATTCCAAAAGATTTTTCTGTGGTTATCATCAACTCAAATATCAAACGTGGATTAGTTGATAGTGAATATAATACTCGGCGTAAACAGTGCGAGGCAGCCGCTCAAGCCCTTGGAGTAAAAGCGCTTAGGGACGCTTCCTTAACTGAGTTACAACATATTGAAAATAAACTAGATCCCATTGTTTTTAAACGCGCACATCATGTAATCACCGAAAATGAACGAACACTAAAAGCAGCACAAGCACTTGCAAGTGGTGATTATAAATTATTATCAACACTCATGGCTCATAGTCACAATTCCATGCGTGATGATTTCGAAATTACCGTGCCGGCTATTGATTACTTAGTTGAAATAATTCACGGTGTCCTTGGTGAACAAGGTGGTGTGCGGATGACTGGTGGGGGGTTTGGTGGTTGTGTTGTGGCGTTAGTGCCGAAAGATAAAGTTGATGCGGTTAAAGCTATTGTTAGCAATAATTATGCTAAAAAAACTGGTATTAAAGAAGATTTTTATGTCTGTACGCCAAGTCAAGGGGCTCATGCGATATGCCTATAAAACAGATTATTACACTTTCGAATAACCAAGGAATGCGTATCAAACTCTCAAACTGGGGAGCAACATGGCTCTCCTGTGTATTACCTGTTCATGGACAAAATCGCGAAGTACTGCTCGGATGTCAATCATTTGAACAATACCAACAGCAAGATGCCTATTTAGGTGCCACTATTGGTCGTTATGCAAACCGCATTGCCAATGCGTCAATCGACATTGACGGTAAACATTACTTGCTCGTTGCCAATCAAGGTGTTAATCAGTTGCATGGTGGAAAAATAGGTTTTGATAAGCGATTATGGCACATTCAATCTCAATCCGATCAGCAAGTGAGCTTTAAATTAATTTCACCTGATGGAGATCAGGGGTTTCCGGGAGAATTAAGTGTAGAAGTCAATTATCAACTCACTGATGATAATCAAGTCATTATATTGTTTAACGCAACGACGACAAAAACCACGCCAGTTAATTTAACTAATCACGCTTACTTTAATCTTGATGGCGAAATAAGCAAGGACATACTAAATCACAGACTAAAAGTGAATGCTAACTATTATTTGCCCGTTGATGCCAATGGCATTCCCAATAATGATCTAGTTAGTGTCAATATGCACGATATGGATTTACGTCAGCCGAAACTTTTATTTGAGAAACTTCTTGAGAGTCAAGAACGGCAAATAACCGGTGGTTATGATCATGCTTATTTATTAGATAAAACAAAAGCTATCGCTGCCGAGCTCATTTCGTCGGATAATAAAGTAATAATGAATGTGATGACAACCAAACCTTCGTTACAAGTTTATACCGGCAATTTTTTGCAGCATACACCAAATCGCCACAATGGGGAATATGGTAACTTTGCTGGCGTGGCATTAGAAGCGCAATTTTTACCTGACAGCCCTCACCATGCTAACTGGTCACAACCAAGCTGCTTTTTACATCCAGACCAAATTTATCGTTATCAAACAACTTATCAATTTATTGTTTCATAAATGGGTAAATAACCGAAAAAAATAAAATTAAATAAAATAAGTAGGTTACTTAAATTATTTTTATCAATACCGTTATTGATAAAGGCACTGCCACGTAATATCGCGCCATTATTTGTATTGATGTAATAAATAGGATTTTGTTAGCTTAAACTAACAATCCATAACAAAATTAGGTATCATATAACCATCATCGCTAATGGATAATATGAAATATGAAAAGCAAAACCTTAACGGCTATTTTCCCTGGCACTTTCGATCCCATAACTAATGGTCATATCGATCTTATTACACGAGCGTCATTACTCTTTCCTCGCTTAATTATTGCTATTGCAGAAAATCCAAGTAAAAATACGCTCTTTACCTTAGAAGAACGTGTTAATTTAGCTTCAACCGCGGTTGAACACCTACTTAATGTGGAAGTGATTGGCTTTGATAATTTAATGGCTAATTTTGCTCAAACCCATAATGCAACAGTGATTGTTCGTGGTGTTCGTACAACACACGATTTTGAATACGAAAGGCAACTTGCTGAAATGAATCGTGCGTTAAAATCTGACTTAGACACTATCTTTTTGATGCCGTCTATTGCAATGGGATTTATTTCATCAACAATTGTCAAAGATGTCGCCTACCATGGCGGTGATATTACAAATTTAGTACCACTGCATGTCAAAACAGCATTATTAACGCGCTTAGCATAAATAAACGTATATGGTTAATTTTTACACTCCACAGAAGAAAAAACTCACACCACAAAAATTGACAGTCACAGTCTTATCCTTAGATGCTTTTGGGCAAGGCGTTGCCAATCATAAGGGTAAGACAATTTTTGTTAAATCTGCCTTGCCAGATGAAACTGTTGATATTGAACTGACTGAAAATAAAAAAAATTATGCTAAAGCTAAAGTCATTCGATACCATAATCAGAGCAAAGATCGCGTTAAACCACAATGTGAATATTATCAACAATGTGGCGGTTGTGAATTACAACATATTGCCCCAAATTTGCAACAAAAAGCAAAGTATGATGCGTTAATTAATCTGTTACAAAAAGAAACAGGGCAACCTTTGACAAATATTATTGAAAGCTCTCCCCAAATTATTGCCGATCAGCCTTACCATTATCGTCGACGAGCAAGACTTTCGATTAATGTTGTTAAAGGCAAATTGGTCATTGGATTTCGCCAAGCTGAATCAAATCAAATAATTAATATCAAACATTGTCCGGTATTAGTTGACGAATTAGATGCGTTGTTAGCACCATTACACAGCATGCTCAATTGCATAAAACAGAAAAAAGCACTTGGCCATATTGAATTAATGTCGGTCGATAGTGGTATTATTTTTGTATTAAGGCATACCATGCCTCTGGTCGATCAGGATGTTAACCTATTAAAACAATTCGCCGAAAATAACCATATTTCGCTTTATTTTCACGGCAAAGATTTAGTACATATTACCGGTAATACCGAACATTTTTATTTGATTAATCATTTAAAATTAACCTTCAGCCCACTCGATTTTATTCAAGTAAATAGTAAAATTAATCAAAAAATGATCGAGCAAGCACTTGATTGGCTAACGTTACAACCTACTGACCAAGTCTTAGATCTGTTCTGTGGTATGGGTAATTTTTCATTACCTATAGCTACATTAAGTAAAACATTAACGGGCATTGAAGGTGTTGATGCCCTAGTTGAAAAAGCAAAATTTAACACTATATTAAATAGCACTGAGATTTGTGCGGAAACCAATTTTTTAACTAGTAACTTAGACGATACCCAACAATTTTCGATATGGAGTCAATCACAATATAATAAAGTATTATTAGATCCAGCAAGAGCTGGTGCGTTTAATGCGACAATAGAAATTGCAAAATTAGCTCCGTCAAAAATCGTTTATATATCCTGTAATCCTGCGACGCTAGCCCGAGATAGCAAACAACTTTTAGATGCAGGATATCAAATTGATCAAGTTGCTATATTAGATATGTTTCCGCAAACTAAACACATTGAATCAATGCTGTTGCTAATAAAATCAGGAACATAAATTATGGTATCTATTCGAGGCGCACACCAACATAGTGAAGAACATTACTCGCTGACTCAATTTGATGTTGAACGATGGATAAAACAAGAATTGTTATTAACCAGTCCAACATTTTATAAAAAGTTTAGAGAAGTTTGGGATTTTTGTTTTGAAAACAGCGCAGGTGCGCCGGAGCAAACTTTTTGTTTCGAAAACGCAATAGAAATGGTCGAGATTTTATCGACACTTAATATGGACATTAATAGTTTATGTGCCGCTTTATTGCTTCCTTTTGTTGATAACAAAATCATTCGTCGAGAAGATATTCCTGAAGATTTTGATCGTGAAATTTCTCATATTATTTCTAACATTGTCAGAATGAAGGAAATTCGCCAACTACGAGCCATTCGTAACGGCAGCGCCACTACCGAACAAATTGATAGTATCCGTCGTATGCTACTTGCGATGGTCAATGACTTTCGAAGTGTAGTAATTAAATTAGCAGAACGTATTACCTATTTACGCAATTTAATTAATGCCCCCCAAGAAGAACAAGTGCTTGCCGCTAAAGAGTGTTTTAACATTTATGCCCCTTTAGCTAACCGTTTAGGCATAGGTCAATTAAAATGGGAGTTAGAGGATTTCTGCTTCCGCTATTTATATCCAGATGAATATCGTTTGATTGCTAAAAAATTGCAAGAAAAGCGATTAGATCGTGAATTGTATATCAAGCAATTGGTTCATCATTTACAAGCACTGATGAATCAAGATCATATCCGCGCTGAGGTTTATGGTCGCCCTAAGCATATTTATAGTATATGGCGCAAAATGGAGCGTAAGCATCTCGAATTCGAGGATCTATATGACATCCGTGCCGTACGGATTATCTGCGATCGTATTGAGGATTGTTATAATGCATTAGGCATCGTCCATAGCCATTACAAACATATCGCTAAAGAATTTGATGATTATGTCGCTAATCCAAAACCAAATGGTTATCAATCAATCCATACTGTCGTTTATGGACCACAAGATAAAATAATCGAAATTCAAATCCGTACTGAACAAATGCACAATGATGCTGAACTAGGCGTTGCCGCTCATTGGAAGTATAAAGAAGGCAGTACTGACAAAATGACTGCTTATGATCAGCGAATTTCTTGGTTGCGTAAATTATTAACATGGCAACAAGAGATGTCTGAAAGCGGTGAGATTCAAGAAGCTGTGCGTAGTCAAATTTTTGATGACCGCGTTTATGTTTTCACCCCTAAAGGCGATGTTGTTGACTTGCCTGCGGGTTCAACTCCACTTGATTTTGCTTATCATATACACAGTGATGTTGGGCATCGGTGTATTGGTGCTAAAGTCGGCGGAAGAATTGTACCATTTACCTACCATTTAAAAATGGGTGATCAAGTTGAAGTCATTACCCAAAAACAACCTAATCCAAGCCGTGACTGGCTAAATCCGAATACTGGATTTGTTAATAGTAGCCGTGCAAGAGCTAAAATTCAAGCTTGGTTTAAAAAACAAGATCGACATAAAAATATCGTAGCAGGTCAGCAAATTTTAGAGCACGAGCTTGAACCTTTAAATATTAGTTTAAAAAGTGTTGAAAAACTCTTAATCAATAAATATAACGCTCATTCTTTTGACGAGGTACTTGCTGGTATTGGTAGTGGTGATGTAAGAATTAATCAATTAGTTAACTTCATTAATGCTCAATTTCACAAACCAACGGCTGAAGAAGAAGATGAAGCCGCATTAAAACAGATTGCCCAAAAATCGAATACACAAACCAAAAATATCAATAAAATTGGCAATAAAAAAGGTAGTGAAATTATTATTGAAGGTGTGGGTAATTTAATGTATACCATTGCAAATTGCTGCCGCCCTATTCCTGGCGATCCAATCGCAGGGTTTGTTACTCAAGGGCGAGGTATCTCAATTCATCGGGCTGATTGTGAACAATTACAAGAACTTAAAAATCATGCTCCTGAGCGTATTACCCATGCAGTTTGGAATAATAATACCTACTCAAGCTATACCATGGTGGTACAAATTGTTGCCAACGATCGAAGTGGTTTATTACGAGATATTACTACGATTTTGGCGAATGAAAAGGTTAATGTTCTTGGTCTAATGAGCCGCTCGGATATGAAGCAACAATTAGCGACTATCGATGTAGATATGGAAATTTTTGATCAGGATTCGTTAAATCGAGTACTCAATAAAATAAAACAACTACCCGATGTTATTGAAGCTAAACGTTTTCAAGGCTAATTGACATGTTAAATTGCCACTTTTTATTTAGTGGCAATAGGTTAAGACTTATTATTTTCTTTCTAAAATTTCAAACCGATATGGATAGTTATTTTTATCATCGGCTTGATGTGCTTCTTGATAAATAACTTGCCATTGCTCAGGCGAATAATCAGGAAAATAAGTATCGCCCTGTAGTTTTGCATCTATATGCGTTAAATAAAGTCGATTTGCTAAAGGTAACGCTTGTTTATAAATATTACCACCGCCAATAATAAATGCTTCATCAACAAGCTGTGTTTGAGCTAACAATATTGCAGCATCAATTGATGGTACCCAACTTATATTTGGAACCATGTTAGATTCTATGGTTGTTTGTCTTGAAATGATAATATTATGACGCCCCGGTAATGGGCGACCAATTGACTCAAATGTCTTTCGTCCCATAATAACAGGTTTATTAAGAGTATTTTTTTTAAACCATGCCAAATCTGCAGGTAAATGCCAAGGCATTTGATTATTTAAGCCAATTACATGATTATCAGCCATAGCAACAATCATACTTACTATCATATTCACTCCTTTACACATATCCTAAAGATTTTATTCGTTGATTGACATTTTCAGGAAAGATAGTTTGGCTCCAAAGCCGTTCACTTAAAGAAAGTAACGACTCTTTTTGCCCTGACACAATCCAATTAGCCAGTGCTGTAGCCACATCTGGATAGATTATTGGTTTTGGCGAAGGTAAATTAAGCCAGTATTTGAGTTTTATACCGTTTAAACTTTCCATAACCGTTGCCATATCAAGAGAACGCAAACATTGAGCATTATAAATTTGTTCAAATTGACCTGATACAGGTTTAGTAAGAATCTTTTTACCAAGCGTCAATGCTTCAGAAATCAATGCAAATCCTGTATTTGTAATAATTCCAGAGCAACAAACTAAAGCTTGTGTAAAATTATTACGACCAAGTGGTTGAAAATTAATATTATTTTGTTGTGATGTTTGTTTTATATCTGGATGAAAACAGATAAATTGATGCTCCTTAAACTGTTTTAACAATACTGTAATTTCATCTAATGCTTCAAATGGCAAATAAACGATGATGTTTCCATCTTCGGTTGGCGCAGTTTCAAAAGTGTCAATCATAGGGGGAATTAGCTTATGCCCAAAATGAAACCAATGTAGGCCAATTGCTTTAGTGACGGGAGCATAATATTTCATAATCACATTTGCGACTAATCCATATTCTTTAGGTTTAAGATATTGGCAAACAGCTTGATTGCTTATGCCTAAACATTCACGATGTTGATGATGTGCAGCCCAAGCACTTACTGGCTCAAAATCGCTAATTATGCAATCATATTTTGATAAATCGAGCTCACGAACATCTTTAATGAGCCTGAAAGCTCGAATCCGTTGCACGGTTTTGCGAAAATTAATTTTACCATTAAGGGTTGCAAACGTAACACCACGATAGGTTTTATAATCACCAAAAGCTTGCATGTCGAAATAGTCTTTAGGATCGCGGCCACTGAAAATATAATCAACATTCGCACCAGCCTTTCTCAGTGCGTTAGCTAATGTTCTACAGCGACTGACATGACCATTACCTGTTCCTTGAACACCAAAGAGAATTTTCATATCTTTATGATTCGTCAATTTAAGTTATACAAATATAATAGCAGAACAGCTTATTATTATGTAAATTATTTTGTATGATTAAATGTAACATGATATTAATGATTAGTTGTCATAATTCAATATTGGTTAACGTTATTACTCATTAGTCTAGAGAAGTAACCGTGCCTCAAGTAGTTACAATAAAATAGTCTCACTTAAAGTGTATAAATTTTGTATAACTTTGCTTCTTTTTTCAGTACAATAGCCTAAGTAATTGTTAGATGAATAGTGAGATTTGCATATGTCATTAAAAATCATCAATAAACAAAATTACCTTATTATTGCATTAGCAATTATTTTCTTTTTATTTGCTGATTCTGCTAGATATTTGACAATCACAATTGGCTCATTAGTTACTATTAATGATATTTCACACCACATAATCGCTAAGTTAGGCATGAATGAGCATAATGATTGCCATTCTTTATTACAAAAATCATCTTATGATTCAGCTTGTACCACTTTTAATCTTCAGTTTTTACCACATTGTGATCTATACCTTACATTTAGCTTTGCTCAAAAATATAAAAAGTTTATTCCTGAATTAAAACTACTAAGAATTGTTTAATTAATTTGTATTTTCAATAAAAAATTAGTCGAAATATCTATCTTTGCAGTAAAAATTTTTTGTTATTCGTTTATATCGCTAATCACTCAATAGTGATTATTCATTATAAAAACATGATTATAGGAATATTATGAAACGTCGAAATTTTTTGTTCAATATTACAGCGGCTTTAAGTGGGATAGCAGTTACAAAAGCCTTTGCCAAAATGGATAATTCAACTATGTCAGGTATGGATTGTGAAGCCAACTCTGATCAGTGTAAAACAGGTGAAATGGGAGACATGAATATGAACATGGGTGATAAAGTTTCACAAAAATTATTAGCAACTTCAGCTTTACCGCAAGGACTGGATTTACCACAATTACCTCGCTTAGAAAATACCAGTAATAAACAAGGTATTTTTGAAGCAATCTTGGAAGCAAAACCTGTTAAGTTAAAGTTAACACAAGATATTACAACAGAATTTTGGGCATATAATGATCATATCCCCGGTCCAGTGATTGAAGCTTTTGAGGGGGATAACGTTAAAATTACTGTTAAAAATAACTTACCACAAGCGACAACCGTACATTGGCATGGTTTGCTCATCCCATCTAATCAAGATGGTAATCCACAAGATCAAATTCCTGCTGGAGGTAGCCGAACTTATGAGTTTACTATACCAGAAGGGAATGCTGGTACTTATTGGTATCATCCACACGGTCATGAAACCGTAGCAGAACAAGTTGCGCGAGGATTAGCTGGCATATTTATTGTACGCAGCAAAAACGATCCGCTTGCATTCTTGCCCGAACAACACTGGTTTTTTTCAGATTTAAAATTGACTGATAAAGGTGAAATTGCGGATAATTCAATGGTTGATTGGATGAATGGTCGCGAGGGACAATTTGTGTTAATTAATGGTGTCTATCGTCCCAAAATCACCATAAATACGGCAACGAGGATACGAGTTTGGAATGCGTGTTCTGGTCGTTATCTTAATTTATCCGTTCCTGGCTGTGATGTTTATTTGGTAGGTACTGATGGAGGACTAATGCCTGCACCTGTTTTACTCAATAAACCGCTGCTATTGTCGCCAGCTGAACGTGCAGAACTCGTCATTTTGCCAAAACAATCTGGTACAGTATATTTACAATCTATCGGTTACGATCGCGGAAAAATGGGGAATGTACCACCAGAGCAAGATATCATACTTGCAGAATTGGTATTGACACAGTCAAAATCAATTACTATCCCGTCAACCTTACGTGCATTGCCAAAACTAGGGCAGGCAACGACCTATAAATCTATTGAATATACCGAAGTAATGGACATGAAAGAGCCGCGTGGTGGTGTGTTATTTTTAATTAATGGTAAACGTCATGACATGTCGCGAATTGATCTAAAAAGCAAAATTCACGATATTGAAGAATGGACAATATTCAATAACTCCCATATGGATCACAACTTCCACATCCATGGTGCACAATTTATTGTACAATCGCACGAGTTAAATGGTAAAAAAACTCAGCCTGACTATATTGCCTTAAAAGATACCATTAATTTGCGACCACACGAAAAACTTACTATCAAAATACAGCAAAATCTTCCTGGGCTTCGCATGTATCACTGTCATATTATTGAACATGAAACAACTGGCATGATGGGGCAATTAATGGTGGAATAAAA
This sequence comes from Gilliamella sp. Pas-s25, assembly GCF_009795885.1. Lineage (GTDB taxonomy): Bacteria > Pseudomonadota > Gammaproteobacteria > Enterobacterales > Orbaceae > Gilliamella. The sequence continues at coordinate 59,650 of NZ_WTEV01000002.1, read as the reverse complement.
TTCTTTCCTCATCTTTCCTTAATTCAATTTTTTATTATGGTTGGATTAAGGGAAGATAAATTAACATAAAATTACTTTAGTTGTTTTTTCTAATTCAGCAACTTGTATGGGATCTGCCATATCATTGGTAATGAGCGCTGTTATTTCACACCAATCACAAATCTTATATAAACTTTTACGACTAAATTTAGTATAATCCCCTAAAATATATTTTTTATCTGCATGCGCAATAATTGCCTTATCAATAAACGCATCGGATGATGAAGGACTCGACGGACCATTTAAATTGCTAAAACCATCAGTACCTAAGAAGCAGATATCAACTTGAATTTCACTGATCATCGACAACGCCCAACCACCAAAAACCGATGAGCTTTTATCACGTAATTCACCACCAAACAAGAAAACTTGATTTTTGGACGAAATCAAGGTGTTTGCGACAGGAAGAGAGTCAGTAAAAATCTTAAAATCTGAGCGATATACGAGTAGTTTTGCCAGCTCTAAGGTCGTACTACCTGTACCTATAATCATAGAACAATTATCAGGAAGCAAAGTCAATGCTTCTTGTGCAATACTCTTTTTTAAACTTGCATTTTCTTTTTCCCTAATTTGAAAAGGATTTTCAAGAGCACCTTGTTTAAGCGTCGCTCCGCCGTGGCATTTTACCAAAAACCCTTTTTTCTCTAATTGAGATAAATCTTTGCGAATAGTTTCATAAGTGACTTGGTATTTACGCGCTAATTCACTGACATAAACAGTTCCTGATGTAATTAATTCTTCTAAAATTAATTCTCTTCTCTCATTCATTAATTGCATAATTAATAATCTCAAATATGTTAATCGAAAAATTTAATCTTTATTACAGTTGGTTTTTATTGGCATTCTACAACAAAATATAACTTATTCCTTAATTATCTTGTATTTCTTTTCACTCACCTCTTATTAATTGCACTGAAAAACACTTGCAAAGTTGGTTTTAATTTGCTTTTAAAGTTTTTAAAAACAATATCTTATTTATTTTGTGACGAAGATCACATTGACTTTACAATAAAAACCAATTATAAAATTGGTTATTAATTTAATTGAGGAAAGCCAATGAAAACAAAAATTGCTATTGCCAGTGACGATCTTGGATTTGAATATAAAGAAGCAATCAAACAATATTTAATCTTAGAAAAAAATGCCGACATTGTTTATGACCCTGTCAAAACCAAAGAAGATGGAATCAATACTTTTGCAAAACTAGCAGATGAAATGTCACTAATTATCCAAAAGGATGTTTGCCGTTTAGGCATTTATATTTGTGGAACGGGAATAGGCTTTACTTGCCAAGCGAATAAACACTGGGGTATTCGAGCCACCGCTGTCACCAACCCTTATTCAGCTAAACGTGCCAGATTGAGTAACAACGCCCAAATTATCGGCATTGGTTGCCGAGTTAATGGATTGGAGTACACAAAAATGATTATTGATGCTTGGCTTGATGAACCTTTCAATTTTGAAACAGCCCGGGAAAATTCTAAAAAAAACCTACTTGAAGCAGAACGCAATGATAATGCTTTATTAGTCAAACCTATGCATGTTGCATGGAATATGGGATTTAGAGCAGATGAGTAATCAACAAAGGAGTCACTTATGGAACTGATCACACAATTTATTAATGATTTAGGTAATTTTATTTTTATTCCTATCATATTTCTAATATTTATGGCCGCACTCGGTCGGCCTATCTCTGAATGTATATCTTCTGCAATGAAAGTCGGTATTGGATTTATTGCATTAAGTATGACCATTAAGTTTATGCTTGACAAAATGGCACCAGCTGTAACAGGACTTGCTGAAAGTACGGGATCTTCGCTTAGCGCAATTGATGTTGGTGGAGCGGCTACAGCGGTAATGGGATTCGGTTCGAGTATGGGGCCGATTATTATTCCATTATGTGTTGCTGTTAATATATTACTTCTTATTATGAAAATTACTGACTGTGTGAATGTAGATGTATTTAACTTGCACCAAAATGCATCAATGGGAGCTATTGTTGGCGTTTATTCAGGAAGTTTTTTATATGGTGTATTAACAGCAGCACTTTTCCACGTATGGGCATTAATTGCCGCCGATCTTGGCGCTAAAAATAATGAAAAATTTTATAATTTACCAGAAGGTGTTTCGATTTCTCATCCTGTAGCAAATACCTATCTTATTTTTGCTTATCCGTTTAATTGGATTTATGACCGTATACCTGGTTTCAAAAATCTTAGTATTACAGCTGAAACCATCCAAAGACGTTTTGGTGTACTTGGTGATCCAACTGTGGTTGGATTTATTATCGGGGTATTACTTGGATTTTGTGGTTATTCATGGCAAACCCCATATCACACTATCATTGCAAGTTTACAATTAGGCATGTATTTAGCCGCTGTCATGCTGCTATTGCCAAGAATGACCTCCATAATGATGGAGGGATTAGTACCATTATCTAATGTGGCTCGGAAAAAATTAGTTAAACGGTTTCCTAATCGTGACATTACTGTCGGCATGGATACTGCATTAATTGTTGGTAATCCTGCGGTTATCGCACCAGCTTTGTTACTTATCCCTGTTATTGTCATCTTAGCAGTTATCTTACCTGGTAATAAGGTGATGCCATTAGGTGATTTATCGCAATTTGTATTTTTTATTGCTTGTATGGTCCCAGTATTTAAAGGAAATATTCTCCGCACATGGATAACATCCATCTTTTTGTTTGGTGGCGGTTTATATATTGCTTCATGGATGACACCTTCAACAAATGAAGTATTCCAAAAATTTGGTACTAATCCAGACGCAACAGTGATGTACACCTCATTAAACCCATCAGCAAATCCATTTACAGGGCTTTTTGCCGCAATCAGTCATGTAGGCATATTAGGTTATATGTTGATTGGTTTAATTTTGTTATCAATTGGTTATTTATTAAAGAAAAAAGAAAGAAATTCAAATATTAATAGCGAGGTTTCAAAATGAAAAAAGTATTAGTGGTATGTGGAAATGGAATTGCTTCATCATCAATCATGGTTTCAATTTTACAAGACTATTTAAAAGAACAACATTTAACTGCACAAGTGGATAAATCATCACTAATGGCATGTAATGCAGATACGTTTAATAGCTACGATTTGGTCGTCTCATCAACCAAAATCGATAATCCCGAGATAAAAACAAAAGTTATCGTTGGTGCAGGCTTACTTACTGGCCTAGGAGAAGAGACTATATTCGAAGCGGTTAAACAAGAACTAACAAAATAAGAGGTCAACTATGTTTATTTTAGTTCATGATTTAGAAGAAAGTATTCACAACTATCAAGATGCAATAAGCTCATCGGGCTCTTATTTATTAACCAAAAATTATATTCATGCTGATTATATTAATGCATGCATAGATCGTGAAAAAGAGTACCCAACGGGATTAATGATGAGTAACGGTATTGGCATTGCAATCCCCCATGCCAATTATCAACTTGTTAAATCTGACGCTATTAGTTTGGTCCGTTCGACTAAAGGCATTGTATTTAGGCAAATGGAAAATGCTGACTTAATGGTAACTTGCCATTTAATCTTTAATTTGGCGTTATCAACTAGTAATCAACATTTATCGATCCTTAAAAAACTCTTTACTTCATTTCAGAACGAAACTTTTATTACCCAGTGTCAGCATTTAAGTTGTCAACAAGCCGAAGAATGGATTGCTCAGCAATTAAATACGAAATGAATTTAAATTTTGGTAAAGTTTTATTGGAAAATAAATAACAATAATTTACTAATAAAAATAAAAGTTTAAGTTAAATAATAGCATATTTTTATCTCGGCAATAGTTCAGGCTATTGCCCTTATTAAGGAAAAAAAATGCAATCACAATTAATCATTGACGAATTAAATCGTTCGGTTAAAACATTAACGGAACAAAATATTACGAACTTGATACAAAAAATACAACAACATAATCGTATTTTTGTTTATGGTACAGGGCGATCTGGCCTTATGCTAAAAGCTTTGGCAATGAGGCTTATGCAACTTGGGCTAAATGCCTTTGTCGTAGGTGAAACAACAACACCATCAACAAAACAGGGCGATTTATTAATTGTAGCATCGGCGTCGGGAGAAACAAATAGTGTCAATATGATAGCAGAGTCGGCACTAAAGCAAACTATTGATCTTGCTATTATCTGTGCATCGCCTAATTCTACACTAGCAAAAATTCAGACTCCTGATATTATTTTGCAATCTGGCAATAAATATTCCACATCACAAATAAGCCAACAACCTCTGGGAAGCCTTTTTGAACAAATGTTACTTGTCATCTTTGACACAGTCATTCTTACCATGAGCAATCAACAAAAAGGCAGTAATGATGATATGGCTCATCGCCATGCCAGCTTAGAATAACATTAGATTTACTCAACAAAAACTCGCTTATTACTACCTAAAAAAAGCGAGTTTTTATAAACCTATCGTCTTATTAAAATTCCTTTTATTAAATTATTCCCCTTGTAATAAGGGTTTTTTCTTTTGCTAAAAAATGCTAAAATGCGCAGATTATGATCGTCATTAACTACTGGCAAAAACTCAGCAAACGATTGATTATCAAAACCGCTTTATCGCACTTATTATTAGGTGTGATTGCTGCTGGGTTTGGTTTATGTCAAAACGAAGCGCTTCCATCGGAATCTGACGTTTCGCACAGTGGAATTATTGCTTTTGCATCCATTGTACAAGACCACAGAGAAACAGCACAAAGAAAGTCACAAACACTAGCATGTTCCCAAAAACAGCATACTGTAGTACTTTTAATAACGCCTAATTATGATGATCTTTCCCCTAGCAAGGCAATCCGACTATCCCCTTACAACAGTATACGAGCTGGACCAAAAACTACCTCTTAAAATTTACGCACAAATGAAACTAATTTTTATACAAGGCAAAAGCCTTAAAATCCGTATTGAAGAATAAGAGAAAAGTTATGTTATTAAAATTATTAACAAAAGTATTTGGTAGTCGCAATGATCGCGTATTAAAAAGCATGCGCAAACGAGTTGAAAACATTAATGCACTTGAACCAGCAATGGAAGCATTAACCGATGATGAATTGAAAGCAAAAACCGCTGAATTTAAACAACAGGTTGCTACAGGTATCCCATTAGATGATATTTTAGAAGAAGCTTTCGCTGTGGTACGCGAAGCAAGTAAGCGTGTGTTTGGCATGCGTCATTTTGATGTGCAGTTAATCGGCGGTATGGTATTAAATGAGCGCTGCATTGCCGAAATGCGTACCGGTGAAGGTAAAACCTTAACAGCAACATTACCTGCTTATTTAAACGCATTAACTGGTAAAGGTGTGCACGTTGTTACGGTTAATGATTACTTAGCACAGCGTGATGCAGAAAATAATCGTCCTTTATTTGAATTTTTAGGCTTAACAGTAGGGATCAACCTGCCAAATATGCCAGCACATATAAAACGTGAGGCTTACAACGCTGATATCACCTATGGTACAAATAACGAATATGGTTTCGATTATCTACGCGATAATATGGTTTTTAGCAAAGATGCACGAGTACAACGTCCGTTGCATTACGCCTTAGTCGATGAAGTCGACTCAATTTTAATTGATGAGGCAAGAACCCCATTGATTATTTCAGGTCAGGCCGAAGATAGTTCTGAAAGATATATTAGTATTGATAAAATCATTCCTTATTTGACCCGTCAGGAAAAAGAAGACTCTGAACAGTTTCAAGGCGATGGGGATTTTTCCATTGATGAAAAATCACGCCAAGTTAATTTAACCGAGCGTGGATTAGTTAAAGTTGAAGAGCTATTGATTAAACAAGGTATCATGAAAGGTGATGAATCACTTTACGCACCGAGCAATATCGTATTAATGCATCATGTTAATGCAGCCCTACGTGCTCATCACCTATTTCATCGCGATGTTGATTATATTGTTAAAGATAACGAAATAGTTATCGTTGACGAACATACAGGTCGAACCATGGATGGTCGTCGTTGGTCTGATGGTTTACACCAAGCGGTTGAAGCAAAAGAGCATGTTAAAATCCAAAACGAGAATCAGACACTGGCTTCAATTACCTTCCAAAACTATTTTCGTTTATACGAAAAATTAGCGGGGATGACAGGTACTGCTGATACTGAAGCATTTGAATTTAATCAAATTTATGGATTAGATACAATTGTTATTCCAACAAATCGACCAATGCAACGAAAAGATCAATCTGATCTTGTCTATATGAGTGAAAAGGAAAAGATTAACGCGATTGTCACTGATGTACAAGAATGTGTAAAACGTGGTCAACCCGTTTTAGTTGGGACAGCATCAATCGAAAAATCAGAATTAGTTTCACAAGCATTTAAAAAAGCCGGCATTAAACACAATGTGCTAAATGCCAAATTCCATGCTCAAGAAGCTGAAATCATTGCTAATGCTGGAAGTAAAGGTGCCGTTACCATTGCAACTAATATGGCGGGGCGTGGTACCGATATTATGCTTGGGGGCAATTGGCAAAGTGATATAGCTAAAATTGAAAATCCAACGCAAGAAGATATCGAAAAAGCGAAACAAGTTTGGCAAACCAAACACGAAGAAGTGATTGCATTAGGCGGGCTTTATATTTTAGGTACAGAGCGTCATGAATCGCGTCGTATCGACAACCAGTTACGTGGTCGTGCTGGTCGTCAAGGTGACCCTGGTGCTTCACGTTTTTACCTATCACTTGAAGATCCATTGATGCGAATCTTTGCATCAGATCGTGTCGGTAACATGATGCGTAAACTGGGCATGAAAGAAGGCGAAGCCATAGAACACCCATGGGTCACAAAAGCCATTGCCAATGCACAAAAGAAAGTTGAAAGTCGCAACTTTGATATTCGTAAACAACTTCTTGAATATGATGATGTTGCTAACGAACAACGTAAAGTAATTTACCGTGAACGAAACAGTTTACTTGATAATGCCGACATAAAAGATACCATTGATTCGATCCGAGGGGATGTATTTAACACCTTAATTGACCAATATATTCCACCACAATCGATTGAAGAGATGTGGAACATTCCAGGGCTTGAAGCTGCACTAAAAACAGACTTTGATTTAGATCTACCTATCGCAAAATGGCTAGATGAAGAGCAAAACCTGCATGAAGAAACATTGCGCGAACGTATCTTACAAATGGCACAAGAAAGATATTTAGATAAGGAAAGTTCTGCTGGTGCTGAAGCATTTAGGCACTTTGAAAAAAGTGTCATGTTACAAACACTTGATACGCTTTGGAAAGAACATTTAGCTGCTATGGATTATTTACGTCAAGGTATTCATTTACGTGGTTACGCACAAAAAGATCCAAAACAAGAATATAAACGCGAGTCCTTTAATATGTTTGCTGGCATGTTAGAATCGTTAAAATATGATGTTATTGGTATTTTAAGTCGTGTGCAAATTCGCTCACAAGAAGAAGTTGATGAAGCAGAACGTCAACGTCTCGCTGAAATGGAAAAACTAATGGCTAAACAACAAGCTAGTCATGAATCTGTGACTACTATGAATGGTGAGGGTGAAGATCAGACAGTTGGGGCCTCAACACAACCAATAGTACGAACTCAAGCTAAAGTTGGACGTAATGATCCGTGCCCTTGTGGTTCAGGTAAAAAATATAAACACTGTCATGGTGCTGTTCAGTAAGGTAAAAATTTAGTATCATCACACAAAGTTGATGATTAAAACGTCGATTAGGATCGGCAATAAATTGAAAAGGGGGGAAGTTGCAGCTTTCCCTAATTTTACTCATAGGCAAATAGAATTATGAATAAACATATTGAAATTGCTGTAGGTATTATTCGTTCACAAAATTGTCAAATCTTTATCACCCAACGCGGTGAAGACTCTCATCTTGCTGGTTTTTGGGAATTCCCTGGTGGAAAAATCGAGGCAGGAGAAACCCCATATCAAACCCTACAACGCGAAATTGCTGAAGAAGTAGATATCTATATCCATCAGGCCCAATTCTTAGAAGTTTTTGAATACAGTTATGATGATCGTGATATCACAATTCATGCTTATTTAGTTGAAGAATGGGATGGCGTCCCCTTCGCTAAAGAAGGTCAACCAAGCCGTTGGATTGATCAAGAAGATTTGAATGCCGACGAATTTCCTGATGCCAATCGACCGATTATCGAAATGCTAAAAAATTTGGATAAACAAATCTAGTTTATTTATTAGCATTTATTTTGTCAGCTTTCTTTATTAAGATTAGTTCATTTTGTCATTTCTGTTTCTTTTGTTTTTAACTTCAGGCCATTTTAATATCGGCTTTATAAATCAATGCGCTAGAAAAACTAAGAGCGCTTTGCTCATTTCCATTACTATCAGAATGAATTTTCCGCACATAATCTAAAATGATATACAATAAATAGGTTAACTATAACTAAGTAAACAAATTTTTTATTCGCTAGATAATAAGCGTTAAAAAATATATAATGCTGCGAATTTTTAATGTTAATTACCATTAAAAATAGTATTATATTAAATAAAATTAAGGTGTTAATTATAATGAAAGAATATAAGGTAGTTGTTTTTCAAGAAGGCGCATTGTCTTCATTACTTTTAGGCTCAGCTAACGCTAATGAACTTAAATTTTCAGAATTTTTAAACAAAAATGCTCAAGAGGGTTGGCGAGTAGTAACAATGGAAAAAGATATGCGCCGCTTGTTCCTTTTTTGGAAAAGAGAAGCCTATTTAATTGTAATGGAACGGGAACGTAGTTAAACAAAAGTCTAAGTATCATTACCTGTTTTTAATGAATTCATTCAAAGCATGAATATTTTAGGTTAATAATTTCGTCTTTTTTAAGGTAATGGCATTTTTACTCATACGTGCCTGATAAAAAGTGAAATACATTAGCGATTGACAAAATTGGGAATCAATATATCTATTGATTGTATTGTATTCCCACTAAATCAGATAAACTCAATCAATCTTTTTTATACAAAGCAATATTATTTCTCAACAGGCAATTTCAAGTAACTACTATATTTTTATAAAAAAGCAAAAGGACGCGTTAAGATTTACGCTGTAATTTTTGTTCTGCTAGAGCTAAAAAAACAATACCAATAATGATAGATAACCCACCAAGCATACGCGTCAAAGTAATTTGCTCATCAAAAGCAATAACCGAAACCAACATCACGGTGACCACCTGTAGATGAGAAGCGGCAAAAGCGGGACCTACTGGTGCGTTTTTTAATAATACCATCCAAGTGATAAATGCGCCTGTATAACCAAGCATGACTAAATAAGCCCAGCCATGAGAGAAAACACGCATGAACCAATCAACACTTACTTCAAATGGCATCGCCGATAATGCCGTTAGTTTAAAGCTTGTTTGACCAAACGTATCAAAAAATAGTAGCAAAATAAATCCAATAATATAAAATTTTTTCATTATGTAAGTCCGACTAAAACGACACCGGTGGTAATAAAAAATATTCCAATGATCCGGAATAATGTAAGATGTTCTTGAAATAAAATGCGCCCAGCCAACATAACAGTAATAATATTAAATGATCCTAATAAAATGCCTTGCGACAAAGGTACTTCACTTAAAAAAGCTAGCCAAAAAATAAAACCAATAAAGTATGCGGCAAAGCCTAGCCAAAGCCAAAAATTACCAAATAATTTTTGCCAATAATGCAAACCTTGCTGATTTTTTGAGGTGATTGCTGCATACTTAAATGCAATTTGTCCAATTGTATCGCAGACAATATTTATTAACCAAAGTATAGCAATTAAGATTGACACTGCTGACAAAATCCATGTATTTCAAGCACGCTATGTTTGATTAAAAAATCACTTTGCTGTGCTAATTGTTTAAGTTGATGTTCAATATCTTGTGAATGTTTTTCAATGATCTGTTGACATTTATCACAAATAAATAAAATTGAAATATGCTGTGGATCTTGAAAGTGTGGGCAAATAATATAGCTATTAGAAGATTCAACTTTATGAATGAAACCTTGCTCTAGTAAAAATTCAAGCGCACGATAAATTGTGGGCGGTTTAGCCTGAGGTTCACTGACTTTGAGTAGATCTAAAAGATCATAGGCACTCATCGCTTTATTTGCCGTTAACATAATATCTAAAACTGTTCGACGTTGCGTTGTCAGTTTAATACCCCGCTTTTTGCATAAAGTTTCAATCTTTTCAAGGAGCAGATTATGCATTCGGTTTCCTTTGCCTTTCGTCATTATTTTTTTGTGCTGCTTTTCTTCGTCTTATTTCTTTAGGGTCATTGATTAAAGGTCGATATATTTCAATGCGGTCACCATTTTTAACCAATTCATTGAGATCACAACGTTTGCCATAGATGCCAATTAAATGTTCATCTAGTTTAATCTGACACAACGATAAGATATTGGATTTTGTAATTGCTTGCAAGACATTCGTTTGATCATCGACATCGCAATTAATTATCGTTGGGTTATTTGGTAACGCATAAACAACTTGAATATTTATCATTTATAAATCTGCCTTGCTCGTTTTGAAAACGCATTGACCATACTTGTCATCACTTCTTTAAACACTGGAGAAAAAGCAATATCTAATAACTTATTTTTAAACTCAAAGTTTAAGCTAAAACTAATTTTACTTTTGTTTTCACCGAGTGAACTAAATTGCCATCTTCCCGATAGGTGTTTAAATGGTCCTTCAAACAATTTTATCTCAATAGAATTTGGTTGATTAATCTGATTTATTGTAGTGAAAGATTTTTTAAAGCCTAATTTCTCAACTTCAATAAACGCTGTGTACGTATTATCTTGTTTGCTAATAATACCAGTTGCGATACAATCAGGAACAAATTCAGGGTATCGAGCAATATCATTTACTAAGCAAAACATTTGCTCTATAGAATAAGGCTCGATAACTTCGTGAAAAACATGTGCCATAATAATAAAATAAAAAGTTAAAATTAGTGGCATATCATATCATGTAACTTTATAATAACGCACATTATGACTAAGAAAAAATCACATAAGCCAGGTTCGGCAACCATTGCATTAAATAAACGTGCACGCCATGAGTACTTTATTGAAGAGGAAATTGAGGCGGGCTTATCCCTACAAGGTTGGGAAGTAAAATCCCTACGCGCAGGAAAAGCCAACATTAGTGACAGTTATGTTTTACTTAAAGATGGTGAAGCATGGCTCTTTGGTGCAACTATCACACCTCTTAATGTCGCGTCAACACATGTTGTCTGCGAACCAATGCGCACACGTAAATTGTTATTGAATGAACGAGAACTAAATTCATTGTTCGGTCAAATTAATCGCCAAGGTTATACCGTTGTTGCCCTTTCTTTATATTGGAAAAACGCATGGGCAAAAGTGAAAATTGGTGTTGCTAAAGGTAAGAAAGAATACGATAAACGCACAGATATTAAAGAGCGTCAATGGCAAGTCGATAAAGCGCGCATTATGAAAAACGCCAATCGATAGCGGCTTTGCTTTTGCTTTATACTGATTTTCTCAATGCGACTAAAAAGCACTTAGTTACTAACAACTATTGATATTGTATATTGTTGCTATAAAAAATAACCGCTATAAAGCGGTTATTTTTGGCAATAATGTTAAACCGTAAGACTTACTAATTTACCATCTTGTTTTACAAAGGATTGATTAACATAAACGTTCGTACTATTTCTAATATTCAGTGGTTCGCTAACGATATTATCAATAATTACATTGTTAAATAAAATGCTATCTGCGTTTTCGATAAAAAAACCTTTTCCTGCTTCAGGTTTGACATCTTTAAACATGTCAACTTCCCCTGCTTGAGCATTAACTTGCATTGATATACGGATATTATCAAACGAAATATTAGATATTGGTGATTCCGGAATACCATATAAAAATCCGGCATAAGCTCGGACATTTTTCGCAATAATATTAGAAAAACTAATGTTATTACATGCTGGTGTTGATTCATTAACTTGTAATGCTTTTTTATTCCAAACAATAGGATCATTACCTTTAGGTCCACAATAGTAATAGTAGTTCATGACAAATGCTGACAGTACTTCGTCCATGACAATATTGCTAAAAGTGATATCCGAAATTATGCCACCTCGACCCCGGCGAGTTTTAAATCTCACTCCACGATCGGTTTTTTGAAACACACAATTAGTAATAGTCACATTCCTAATACAGCCACTCATTTCACTACCTAACACTACGGCTCCGTGACCATGGATCATATTACAATTAGTAATTAAAATGTTTTCACAAGGGCTTTTTTCAGTTGTTTCTTCTGTACCTGCTTTAATCGCAATACAATCATCCCCCACGTCAATATAGCAATTTGATATTCTAACATTACGGCAAGATTCTGGGTTAATTCCATCTGTATTTGGTGAGTCAGCAGGATTTAGAATCGATACATTATCTACAACTACATTATTTGATTCCATTGGATGGACCGTCCAGCTTGGTGATTGAGTTAAAAACAGTTTTTCAATAGTTACTCGTTCACAAAAATCAAATCCAATCAGATAAGGTCTTGGATATTTAAGGCAACTACGCTCATTACGGAAAATATGCCACCATTTTTGACCATTACCATCGATTGTACCGCCACCAGTAATAATCACATTTTCAATATTTTTCCCATATATACACGGCATGTATATATCTTGTTTTACGCCTTCCCAACGCGAGTTAACAACAGGATAATCATTTGAATTATTAGAAAATAGTAAAGTTGCACCTTGCTCAATAACAAAAGTTAAATTACTACAGAGTTGAATTGCCCCTGTATAATAAATGCCTGAAGGAACAACGACTGTTCCTCCGCCTAATTTTTTAATATGCTGTATTGCTTTTTCAAAAGCAATGGTATTCATTGATTTCCCATCACCAATAGCGCCAAAATTTATTACTGATACTGTTGTCATTATTTTTCCTTACTGTTTTATAAACGGTAAGGAAATAATTTTTCTTTACCGTTTATTAATTAACGAATAAATAACAGAATTTGCAATAATTAATCCTGATAATTTATTTAATAAGTTCTATTTTGTTGTTACACTTTTTGTTTAAAACCAATATTGTTATTACCAAAACATTTTTCATAAGCAATACCTGATAATTCTTCGACTACTTTTTTTGTTTCAGGGGTGACATCTTCCATTTTTCCACCTTGTCGAATACGTGCAACTTCATTAATAATGACTGAATGTGTAGCATGATCAAGTTTCATTTTCCATGCAAAGAAACAACCGATTAATGCCATGCCAATAACACCATAAATAATAATACCATTAATTGCATCAATGGCGCTTTGTGGCTGTACATGTGATTTTGATTCAAATCCATATGTACTTAATATAATACCAAGTATAAATACAATGGATGCGCGAACTAATTTTCCTGCCATTGTCATCGCGCCAGCATAAACACCTTCACGGCGTCGATTAGTCACTACTTCATCAACGTCAGCAAGGAAGACATAAACACTCCACGGAATGTAATAAACACCGCCAGTTCCTAAACCAAACCAAATGGTAATACCAATAACAATCCAAGTCGCCTGAGGAAGATTAAAATAGTAGATGCCGACATAACCAATCATGGATGAAACAACAATCAGTAACGCAATAATGAACGGTTTTTTAAAACCTTTTTTGGCACAATACATCATAAAGAAAGCAGTTGAAAATAACTGACAAATACTGCTTAAAGAGTTCATTGAAGCAACAAATGAGCGTGGTTCACCTAAGCTAAATACGATAAAATAAGTAAATACAGCAGTAAATAACCATTCGGCACCAAAACCAAACAAATACATGCCTAAATGAGTTCTGAAAGTTTTAATACGGAAGGTTGAAAATATATCAATAAAAAGTTTTTTGATTGCTTCAAAAAAGCTATGTACATATTCATCTTTAACTTGCTCTTTTGGTTTTTCCCAGCTGTTACAATAGAGCAAAATTAACGCCGACATCATAATCGCAGCATAAGTAATACCAGTTAACAAAAACGGAGTTGCTGACTCTTTGCTATAAAAGTAAAAGAACACTCCCGGTATTGCAGCACCTAAGAAATTAGCTACTTTACCAAACATTGCTTTTGAACCAGTTAAATAAGTACGCTGAGAAAAATTAGAAGTCATTTCAACAGGTAAAGTATTAAATGGAATCATAATACTGGTATAAATGATTTCAAATAGAATATATGTAATAAGGTAATACCAAAATCCCATTCCATTAATCCATAACATTGGGTAAATCGTCATTAATGGAATACCCATTAGGATAAAAAATCGCCGCCGCCCAAAACGTTGACCTATTTTAGTTTGATAAAAATTGTCGGTAATAAAGCCCATTAATGGGTTCAAGATTACATCCAAATAAGTCGCAATAGAGAAAATAACTGCGGCTTGAACAACGGTTAACCCACAAAATGTAGTATAAAAATAGAGCAACCATGCACCACTAATTGCAAGCGCACCACTACCAATTAAATTACCACTTCCGTAGGAAAATCTTACTAACCATGTGATTTTTTTATCTTTATTGTTTCCCATAATATGATTCCTATATTATTTATAAAAAAACGCCTCCTGCATTAAGTCAAAGTGACTTAATGACATCATTAACTAATAAATGAATAATTATTTTTAGAGAGTTACGCCACTTTTTAAAATGGCCAAATTTCTGAAATTATTTTTTTCGTTGCATGTTTTCTTTCCGTTAGCAATAAGAACGATGTGCTCAATGAATTCTGTTAATAGTGATTGCATTGGAACTCCATGGATAAGTTTTCCTGCATCAAAATCAATCCAATTCACTTTTTTTTCTGCTAATTGACTATTAGTAGCAATTTTGACAGTAGGTACAACTCCACCATAAGGCGTTCCTCTACCTGTTGTAAATAACACCATATGGCACCCTGCTGCAGATAAAGCGCCTGTCGCAACCGCATCATTTCCTGGAGCACTGAGCAAATTAAGTCCTTGTTTTGTTAACATTTGCCCATATTTAAGAACATCTATAACTTCACTTCCACCTGCTTTTTGAGTACAGCCGAGTGATTTTTCTTCTAGTGTGGTGATACCACCAGCTTTATTTCCTGGTGAGGGGTTTTCATAAATAGGTTGATTATTTGAAATAAAATATTGTTTAAAATCATTAATCATATGCACTGTTTTATCAAAGGTCGACTCATCAACACAATGCGACATTAAGATATTTTCAGCACCAAACATTTCTGGCACTTCAGTGAGTACACTGGTTCCACCATGTGAAATAACGTAATCAGAAAATAACCCAAGCATTGGGTTGGCGGTAATACCAGAAAAACCATCCGAACCACCGCACTCTAAACCAAATTTCAATTCACTTAATCGACCTAATTCCCGCTTATCATTTTTCATAATAGCGTAAAGTTCTCTTAGGTGACCTAAAGCTGATTCAACTTCATCTGTTTCTTGTTGCGCAACAAGGAATCTGACTCGAGACTCATCATATTCGCCCAA
This sequence comes from Gilliamella sp. Pas-s25, assembly GCF_009795885.1. GTDB lineage: Bacteria > Pseudomonadota > Gammaproteobacteria > Enterobacterales > Orbaceae > Gilliamella. The sequence goes on along the minus strand of NZ_WTEV01000002.1, from coordinate 44,077 downwards.
ATCAGCTTTGAACTCAGATATTTGATTATTTTCACAACCTAGTCCAATTACTAACACTGCTCCAGCATTAGGATGTTTGACTAAATCTTGTAAAATAATTTTGGTATTTTTATGATCTTGTCCTAATTGAGAACATCCATAAGGATGCTCAAGCACGGTAATGCCATCAATTTCTAATTGATTATTTAACTCTTCACAAAACTGTTTAACAATTTGTTGGGCAATACCATTAATACATGTCACCGTCGGTATAATCCATAGTTCATTACGAATACCTACTTGACCATTTTGACGACGATAAATCTGCACTTCCTTATCTGGTATTTCGTGTAATGAATTATTTTTAGACAAATGTGGATGATACTGATAATCATCAATATCATTCAAATTGGTTTTCAAATTTTGTGAATGGATATGTTCACCAGCTTTAATTGAGCAAGTTGCATGCCCGATAGGCAAACCATATTTAATAATATTGTCACCTTGCTCAAGATCTTTAAGAGCAAATTTATGTCCTTGTTTGATAGGTTGTTGTAGATCAATATGGTGACCATCGACCATAATATTGGCTTGGTGTGCTTCCAAATCTGATAATGCTACACCAACATTATCTTTGTTATTTATTTTTATAAATTTAATCATCACATCACTCGTTCTATTTACCACTAATACCACATTGTTCAATCGCAGGGCGTACACCTTTTTCGATGATGACAGCTAAATACTGAGTTATCGTTTCCGCTAATTGAGGAATACTTAGTAAATCATGCTCCCAATGAGTATTATCACTTAATATAGTGTTAACTAAATCAGCCAAAGTTCCTCGACCTTCAGCAATCTTTATCCATCCAGAACGAAAACGCTCTAACCAAATGGCATCATCTTGTAATGAGTAATTTTGTTCATTACGAATACCTCGATATAAAGCGATTAAAGCCGCAAAAGAAAAGACTAAATGTTTAGGTAATACACCTTTCTCTTTTTGATAAGCAAGTAATTGTGGAAGAATCCGAGTTTTGAATTTTGTCATGCTATTTAAAGCTATCGACATTAATTGATGTTCAATAAATGGATTTTTAAAACGATTAATCACGGACTCAGCAAAATCCACTAATTCTTGATGTGGTAAATCTAAAACAGGGATAATCTCATCAAAAATCGTATCTTTAATATAAGATAAAATTTGAGGGTCATTCATTGACTCACCCACAGTGTCAATCCCAGCAAGATAAGCAACAGGGACTAATGCAGTATGTGCACCATTTAAAATAGCTACTTTTCGCTCTTTATATGGTTTGATATCATCAACAATTTTGATATTCATATTGCACTTATCTAGGCAGAGTTTTTCAGCTAACCATTGAGGTCCTTGAATAACAAATAAATAGAAGTACTCAGCAGTATCAATGAAATTATCTTTATACCCTAATTCGGTTTCTAGCTCAGTAATTTGTGCTTTTGGATAACCGGGCACAATTCTGTCGACTAATGTTGAACAAAATAAGTTATCATTTTCGATCCATGAAACAAATTTATCTGATAACTGCCATTGTTGAGCATAGTTAAGTACTAATTTTTTAAGTGCATCGCCATTATAATCAATTAATTCACAAGGAATTATGATTAACCCGCTTTGTTTACTGCCAGAAAAATGTAAAAATCTTTCATGTAAAAAAGCAGTTAGTTTAGCGGGATAACTAATAGCGGGCTTATCAGTAAGTTTATCACTTTCAACATAACTGATGCCTGCTTCGGTAGTATTAGAAAAAATAAATTGAATATTCGGATCTTTAGCCAATTCAAGATATTGATCATACTGAGTATAAACATTTATCTCATCATTGACTGAACGTATCATCCTAAATTCTTTTACTGCTTCACTATGTTCATTTAAACCACGAATCAGTGTAGTATATAATCCATCTTGAGTATTTAACGATGGTGGAAAGTCTGTATTTAATGGGCGAACAATGACAACGCCAGCATCAAGATCTGTTTTTTCGTTAAGAATATCTAATTGCCAATCTAAAAATGCACGTAAAAAATTACCTTCGCCAAACTGAACAACACGTGTAGTATATTTTGCGCCGGGAAAGTCTTTTCTGTTTAATCTCTTCATGAGCATCACTCTTTTTTAACTAGTTAACTTAATTCAATATCAAAATAGTTTTTAGCATTATCAAAACTAATATTTTTGACCATTTGACCTAATAACTCGATATCACGAGGGGCTTCGCCATCTTCAACCCAACGGCCAATCATGCGGCATAAAATGCGCCTAAAATATTCGTGCCGAGTATAAGAAAGAAAACTACGGCTATCAGTTAACATACCGACAAAACGGCTTAATAAACCAAGTTGCGCAAGTTGAGTCATTTGACGAATCATGCCGTCTTTTTGATCATTAAACCACCACCCTGAACCAAATTGCATTTTTCCGCGAATACCTTCTCCCTGAAAATTACCTATCATCGTACCTAGAATTTCATTATCAGAAGGATTTAAACAATAGAGTATTGTTTTAGGTAATGCATTTTGTTTTGCTTGTGCATCTAACAAACGAGATAGTGGCTGAGCAATTGGTGAATCATTAATCGAATCAAAGCCCACATCAGGTCCCATCAGATTAAACATTTTCGAGTTATTGTTACGCAATGCACCAATATGATACTGCTGTACCCAACCGCGTTTGTGATATTCACCACCTAAAAAGATAAGTACTGCTGTTTTAAATTGTGCTGTTTCTTTAGCACTCAACGTAGCACCCGATAATCGTTTAGTTAAGATAGTATCTAACTCTTTTTCTGAGGCTTTTTCATAAACAACAGTATCTAATGCATGGTCAGACACTTTACAACCATGTTGCTCAAAATGATCCATTCGTTTTGATAACGCTTGGCAAAGTACGTGAAAGCTTGATATTGTCATATCTGCAGCCGCAGATAATTTTTCTAAATAAGCAACAAAAAATTCAGAGTCAATATTAAATGCTTTGTCGGGGCGCCAACTTGGTAATACTTTAATATCAAATGAGCTATCTTGTGCAATCGTTTTATGATGAACTAAATCATCTATCGGATCATCAGTTGTACCGACCATTTTGACGTTCATTTTTTTCATAATGCTACGGGCTGAAAATGCTTTAGTTTCTAGCATTGCATTACATTTATTCCAAATCGTTTCAGCAGTTGATGGAGATAATAAAATATTATCAATACCAAATGGTCGACGAAGCTCTAAATGAGTCCAATGATATAGAGGGTTGCCTATGGTATGTGGTACGGTTTCAGCCCAAGCTTTAAACTTTTCAAAATCATCTACGTCAGTACCAGTACAAAATTTTTCAGCAACACCATTAGTACGCATCGCTCGCCATTTATAATGATCACCTTTTAACCAGATGTCATATAGGTTTTTAAATTGATAATCTTGAGCAATTTGTTCAGGAGGTAAATGACAGTGATAATCAAAAATCGGCTGTTCAGCAGCATAATTATGATAAAGCTGACGAGAAAATTCTGTGTCTAGTAAAAAATCTTCAGTTAAAAAAAACATTTTCTTCTCCATAATGTAGTATTAACTATTTAATTACATAGGCTAATATCACATGTAATCAAATTAGTTATTATTCGTTTGTTGTCGGCGTTTTTAAATAAGTTGTCAGACCCATTACTTCATTCAAAACGCTGGAGTAGCAACAGCTATGGAATTTCGTGTAAGATAACCTAATATTGTTTCTATGGTTACTAACGCTATCCATATACCATCTTAAATTTTTAATTGTTTTATACATATTAATACTCCAAGTACGCTTATGTTTTGGTCTATATTAACATGTATGATAACTAAAAAAGTTGACATACATCACATAATTAAAATTCATAAATTATATGACAAGCTCACCATTTGTAAGTTATCTTTGATGAATGGTCTCTTAAATTGAAAAAAATAGAACAATATTATTTAACTCCGCACGATTAGATGTTATTTTACAATGATGAGCAATTTAGGAATTATGTAAAAGTTACCATGACTCAGGAACAAAACGAATATCAACGACTTTATCAAATTATTGCAACTGAATTAAAAAAAAGAATTATTAATGGTATTTACCCAGTTGGTAGCAAATTACCGTCAGAAAGATTAATTTGTGAAGAATTAGAAGTTAGTCGTTCAGTTGTAAGAGAAGCAATTATTATGCTTGAAGTTGAAGGTTTTGTTGATGCACGAAAAGGATCTGGTATTCATGTTATTGCCAATAGTTTACAATCCAATATTTTAACATCTTCACCCGGTTTAAATTTTTCCACCACTGGACCATTTGAACTACTGCAAGCTCGTCAGCTAATAGAAAGCAATATTGCAGAATTTGCCGCAACTCAAATTACTAAAGATGATATCGTTAAACTATTAGAAATCCAACATAATGCAAAACAAGAAGATCATTATCGTGACTCGAATTGGGACTTAAAATTCCATACTCAAATCGCTATGATAACTCGTAATACAGCTTTAATTACCATTGTTCAAGAAACATGGCGGCAAAGAACATTAAACCCTTTGTGGAAAAAACTTCATGAGCATGTTCAACAACAAGATATTGAAAGTTGGTGGGAAGAACACGACAAAATTTTAGAAGCTCTCATTAATCGAGATCCTAAAGCTGCTAAATTAGCTATGTGGCAACACTTAGAAAATACGAAAAAAATGCTATTTGATGCCACAAGCGAGGATTTTGAAACTAAACGCGATCATTATCTATTCTCTGATAATCCAGTTGTTAGCATTAATGAAGATAACTACGAGTAAATACTTTCTCATCAGACAAGATAACAAAAAACACTAACAATAAAATTGCCAACTTAAATTAATTGGCGTTGTTTTATATACCAAATAACGCCAATATAATAATTTTTTGCATAAAAAATATTATAAAACGCTAGCGTTGATCGTCAATAGTCACACCAGCTGGTGGTGTAAATTTGAACTTGTCTAATGATACTTTACCTAATTTTTGTCGAGACAAATCATAAAAACTGCGTTGTCCATCTTCTTCAATTATCGTAAAATTTGAGATCATCCCAGTTGGTAAAACCGAAATAATAAAGTCTTGATTAGAACCATCGGTGGCTTTTAGTGTAAACGAATTTTGCTTACGTGTAACGTTATAAGCATTCCATATTGAATTATGACTATCAGTAATAAGTAACATTAAACGATTATCAACTGCTTTTTTTAAATCCATTACTGTTACTTGTTCAACAGCGGGCGTATAAACCCACATATTTTTTCCATCGGAAATAATTGATGTTACATCTGGCTCGTTCATGGTCCAATTGAAATAATAAGGCCTAGTCACCCATAAATCACCTTTACCCTGTTGAACGGGTTGATTATCGATTGTTTTTACATCTTGCGAAAACTGTGCATAAAACCCATCAATTTTATCTAGACGCTGTTGTAAAACTTCTTTATCGCCTGCCCAAGCTGTCCATGCACTAAACAATAATCCTACCAATAATAAAAATTTCTTCATGATAAATCCTTATGTCTGCCTATTTCTTAGCTAATAACTGTATTCTAATAAGCTAAATGTTGGTGAAAAATATTACCGTGTTTCGTTTTATGGGGAAAACTATTTTCTTTTTCACTTATTGATTAACGAGTATATAATACATTTCATATTGCAAAAACTAAATATAGTGTACCATGCCGAGTATGTCTTTTGAATTTACCACTGATGAGTTTAAGCCTTTAGCGGCAAGAATGCGTCCTCGCACCTTGTCAGAATATATAGGGCAAACCCATTTATTAGGGAAAGGAAAACCATTGCCCAGAGCCATTGAAGCCGGTAATTTGCACTCAATGATTCTTTGGGGACCACCTGGCACCGGCAAAACAACATTAGCTGAAATTATTGCTCATCATGCCAATGCAAAAGTTGAACGAGTGTCTGCCGTTACATCTGGTATAAAAGACATTCGCGAAGCAATTGAACGAGCTAAAATTAATCAACAAGCCGGCATTCGCACTATTTTATTTGTTGACGAAGTTCATCGCTTTAACAAAAGCCAACAAGATGCTTTTTTACCCTATGTTGAAAACGGTACCGTAACATTTATTGGCGCTACGACCGAAAACCCATCATTTGAACTCAATTCCGCCTTACTATCGCGTGCACGAGTTTATCTGCTAAAATCATTAACCAACTACGAGATTGAACAAATTTTACAACAGGCAATGGATGATCCCGACCGTGGTTACGGTAACCGAGATATTCTTTTGCCCGAAGAAACCAAAAAACAGATTGCTGAATTTGTAGGAGGGGATGCAAGGCGCGCACTTAATACACTTGAATTATTGGTTGATATGTCTGATGGTCATGCGCTTACACCAGAATTACTCAAAGAGGTAATGGGGGAACGCAGCGCTAGGTTTGATAATCAAGGAGACCGTTTTTACGATTTAATTTCAGCAGTCCACAAATCGATTCGGGGTTCAGCACCCGATGCCGCACTTTATTGGTATGCAAGGATTATTTCTGCAGGTGGTGATCCACTCTATGTTGCACGTCGATTATTAGCGATAGCCTCAGAAGATGTTGGCAATGCTGACCCAAGAGCCATGCAAGTAGCACTAGCCGCGTGGGATTGTTTTACGCGCGTAGGTCCTGCCGAAGGTGAACGTGCAATTGCACAAGCGATTGTCTATTTGGCCTGTGCACCAAAAAGTAATGCCGTTTATCTTGCGTTTAAGCAAGCAATGAGTGATGCCCAATCTAAATCAGATTACGATGTGCCTGAGCATTTACGTAATGCACCAACTAACTTAATGAAAAATTTAGGGTATGGAGCGGAATATCGTTATGCTCATAATGAGCCTAATGCTTTTGCTGCTGGAGAAAATTACTTTCCACCAGAAATGGCCAATACAAAATACTACCACCCTACAACACGCGGTGCTGAAAAGAATTATGCTGATAAGTTAGCATGGATAGATGAACAAAACAGCATTAGCTCAGTTCAGCGTTACAAATCTAAAAAAAATAGCTAATTTTGTGGTGTGTTTGGGTTTATCTCCTTTCATCTATTGCACCACCTTTTCTTGAATATTTAATATCTCTAATACATATATTGATAAATATTTGTAAAAATTTTCAAAAGATCTTAACTAATTATTTAATAGAAAATAACTATTATTTTTGCAATAATCAATTCATATATACTGTTTAGGTTAATTTTTTCATTTTATCAAACGCAAATTTTAAATAAAAATTTAAGGTGATATGTAATGAATAATTTTAAGTAGAAACAAAGTAATATTAGGTAGAAAAGAGTAGTATGAGTAAAATTATAACCCCAAAAAATTTAAATAGAATTGTAACTGGGCTAAGCCCATTCATTTTTAGTACAATGAGTTACGCAAACCTAACAGCCAAAACCACTAAAGAAATTCAAGGAACAGCGCCATTATTATCACCGATTATTGAGCAACATATAGAAGAATTATCGTTATTTGGAGTTAATGTTGGTGGTAAAAATTATTATGGCAACGAGATCGCTCAAATTCCCATATCACCGGCTTATCCATTTAAAAATCAAATTCAAATAGCGCCAATTCAACAACCTAATATAGAACAATATTTAGATATTGACGGTGATGAATTAGGGTATCTTGTTACACAAACATCACCGAAAATGGTTTGGTATTATACAAATGATAAAAATCAATTGGTGGAATTTATACCGAAAAACTTCGATACCTTTTGTTCTTTAGCAAAAGAAGGAAAATTTGGTCCATATAAGATAAAAATATCAAGTGATTTAATTTTAACTTCTAAGTATGGTATTCCGTTTACTAATCAATACCCAAATGAGAGAGTTACCAAACAACCATCGATGACTTATACAATAGTTTCTGATTCAGGAATTTGTTACGCAAGACCAGAGCTAGAGCCTGTAGAGGCAACGGCAAGTAAAACAAATCAATGGGTTGAAAACAAAGGGTTTTTAGTTCAATCTACAGTTGACCCAAGTAAAAATTTTCCAACAACGGCTTTTTATGGTGCTAAATTTGACCTTTTATTAGCTAGACCTGGGCTTGCTAAGAATTATAATTGGACTCTCGTGAAAGGGAGTGAACTTGTCACTATTTCTAACAATTCCGATGTAGTCACTGTCAAATTTAATACTCGCCAAGCAATGGACACAGGCATTGCTTGGCGAAATGTTATCAAGTCTGATAATGGATATACTGTTATCATTCAAGGAAAAAATAAAAACACAGGCAATATTATTCAATACTCATTCGCCATTACTAAATGGTTTACTGATTGGGATAAAAAAATGATTGGTTTACCTCAAGCTAGCAAAGGAAGTATAGAAGATATTATTGCAGGATGCAGATCATTAGATGGTCATTATCGTATAGGTTATGCAAATGAAGTAAGTAATGCAGTACTTGGTAAAAAAGATTCTGTAATTTTCACTCGAGAGATAGGCACATTATTAGGTGAATGGGGGTATGCTTCTCAAGAGGCTTACCCGAATTCTTGGGCGGCAAAAATTACTGGTAAAAAGAAGCAAAGTCATACTTATCAACGAGTCTGGGTATATGATACAGTTATGCAAAGCTATTGCGACTTACATCCTTATAACGCTAAGTATCATTGCCGGACAGAAAAAGAGGGTAAAAATGCTGTCTGTATTGCTATTAAATAAATACTATTAATTAAATATTCTAGAACATTTACTCGATAGTATATAGCGCTTTGTCGACATATGATATTAATCGTCGTCGTTATAAATAGTGTCATCTTGTAGAGGATACTTCAGCAAAAAAGTTATGTTACTTTGTGACTGTGTAGTATAATATTGATTTCAAGTATAAAAGAACATTGCCAAAAAATGAACAATTCTTATTGTTCTAAGTATAAAAAGAATTTTCTAAAATTAAGAGGCATCTTAATCATTTTTGGATTTCCTAATGATTAAAAAGTGTTAATTAAAAAAATTAACACTTTTTATCTTAATATTAATTCCCAACAAAAAAAGTTTTAACCGATCAAATTAAGTGTCATTGATATATATGATTAATTGTCCATATGGAAATTGATCAAATTAAATGATTTGTTTATATCAAATAAAGCGCCTATGCTAGACAAACTTCTATCTAAATTCTAAATCAAAAATCTTGATTAAAGTCACAATGATTGTTTTTAAATAAAGATAATAAATAATGGAATAATAATGAATATAGCTAAAAAATATGTTAAAACAATCGCATGTACAATATCCTTATTGCACTTTACAACAAGTTATGCCGTTTTATCAACAAAAACCTCCAATATGATTGAAGGAACTAAACCCAAATTATCTATCACTGTTGAAAAACATATTGATGACTTAAATCTTTTTGGCTTAGCTATTGATGAAAAAAATTATTATGGCGATGAAGTGAGCCGTGCTCCATTTTCTACTGCTTATCCGTTTAAAAACCATATTAAAATAGCCACTTTAAAACAACCTAATGATGAGCAATACTTTGATCTTGAGGGTGATGAGTTAGATTCGCTTGGCACAAAACAAAAAGCAGAAATGATTTGGTATTATACAAATTCATCAAACCAATTAGTCGAATTTATGCCAGCAGATAATGAAACTTTTTGCTCATTAGCACAAAAAGGGCAATTAGGGCCTTATAAAATAAAAATATCTGCTGATTTAATATTATTATCAAAATATGGCATTCCCAATTCTAACGAATATCCCAATGAAAATATCGTCACGCATCCATCTAAAATTTATACTGTATTACAAGACTCAGGCATTTGTTATGCAAAACCTGAGCTTGCGCCGACACAAGCAAAAACAAGTGCAAAAGATCAATGGAACAAAAACTATGGATTCTTAACTCAATCTAATGTTAACGCCAATGAAAATTTCCCAACAACGGCTTTTTATGGGGCTCGGTTTGATCTTTTATTAGCTAAAAAAGGGTTTGCTCAACATTATATTTGGAAAGTTGTACAGGGTAATGAACTTGTCACTATTTCTAGCAATGCTGATATCGTTACTGTGATGTTTAATACCGCAGAAGCAATGAATGCCGGCACAGCTTGGCAGCTTGTTATGGGCTCAAATAATGGATATACAGTTATTATTCAAGGAAAAAATAAAATTACAGGCAGTATTATTCAATACCCATTCACCATTACTAAATGGTTTAGTGGTTGGGATAAAAGCTTACTTGGTCAACCCAGAGCCAATAGAGGTAATGCAGAAGAAATCGTTTTAGGCTGCAAAAAACTTGATGGGCATTATCGTATAAGTTATGCCGATGAAGTAAGTAATGCTCCAATGGGTAACTCAGCAAGATACACTCGGGAAATAGGTACATTATTAGGTGAATGGGGCGATCCAAATCAAACTGCTTATCCAAATTCTTGGGCAGCGGCTACTAACCAAAATAATACTTATAAACGTATTTGGCTATATGATACCACAAAAAAAGAATATTGTGATTTACACACTTACAATGCTATATATCACTGTCGCAATGATAATGAACAAAAAAACGGTGTCTGTACTGCTATTAAGTAAAACTTTTAGTTAAGCTTCTCCAAAATATCTACATTAATAATGTGTAGATATTTATCTTCATAATTTTATTAATATTTTTTTATTTATTGGTTTTTATTGATTCATGAGCAATGCCGCCTTGTTTGCACAAAGTTTAGATACTTCGGTAATAAATAACCGTAAAACGCCCATTATCGTCTAAGCTAAACAAATCAAATCGTTAACCAGCAACAAGGAACGTTATAAAACCAGCAGATTAACGTCAAAAAAAAACTTGAATATAAAATACTAAAACAGGTATGCCATTCACTCAGCTGTTCGCTTTTTAGGTTATATTTTTGTAAAAAATATTCAGGAGTCTATACCGTTTCGTGATCCATTGAGAATTACAGTCTCTATTTATTAAAACGTTGGATAAGCATTAGTTAAGATTCAAAGGATAAAAATAAAAGTTTAAGCAATTTATTGGCTTTCATAATAGGGTTAACCGCATTGCACAATTATGGTAAAAACGCCTTATGAGTTTTTAGAGGGTTATTGTTATTACTAAGTATAAGCAACTCAGTATTTTCCTACAAATAATCCTTGATTTTAGTTAATAAATTAACATCCCTGATTAATAAACACACTATATATAGTAATAAATTAATTAATAGGTACTATATATTGTATATTTTGATAATTATCAATTATTATAGCTAACAATAAATTTTACAATTTGAGTCGATAGGAAGAATGAATAAATCAATATTAGTAACAAAACGAGATGGAAAAAAAGAGCCAATTAACCTTGATAAAATTCACCGTGTTATTGCGTGGGCCGCTGAGGGCTTAGAAAATGTTTCCGTTTCTCAAGTTGAATTGCGTTCACATATTCAATTTTATGACGGTATTCGCACATCGGATATTCATGAGACAATCATTCGTGCAGCTGCCGACCTTATTTCGCAAGAAGCCCCTGATTATCAATATTTAGCAGCGCGTTTGGCCATTTTTCATTTACGTAAAAAAGCCTATAACCAATTTACGCCACCATCACTATACGAACATGTTAAAAAATTGGTCGACAGTGAACGTTACGATAAACATCTACTTGAAGATTATACCCAAGAAGAATTTGAACAAATGGATAAAATTATCGATCACTGGCGGGATATGTCGTTTTCCTATGCTGCGGTTAAACAGCTTGAAGGAAAGTATTTAGTACAAAATCGTGTTACTGGTGAAATTTATGAAAGTGCACAATTTTTATATGTTCTAGTCGCAGCCTGTTTATTTGCCAACTACCCAAAAGAAACACGCCTTAGCTATATAAAACGCTTTTATGATGCAGTATCTACCTTTAAAATTTCACTACCAACCCCTATTATGGCTGGTGTGCGCACCCCTACTCGTCAATTTAGTTCCTGTGTATTAATTGAGTGTGATGATAGCTTAGATTCAATCAACGCAACTGCAAGCGCTATTGTAAAATATGTATCACAACGGGCAGGCATTGGAATAAATGCAGGGCGAATTCGTGCTTTAGGTAGTTCAATTCGCGATGGAGAGGCCTTTCATACTGGTTGTATTCCTTTTTATAAATACTTTCAAACTGCCGTTAAATCTTGTTCGCAAGGTGGTGTACGTGGTGGGGCTGCAACCGTCTTCTATCCTCTTTGGCATTTAGAAGTCGAAAGCTTATTAGTTTTACGTAATAACCGTGGAGTCGAAGAAAATCGTGTTCGCCATTTAGATTATGGGGTGCAAATTAATAAATTAATGTATCAACGGTTAATCAAAAACGAAAATATTACTTTATTTAGCCCATCAGATGTGCCGGGACTTTATGATGCTTTCTTTGCCGATCAAGATAAATTTGAAACGCTTTATCACCAATATGAGCAAGATATAAATATTCGCAAACGAGTTGTGAAAGCCGTTGAATTATTTGCATTATTAATGCAAGAACGCGCATCAACTGGGCGTATTTATATCCAAAATGTTGATCACTGTAATACCCACAGCCCATTTAATGCTCAATTAGCGCCAGTTCATCAATCTAATTTATGTATGGAAATTGCGCTACCAACAAAGCCACTTAATAATGTCAATGATGAAAAAGGTGAAATTGCACTTTGTACGTTGTCAGCCTTTAACCTTGGTCAAATCGAATCATTAGATGACTTTGAAGAACTTGCTGACTTAACGGTACGTGCACTTGATTCACTACTGGATTACCAAAATTATCCTGTTCCTGCTGCTCGAAACTCTTCAATCAATCGTCGCACATTAGGCATTGGCGTTATTAACTATGCTTATTATTTAGCCAAAAATGGCGTTAAATATTCTGATGGTAGCGCTAATAATTTAACGCATCGTACTTTTGAAGCCATGCAATATTACTTGTTAAAAGCCTCTAATAATCTTGCTAAAGAAAAGGGTGCATGCCCACTATTTAACGAAACAACTTATGCTCAAGGCATTTTACCAATCGATACTTACAAAAAAGATTTAGATACTATTACAAAAGAACCTTTACATTATGATTGGGAATCATTACGAGAATCTATCAAAGCCCATGGGCTACGTAATTCAACTTTATCGGCATTAATGCCATCAGAAACTTCTTCACAAATATCCAATGCAACAAATGGCATTGAACCACCTCGAGGCTTTATTAGTGTTAAAGCTTCAAAAGATGGTATCTTAAAACAAGTTGTTCCAGATTATAATAATCTAAAAAACTTCTACGAATTACTCTGGCAAATCCCTAATAATACAGGTTATTTACAATTAGTAGGTATCATGCAGAAATTTATCGATCAATCAATTTCAGCAAATACTAATTATGATCCTACTAAATTCCCAAATGACAAAGTCCCAATGAAGCAGTTATTGGCTGATTTATTAAATGCTTATAAATTTGGTGTAAAAACACTTTATTATCATAATACACGCGATGGTGCTGAAGATATTCAAGGCGATATAGCACTGACGAAAAACGATGATGGTTGTGAAGGTGGCGCTTGTAAGATTTAGTAGTCATTGTTAAAACAAAATAATAGCTACACGCTAAAACTCAGTTTATATGGGGGCAACAAACCATTTCCCCCATTTAATTTAACTTTTACACTGTCGGAAGGTAGCGGTAAAAACAACGATAAATTAGTAGGAGTTCTTTTATGAGTATGAATTACAGTACTTTCTCGCATGTGCATAATGATCAACTCAAAGAACCGATGTTTCTTGGACAATCGGTAAATGTTGCTCGTTATGATCAGCAAAAATATGAGATGTTTGAAAAATTAATTGAAAAACAGCTGTCCTTTTTCTGGCGACCAGAAGAAGTCGATATATCACAAGATCGTATTGATTACTCACACCTTCCTGAACACGAAAAACATATTTTTATTAGTAATTTAAAATATCAAACATTACTTGATTCAATTCAAGGACGTAGTCCCAATGTTGCATTACTACCCTTGATATCAATACCGGAACTCGAAACCTGGGTAGAAACTTGGTCGTTTTCCGAAACCATTCACTCACGTTCTTATACTCATATCATTCGTAATATTGTTAATGACCCATCAGTCGTTTTTGATGATATTGTCACCAATAAAGAAATTCAAAAACGTGCTGGCGACATTGCAGGTTACTACGATGACCTTATTAGCTATGCAAGTTACTATAATTTATTTGGCGAAGGTAAGCACGACATCAATAATCGCACTGTTTCCATTAATTTACGTGAACTCAAAAAGAAACTTTATCTATGCTTAATGAGTGTCAATGCGCTTGAGGCCATTCGCTTTTATGTCAGTTTTGCCTGCTCATTTGCCTTTGCTGAACGAGAACTAATGGAAGGTAACGCAAAAATTATTAAACTAATTGCGCGCGATGAAGCACTACATTTAACTGGTACACAGTTTATGATAAACACACTTCGTAGTGGTGAAGACGATCCTGAAATGGCCGATATTGCCAAAGAGTGCGAACAAGATTGCTATGATCTATTTTTACAAGCCGCCAATCAAGAAAAAGAGTGGGCTGAATATCTGTTTGAAGGCGGTTCAATGATTGGTTTAAATAAAGATATATTATGCCAATATGTCGAGTATATTACTAATATTCGTATGCAAGCAGTCGGGCTAAAATTACCCTTTGAAGTCAAGTCCAATCCAATTCCTTGGATCAATAACTGGTTAGTGTCAGATAATGTTCAAGTTGCCCCGCAAGAAGCCGAAATGAGCTCTTATTTAGTTGGGCAAATTGATTCTGAAATAAATGAAGATGATTTAAGTGATTTTACATTATAATTTTATACTCAAACGCATACTTTTCTGAAACTTTTTAACAAAAGGAACAAATCATTGTTCCTTTTTTAATAAAGGATCAAAATGATGTCTAAGTGATAAGCAATAGTTGCTTGATAGCAAAACTGAATGACGCCAAGATATTTATTATCTTTATTCCCACCATGAGTATAAAACACGACAAAGAAAATGACGCTACGCGTTTTAGTGCCTTATATTTTATTAGTGTCATGCTATTGAAGCGAGCTTTCTGAAGATCACAGCATAAAAGCATGTCAGTTATTGTGCTCAGTGTTGCAACAATTATCCGAATAATCCAGCTTGATAATAGCTAATACAACAACTTAAGCCAACAATAACCTCACTGATGCAATATTAACAGATTAAATTATTTAAAGTTAATCTGCTCATAGTTTATCTGCCTTGGTCAGCACCGTACATTGAAGCTTGCAAAATTTGCATCGTAAACGTTTTTTTTAAATAAAATCCTCTAGGGCGGGTTAAAATAATTTGCCCATTTTCACCAATTGCTTCGGTTAAAGATTGCCCATTGGCTGCTTTAGGTCTAATTTGTAAATAAGTGCCATATCGAGCCGTAATTTTTTCAACATGCCCTAGCGCTATCATATCCATTAACTCTTCCCAGTCCTGTTTTAGCTGTTGTTCTTGTTCTTGGGTTGGTGTCCATAAAATAGGTTTCCCCACTTTTCGATGTGAAAGTGGAATTGTTCTTTCTCCCTCTATTGGGATCCAAAGTACTTTGGCAAGCTTGTATTTAACATGGCTTGTTTCCCAAATAACACCATGATTAGCCATTAATGGCGTGACACTGACAAAGGTGGTTTCTAATGGTTTACCCTGCTTATCAACAGGAATCGTTTTTAGCTCTATACCAAGATTAGCAAAATCTTGCTCAGCTTTACTACCTGCATTTGCACCTAAAAACGTTTCAATAAGGTTACCTACCCAACCTTTTTGTTTGTTTAAGTTAGCGGGTATAGTGATGTTTAAGTATTGTGCTATTTCACCAAAAGAGTATCCAGCAACTAACTGTGCACGATTTAATAGCTCTTGCTCACTTTTCGGAATAGATAATATCATTACTGAGGAATTTAAATAGACTTATCAATAAATCAAACAGCCAAAAAAGCTTGGCTGCGAATAGCAAAATTTATATCAATTAACTGAATTTTTCAACCCAAGTAGCATAAGTATTAATAAATAATGATAAAAATTCTTTGCTTTTTTGGGTAATATTGCCTTGTTCATCAAAGGCAGTACTTACACCGCCAAAATAAGCTTCTGGT
Organism: Gilliamella sp. Pas-s25; assembly: GCF_009795885.1. GTDB lineage: Bacteria > Pseudomonadota > Gammaproteobacteria > Enterobacterales > Orbaceae > Gilliamella. The sequence goes on along the minus strand of NZ_WTEV01000002.1, from coordinate 27,892 downwards.
TGTTGTAATGTTGGCATATCTAAAAAGACTAAAGATTGTCGTAATTGATGATTTGCTCCAAATCCACCAATCGCACCAGGCGAAACCGAAATAATTGCAGCTGGTTTTTTTGACCAAATACTTTTACCATAAGGGCGAGAGCCCACATCTATTGCATTTTTGATAACCGCTGGCAAGCCACGATTATATTCAGGCGTTACAAAAATAGCACCTTGACATTCTGCTACTTCTTGACGGAAACGAGTATAAGAGGCAGGCGGGGTATCAGTATCAATATCTTCATTATATAAAGGTAAATCGCCAATTTGGATAATTTGTAACGAAAGTGATGGTGGTGCAATTTTCTGAAAAACTTTTGCCACTTTTAAGTTATAAGAGTCTTTACGTAAACTCCCTACTAATACAGCAATTTTTTTACTCATCTTAAATCTCCACGTAGTTTTAATAAGAGGCATTGAATATGCCTCTTATTATTGTCATTAATAATTATTTATTAATGTCCTGATGAGTCGACTTTTCGGCCGGCTTCAAATAAGAACCATGCACGCTGCTCAGTTTGATCTATCCACTCTTCGATTAAGCTTGCAGTAGCAGTATCATTATATTTATCACAGATATCATGGGCTACACGCATGCGTTCTGTTAGTCTCACGTTATCTTGGCAAAGTTCGGCAAGCATATCTGATGGTTCAACAAAATCAGCATTATTATCAGAAATACTTTGTAATTTAGCGATATGACCAATTGAACGTAGTGTTGTACCACCTAATTTACGGACACGTTCAGCAATTGGATCGGTCATTGCAAATAGCTCATCACCATGATCATCTAACATTAAGTGGTAATCACGGAAATGAGGACCACTCACATGCCAGTGGAAGTTTTTGGTTTTTAAATATAAAGCAAATACATCTGCTAAAACAGAATTCATTGCTCCAGAAATATCTTTTGATGCCTGTTGACCTAAATCAGTTGGAAACAAAATCGCTGCTTGTTGTAGTTTTTTAGCAGAAGTCGTACTTTTAGCCATGATATATTCTCCTTTAAATTGAATAATAAATACCCGTATTGACAAAATTACGCCAACTTAATGTTAATGTCCAATAAAAAAAGTTAATTTTTTACTATCATTGCTATTTCAGTAACCTATGATTCTTTTTTTCATTTCTTTTTATTTATTAATCTTTTCGAAATATTTTCTTTCAAAATAAAAGAAAATATTTCAAATTGTGATCGTGTTAAAAGTTTTTGCCTTTCTTAGTTGATATTATCTGCTCGAAATTTAACGAAAATAGGAGGAAATATGATTGATGCTATTTCATTTGGAGCTGAATGGTTTATTGGTTTATTCCAAGAAGGAGGTAAAGTATTTGTTGGCATGGTAACGGGAATTTTACCATTATTAATTTCACTGCTTGTTGTAATGAATGCGGTAATTAAATTTATTGGGCAAGAGCGTATCGAGCGTTTAGCTCAAGCATGCGCCGGCAATCCTATCTCTCGATATCTTTTATTGCCATTAATAGGCACTTTTGTTTTTTGTAATCCAATGACATTAAGCTTAGGTCGTTTTATGCCAGAGTTTTATAAGCCAAGCTACTACGCTGCATCTTCTTATAGTTGCCATTCAATGAATGGATTATTCCCACATGTTAACCCTGGTGAATTATTTGTTTATTTAGGTATTGCAGCTGGTTTAACTAAATTAGATCTGCCACTCGGCCCTCTTGCTGTGAGCTATTTTCTTGTTGGTTTAGTCACTAACTTTTTTAGAGGTTGGGTTACTGACTTTTGTACCGCCATTTTTGAAAGAAAAATGGGGATTAAATTAGAAAGAAAAGTTCATTTATAAATAATCATAAGGAATAGCAAAATGATTAAATTTATTCGAATTGAAAAAGGTGAAGCAGGTTGGGGCGGTCCATTAGAGCTTCCTGTGATTGAAGGTAAAAAGATTGTTTATATCGCTGCAGGAACAAAACCTGCTATCGTTGACATATTAGTCGAGTTAACAGGGTGGGAGGCAATTGATGGCTTTAAAGAAGGTGAACCACCTAAAGATGAAATTGGTGTGGCTGTGATTGACTGTGGTGGCACGTTACGTTGTGGTATCTATCCTAAAAATCGTGTTCCAACTATCAATATTCACGCAACGGGTAAATCAGGTCCACTTGCTCAATATATTGTTGAGGATATCTATGTTTCAGCGGTAAAACCCCACAATATTAAGTTGATAGAAAAAGAAGGTGATTTAGTAAGCGAAAATCCATCAGTAGTCAAAGAACTGCAAACCAATAATAAATCGTCTGAATTTAAAGATTATGACAGCAGTAAAAAAATTACTGAACAAAGTGACGGATTACTAGCAAAAATTGGTATTGGTATGGGATCTGGGGTTGCCGTTTTTTTCCAAGCTGGCCGTGACACTATTGATACGGTACTTAAAACAATACTTCCTTTTATGGCGTTTGTATCTGCAATTATTGGAATTATTATTGCATCAGGCTTGGGTAACTTTATTGCTCATGGTTTAGTTCCGCTAGCAAATAACCCAATTGGACTTATCATTTTAGCCTTAATCTGCTCTTTCCCATTACTTTCACCATTTTTAGGGCCAGGTGCGGTTATTGCGCAAGTAATTGGAACGCTAGTTGGGGTGCAAATTGGTCTTGGTAATATTCCTCCCCATTTAGCATTGCCAGCATTGTTTGCAATTAATGCGCAAGCCGCATGTGACTTTATTCCTGTTGGTTTATCGCTTGCTGAAGCGAAACAAGACACAGTACGTGTCGGCGTTCCCTCCGTGCTTGTTGGTCGCTTTTTAACTGGTGCGCCAACGGTATTAATTGCTTGGGCTGTTTCGCTATTTATATATCAGTAACCATTTCAAATTGTTAAGAGGGGTAAATGATGTCAAAGACTATCTATCAATCACAAATTAATTCTATTGGAGAGTTTGCCCAAGAAGCTTTAGCCGATGGCATGTTAATCCTATTTAAGGATGGTGCGCCATCAGACTTAGCAGATTACTGTTTTGTTCATAGCCATGATGATTTTCAGCTAGAACTACAAGTAGGACAAGCACTTCAATTAGGTAATCAAAGTTATCTCATCACTTCGGTTGGTGAAGTTGCTAATGCTAATTTTCGTGAATTAGGGCACATCACATTAAAGTTTGATGGTAACTGTGAGGCAGAGCTACCTGGAACTGTTCACCTAGAGGGGCAATGCCCAACTCAGCTTTCAGTTGGTGATGAAATTAAAATTTTAAATCGATGAGGAATATAAAAATGAAACAAGTTGCAGTCATTATTGGTGGGGGACAAACCCTAGGAGAATTCTTATGTAATGGTATTGCTGATGCGGGCTATCATGTTGTTGTTGCTGATTTGAATATGGACAATGCCAATAAAGTTGCCGACGCAATTAATCAAAAGCATGGTGAGGGGACGGCAAAAGGATTTGGTGTTGATGCTACAAATGAAGAAAGTGTGCTGCAATTAGCGCAAGATGTTGATAATGTGTTTAAACGTGTTGATTTAATGGTGTATAGCGCAGGCGTTGCAAAAGCAGCACCTATTACCCATTTTGCATTGAATGATTTTCAGTTATCTGTTAATGTTAACCTCACTGGTTATTTTTTATGTGCACGTGAATTTGCCAAATTAATGATCAAATACAATACGCAAGGTCGAATTATTCAAATTAATTCAAAATCAGGGAAAGTGGGCAGTAAACATAATTCAGGATACAGTGCCGCCAAATTTGGTGGGGTCGGGTTAACACAATCTTTAGCCTTAGATCTTGCCGATCATGGTATTACTGTTAACTCATTGATGCTGGGTAATTTGCTTAAATCACCCATGTTCCAATCATTATTACCTCAATATGCAAAGAAACTGGGCATCCCAGAAAGTCAAGTTGAACAAGTCTATATTGATAAAGTGCCACTCAAGCGTGGTTGCGATTACCAAGATGTACTTAATGTATTGCTATTTTATGCAAGTGATAAAGCTTCTTATTGTACTGGGCAATCAATCAACATTACTGGTGGACAAGTGATGTTCTAGATAACACATAGGATGCGAAAATTTTGTAAAAAATTTTCGCACTTTTAATTTTATTAAACTTAACATGGAGTGCCTATATGAATATGACCACCTCTTTAATTGTTATCGCACTTATTGCTTGGTGTATTCAAATCATATTTAGTTGGCTTCAGATTCGTCGTTTTAATCAAGCTTTTTTAGCGATGAAAAAAGGGGCTTATTTAGGGGTTGGCCGTAGCCAAACAAAGCGATTTAGACCAAGGGTATTAATTGCTATTTCATTAGATAAACACCAAATTGTTATCGATTCAGTATTAATGAAAGGCATCACTGTGTTTGCTTTACCAAAACCCATTGCTCAATTACATGGTTTATCTATCGCTGATATTATTCCTGCAAATATTTTCCCAAATGATCCTGTTAGTCAAAGTGCATTGACTGTAGCGTTAACCACAAATAAAAAATAATTAACTTTTATTTTGAAAAATATTCCCTTTTATTGTGAAATAATATATTTTAAAGTGATTTTACGTATGATGCGCGTCGATAATGGTGATGGGATTTAATTGTGAAAGTGAAGCAACGACAAACAGCGATTCTGGAATATCTACAAAAAAATGGGCAAATCAGTGTAGAAGAGTTGGCCGAGCATTTTAAAACAACAGGGACAACCATTCGTAAAGATCTCACCCAATTGCATGAAAGTGGTTTAGTTTTGCGCACATACGGCGGGGCAATGCTAAATCGAGAGGTTGGCGATAGAGCAATCGATCACAAAACCTACATTAATACTGCACAAAAAAAGGCCATAGCACAAGAGGCAGCTAAACTAATTCATGAGGGTGACTCTATCATTTTTGATGCAGGAAGTACGGTGGCACAAATGATCCCCATGTTAGCAAGATTTAATAATTTAACGATTATGACCAATAGTTTGCATATGGTCAATGAGCTGGTTGCTAATGATAATGATCAAACGATTATTTTAACGGGGGGGACGTTTCGTCGAAAATCTGCCTCCTTTCATAGTAATAACGCTTTAGCCATCGCAGCGTTTGAATCTTATACTTTCGATAAGCTGTTTATGGGCGCTGATGGGGTGGATTTAATAGGTGGCGTGACAACGTTTAACGAAAGTTATCATGGCAGTGTAGCCATGAGTAAAGCTGCTGCTAAGTTAATTTTGTTAGTTGACTCCTCAAAATTTGGTCGCCGTAGCCCCAATGTTGTTTGTGATTTAAGTGCTGTTGATACGATTATCACTGATGATAATTTAGATGATAGATATTATGATGCGCTCACTCAAAGGGGTATTAAAGTGATTAAAGTGAAGACCGACGAAACGTAAATAAATCGATTTTTTCATAGAAATTTAACTATTTTTTAGGTTGGTTAAGTATTTAATCATTAAGTATAAACAACCCGATGTTTTTCTAAATTTTAAATATATTCATTACTATAATTCCTGCAGGTATTTTTAAAAGCAGCTAGCTTAAATTTACACTTAACAAATCTTAACAAAAAAGTTGTATTTTTTACTTTGAAGTAACGTTTATAATTAATTTTATTCTTTATTTGTGACTTATCGTCTTTGAATATTTCAGTTTTTTATAGCTCAATATTTCATAGGATATTCACAAAGGGAACTTGATAACTTACTGAAGTTTATTTAATTAATTTTATTAAATAAAAAAGAAAAATAAAAATATTTTGCAACTGGAAGTAGTTAATGATGAAACGAGAAGTCATATCTTTTGAGAAACTAACAAAACAAACATCAGTAGCATTATTGGGCTTAATGGTCTCAACTAAAGCTATTGGGCTATCGGCAACCACCTCAAATGTGATACAGGGTAGTGCCCCTTATTTAACCATGGATGGTGGTGTAACCAAGGCGATGAGTGAAGAGGGATTGCTCGGTATAAAATTCCCAGATGGCAGCGTGTATATTGCTCCGGGGGCAAATACCGACTTATATCCTGATGCAAGGGTAGATAATTCAAGCCTTAACAGCCCCATCACATTACCAGACGAAGCAAGAACCTTTGCTGATATTCAAACATTAGTGCCATTAACAGGTAATAGCCACTATCCTCGAATTGATCTGAATAATTTAATTGGTGACCCCTATAATTATTGGGGAGATGCCGAGGGTGATGGAAATGCCAGTGCAACAGGTAGCCTAACAGTTGCATGGAAAAACGCCGATAATAAAGATATTACAGCCGAAATTAAAGCTAATCCGAATAAATTATTAACGGCCTGTGATGTGCCTTATCAACTGACCATTACGGCAACTAATGGTCACTTATCAACCGAATATGGCGTGCCACAAACCAGCACTTTTAATAATATAAGCCACACTTATTATCTTGGTGTTAAGGCGGACAAACCATCGGCCTGTTATGCGTATCCTAATAGCCAATATGACGCAGCACTTGGTGATGCATTTTTTGAAATGGTGGACGGTCCTAATTGGGTAAGATTTGCGGGATTTAAAGTGAATAATGCCGATAAGCCCAGTGATAACTTCCCGACGACAGGAGCAAATAATTTACATTTTTTCTTATTATTATCAGGCATAACACCTGAACAGATTATTGCCGCAAATGGGGCAACTGTTAGTGCGGAGAGTGGTCATGGCGTCACCTTATCACTTTCTGCTGATCAGGTAAATTGGAACTACAGGTGGGCTGGTACTGATGCAAATGAAGAGTCAGCTGCTTGGAATGCCAGACCGATAGCGATTAGAAGCGGCCTAAAGATAAAATTAAAAGGGCCAACGCTCGATTCAATAGATAAGCGTTTTTCGCCTTCGTTATTTAAGCTTTACGCAGATAGTAGCCATACCAAATTACTTTATAGTTTTAAGATAGAGCGTTGGTATATAAATAATCCCTTCTACTATGATGAGAATTGGCATATGTCCTATAATGCGATGACACATGAGCAAGCGATACAATTTTGTCAAGGATTAGGTAGTAATTATCGTCTTCCCGCTGTTAATGATTACACTAATACCAATAATTCGTGGCTCGGTTGGAATGGTGGTCTACCAGAAACGGACGGCTTGGGGTTCTATCAACGACGCTTAAGTTTTAAACGAGGAAATCGTTGGATAGGGGGATTATTTAATGAATGGGGACGTTTGAATAGTGCATATCCATGGCGCAATGAGGATAATCCTCTTAGTAATGAATACGATGTTTCTTGGGAGAGCACTGTTTTGTCTTCGCATGGATTTTGGACGGCTTCCCAATCTGGTTCTAATCGATATTTGGTTGTTACCCAACCCCTCGGAGAACTGCATGATTATAATGAATCATGGAGAACTATACAAGCAGCATGTGTCAGTCCTTAAAGGTGATGATGCATTAGATTAGCGATTATATTAATGCCATTACTAGTTTAAATTGGTAATGATTAGCCACTTATCAAAAGATAGGTGGCATTGAGTAAATGTCAATTAAAATAGCAACCTTGCGCGAATGGTACCAGACACATTTTTTAATCTATCAAGCAACTCCTCGGCTTTATTTGAAAATACCTTTATACACATGGAAATTGTTTACTTTTTTTCTTTTTATTCTTTATATAATTAGAGAAAATTGCAGTATTGGTTTTTTAGTATTTTTAAAAGCAGCTAGTTTAAATTTACACTTAACAAATCTTAACAAAAAAGTTGTATTTTTTACTTTAAAATAACGTTTATAATTAATTTTATTCTTTATTTGTGACTTATCATCTTTGAATATTTCTGGTTTTTATAGCTCAATATTTCATAGGATATTCACAAAGGGAACTTGATAACTTACTGAAGTTTATTTAATTAATTTGATTAAATAAAAATAAAAATAAAAATATTTTGCAACTGGAAGTAGTTAATGATGAAACGAGAAGTCATATCTTTTGAGAAACTAACAAAACAAACATCAGTAGCATTATTGGGCTTAATGGTCTCAACTAAAGCTATTGCGTTATCGGCAACGACCTCAAATGTGATACAGGGCAGTGCCCCTTATTTAACCATGGATGGTGGTGTAACCAAGGCGATGAGTGAAGAGGGATTGCTCGGTATAAAATTCCCAGATGGCAGCGTGTATATTGCTCCGGGGGCAAATACCGACTTATATCCTGATGCAAGGGTAGATAATTCAAGCCTTAACAGCCCCATCACATTACCAGACGAAGCAAAAACCTTTGCTGATATTCAAACATTAGTGCCATTAACAGGTAATAGCCATTATCCTCGAATTGATCTGAATAATTTAATTGGTGACCCCTATAATTATTGGGGAGATGCCGAGGGTGATGGAAATGCCAGTGCAACAGGTAGCCTAACAGTTGCATGGAAAAACGCCGATAATAAAGATATTACAGCCGAAATTAAAGCTAATCCGAATAAATTATTAACGGCCTGTGATGTACCTTATCAACTGACCATTACGGCAACTAATGGTCACTTATCAACTGAATATGGCGTGCCACAAACCAGCACTTTTAATAATATAAGTCATACTTATTATCTTGGTGTTAAGGCGGACAAACCATCGGCCTGTTATGCATATCCTAATAGCCAAAATGACGGTGCACTTTTTGAAATATTGGACGGTCCTAATTGGGTAAGATTTGCGGGATTTAAAGTGAATGATGCCGATAAGCCCAGTGATAACTTCCCGACGACAGGAGCAAATAATTTACATTTCTTCTTATTATTATCAGGCATAACACCTGAACAGATTATTGCCGCAAATGGGGCAACTGTTAGTGCGGAGAGTGGTCATGGCGTCACCTTATCACTTTCTGCTGATCAGGTAAATTGGAACTACAGGTGGGCTGGTATTGATTTTGATGAAGAGTCAGCTGCTTGGAATGCCAGACCGATAGCGATTAGAAGCGGCCTAAAGATAAAATTAACAGGGCCAACGATCGATTCAATAGATAAGCGTTTTTCACCTTCGTTATTTAAGCTTTACGCAGATAGTAGCCATACCAAATTACTTTATAGTTTTAAGATAGAGCGTTGGTATATAAATAATCCCATCTACTATGATGATAGGCATTTTCCGGTCTATAATGCGATGACACATGAGCAAGCGATACAATTTTGTCAAGGATTAGGTAGTCATTATCGTCTTCCCGCTGTTAATGATTACACTAATAACAATAGTTTGTGGCTAGGTTGGACTGGCGGTCTACCAGATCTGGACTCTGATTTCTATCAACGACGCTTAAGTGTTAAACGAGGAAATCGTTGGGTAGGGGGATTATTTAATGAATGGGGCGCTTTTGAGAGTGGTTATCCAATGGAAAATGAGGAGACAGTTCTACAAAATGGTGAATACGCTGTTTCTTGGGAGTCAAGTTTTTATGGTGGTTCGCATGGATTTTGGACGGTTTCTCCAGGACAAATGCCTAATCAACATCTTGTTGTTCATACCTTAGGAGATATATTTAATCGAGATGATAGAGCGCTCTATATACAAGCAGCATGTGTTAGCCCTTAAGGGTTATGACGTGTTAGATTAGCAATTATATTAATGCCACTACTAGTTTAAATTGGTAATGATTAGCCACTTATCAAAAGATAGGTGGCATTGAGTGGATGTCAATTAAAATAGCAACCTTGCGCGAATGGTACCAGACACATTTTTTAATCTATCAAGCAATTCCTCGGCTTTATTTGCATTTACTCTATCAATATCAATAACAACATAACCAATTTTAGGATCGGTTTGTAAATACTGGGCTGAAATATTAAGTCCTTGTTCCGCAAATAAGGTATTAATAGCGGTTAGTACACCAGGCTGATTATGATGAATATTAATAAAGCGACTTGAGCCTTTGGCAGGGATTGGTAACGAGGCTTCAGGAAAGTTAACCGCTGAAAGCGTTGCTCCCGTGTCTGAGTATTTTGCAAGTTTTGTGGCAACTTCAATTCCTATGTTTTCTTGTGCTTCGCTAGTTGAGCCGCCAATATGCGGAGTAATAATCACATTATCAAATTGACATAATGGCGATTCAAATGGATCGTTGTTACTTGCTGGTTCTGTTGGAAAGACATCAATGGCTGCACCACTGAGTTTATTGGCTTTGAGGGCTTGAGTTAATGCATCAAGATCAATGACTTTTCCGCGCGAAGCATTAATTAAAATTGCATCTTGCTTCATTGTATCAATTTCGTTGGTACTTATCATTTTGATCGTGGTTGCATTTTCGGGGACATGCATTGAAACAATATCACTTATAGACAGTAATTCTTTCATTGATGAAACTTGCTTAGCATTACCTAATGGTAATTTGGTTTCAATATCGTAAAAATAAACATTCATGCCCAGTGATTCTGCTAAAATACTTAATTGACTACCAATATGTCCATAACCAATAATACCTAAATTTTTACCTCGTGCTTCGTGCGAACCCGTGGCAATTTTGTTCCATTTGCCTTGGTGCGCTTTAGCATTCGCTTCGGGCACGCGGCGCAATAATAAAATTGCTTCTGCTAGCACCAGTTCTGCAACAGATCGCGTATTAGAAAATGGCGCATTAAACACTGGGATGCCTTTCACTGTGGCAGCATCCAAATCAACTTGATTTGTCCCTATACAAAAGCAGCCAATCCCTGCAAGTTTTGGTGCTGTATCGATGATATCTTTAGTTAATTGCGTTCTTGAACGGATCCCAATAAAACGGACATCTTTCAAGGCTTGTTTCAGCTCTTCAGGGGATAATGCGCTTTTATGATATTCAATATTGGTAAAGCCAGCTGATTTTAATATTTCAATGGCACTAGGATGAACGCCTTCAAGTAATAAAAACTTGTTTTCATCTTTGGTTAAGCTCTGAATAACCATTATTTCCTCTTTTTTCCTTAAGTATAAAAATTGGTACTTATTGCGATATAACGTTATAAATTTGTTCTAATAAATGATAATGTTATCTAAGCTCTTTTACACCAGTGCTACATCCGACAAGCGCAATATCAGCGCCTTTATTGGCGAATAATCCAACTGTTACCACACCTGCAATACTATTAATTCGATTTTCTAATTCTATGGGGGTGGCGATAATAAGATCATGAACATCCAAAATAACATTACCATTATCAGTAACTACGCCTTGACGATATATTGGTTTGCCACCGAGTTTAAATAATTCACGAGCAACATAAGAACGAGCCATTGGGATCACTTCAACAGGTAATGGAAACTTCCCTAATACATCAACAACTTTTGATTCATCAACAATACAAATAAATTGTTTAGCAATGGCTGATACAATTTTTTCACGAGTTAAAGCTGCACCACCACCTTTAATCATCTGTAAATGATGATTGATTTCATCGGCACCATCGACATAAACATCTAAACTATCGACCTCATTACAATCCAGAACAGGAATGCCATAGTTTTTTAATTTTTGTGTGGATGCTTCTGAGCTTGAAACTGTGCCTTTGATCTGATCTTTTATTGTGGCTAATGCATCAATAAAATGCGCTGCCGTTGAACCTGTTCCTACGCCAACATAAGAATCAGGTTTGATAAATTTTAATGCTGACCAGCCTACAGCCTTTTTTAATTCGTCTTGTGTCATGATATCACCCTATTTTGAGGATAATTTTTCTTAAAAAAAATAAAATTTTGAAAGCAAAATGATTGAAGATATGGCATAGTACCCAATTGGAAAGTAAAAATCATTAGGATTTTAAGAAAATATATCAACTTTTGATATGTTGACAACTTATTGCGATATTAAAGTAGTTTGAATATTCAAGCAATGATTAAATCATTAGTATAGAGATTATGAAGCGTCCAGATTATAGAGCATTACAAGCATTAGATGCAGTGATAAAAGAACGAGGATTTGAACGGGCAGCAGATAAACTGTGTATTACACAACCTGCGGTATCGCAACGCATTAAGCAGTTAGAAAGTTTTTTTGGTCAGCAATTGTTGGTTAGAACTATTCCACCCAAAGCCACTAAGCAAGGTGAGCATCTTTTAGGTTTATTACACCAAGTTGAGTTATTAGAACAACAATGGTTGGGTGATAATGAACAAAACTCAACGCCACTGTCACTATCAGTTGCAATCAACGCTGATTCTTTAGCAACTTGGTTATTACCTGCATTAAAACCCGTTTTAGATAAAAATATCTTACGTTTTGATATACAGGTCAAAGACGAAGAACATACCTTAGAACTGCTCCGTTTAGGTACGGTGGTTGCGGCAATTAGTATTCAAGCCAATCCTTTACCTGGCTGTTTATCTGATGTGTTAGGTGCGTTAGATTATATTTTTGTGGCTTCGCCTGATTTTGCTAAAAAGTACTTCCCACATGGTGTGACTCGGTCATCTTTACTAAAAGCACCTGCAGTTGCATTTGACCATTTAGATGATATGCATCAGGCTTTTTTGCAAGAAAATTTCAATCTTACCCCAGGTAGTGTGGTTTGTCATATTACCAGTTCTTCCGAGGCTTTTGTACAATTGGCTAAACAAGGTTCAGCTTGCTGTATGTTGCCAAAATTACAAGTTGAACAAGAGTTAAAAAACGGTGAGTTAGTTAATTTAACAGAAGGGTTATATCAAAGGCGTATGCTATATTGGCATCGTTTTGCGCCAGAAAGTAGCGTAATGCAAACTATTTCTGAAACTTTAATTGATTATGCCCAAAATACATTATCACAACCTTAAGCTTTGGAGCACAAATAATAGATAATTAGGTGGTTTTATACTAAAACGCATACTTTCCTGAAACTTTTTGACAACTAACATCTTTACTTAAAGAACTGAGGATATGAGCCAATTAAAAAATGACCGTTATTTACGTGCTTTGCAATGTTTGCCTGTAGATTACACACCGATTTGGATGATGCGCCAAGCGGGGCGCTATTTGCCTGAGTATCGCCAGTTAAGAACAAAAGCCGGTGATTTTATGACGATGTGCCAAACGCCAGAATTGGCTTGCGAAGTCACTTTACAGCCATTACAACGATTCGATCTTGATGCTGCAATTATCTTTTCTGATATTTTAACTATTCCTGATGCTATGGGGCTTGGCTTATATTTTGAGTCGGGCGAAGGTCCAAAATTTGCAAAATCGATATCTTGCCTGTCAGATATTGAAAAATTACCTATCCCAGATCCAGAGCAATCACTTAAATATGTGATGGATGCGATTCGATTAACGAAAAAAGAGCTCAATGGCAAAGTACCATTAATTGGTTTTTCGGGCAGTCCATGGACTTTAGCCACCTATATGGTTGAAGGAGGCAGTAGCAAAGCATTTACCAAAATCAAAAAGATGCTCTATAGTGAGCCAAAAGCGCTGCATCAGCTACTTGAAAAGCTCGCCAATAGCATTGCGTTATATTTAAATGCGCAAATCCAAGCTGGAGCACAATCAATTATGATTTTTGATACTTGGGGGGGCGTATTGAGTCATCAAAGTTATCAAACATTCTCGCTTGACTATATGCAATTAATCTTGTCGCAATTAAAGCAAGGTAAAAAAAGTGAAGCTATAACTTCGTATATCCCTGTCACTTTATTTACTAAAGGGGGGGGATTATGGCTCGATAGTATAATCAACACTGGCTGTGATGCAGTGGGGGTGGATTGGACGGTGAATTTGAGCCAGATTACTCAAAAAGGAGAAGTTGCGGTGCAAGGGAATTTAGATCCTTCTGTTTTGTATGCAGACAAACAAACAATTGAATCCAATGTAGAAGCCGTTCTTACTGAATTTGGACATTACAATGGACATATTTTTAATTTAGGGCACGGTATTCACCAAGATATCCCCATAGAACATGTACAGTATCTAATTGAAGCCGTGCATCGACAGTCAAAAAGGTTTCATCATGATTAAAAATCCTATTCAATTAAGAGTTGAAAAGTTACCGCAATGGCAACAACGTTTATTTATGGTCTGCCTATGTGAACGCATGTATCCCAATTTTGTTTTTTATTGCCAACAACAAAAAAATGAAGAAGATGCAAATAGCTACAAAAAAATACTAGATCTAGTTTGGGAAACACTATTAGTTGAAGATGTAAAGATCAATTTTGATTTACAGCTTGAAAAATTAGAAGCCATTATTCCCACTGTAACTGACAACAGCCCTTATATGGTTTACCCTGCTATTGATGCCTGTCAGGCGCTTGGGGAAGTTTTACACTCTTATTTAAGTGGTGAAATGGCCGAGCATACCGCGAAAGTAAGTAGCATATCGGCAACCACCATTGCTGAATTTGAGATGACCAAAACCAATGTTAATCTTTCACAAGATGCGCAACAAACTTTACCTAGTGTCATTGATGAATTTGATTTACAGTGGGAAATATTACGATTATTACGTGATGAAAATAATGAAATGATTGCGCTCATAAAAGGCTTAAAAGACGAAATTAGAGCCTCCAGAGTGAGTAATATTGGTGTTTTTTTAAGCGATTAAGCAGTTTGAAGTGTAATTTTTTTATTTTTTATTAAATTTTTCTTTAATATTAGGCGAATATAGACTACATTTAAGCGCAATGTAATCTAAACACTGTTTACAGTAGCGAAGCTAGATTTTAGCTTCGTTTATCATGTTAACTTTAACAATAAAATAATATGTAAGGATATACCTATGAATAAAACAGAACTTGTCGACGCTATTGCTAGTAAAGCTGATATTACTAAAGTTGCTGCTAAAACAGCACTAGAAGCGACACTAGCTGCCATTACTGAATCATTAAAAGCTGGTGAACCAGTTCAATTAGTTGGTTTTGGTACCTTTAAAGTTAATGACCGTAAAGCACGTACTGGTCGTAACCCAAAAACAGGGAAAGAAATTAAAATTGCAGCAAGCAAAGTACCTGCATTCGTATCAGGTAAAAGTTTAAAAGAAGCAATTAAATAAGTTGCTTTTTATCTTTCTGTCAATTTGATCGATAGAAGAATAGGTCATAGGGTATAGCCTTATGGCCTTATCATTTCGCTAAAGAATAACCACCTAAAACAGCATATCTATTGGTTTTTCTATCCTATTTATAAACAAATTAAAATTTATACTATTAGTCATTTTTAACCGCTATTTCAATCAATTTAGCTTGTAATATATTGGCCAAATCTTGTGGTTTAATTTCAATTTCTAATCCTCTTTTGCCACCTGATATAAACATTGTTGTGTGCTTATTGGCACTTAAATCAATAAGTGTGGGCAGTTGCTGCTTTTGACCTAGTGGACTAATCCCTCCCACTAAATAACCTGTTACCTTTTGAGCTAAATTAGCATCAGCTAAATCTATTTTTTTACAGTTTAGTGCTTTGGCTACTTTTTTTAGATCTAAATGACACTCAACTGGCAATACGCAAACCGCTAACATTTTATTGTTACCGTTCAAACTCACAACCAGCGTTTTGAATACTTGCGCTGCTGTGACATTTAAACTGGGATCAAGTTTAGCAACCGCTTCTTGCCCGTAGTTAGTTTGATTTGGATCATGCTTATACTGGTGAATGTTAAATTTGGTTTTTAACTTTTTTAGTAAATTAATTGCTGGAGTCATAGCTTTTATCTAATAGATTGAAATCATAATAAGTGACTTTTTTATTTTAGTGCCCCTATTAACATGAGTTAATAGGGTGAATGTAAAATTCTGTTTTTGGGGATTAAGTTATGATTTTTATCTTATATCATGTGTATTGGATATAGTCTCATGATTTTTTGATAAGATACTAATACGATAAAAGAAGCTCATGGTAAAAATATCCACGAATAACAGAGTTATGCAGACAATCAACAATAAGGTAATATTATTTTCTCCAGCAGAATTTAAAACTGGCTCTATCACAATTGCGATAAGATAATAGATTAAAACCATTGGGAGTGTTAATCGCCAATAAGATAGTGCATATGTATGGCTTTCTGCAAATTTCTGAAAAAAAGGTTTCACTGTTGGTTGAATAATTGAACCCAGGAAATAATAATAAATAGCAGTTAAAACAACTAAATAAATAAGTGAGATTGAAATAAATAAAAAAGCCACTAAATTTTGTGGAAAAATGAAATTTAAAACGATAAATATTAAAATTGCAAATATTAATACCACAATAGATATGGTTAGGTAAACAACATTAAAGGCAATTATATTTAATAAATTTGGTAATATTCTACCTAATATTAAATTTATATTGAATCTATCACTGGTAGATAAGTTATATATAACCGCAAGCACTATAGCTTTCATTATGAGAGATAGAAAACCAAAAATCATAAAAAGTTTTAGCAAATAAAATATTATTTCTTTTTTATTTGCTGTTTCAACTAATTGGATAAGAACTTGTTTATCAAATAAGTTATTATGAGCTAGTGTGGTGATTAAACTCAATACAACACTGACTATAGCTAATTGCCATAACCGATTCCTTATAAAATTAGTAGTTTGATTAAAAATTAAAGGAAAAGAGATTTTTTTTTGCATTTCCATATAAGTTCCTTACAGGTGGTAACCGATTTAGTTACCACTATTATTTTTGAATGATTGAATTCGCAAATTAAGCTTGCAATAATGAAATATCAGCGACTTTTAAGAATAAGTTTTGTAGCTTTTTCAAAAGTGCTAACCGATTAAGTTTAATCTGTTCATTGTCAACCATAACCATGACAGAATCAAAAAACGCATTCACCGTTTCTTTTAGTGACGATAATTCAACTAACGCATCTTGATAACGACCTTCATTAAAATAAGGTGCAAGTTTATCGGATAAAATTGCCAATTTTTTAGCTAATTCGCCTTCAGCGCCAGCTTCTAGCAAGGCTGCATTAATCTGCTCTGGAATAGTCATTGCGGCTTTAGATAAGATATTTGAAACCCGTTTATTAGCCTGTGCTAATGACGATGCTTCTGGCAAGGTTCTAAAGTGAGTAACCGCTTTAATTCGTACATCAAAATCAGCAGGTTTTGTTGGATTAAGTGCTAAAACTGCTTGAATAGTATCAATGGCAAAGCCTTGTTCTTGATACCATGCGCGGAAACGACCTTGCATAAAAGTAACAATATCTTCAACCACATTTTTATTATTCAGCTTTTCACCATATAACGATGCGGCATAATTGGTTAATTCAACAAGATCTAAAGGTAGCGTCTTTTCAACAATGATTCGTAAAACACCAATTGCAGCACGACGTAATGCAAAAGGATCTTTATCGCCTTTAGGGTGCTGACCAATGCCAAAAATACCCGCTAAAGTATCCATTTTTTCAGCGATAGCAACCGCACAAGATACCGCTGTACTTGGTAATTCATCGCCAGAAAAACGCGGTTTATATTGCTCTTCAATGGCGGTGGCAATTTCTATGCTTTCGCCATCTTTAAGTGCCAAATAGCGCCCCATAATACCTTGCGTTTCAGGGAATTCAAAAACGGTGTTGGTCACTAAATCGCATTTTGTTAATTTACCTGCTCGTTTGGCTTGTTCAGCATTAGCACCAATTTTATCGGCAATAAAGCCTGATAGCGACGCTATGCGAATTGCTTTATCTTTAACAGTTCCAAGTTGTTGTTGAAATAACACTGTTTCAAGACGAGGCAAACGATCTTCTAAACGTTGTTTTAAATCGGTTTGATAAAAGAATTCTGCATCAGCAAGGCGTGGGCGAACCACTTTTTCATTACCCGAAATCACAACTTGTGGATCTTTCGATTCAATATTAGCCACAAAAATAAAGTTTGGTAATAATTTGCCTTGTTTATCATAAACAGGAAAGTATTTTTGATCCCCTTTCATGGTATAAACCAGTGATTCAGCCGGGACTTGTAAAAATCGCTCTTCAAATTTAGCGGTTAGCACAACAGGCCATTCAACAAGAGAACAGACTTCTTCAAGTAGCGTGTCAGTTAAATCAGCCTTACCATGAAGTTTAGCCGCTTCGCTTTCAGCTTGTTGCTTAATCATAGCTTTTCGCTTGTCATAATCAGCAATGACTTTACCACGCTGTTCCAAAATTTCGGGGTACTGATCGGCATTATCGATAGTGAACTCTTGTTCACCCATAAAACGGTGACCACGAATAACGCGGTTTGACTCAATATCTAAAATGGTACCAGGCACAAGCTCATCACCATACAACATGGTGACAGTATGGCATGGACGAATAAATTCGACTTGACGAGCTGCCCAACGCATTGGTTTAGGGATAGGTAATTTGCTTAATGCAGTTTTAACCATATCACATAAAAGATTAACTACGGGTTGACCTTTTTGATTGTGAGTATACGACAACCATTCGCCTTTATCGGTTTTTATACGCTGGGCTTGATCAACTGTAATACCACAACCTCGCGCCCAACCTTGAGCGGCTTTAGTTGCATTACCATTGGCATCAAATGCCGCACTGACCGCAGGACCGCGTTTAACAATTTGGCTATCGGGTTGTGTGTTATTTAAATTTAAGACTTTTAACGCTAAACGGCGGGGAGATGCATACCAAAGTACTTCGCCATGTTCTAAATTGGCATTATCAAGCTGCTGTATAAAATTAGCCGCAAAGCTTTCTGCTAAAGTGCGGAGTGATTTTGGTGGTAACTCTTCGGTACCAATTTCCACTAAAAATGTTTTTTGCATAATCTTTTAATTCCTACTTTGATGCACTTTCGTTAGACTGTGAATTTTGGCACATAGGAAATCCAAGTGCTTCACGTGATGCGTAATAGGCTTCCGCCACCATTTTGGTTAATGTTCTGATGCGTAAAATATAACGTTGTCGCTCAGTCACTGAAATCGCTTTACGTGCATCAAGTAAATTAAAACAGTGGGCGGCTTTTAAAATACGCTCATAAGCTGGTAGTGGAAGTGGTTTTTCTAACTCAAGCAAAAATTTTGCTTCTTTTTCGTGTTGTTCAAAACAGTAAAATAAAAATTCAATATTCGCATATTCAAAATTATAAGTGGATTGCTCAACTTCGTTTTGGTGGAATACATCGCCATAAGTGGTTTTACCAAATGCACCATCGCTCCAAACTAAATCATAAACGCTATCAACTCCTTGAATATACATCGCTAAGCGTTCAAGACCATAAGTGATTTCACCGGTAACAGGTTTACATTCAAGTCCACCAACTTGTTGAAAGTAAGTAAACTGGGTTACTTCCATACCATTTAACCAAACTTCCCAACCAAGCCCCCATGCACCAAGGGTTGGGTTTTCCCAATTGTCTTCAACAAAACGAATATCATTGACTGTTGGATCGAGCCCTAACTGTTTTAACGAACCTAAATAAAGCTCTTGAATATTATCAGGAGAAGGTTTTAAGATAACTTGAAATTGGTAATAGTGTTGTAATCTATTTGGGTTTTCGCCATAGCGACCATCGGTTGGGCGTCGCGATGGTTGAACATAAGCGGCATTAATCGGTTCTGGACCTAGTGCGCGCAAACAGGTCATAGGGTGAGAAGTCCCCGCACCAACTTCCATATCTAAAGGCTGAATCACGGTACAACCTTGATTAGCCCAGTAATCTTGTAACGTAAGTATTAACCCCTGAAAGGTTTTGACATTAAACTTTTGCATGATGTTATCTTTATAGTTAAATTGATATTTCGATGATTTAAATAGTGCTATATATTATACTTTTTATCAATACTTGTGAAATGCCTAATCGTATTCTATTTGCCGTGCTTAGTTTATTGTAAGAATACGACTGATTGTTTATACACCATCATGAAATAATCCACTAAAAATTCATAAGATCTTTTACCTAAAATCGAATCATGCGGTTTAACGGTATTGTAGTTATTAATAAATCGCTAAGGGTGTAGGAATTACTCGCATTTTTTCAGTGATTTTTCAAGTTACAGTCAATAATGCGATATTTCTCTCATCATGTTCCCTGATAAAAAAATAAAAAACTGTCTTTGTTCATTTTACAAAAAATCCAATCTACATCACACTTTTTCACATTGGTGATTTACTTTGAGAAAATGTGAATATAAAGTTGCTTTAACATTTGTGATTTAAATAGAGAATTTGTGAGAGGTGCTAAATGAATATTATTTTGGCTGGACACGGAAAAATTGCCTATGAAATGAAAAATAGTGTTGAGATGATTGCAGGGCAATACTCTCATTTATATGCGATCACTTTTGAACCAGGGGATAGCATTGATAACTTAAAAGATAAATATCTAAAAATTATTAGCCAATCAAAATCCAAACAGTTCATCATTATCACTGATATATTTTCTGGTAGTCCTTATAACGCAGCCTCTATTCTAGCCATGCAGTTAGGTAATATCGAAGTAATTAGCGGTTTATCTCTGCCCCTTTGCTTAGAGTTATTAAATCTTGATTTGTCTTTAATTAATATTGAAAACGTCTATGAACAACTCGACGAAGTTAAATTAGATTTTATTAAATCTTTCAAGTCACTATCTAAAAATACATCTATAGATGAGGAGTTATAAATGATCATAAATTTAGTTCGTATTGATGACCGATTAATTCATGGTCAAGTTACCACCGTTTGGACAAAAGAAGCCAAAGCAGAAAGGATTATCATAGTAAGTGATGAGGTTGCTAATGATCAAATTCGTTCCGCACTAGTTAAACAGGCTGCTCCCCCTGGAATTAAAGTGTCTGTGGTTAGTATTGATAAAGCTGCTGCGGTCTATAAAAATCCTAAATATGAACATGATACTGTTTTTTATCTTTTCACCAATCCAACCGATGTCTTGCGATTAGTCAATGCAGGCGTTGCTATTAAAGAGGTTAATATTGGCGGAATGTCGTTTAAAGAGGGAAAAAAACAAATTACCAAAGCAGTTTCTGTTGACGAAAATGACATATCTGCATTCAAAAAAATGCATGAAATGGGTATCAATCTATGTTTAAAAGTCGTTATTACCGATCCAAATGTTGATTTTATTAAACTTCTTTAACAAGGTTATTCGAATTAACTAACATAATAAATAGTAGGAGGGAAACATGGACATTTCAGTACTGCAAATCATGTTCATATTTATTTTCTCGTGTATCGCAGGAATGGGAAGTGTACTTGATGAGTTTCAAACACATCGTCCATTGATTGCATGTACCGTAATTGGCCTAATATTAGGTGATATAAAAACAGGTATCATTTTAGGTGGTACGCTTGAGCTAATCGCATTGGGGTGGATGAATATTGGAGCTGCACAATCTCCCGATTCTGCACTGGCAAGTGTGATATCAACAATCTTGGTTGTTATAGGACAGCAAGATATTCAAACAGGAATAGCCATCGCTCTTCCTGTTGCCGCGGCAGGGCAAATATTAACTGTTTTTGCAAGAACTATCACGGTAATTTTTCAACATGAAGCCGATAAAGCGGCAGAAAAAGTTCAATTCCGAAAGATTGAATTACTCCATTTTAGTGCCCTTTTTGTACAAGCATTAAGGGTTTCTATCCCTGCCACGCTCGTTGCCATTTATGTTGATGCAAATACCGTGCAATCCCTATTGAACATGTTACCTGATATTGTAACTGGTGGGCTTGCTGTTGCTGGAGGATTTATCGTTGTTGTTGGTTACGCAATGGTGTTAAACATGATGATTGTTAAATATTTAGCCCCTTTTTTCTATTTAGGTTTTGTTTTAGGTGGATATCTAAATTTTAGTTTACTTTCATTTGGTATTTTGGGGGTTATTTTTGCCATAATTTATGTTCAATTAAATCCAAAGTTCAATGTAATAAAAACAAATAACGCAATTGCAAATCCCATGACAAATACCAACCAAAGAATCACTGATGATGAATTAGAAGAATAATTTATAGGAATTTTATTATGAAAGAAATGTTAAAAACCATTCAAAAAAAAGATGTGATTAGTACTTTTATTCGTTCTAATTTCCAACAAGCTTCTTTTAATTATGAACGTATTCATGCGCTTGCTTTTTGTGTAGATATGATTCCAACAATCAAACGAGTTTATCAAACCCCAGAGGAACAACGTCAAGCGTTAAAAAGGCATTTAGCCTTTTTCAATACGACTCCCGCAATGTGTGGCCCCGTGCTTGGTGTTACTATAGCGATGGAAGAAGCAAAAGCAAATGGCGCACCAATTAATGATGGAACAATCAATAGCCTCAAAATTGGATTAATGGGACCTTTAGCAGGCGTCGGTGATCCCCTTGTATGGGGTACATTGCGACCTATTACAGCAGCACTTGGCGCATCTTTAGCACTCAATGGGAATATTGCAGGTCCATTATTATTTTTTATTTTGTTTAATTTCGTCAGACTTGCCATGAAATGGTATGGTTTAACTTATGGATTATCGAAAGGAATCGGTATTGTTAAAGATCTTTCGGGTAATATCTTGCCTAAACTGACAGAAGGCGCTTCTATTCTTGGTTTATTTATTATGGGTGTATTGGTGACCAAATGGACCTCAATAAATGTCCCTTTAGTGGTATCTAAAACTGCTGATACAAATGGTAATGAAATCGTTATGACAGTACAAGGTATACTCGATGATCTTGTACCAGGTTTACTGCCGTTGTGTCTAACACTCTTAATGATGAAATTGCTCCGAAAAAAGGTCAGCCCAATTATCTTAATTTTTGCATTATTTGCCGTGGGTATTATTGGTTATGGATTAGGTATTCTAGCTTAAAATACAAATAAACTGTCTTAAAAATATAAGTAACATTTTTGAACCTAAGGAAATAAAGCAAATGGTTATAAATACATTTTTCCTTACTACTTCACAACTTCAGTACAACAAGGTGTTTATGCATTATTGAGTATAAATAGGTATCAAATTTAATTTCTTAAAGAGGAATATATGAAAACTCAAGCTGTTAGATTATATGGGAAAAATGATCTTCGATTAGAATCTTTTGAACTTCCACCTATTACAGATGATGAAGTGTTAGTATCTGTCATTGTTGACAGTATGTGCATGTCTTCATTAAAGCTAGTAAATCAAGGTGAAAACCATAAAAAAACGCCATCCGACCTAAAAAATAATCCAATTATTATTGGACATGAATGCTGCGGTGATATTTTGCAAGTAGGTAAAAATTGGCAACATAAATTTAAAAAAGGGCAAAAATATGTCATACAAGCCAACTTACAGCTCACTAATAGCCCTTATTGTGTTGGTTACTCTTATCCTAATACGGGAGGATGTGCAACCTATATGATAGTTAATCACGACGTATTACAACAAGATTGTTTGATTCCTTATGATGGAAAAACTTATTTTGAAGGTGCATTAATTGAACCCTTATCCTGTGTTATTGGTGCTTTTAATGCTAGCTATCATTTGAAACCAAATAGTTACGATCATATTATGGGAATAAAGCCTAATGGTGAATTGCTTATATTAGGGGGAACTGGCCCTATGGGGATGCTTGCCATAGACTATGCTTTGGGGGCGGGGATAAAACCAAAAAAAGTGGTTGTCACTGGGCGAAACCAAGAAAAAATAGCGCATCTGAAAACACTATATCAATCACACAATGGGGTCGAACTTGAATTTGTCGATATATCTGAGAGCGAAGATCAATTGTCGCTATTGAAAAGTAAATCTTCCAAAAATTGTTTTGATGATATCTTTATCTTTTTACCATCAAAAGAGTTAATTCATTTAGCATCGCAATTATTAGCATTTGACGGTTGTCTGAATTTTTTTGCTGGCCCTCAAGATAAAAATTTCGAAGCAGAAATTAATTTTTATGATGTACATTATAATTTTACTCATATTGTTGGAACATCAGGAGGAAATACTGATGATATGCGCTTAGCTGTTAAGTTAATTGAATCAGGCAAGGTTGAAGTTGCTAAAATTGTTTCGCATATAATGGGAATCGATCAAGCCAGTGAAATAACTCAACAACAAGATAAAATTAGAGGTGGAAAAAAATTAGTCTACACTCATAAGCAGTTTGCGCTTAAAAGTTTAGAATCGTTAACAGATAGTAGTGATGATGTAGCATTAAAGAAAATATTAAATAAAAACCATAATATTTGGTCAAAAGAAGCCGAAGATTTTGTATTAAACAATTTTCCTGATATTGAGTCTTAATTTTTTTGATATACTTTAATAGCATCAAGATGCCATAATATGAATTATCATACATGACATCTTGATATTTTTTTAATAAATAGTGATTTAAAAAAACATGACTAATAAGATAATACGAACATGATCAATAATAACTTTGGTAACTACGATTTTGAGCAACACAAATTATTAATAAAAATAGCTCAACTCTATTATGAAGAAAATAAAACTCAATCCGAAATAGCCAAAATCGTTAATATACACAGATCAAGTATTAGTCGAATGCTAAAAGTAATACGAGAATTAGGTATTGTTTCTATTTCAATAAATTACGATCTATTGCCCAATATTGCATTAGAAGAAAAAATTCTTAATCACTATAATTTGAAACAAGTTATTATTGTACCTGTCAATCAACATGTTGATAATGACAGCAAAAATCAAATTGTTTGTAATGTTGCTGCAAATGTATTAGTCAAAAATATCCATGATAATGATGTCATTGGCATTTCATGGGGACGCACAATTAATTATATTGTTAGCAGTTTAAAAAATGATAACACTCAATTCAATAATACGACCATTGTACCAATGATTGGAGGACCATCAGGAAAAATTGAAACAAAATATCACGTCAATAATATTGCTTATAAACTTTCGAATAAATTAAATAGTCAAGCCATCCTGATTGATTACCCAGCCATTGTTGATACCGAACTATTAAAAATAGAAATTGAAAAAACTCAACATATGAAAGAGTTGAAAGATTGGTGGAGCAAGATAACCGTTGCTCTATTTAGTATTGGTTGTCCTGCTATTTCAAAAAGCTCTATTTGGTATGGATTTTATGGAGAGTTGTTCCAAACGATAGCCAATAAGGACATTGTAGGTGATATTTTATCCCGCTTTTTCGATCAAAATGGAACTGAATTAACAACACCATTTTGTAATCAAATTATCGGAGTGACATTAGACAATCTGAAAAAAATTCCTTTAAAAATATGTGCAAGTGGTGATTGCGAAAAAATTAATAGTCTAAAAGCGGCACTCAATGCCAATTACATTGATATATTAGTAATTAGTGATGAAATGGCTACCCAATTAATTAACTAACTTTTCAACTAAAACAATTAGCCTTGGTTACTACACAATAATACTGCCAATAAGACTTAATGCCAAAAAACACTAAAAGATATTAAATATTAGAATTTTGGAATTTCTTTGATAATTATAAAGTTGTTTCTTTTTAATGGGCAAGTCATCCACTTCTGCTGGATTAAAGCCTTTTTCTCTAAACCAGTGAATACTACGTGTCGTTAAAACAAATATTTTTTCAAGCCCTAACTGGATTGCTTTCTCTGTTAACTTTTCGATAAGAACGTTTCCTCTAGATGAGTTACGATATTGCGGATGAATAGCTACACAGGCCATTTCACCCATTTTTTCTTCAGGATAAGGGTAAAGTGCAGCACAACCAATTGTCATGTTATCTCGTTCAATAATGGTAAATTTATCAATTTCCATTTCTAATTGTTCACGTGAGCGTTTGACCAAAATACCTTGCTCTTCAAGCGGACGAATGAGCTCTAAAATTCCACCGATATCGTTAATCGTTGCCGAACGAACCTGTTCAGAATGTTCCATTGAAACTTGTGTTCCAATGCCATCACGCGAGAATAGTTCTTGTAAAATCGAACCATCAATCAAATAACTTACTAAATGGCTTCGCCTGACACCACTACGGCACGCTTTTGATGCCGCGCGTAAAAAGCGTGCTTCACTGGATAAATGTTTGCCTTGCTGTTCTTTTTGATTGACATAATTATCTGCATCAACAGGATAAAGATCAATAATGACATGACCATGTTCATCTAAAACGCCTTGCTCTGCACAAAAACTAATTAATTTATCAGCTTTTAAGCGAATAGCTACTTCTGCTGCAACATCTTCAGACGCTAAATTAAAACTTTCACCAGTCACTGAAACACCAACTGGGCCCAACAATACAATAGAGCCTCGCTCCAACTGCTGTTCAATGGCCTCTTTATTTATACGACGGATTTTGCCTGTATGGCAATAATCAACACCATCATCTACCCCCAAAGGTTGCGCAATAACAAAATTACCACTGACAACACTAATATGTGCGCCTTGTAATGGTGTATTGTTTAAGCTCATTGATAAACTCGCTGTGATATTAAGTTGTAAAAGTCCGGTGACCTGTTTAACTATCTCGAGCGTGCGAGCATCGGTAATTCGAGTATTTTTGTAATATTTAGGTTGGATGTTATGATTTTTAAGCGATTCATCAATTTGATTACGCGCACCGTTAACAATAACAAGTTTAATGCCAAGACTATAAAGTAAACCGATATCATTGATAATATTTGAATAATGATTACTTTTTAATACAGCACCCGTCAATAAAATAACAAAGGTCTTTCCATGATGTGCATTAATATAAGGTGCAGAATGTCTCAATCCTTCAACTAACTCTGTTGTACGCTCTTTCATTTGACATCACCCTTTAAAGTGAATATTTATTCATATTTTGTGTATTTTTATTTATTTTTGGGTTGATCGCAAGGTATTTTTGTAAAATATTTAAGATGGATTTCTATATTTGTCTGTTTTATAATCACCACACTTTTAATAACTAGAAATAATAAAGGAAATGAAAATGAAAATGAAAAAGACACTAATTGCGTTAACAACGTTTGCGTGTTTCTCAAGTTTTGCTTATGCTGAAACAAATGGATTTTATCTAGGTGGTCAATTAGGGGCTTCTATACTAAAAGTAAGCAGCCTTAAGGACACTTTGCATTATAATTTTGGTCGTGTCGTGGATGATAATCTCTTTGACTCTATGCATAAAACTAAATTAGCAGGCGCTTTAAATTTAGGTTACAACTTTTCTTCTCATTATGATGTTCCTGTACGCGCGGAATTATCTTTCACACTACGTGGTAATGCAGAAAAGAAAGAAAATAAATACAATACTTATGAGGAATATCGTCTTCGTACAACTCAAAAAGTCAAAGCGCGTATGAACACGCTCATGTTAAATGGTTATTATGATATTGATATTGACGCGCCCGTTACTCCATTTGTTGGCGCTGGATTAGGCGTTGCATTCACAAAATTGGAAAATAGCCATAAAGAAAAATATAATGTTTCTGTTGATGGTTCAGAGTATGAACGTTCATTTTCGAAAACAAAAACTCAATTTGCATGGAATGTAGCAGCTGGCGTAGCTTATAAATTGAATAATAACATGGATATTGATTTTACTGCTCGTTATGTAGATGCAGGTAAAGTAACCATTAAAAAACATAATGAATACTACCGAACGAATGCAAGCGGTAAGTTAAGTTCAGTTGATTTATTAGCAGGTGTTCGTTACAGCTTCTAATCAATTCATCAAACTAAAAAGGGGTATAACCCTTTTTAGTTACTAATCAATATTATCAATACATTTTTTACTAGTATTTAAATCGACTATATTTATAAATCAGTCTGTTTACATTTTTGATTCTAAGAGAGTTTTTTCGGATTTGTATTCGTTTTAGTCTTTCAATATCTTATCTTTTATGTGATTTTTCCCATTTTTCAACATTACTGACTGGTATTTGAAAATGCTAATCTGTTAATCTATACCCAGCATCACTATTAAAATAATCAGTAATTATTTTCATTTTAAATTCGGCTAAATATTTTGTTGTTATTAGGGCGTGTTGATCTTTCGTGATTATTTTTTAGACGGCATGATGTGAGTTATAATAATTCTGCAAAAAACAACCATAACTCGAT
>NZ_WTEV01000029.1 GCF_009795885.1 Gilliamella sp. Pas-s25 | reverse complement strand
TACGTGCCTTTGTGGGCACTAAAGCTTTTTTATGATTTCTTCCTGAAGCTGGGATTTTAAGCTCAGTTCGGCAAACATCTGCTTACGCTTGCGGTTTTCGGCCTCCAGCTCCTTTAAGCGTTTGATGTCCGAAGTTTCCATTCCGCCGTATTTTTCCCGCCATTTATAGAAAGTTGAATTCCCCATGCCATATTTACGGCACAGTTCTTTAACGGGAATACCCTCTTCAGCTTCTTTTAAAATAGATACAATCTGTATGTTCAGTCATTTTTTTCATAATTAAATCCCCTTTACTTTTATCATAGAGAATTTTCTACTTTTTTGCTGTACTATTTTAGGGGATAGCTACAATAAATTAGACGTCCAAATTGTCTAGTTATAAGGCTATTTTTCTTGTGGGTATTCATTACCCATAACTTTTTAATTACAATGCAATAATTTATAAAACAGTCTGTTTGGTTTGAACAAACATTTCACAACTTACAACCGATGCAAAATTGGTTAAGGCAGACATAAAGCTGTTATGTACCACTTGAGATGGAATCGTTTTACCATCAAATTCGAGATCACAAGTTGTACAAGCATCATGGATTAATATCGGTTGATAACCTAGTTCGGATGCATGACGTGTTGTTGAGTCAACACACATATGGCTCATCATTCCACAAATAACAATCTGTTGGATCTGTTCTTGTTGTAATTTTTTTTGTAGCTCAGTTTGATAAAAACTATTAGGGAATGTTTTTTTGACAAGATACTCATGCAAGTTACCAAGCGGTAACAAGCTTGGATGAATTTCAGCGCCTAAACTTCCGTTAGCAAAAAAATCCGCATGAGGATCAGACTTTATATGCTGAATATAAAAGATCGGTAATTGTTGTGATCTAAAGTGTTTTTGTAGTTTTAAGGTATTTTGTAAAGTTAATTCTGTATTATTTAAAGTAAATTTACCCGTTGGGAAATAGTCATTTTGTACGTCGATAATTATTAACCCTTGTTTCATTGTTTTGTCCTTAAATTATGTTTGAGTTGATAATTATGCGATAATTACGCTATCTGTTACATAACAAATTGAAAGTATTATTACTTACCTACTTTCAATATGAAAAAGATGAACAAGTATGGATAAAAAAGATCGCGCTATTTTAGATGAACTTAAAAAAAATAGTCGTCAATCATGGAAAGAAATTGGCGAAAAAGTATTTTTGTCAGGACAGGCTGTTGGACAGCGTGTTCAAGAATTGTATGATAATCATATTATTGAAAAATTTACTATTAAAGAAAAAACAAATCAGCTTCAGTTTATTACGATTTATATGAATTCCAATCAATTCACTTCGTTCGAAAACATGGTTATGTCATTTAAGGAAATCATCGAATTTTATAAAATCACAGGCGATGGGTGTTATTTTATAAAAAGTGAATTTACAGACCAAAATTTAATCCACTTTTTAGACAAAATTGAGCTCTATTGCCGTTATAAAGTTAGTCATCAGTCAAAAGTGATTAGATAACTCTATTTTAAAGATTTACACCTAAACTTGTTTACTATTTTTTATATAAAATTTTTTACATAAAAACAAAAAAAAGTTGCGAGCAAGTAAATTCTGTTATATTTTGTTCTACAGATTTAATTATCAACTCAGTTAAAGGTTTTTTATTTTTATGAATTGTTTTTGCGTTTTTATTACTAATGCTATTAGTGCACATCATCATCACCATCATTCCTGAATAGTCTTCGGGCGATTGGTGCTGGAAGACGTTGATCTTCCGGTGATATCGCAAAAACAAGCAGAGAACCCTCGGAAGATCAAACTTCCGAGGGTTTTTTGTTTGTAGTTTATAAATTTTTAGATAACTTTGGAGAAAGATATGTTGGATAATTCGCGTTTACGCATTGCAATGCAAAAGTCAGGTCGCTTAAGTGATGAGTCAAAAAAGCTACTTGCCCAATGTGGCATTAAGATTAATCTGCAAGAACAACGGTTAATTGCTTTTGCCGAAAATATGCCCATCGATATCTTGCGCGTTCGTGATGATGATATCCCCGGGCTGGTGATTGATGGCGTTGTTGATATTGGGATTGTCGGCGAAAATGTTTTAGAAGAAGAAGTATTAGACAGACAAGCCGAAGGCGAAGATCCACAATTTATAAAACTGCGCGCGCTTGATTTTGGTGGCTGTCGGTTGTCGATCGCCGCCCCGCGTGATTTTGAGTATTCTGGTCCTGAGTGTTTAAATGACCTGCGTATTGCCACCACCTATCCTCACCTGCTACGCCGTTATCTGGCACAATATAATGTTACCTTTAAAACCTGCTTGCTTAATGGTTCGGTCGAAGTTGCACCACGTGCAGGACTTGCCGATGTAATTTGTGATTTAGTATCTAGCGGTGCAACACTTGAGGCCAATGGACTGAAAGAGATCGAAGTTATCTATAAATCAAAAGCCTGCTTAATTCAACGTCAAGGCGACATGTCACCAATAAAACAGGCGTTAATCGATAAAATCATGACGCGCATTCAAGGAGTTATTCAAGCTCGTGAATCAAAATATATTATGCTCCACGCCCCTACTGAGGTGTTAGATGATATTGTTGCACTATTACCCGGTGCTGAAAATCCTACCATTTTGCCTTTAACTGGCGAGCAAAATCGGGTTGCACTGCATATGGTGAGCAGTGAATCGCTTTTTTGGGAAACCATGGAAAACCTAAAAGCGTTAGGTGCAAGCTCAATTCTTGTATTACCAATTGAAAAAATGATGGAGTAATAATATGAAACTCTCTTATTGGCAACAATGTACAAATGAACAACAAACAGCACTATTAACGCGTCCAGCGATTACAGCCTCTGATTCGATTAGCCAAGCAGTAACAGATATTTTGGCTCAAGTTAAACAAAATGGCGATGAAGCATTAAAAACGCTTAGTAACAAGTTCGATAAAGTCCAGATCATGCAAATTAAATTAACCCAAGATGAAATTAAAGCTGCGACTTGCCGAGTTAATCCTGAATTGAAACAAGCTATGCAACTTGCTGTTTCTAATATCGAAAAATTCCACCAAGCACAAGTAAAACAAGCCATTATAGTTGAAACAATGCCGGGTATAAAATGTCAGCAAGTGACTCGCCCAATCGATTCTGTTGGTCTGTATATTCCGGGAGGATCAGCGCCTTTGTTATCAACGGTATTAATGCTTGCAATACCCGCTAAAATTGCGGGTTGTCGTCAGGTGATTTTATGTTCACCTCCACCTATTGCTGACGAGATTTTATATGCAGCTGAACTTTGTGGCGTTACCGAGATTTATCAACTTGGTGGAGCTCAAGCGATTGCTGCTATGGCATTTGGTACTGAATCGGTGCCTAAAGTGGCTAAAATTTTTGGTCCAGGCAATGCTTATGTTACCGAAGCCAAACGCCAAGTAAGTCAACGTCTTGACGGTGCCGCTATTGATATGCCTGCGGGACCTTCTGAGGTGCTGGTTATCGCTGATAGTTCGGCAACCCCTGATTTTATTGCTGCCGATCTGTTATCACAAGCCGAACATGGCCCTGATTCGCAAGTGATTCTGCTTACCCCTGACGAGGTAATTGCGCAAGCGGTATCAATCGCCGTCGATAAGCAACTTGCCCAACTATCGCGAAAAGAGATTGCGGAAAAAGCCTTGAAAGAGAGTCGCTTAATTGTAACGAAAGATTTAGCTCAGTGCATTAACATCAGCAATCGTTATGGTCCTGAACACTTAATTATTCAAACAGCCAATGCCGATGAATTAGTTGAACAGATCACCAGCGCAGGCTCCATATTTTTAGGCAATTGGTCGCCTGAATCAGTCGGTGATTATGCTTCTGGGACTAATCATGTACTGCCAACATATGGCTATACCGCAACATATTCTAGCCTTGGGCTGACTGATTTTCAAAAAAGAATGACAGTACAAAAATTATCACCAGAAGGTTTAAAAGCAATTGGAAACGCAGTTGAACTTATGGCCGAAGCCGAACAACTCACCGCCCATAAACAAGCGGTTACTTTGCGCCTTGCGGCATTAAATTCAATAGGTTAAAAATAGGTGGATAACATGGATATCAATCAATTAATCAGAAAAAATATTCAAAAACTAACGCCATATCAATCCGCCCGTCGGATTGGTGGTAATGGCGATGTGTGGCTCAATGCCAACGAATACCCCGTCGCACCACATTTCGAATTGACCGAACAAACCTTAAACCGTTACCCTGAGCCACAACCAGAAAAGGTGATTCAGCGTTATGCGCAATATGCTGGTGTCCAACCCGATCAATTAATTGTTAGCCGTGGCGCTGATGAAGCTATTGAATTATTAATGCGTGCATTTTGCGAGCCTGAAAAAGACAGCATTTTGTACTGCCCCCCAACTTATGGCATGTATCAAGTAAGTGCTGAAACGTTAGGCGTCAAAATCAAAACAGTCCCAACCAAAGCCGATTGGCAGCTTGATCTTGAAGGTATTAAGCAGCATATTGATAGCGTTAAACTGATTTATGTCTGTTCACCCAATAATCCAACAGGTAACTTAATTGATCCTGAGGATATTAAGGCGTTGCTCAATATTGCCAACAATCGTGCTTTAGTGGTAATTGATGAGGCTTATATTGAGTTTGCCCCCGACTCAACGGTGGTGAATTGGCTTGCTAACTACCCTAATTTAGTAGTGTTACGTACGCTATCAAAGGCATTTGCTTTAGCGGGATTACGTTGTGGCTTTACGATCGCGAATAAACCAGTGATTGATGCATTACAAAAAGTCATTGCCCCCTATCCTCTCGCGACCCCCGTGGCCGATATTGCGGCACAAGCGCTGAGTAAAGATGGCATTAATGCCATGAAGTTACATGTAATCAATTTGAACAAACAAAAAGAAAAATTTGCCAGTTCGCTAGCACAGTTATCAGTTGTTGAAAAAATTTATCCGAGTTCTTCCAACTATTTATGTGTGAAGTTTCAAGATAATAAAGACGTGTTTAATATCTTATGGAATAAAGGGATTATTTTACGCGATCAAAGCAAGTCGATTGGCAAAAATAATATGATCCGAATCACCATTGGTACTCAAGCAGAGTGCGAGGCAGTTCTTTCGGCGCTTAAAGCAATAAAATAGGAGCAAAAATGTTACAAAAATACTTATTTATTGATCGAGATGGCACATTAATTACCGAACCTCCAGTTGACTTTCAAGTTGATCGTTTTGATAAGCTGGCTTTTGAACCGAATGTGATCCCTGCGCTTCTTAAATTGCAAGCTGCTGGCTATAAATTGGTGATGGTGACCAATCAAGATGGACTGGGTACTAAAAGCTACCCACAAGTAGATTTTGATGGGCCACATAATCTAATGATGCAGATTTTTAAATCGCAAGGCATTAGTTTTGAAGATGTGCTAATTTGCCCTCACTTTCCAGAAGATAACTGCGAATGTCGTAAACCTAAAATCCAATTAGTGCTACCTTATCTTACTAGTGGTAAGTTGGACAAACAAAATAGTTACGTTATTGGTGACAGGGTCACTGATATTCAGTTGGCTGAAAATATGCAAATTAAAGGGTTACGATATCATCCTGAAATTTTAAATTGGCACGAAATTGCACAACGATTAACCGCTGATGATCGCTATGCTAAAGTTGAGCGTAATACTAAAGAAACCAAGATTTTAGTAGAAGTGTGGCTTGATCGCCAAGAGGGGAGTAACATCAATACAGGGATCGGTTTTTTTGATCATATGCTTGACCAAATTGCCACTCACGGCGGAATTAAGCTCAATGTTCAAGTCGATGGAGATTTGCATATTGATGATCACCATACCATCGAAGATACGGGACTAGCCTTGGGCGAGGCGTTAAAAACAGCACTCGGCGATAAACGCGGCATTACTCGCTATGCATCAGTAATTCCGATGGACGAGTGTTTAGCAAAATGTGCAATGGATATTTCAGGCCGCCCTTATCTTAAATTTAAAGCGGAGTTTACTCACCAAAAAGTAGGCGATATGAGCACACAAATGGTTGAGCATTTCTTTTATTCATTGAGTTATGCTATGGCTATTACGTTACATATTGAAACCGAAGGCAATAATGATCATCACAAAGTTGAAAGCTTGTTTAAAGCCTTTGCGCGCACATTAAAGCAAGCAATTAAAATTGAAAGTGATCGATTGCCAAGTTCAAAAGGAGTGCTATAAATGAATATTGTCATTTTAGATACTGGTTGCGCAAATCTTTCATCGGTGAAGTATGCAATAGAAAGGCTTGGCTATCAGCCCATTATTAGTCTCGATCCTGATGTGGTATTGAATTCAGACAAGTTATTTTTGCCGGGTGTCGGATCGGCTTCATCTGCAATGCAAAAATTAGAAGAGCGTAATTTAATTGAACTGATAAGAGTTTGTACTCAACCTGTATTAGGGATCTGCCTTGGTATGCAACTTTTAGCTGATTATAGTAATGAAGGGCATGTGCATACACTTGGTATAATTAATGAAAAAGTGATTGAAATTCCTGATTGTGGATTACCACTGCCCCATATGGGTTGGAATCAAGTTTACCCAAAAGCAGGTCATCATCTATTTAGAGATATTCCTGATGGTGCTTATTTTTACTTTGTACATGGATACGCGATGCCACTATGCTCAGCAACAATAGCAGAAACCAATTACGGCGAAAGCTTTACCGCAGCCGTACAAAAAGAAAACTTTTACGGCGTGCAATTTCATCCCGAACGTTCTGGCTCAGCCGGTGCAAAATTGCTCAAAAACTTTTTGGAGATGTAACAATGGCAGTTTATCCAATGATTATCCCTGCGCTTGATTTAATTGATGGTAGCGTGGTGCGATTGCACCAAGGCGATTATAAGCAAAAACGTGATTATGGCAATCATCCACTTTTGCGCCTACAAGACTATGAAAAGCAAGGTGCTAAGCTGTTGCACTTGGTAGATTTAACTGGCGCAAAAGATCCTAATGCTCGTCAAATTTCGTTAATACAAACGTTGATTAGTGGCGTACAAGTGCCTATTCAAGTTGGTGGAGGCATTCGCACTGAGAAAGATATACAATCATTACTATCCGCCGGTGTCGCTCGCGTAGTAATTGGCTCAACAGCGATTAAACAACCCGAATTAGTCAAACTGTGGTTCACAAAGTATGGCGCAGAAAGATTAGTGTTGGCTCTGGATGTTCGCATTGATAATCAAGGCAATAAATATGTGGCGATTCATGGTTGGCAAGAAGACTCAAAACAGACATTAGAACAAGTGATTGAGGATTACCTACCTTATGGGTTGAAACATGTGCTTTGCACTGATATTTCAAAAGATGGCACACTAAGTGGCTCAAACATCAAATTGTACCAAGAAATTAGTCAAAAATACCCACAAATAGCTTTTCAAGCATCTGGCGGTATTGGTCAGTTAAACGATGTTAAAGCACTACAAAATAGTGGCGTAGCAGGTGTGATTGTTGGGCGTGCTCTGCTTGAAAGAAAATTTACTGTTCAGGAGGCAATTTCATGTTGGCAAAAAGAATAATTCCTTGTTTAGATGTTCGCAATGGTCAAGTGGTTAAAGGTGTACAATTTCGAAATCACGAAGTTATTGGTGATATTGTGCCTTTAGCAAAGCGCTATGCGCAAGAAGGAGCTGATGAATTGGTCTTTTATGATATTACTGCTTCGTCAGATGGGCGAGTGGTTGATAAAAGTTGGATTGCAAAAGTGGCCGAAGTTATTGATATCCCCTTTTGTGTTGCTGGCGGAATTAAAACTGTTGAAGATGCGGGGCAAATATTAAGCTTTGGTGCCGATAAAATTTCGATTAATTCCCCTGCGCTTGCTGACCCTTCTTTAATTACAAGGCTTGCAGATCGTTATGGTGTGCAGTGTATTGTGGTTGGTATTGATACTTGGTATGACAAAGAATCAAACAATTATCATGTTTATCAATTTACTGGTGATGAAAAACGCACCGTTGCCACCAAGTGGAATACGCTTGATTGGGTACAAGCGGTGCAAAAACGTGGTGCCGGCGAAATTGTTCTAAATATGATGAACCAAGACGGCGTTCGTAATGGGTATGATCTTGAGCAACTGAAAACGGTTCGCGATATTTGCAAGGTGCCACTGATTGCCTCAGGTGGTGCGGGAAATATGGCGCATTTTTTACAGGCATTTGACCAAGCTGAAGTTGACGGCGCATTAGCCGCCTCCGTTTTTCATAAGCAAATCATTAATATTGGTGAACTTAAACAATATTTGGCACAACATGGAGTAGATATTCGATTATGTTAACTCAAAATTGCAATACCCAATTAAATTTACAACAACTTGATTGGCAAAAAGTAGATAATTTAATACCGGTCATTATTCAGCATTATGTTTCTGGTGATGTATTAATGCTTGGTTATATGAATCAAGAAGCGTTAATACAAACACAAAGCAGTGGTAAAGTCACTTTTTATTCACGCACCAAACAGCGCCTTTGGACTAAAGGGGAAACTTCTGGCAACTTTTTAAATGTCATGAGTATTTCAGCTGATTGCGATAATGATACGTTACTGATTTTAGTAAATCCTGTTGGTGCAACTTGCCATACCGGCACAAATAGTTGCTTTGCTAATACTAAAAGCGAATGGGGATTTTTGTTTGAATTAGAGCAGTTAATCGCTGCACGAAAAAATGCCGATCCTAAATCATCCTATACAGCAAAACTGTATCATGACGGGACTAAACGAATAGCGCAAAAAGTGGGAGAAGAAGGTGTTGAAACCGCCCTTGCTGCAACAGTTCATGATCGAGAAGAGTTAAAAAATGAATCTGCGGATTTGGTTTATCATTTATTAGTATTACTCCAAGATCAAAATCTGTCATTACAAGATGTGATTGGCATTTTAAAAACAAGGCATAAATAATAAAAATAATCAAAGTGCGAATCATATCGCACTTTTCTTTATATCTTTTTTATTATGATGAAAAATAAATTCACTTAGTACACAGGCAATTTTACCCCATTAAACATCGCTAATACCTCGATATTATTTTCACATAACATGAGTTTATCGACAGTTTGTCGATCCAAATGTGGCGAAAACTGCTGAATAAAATCATACATATAACTGCGTAAAAATAACGAACGTGCAAAAACGATATAGGTTGTGCTGTAGGGGAAAATATGACCAGCACTCAGTACAACAAAATCATCCTCTGAAGTATTACTCACCGCCATTTTTGCGACAATGCCAATACCGATGCCCAATTTAACATAGGTTTTAATTAACTCAGCATCTGTTGTACTAAAAACAATATTAGGTGATTGATGAGCACGTAAGAAAGCCTGATTTAAATCTGAACCATCATTAGAAAAATCGTAACTGACTAATGGATATTTGGAAAGATCTTCAATTGTAATTAAGCTGCTTTTGGCAAGTGGGTGATCTTTCATCACAATCACGGCTTGGTTCCAGTGATAGCAAGGTAAGGCAATCATATCATCACTAAGCTGTGAAATGTCGGTCACAATAGCCAATTCGCTCTGTCCTGTTTGTGCTTGAGATATGCACTGTGGTGATGATCCTTGCTCCATATGCAAAGTAATATTTGGATATTGTTGCATAAACTGCCGGATCACAACAGGCAAGGCATAACGTGCTTGAGTATAAGTTGTGGTAATTGTTAATGAGCCTTGATTTGGCTGACTAAATTCTTTGGCAATAATTTTAATATCGCTCGATTTATTGAGGATTTCTCGAGCAAGCGCAATAATTTTTTCACCGACAGGTGTCACTTCTGAAAGGTGCTTACCTACTCGGGTAAATATCTGAACGCCAAGCTCGTCTTCTAATAATTTTATTTGTTTGCTGATGCCTGGTTGAGATGTATACAGTTTTTCGGATGTCAACGATACGTTAAGATCGTTATTGACGACTTCGACGATATAGCGTAATTGTTGCAATTTCATGACAAACAAAGGCTCCTTTATCTGTATACTTTTCTCCCTTTTAATCACATCTTAAAAGGGAGAATTGGTAAGGTAAGTCTTTTCACTGTCTAGTACAAACAGTAATAACTATTTTTATACTAAAACGCATACTTTCCTGAAACTTTTTGACAAAATTCAGGTGTGCTTACCTACTTTTTATTATTGATCCATTTGCCATCCACATATTGCATCACCCAACCTGTCGATTTACCGTTCACTTCTGAGGTAACATATTGTTGTTTGCTTTTACGGCTAAAACGAACAATGGATGGATTACCAGCAGGATCTTTACTTGGCGCTTCAGTCAAATAGATAAACTTTTCTGGCAAGCGATCTTTAAAGCGTTGTAACTCTTCAATCAATGGCGCTCTCGTCTCTCTTGATTTTGGAAAATTATGGGCAGCTAAAAATATCCCTGAGGCACCATCACGCAATACAAAATGTGCATCTGATTTTGTACATTTAAGTTCAGGCAAATCGACCGGATCTTCTTTAGGTGGTGCTACATCACCATTTTTTAAGATTTTACGCGTATTTTTGCAATCTTGATTAGTACAGCCCATATATAAGCCAAATCGTCCTGATTTTAAATGCATTTCAGATCCACATTTTTCACATTCGATAATTGGCCCTTCGTAACTTTTAACTTTAAAGCTACCTTTTTCAACAATAAAACCATCACAAATCGGATTATTACCACAAATATGCAATTTACGCTCGTTATCAAGCAAATAACTATCCATCGCTGTATGGCATTTTGGACAGCGTTTACGTGCCCTTAAAGCATCGGTTTCGGCTGTTTCAGCTTCTTCCAAAATATTTAAAGTTTCATGCTCAGGAATTAAGTTAATGGTTTGTTTGCAACGTTCTTTAGGTGGCAACGCATAACCTGAACATGCTAAAAATACACCTGTACCCGCAGTTTTAATGCCCATTTCACGGCTACAATTAGGACATTTAATTTCAGGCGTTAACACTAATGGATTAAGTTGCATACCACCTTTATCAGGCGCTTGTTCGGCAACCTCAAGATGCTGACTAAAATCACTGAAAAACTGGTCAAGTACTTCGCGCCATTCTTGTTTTTTATGAGCGATTTCATCCAGTGCATGCTCCATACGTGCGGTAAAATCATAACTCATCAAATCATTGAAGTTTTCGCTGAGTCTATCAGTAACAATTTCACCGATTTTTTCTGCATAAAAGCGACGATTATCCAAACGCACATAACCGCGATCTTGAATTGTCGAAATAATGGTTGCATAAGTCGATGGGCGTCCAATTTCACGTTTTTCAAGCTCTTTAACCAGTGATGCTTCGTTATACCGAGCAGGTGGTTTGGTAAAGTGTTGATTTGGATTTAAACTGATTAAATCGAGTTTGTCGTTGACTGATAACGGTGGTAATATTTTATCTTCATTATTTTTTGCCAGTTGTGGTTGTACTTTAGTCCAACCATCAAAACGCAATGTACGACCTTTGGCCTTTAAAGTAAAATCGCCTGATTTAACTGTAATTGTTGTTGAGTTATATTCGGCCGATGTCATCTGACAAGCCACAAATTGACGCCAAATGAGTTGATATAATTTACTCGCATCTGCTTCAATATCACTAATATTATCAGCAAGAATAGTAACATCTGATGGGCGAATCGCCTCGTGCGCTTCTTGTGAATTCTTTTTACTACTATATACATTAGGTGATTTTGGTAAATATTTATCGCCAAATTTGTTGCCGATATAATCTCGTACCATAGTTAATGCATCTTGACTCAAGTTAGTTGAATCGGTACGCATATAGGTGATATAACCAGCTTCATATAAACGCTGAGCTAGCATCATCGTCTTTTTAACACCAAAACCAAGGCGAGTACTTGCGGCTTGCTGTAAAGTCGAAGTAATAAACGGGGCAGTTGGATTACTTTTAGTCGGTTTTTCTTCAATATTCGTTACTTGATATTGATTTTGATTAAGTTTTTCCAGCGCAATATCAATAGTAACTTTATCTTTTGGTTCAAACGCTTCGTCTTTATAATGAGTAACTTGTAAAGTTAACGACTCTTTTTTAGCTGTGTTTAAATCAACAAAAAGATCCCAATATTCTTCAGGAATAAAAGCATGAATTTCACGTTCACGTTCAACCACTAAACGCACTGCAACTGACTGAACACGACCAGCCGATAAGCCTCTAGCAACCTTTTTCCAAAGTAAAGGCGATAGCATAAAGCCCACAACCCGATCCATAAATCGGCGTGCTTGCTGAGCATTGACCCGATCCATATCGAGCATGGCAGGCTCATTAAAGGCATTTTTGATCGCTGTTTTGGTGATTTCGTTAAACACAACACGACGGTATTTACTCTCATCGCCACCAATGACATCTTTAAGATGCCAAGCAATGGCTTCTCCCTCTCTATCCAAATCGGTTGCGAGATAGATCATATCTGCATCTTTAGCCAGTTTTTTTAATTCTGATACTACCCGTTCTTTGCCAGGTAAAATTTCGTAATGCGCTTGCCAACCGTTGTATGGATCAACACTCATTCGATCAACTAAAATCTGTTGTTCGGAGCGTTTAACTTTTTTTTCGGCTTTGTCTTTTGTCTCTTTTGTTGATTTTTCAGCTCGTTGGCTACTACCACTCTTGGGTAGATCGCGAATATGACCTACACTTGATTTAACCACGAAATCTTTGCCAAGATATTTATTAATCGTTTTTGCTTTAGCTGGTGATTCCACAATAACAAGGGATTTTCCCATAATTAAACCTTTCTATTCTGTTGTTTGTATTCTTTACTATCTGGCTTCGCATTTAGGAGTGATAGTAAATCATCTTTAATTGTTGTTACTTGTGTTGCATATTGCTCTTTCTGCTCTGCATCTTCAATGAGTTGCGTAATGGTTTGTGACAATGTGCATCCACGGCGTTTGGCTAAATTAGCTAATCGTTGCCAGACTAAAAATTCCAAATCAATGGACTTCTTTCGAGTATATTGCTGTTCCGCATTAAAATGCCGCTTTCGTTTTGCCCGAATGGTTTGTTTCATGCGGTTATCTAAATCTGGATTTAAATGCTCTTTTATCCAATCAACGACACCTGTTGGATTATGTTCTAGTAATAATAATGCATTGACGGCATGCTCAGCAGCGCTTTTTTCAATATATCGAGTAATTAGTTCACCCTCTAGATGCCTTTTTACTAAATAATGCCACTTCCAACCGCATTCAAGGTTTTCTAGTTGCTGGTATTTCATCCGTTCACCTTGTGACGTTGTAACTAAAATGGAATATTTGTAGCATAATCTGCTCACACAATAAAGAAAATTATTGCATTTGACAAATTTTTTATAAATCTGCTATCGTTGACCTTTCATTTTGATCTTTATTTAAGGAATCCCCATAATGGCTAAAGCAGATGTTATTTATATTAATGGCTATATTTACACCGCAGACAAACAAGATAGTGTCTGCGAGGCAATAGCAATCGAAAATGGCTATATTATTGCAACTGGCACCACGCAAGAGATAAATAACAATCATTATGTTGATAATCATACAACCATTTATGACCTGCAAGGTAAAACGATGATGCCGGGAATCATTGATTCGCATTTGCATACTTTTTGGGGAGGTATGCAATTATCGTCGTGTAATTTGAATTATCAAAGCTTAACTATTGATGATACATTAGCTATTATACAACAATATTTAGATAAAGATTCTATCAGTGATAATACTCATTGGTTACAAGTCCGCGGCTGGCTAAGGCAAGAGGTTTTACCAATTGGCACAGATATTACACGCTTTGATCTCGATAGACTTAATACAAAACGCCCTGTTATTTTGTTTTCTAATGACTGCCATACTTTAGTTGCCAATAGCATTGCTTTAAAGAAATTTGGTTTAGATAGAAACACTCCTGAACCAACCGATGGAAAGATTGGTCGTACTGATGACGGTGAATTAAATGGCATATTAGAAGATGCCCCGGCTATGCGTGCGTTTGACAGCATTTCTAAGCTCACCGATGAACAAGCTGTCAACATTGCTAAATTATCGCAAGCAGAACTTAATAAACAAGGCGTTACTGCTGTTATGGATGCTCGAATTACCGAAACCCAAGCCGAGGCATTTTTAAAACTACAACAACAAGATCAACTATCGATTCGCTTATTTGGCGCGCGCGAGTTACCACCAGATGATGTATCTTCAATAGAAGAAATTCCAACTTTACTGAACAAAGTTAAACAGTTCGCTGCACGTTACGACGATAAAAACTGGCAACCAAAACCCGGTATTAAAATTTCGCATACCAAATTATTTGTAGATGGTGTAATGCAAGCACCATTAATGACCGCACGCTTGCTTAAACCGTACAATTTAGCCGACGAAAAAGATCGTTACGGTGATCTTTATTATTCCATTGAAATGTTAGATGCGTTAATACTTGAATCTGCAAAAGCTGGTTTTCATCCACATATGCATACAGTTGGTGAAGGAGCTATCGAAGTTGTACTTGATGCCATTGAAAAAATGCGTAAGGCATTACCTAATGCCGATATTCGTCCAAGCACTGCGCATAATGAATTAAGTGCAGCACATCAATTTGCAAGGTATAAACAATTGAATGCTTGTGTGGTCTTTTCATTTCAATGGGCAGGATGCAGTTCGGCAATGGTTGAGCAATATCAAACCCTATTTGGTCCAGAACGCTATAACGGTTTAGAAGCACATGGGCAATATATTGATGCAGGTGTAACATGCGCTTTTGGTAGCGATTGGCCAATTGATCCATTAAATGAATGGTACGATTTCCAAATTGCAATGACTAGACAAATCGATGCCGAACATCCTCGGTTAAACAGTGATCGTAATCTAACCGCTATTGAAGTATTACGTAGCGCTACTATTAATGCCGCCTATGTACTAAAACAAGATGAATACATTGGGTCAATTGAAAAAGGTAAATTTGCTGATTTGATTATTTTAGATCGCAATCCATTTACCATCCCAGCAACCGATATTCAAAATGTCAAGGTATTAACAACGATTGTGGGCGGTAAAATCGTTTATCAACAAGCATAATCTAAACTTTATGTCTTTAATTTACAAATTGCTTCACCAACC
Organism: Gilliamella sp. Pas-s25; assembly: GCF_009795885.1. Classification (GTDB taxonomy): domain Bacteria; phylum Pseudomonadota; class Gammaproteobacteria; order Enterobacterales; family Orbaceae; genus Gilliamella. Next base: position 14,681 of record NZ_WTEV01000029.1, on the reverse strand, counting down.
ATGATTGTGATTGGTGCAGCATAGGTTATTATTTAGACTTTAGTCAACTTCAGCAATTACTTCGGTTTCCACTGCTGTTGGTTTCGTGAAATGTAAAATAGCGGCGATAATTAATGCGCCAATAAACATATCAATGACATACCACGCAGCAGCTTTGGTCACCCCACCTAATGCAACTAACCCGCCAAATGCTACCAATGATTCAATCCCATTAATCATTCCTAGCATACCTGCGATGGCAGTGCCAACAACAATAGCTATAATAACACGCTTTGGATCTTTAGCCGCAAAAGGGATCGCCCCTTCGGTAATGCCCGCTAATGATAAAAAGAAAGCAGTAATACCGAACTCTTTCTCTTCTTTGGTATATTTTGGACGTGACACAATCAATGATGACATAGCTAAACCTAATGGTGGAATAGCACAGCACATACGAAATACGCCATTTGGACCATAAACCCCCTCAGCCATTGCCGCTAAGGTAAATGCAGTCGCCGCTTTACTACATGGTCCTCCCATGTCTAGCGCCGCTAATATACCAATGCCAATACCTAAGAATGCGGCATTGACTTCAGACATACCTTTTAACGTTGCGACCATAGCTTTAACAAACCAATCAAGCGGATAAGATAGCCCATAAATGTAAAGTGGTGCCATCACTAGTATCGTTACAGTTGGAATAATCATCACAGGCATAACCGAAGCTATTACTGGATGAACTTTAACTGTTTTGAACCATTTAACAAAATAGCCAATTAAAATACCAAAAATCATTGCACCAATAAATCCTGTACTGACTTGATTAACACCAATTGGATTATTAACCACATAGCCCATAATAAATGCAGGCGCTAAAGCAGCATTACCACCAATGGAATAAGCCATATAAGCCGCAAGCACAGGCACCATCATGGCAAAGCCATATAAGGCAACTTGTTTTAAATCAATAAAGAATTGATTACTTGGCAAAATAGTATCGTTTGTTACCTCTCCTGTCATTAACACAATTGAAAAAAGTATTCCCGATGCGATAATAACGGGCAAAAACTTACTAATACCCGTATTTAATGCTCTAAATATCTCTTTACCGATACTATCTTTAACCACTTTAGTCGACATAGTTTCTGCATTATTAAAAATATTGGCAGTATTTTTAACCGCTTCACCAGTACTCACTTTTATGACATTTTTATAAGGCTCAAGTCTATCGGCATTTTCAATTGAAATATCAGTTGCTAATAAAATCACATCGGCACTTTTAAGATCTTGTTCGGTTAATGAATTTTCAATACCTGCGGCACCTTGTGTTTCGACTTTATAATCCCAACCACGTTTTTTGGCTTCATTTTCAATTTTTTGCTTAGCAATATAAGTATGCGCCATCCCTGCGGTACACGCACAAATCGCAACAATCTTTTTTTTATTCATATAAACCTCTAATCTTATTTGCCACAAATTGAATATCGCTTTTAAGCAGATCTTCGACAAAATCATCATTAGCTAAATTCGATGCTAATTTAGCAATAATGGATAAATGCTCTTTATTGGCATGTTCTGGAGCACCAATCATCACGATTAACTTCACTTTATTATCATTATTCCAAATGATGCCATCGCTATATTTCCCAACTACAATAAATGGCGTTTTAACCGCATTACTTTTAGCATGTGGCAAAGCAATATCAGGTAACACATCGGTTTCCATTTCTTGTTCGTGCGCCATAACATCGTCAAAAAAGGTTTTAATATTAGTTAAATAAGCTTGGCTAGCTTCAACCATTAAATGGATAACTGTTGATTTTTGAGTAACAATATCACCCGTTAAATCAACCAGTAAAACAGGGATTGACTGCATAAATTGATCCTCTTACTGATAATAGATTATTCGCAATAACTCAATTTTTCACTCTACATGCATTGTGGATAAAATATACAATAATTTATTTACACTGACACTTATTTTGTCTAATAAATAATAGATTTGGATCACAAATATGCAAATGGAAGCGTAATCCTATAACCTGATAATCTAAATAAAATTGAGCTAAAATAACTCGTAACGCACTTTAAAGCTTATAATTTGCTTGTTTAAGTACCATTTTACTAAAAATTAACTTGCATAATTATCACAATATGGCAGAATTCCCTGCCGCTTTAAGCGGGTAAAAAGGCAAAACTATACTTAGTAGTTTTTTATTGTTTTTTGGGACAGAGGAGCAAAGTCATGTCCGCAATAAAAATGAAACGAGTTTTAACCACACCTGCATTGATTGCATTTGGTTTAGCTTATATGGTTCCTTTGGGGATCTTTACCACTTATGGGGAAGTAACTGTTGCCAGTAATGGACACTTACCTATAGCCTATATCATCACCCTTGCCATGATTTTTTTCACTGCATTAAGCTATTGTCGTATGGCAAATAAGCTACCTATTGCTGGTTCTGCTTATTCTTATGTACAACGTACTTTTGGTGGAAAAGTTGGATTTTTGGTGGGTTGGGCGCAAATCCTTGATTACCTATTTTTACCAATATTAAATTATTTAGTTTTAGGTATTTATCTTCACGATCGATTCTGTTTTATTCCTGCTTACGTTTTTGTATTGGCGTCCCTTTTAGGGGTCAGTGTATTAAACTATCTTGGAATCAAACTAATTAATTGTGTGAACATTACTTTGAATTTATTACAAGTGGTGTTCATCATATTATTTATCATTTTAACAGTGACTAATGTTCATTTGACACCAGAAACAATGCTAAAACCATTATTAGTTGATACAAATGATTTTAGTGGATTGCTATCTGGTGCAGCAATATTATGTTTAGCTTTTTTAGGCTTTGATGCAATAGCAACACTTGCCGAAGAATCAAATGATGCACAAAAATCATTACCTAAAGCTATTATATGTACCGTATTAATTGCTGGTTGTATCTTCTTAGTTGTTTCATATTGTGCACATTTAGCCTATCCTCAGTGGACAGATTTTGTAAATAATAAAGATACAGCAAGTTTAGACGTAGTTCGTCGTGTTGGTGATATTAGTACATTGGGCGGAGAATTTATGTATAACTTCTTCCAAGCTGCTTATATAACTGGCGTTTTTGCATCGGCTATGACCGCACAAACCAGTGTATCACGGATTTTTTATGCAATGGGGCGTGAAGGAGTGCTACCTAAACAGATTTTTTATAAAATTCACCCACGCTTTAGAACACCTTATTTATCGATAATTTTTGTTGCTTGCTTTTCATTGCTGTCATTAGTACTAGATCTTAGTTTAGTGGTTTCAATGATAAGCTTTGGCGCATTAGTGGCTTTTACTTTCGTCAATTTATGTGTGATTAAAAGCTATTTAGGGAAAGGAAGCTCAAAAACAGCATCAATGCTATTTAAATATGGATTATTACCTGCAATTGGTGTATTACTTTCATTATGGTTATGGACAAGCCTTGATGCGACAGCGATGATTGTTGGTTTAGTTTGGTTAGCGATTGGTTTTCTTTATTTACTTTATCTTACTAGAGGGTTTACGCGTTTGTTACCTTCGATTGATCATAAAGAACTAAATTCGATAATCAAAGACTAACGGTCTAATTAAAGAAATACGTCTACTCAAAGTATAAAATTAACGCCTTTTTATACAATTCCGTCGACCTAAGTCGACGGAATCAAGTGTTTAAATTGATGATTAGCTAAGCTAATTTAACAATTATTCACCAAAACCAGTAGCAAACAACTCACGGATTTCGTCCATTGCAGCTTGTTCGTCTTCACCATCACAGATGATTTCAACCGTTGAACCACCTTTTACGCCTGCACCAAGTAAGCCCATCATACTTTTTAATTTGATAGCTTTATCATTATAAACAAGCTCAATTGATGATTTATAACGACCAGCTAATTTAACTAGTGTTGTAACAGGGCGTGCATGCAAGCCGGTTGAATTTTTTACTACCATTTGTTCTTTTAACATAATAAAGTCCTTATCTATATCTTAACGTTAATACAATGTCTGTATTTATATCATAAATTAAACTGTTTTGCTCATTTTTTACATGGGGATTTGTATATTCATTCACATAATTTGATTTTTTTCTAATTTATTTAAACTATGCTATTTAAATCCCATGTAAATTCTATACCCAAAAAAAACGTACGACATGAAAAAAAACAGGCGCAGTAAAACAGATAGAATCTAGACGATCAAGCACGCCACCATGACCACCGATTAGATTTCCCCAATCTTTTATTCCTCTATCACGTTTGATGGCTGACATAACTAAGCCCCCCAAAAAACCTAGTAAGGTGAGCATAAGTGAAATTAACCCAGCTTGCAAAAAACTAAATGGTGTGATCCAAAATAAGCAAGCGCCAACAAAACTTGCTGATAATATGCCACCAAGAAAACCTTCAACCGTTTTTGATGGTGATAAATTTGGACTAATTTTATGTTTGCCGAATAATTTTCCAAACACATATTGCAACACGTCTGAAAGTTCAACAACCAATACTAAAAAAGCAATCAAAAGAAGGTTACGATCTTGGTAATGGTCGATTGGTAATGTTAATAGTGCCGGTACGCAAGAAATGCTATAAACTGTAATCATCAGTCCCCACTGCACTTCAGCCGTTCGTGCTAAAAAATTATTGGTTGAACCAGTTATTGCTGCCAAAATGGCTAATAATAAAAAACCATAAACAGGAATAAAAATGCTAAACAATCCATACCACGACATAGCCACAAAAATAAATTGCAAAGGTAAAGCAATAAAATAAGCAAATATCAGTGCATAAAAATCATAACGATTAACTGGCGTTAAACTTAAAAACTCTCGAAGCGCAATACCAGATGCCACAAAAAATAGAAAAATTACAGCCAATTTACCTAACAAAAAAGCGATACCAATGATTACGACCATTATCCACCATGCATTAATGCGAGTATTAAGATTATCAATGACACTATTTGGGCTTTTAACGCGTCGTTTTAACAGCAAGCCAATTATTGATGCAACAACCAATAACACACCAATACCAACAAATAACAATAAAGTATCGCGTTGATAATTAGACATCCATTTTCTCCTTATTGTGTGGTTATCGCTGACTTAGCTTTATAATTTTTAACGTTGAATTTTCTAGTTAAAATGAATAATGCCACTCATTAATGTTCCGATTAACAGCAATATCTGTAAAAAAAGCCAGATAATTTGTTTTTTCAATAACTTTATTGTCCCCTTTTGCCGTTCACTGATCGAGCGTACTGGTAGTTGGCATGATTTGATTAAGTTAAATTTTAGTAATGCATTGTCCAACTCAGTAAGAGAGTTAGGTAACCTATCAACATTAATGATTAAATAATCAAACAGCTTTTTATCAAATTCGATTCGCAAGGCATAATATTTACTTATTAATCCAAATAAAAAAGCGACAAGACAACAAATCGTGAACAACAAAGATCCTATCCACCAACTTGCCATCATCCCAAAACATAATGCAATTATAGTAAGTAATAGCGACAAAACATTTAATTGTTGACTTATCGCTAGCAAACTACAAAATGTCACTAGTGTAATTTGATTGGCGTCTTTTGTTGATTTTGTATCGTCACAACTTAACATATTAACTTCCTTTATCTATTTGTAATAACCAATCTGATAAAATTAAACGTTGTTTAGCTGAAATAACGATAGTGCTACGGCGCGCTTTTACCATAGCAATCGCTGTATCTAAACTTGGAACTCTTTTCGTCAACAGTAACCAAGCAATAATGGCTGTGGCACTGCGTGAATAGCCCAAAGCGCAGCAGACCAATAATCTTCCTTGCTGGTGATACTGCTCAATGATTTCAGCAACATCTTGGCATTGTTTAATAGTTAATGGAGTCATATCCAATACAGGAATCAGATGATAGTTACCTTTAAATTGTGTTATTGGTAATTCAGCACAAAGATCAACAATCGAAATAAAGTTATTTAACTGCAATGCATTATTGGCTGGCATTCGCCCCAAATAAACATTATCACAAATTAAATCTACTGACCTATTTTTAAAAGTCCACAACCGTGAATTAATCCACATAATGATAAAATAAGGTAGATATAAAATAGTAGTAGCCAGATTAAAATGACCATTAACCTGCTTTTGAAAACCCGCCGCACCGAATAATAAGTAATTTACAGAAACCAATAAAAATGCACCTGAAAACCATAATAGCCACAATGCCCAAGAATAAAAGTAAATAGCAATACAAAGCGACAATAAAAACAATAAAAAATAGATGCTACTCCAAAGATATTGTTTAGGCAGTTGGCAATTATTTATTAGTAATAAACCACGATCAGGCCATAACCAAATACAAAAACACCCAACCCAAAGCCCTGTTGGAATGTCAAAAAAATGATGTGACCAAGTGGTTAATACAGATAATCCAATTAATAAACACCAAATATACAAAATATAACGCCAACCACCACGAAAATAGCTAGCATAAAATTTCCACAAAATAACCAATAGTGTAATATGAAGCGATGGCGCTTGGTTAAAGGGTTTATCAAATCCCATCAAAATATCAAATAATCCGCCAAAAAATCCATCTAATGCAGGACGTTCAAAAGAAAATTTGAGCGGAAACAGAAAAAAACAGATAATGCAAATAATCTGAGCGGATAAAAGTCGAAAACAGAGAATTTTAAGCGTTCGATAAGAGCGCGCCAATAAAATGGCTAAACCATACATAAGGTCTATCGACCAATAAGGTAGGATAGACCAAGGCCATAAAGGAATTGAACGCTCCCATTCAAAAACAATATTCCCTACATCACAGCGTGTAGCAGTAAACCAATTGGCAAAATTATAGCTAGTAAAAAAGAAAATAGTTAAGCTAACTAACCATACTAACTTATAAATAGTTAGCTTATCAAATTGTCGTTTTACTCTGTCCATGAATAATTATTTAATTCTTTGCGCTAGTGATACGGTAAAAATGCCCCACTGATCAATACGCATTGTGATTTTTTTAAAACCAGCAGCTGCAACTAACTGATCAATTTCAAGTTGAGTTCGTCTTCGCATAATCCAAGATTGACCATCACGATGTGATGTTAATGCTCTTGCAATAAATTCTAATTGTGGATGCCATGGTTGATTGGTATAAATCAAATATCCTCCTTCTGGTATTGACTCAGCAAGACCTGATAGAGAATCACGTAGCAACTGATTATCACTAAACAGTTCATACAAACCAGATACAACAGCCAAAGTAGGGTTAGGTGATAATTGGGCTAGTTGCTCCCGACTAAAAGCATCACCTTTTTCAAAACGTGCTATATTCTCTAAACCTTTTTCCTCTATTAATGCTCGACCTTCTTGTACATTAATATCACTATAATCTCGTAGTAATACTGAATTAGGCTTATTTGCGATTTGATTAACTGTTTCTAAAATATATCGACCGTGCCCTGCCGCTATATCCACAATATCAACAGAGCGGTTATGCTCATAAAGTTTATTAATAGCCAGTTTTAATAATTCTTCAAGATGTGCTTTACGTTGCCGAATTCCACGCCAACCTATAGATTGCAAATAAATATAATCAAAAAAACGTCCTAGTTTTGATGTTCCTGATGGCTCATTGCGATAAACATAATCAAGCGTACTACCCGAATCAAACCCCGTCTCAAAACCAAGTTTAATTCCATCAGAGAGTTTACTTGCATATTTTAAATTGGCTTTGACAAACTTCCAATATAATGGCTTAATCCAACCTGATGGTGGCATTGTTAAATTATCCGCCTCTTGCCTTGTATAACCAACTCGATCTGCATTAACAAGTGATGGGGTACTTAGTTCATTGGCAAAACAACCAACAATAAATCGTCTTGCTCGCTCAATAGCAAACTTTCGATCTTTTTCACCAAAAGTATCATGATAAAAATCAGGCAATATATGAAACTCTTTTTGTTCGGTACCTAAATTATCATAAAATTGTTTTTGTGGTTTACGCCTTACCACATAATCTGAACCCGAGACCAATAACTGTGTTGGAACCCTAATGGCATTGGCATCTTTAACAATACGATCGGACACTGCATATAAATCAAGAAGTAATCGAACCGATATTGGTCGAGTAATTAATGAATCTTGAGTAAATGATTCCGCACGCTCCGTATCATGTGTTAACAATTTAGGTTTAACATAGCTATTAACAAAAAAATTACCTTTTAAATTATATAATAGTTTTAACCCTGAAACGGCGAGTGGAACATAAAGCTTAACGCTAAAAGCAGGCGAACCTAAAACTAAAGCCCGAATATTGGGTACATAATCATGTACCCAAGCTGATGCAATCACTGCACCAACACTTTGGGCAATAATGGCAATATCTTCTTGATGAAGCCCATACTCATGGATGATATGCTCAATAAAACAGTTAGCATCTTTAATCAATGTTGCAAAATTAGGGGCATCACCGCGCTCGCCTTCTGATTGACCATTGCCTCTGGCATCCCAAGCAAAAATTTGGTAATCGGGTAGATTTAATTCGTCAGCAAGATGGGCAACACGCCCCGAATGCTCATGCCCTCGGTGAAAAAGCACTATTGCTTTAGAAAGATCTGTATTACTATCAACAGCAGGCCAATAGCGATAAAATAGCTGACACCCATCGTGACTAATAAAGGTTTTTTGTTGCTGTTGCCGCATGTTTTTCTCCTTGTTATTTGTTTGCTTCTTGCATACCTTTTCGAACTCGGTTAATAACTGTATACATAAGTAAAAAACTGATAATCCATAGCAGTGCATTGATCCAACTTAAAGGTAATAGATAAGTTGCAATACCTAAACTTATCATTCCCAAAATAAGCGCACGATCACTTTTTCCCATTGGCCCATCATATCGTCTTGATGCACCAATCATCACACCTAAAATACCACTATATTCCGTTAAAAACGACAGTAGAACTACAAGAATAACTAAATAAATATTTACATCAACTAGTTGCGTAAAAATAAGTAACAATGCACAGTCAGAAATCACATCACAAATTTCATTCAAATAAGCACCTAAGTTTGATTTTTGGTTGTATTCTCGGGCCAACATTCCATCAATCGCATTCAGCGCCATACGAATAAACATCCATAAAGGAATCAATACAAAAATCCATTGATACTGTGCCAATAATCCAACAAAGAAAGCAACAATGATAGAGCCAAAACATGCTACTAATGTTACCTGATTAGCAGTAATATTGGCATCATGAAGATAAATTGCATAAGGTCTAAGGAATGCTTGGAATTTAGGTTTTAATTGATAAATTGACAACACATTATAATCCTATCAGTTTAATGCACTATGTTATATTTATATAAATATAACATAGATATACGATTCAAACCTATTATATTTATGCATGCCTTTAAAAATAGTAAATAGCAAATTGGTTCTATTTTCAATCAATGCTATTTACAAGAAGTTTTGGTTATACAAATTTTTGAAGTATGATTTTATGGTGTAAATTCAAACAGTAAAAACAACTCATGGCTATTTTTGCAATCCTTGCTTAGCAAGCTTAATCACGTTTTTCAAATCAACGCCTTGTGCTTTAGCCGCAAAAATACAGCCACAATAACATTGACGATACACATCATACTCTTTACAAAGTTCAATTGAACGTTTATAACCATTGTTCTTTTTAAAATCAGAAGGAAGGTAATTGACCGAAAAAATTTCTTGGATTTCAAATCCTAATTCATTAATTTTTTGGCTATTTTTTTTTGGACTAAGGGTTAATGCACTAGCAAAATAATCAAACCCTAGTTCTTGAGCCTTAATTGCCGCTAAGTCTAATCGCATTTTATAACAAATATGACAACGTTCACCACCTTCTGGCGCATCACGCAAGTGCTCAACCTTTTTGATAAACTCTGCTGGCTGATAAGGCGCTTCTAGAAATTGAACGTTATGCCCCGTTTTTTGATTAAAATCAGCAATAAATTTTTGCTGTACCACACTACGATATTCATATTCAACTCGAGGATGAATATTAGAATTAGCAAAATAGATCGTAATATCGGCATATTGAGCCAAATATTCAAGAACATAAGTACTACACGGAGCACAGCAGCTATGAATTAATAACTTTGGTCGCGCTGATTCTGCCTGCCAATTAGCAATCACCTCTTTTAATACAGAATCATAATTTACTTTATTATGTGGATTTAATTTTTCAAGAATGGTTTTAGCATTGATTAACATGGGAACTCATTTATATTTAATTTTGTTTTCTATTTTATTGTTTTAGTTAACTAAGTTTTTAGTCGACCGACTATAATATAGCGATATCCACAAGCCTTCAAGATGAAGACTGAAATTTTATATTTGAATCTATAGATAATTGACGATATTTAATTTAACTGATTAGATTTTATCATAAAGCTAAAAGATAAATCGGGATAATCCAATACAATAACACATGGCAAGCCTAATAATTGGCGTTGAAACATTCCTGCTTAAGTTTGATAGTTATGATAAATAAAACAGCCCTATTTTATTTTTCTTCCCTAACATTTGCAGACATTGCCTTTTGAATGTTCCGTTTTTCAAGAATGAATGCAATACAAAAATAGACAACCGTTAATATCCACAAATGCCAATATTGTGGACTAAATTCAGCAAAACTTGCTCCCATTTGATTTATTTTTACCGAGCCAATTATGGCTGGTACCGCTGGGAATATATCACCAATCAAATGGAACAACGGCGGCATTAATTCTTTTGGCCAAGATAACCCTGTAACAAAAAATATCACCATACTTGACGGTATAATTAAGCAAAAAACATCACTCACCGTATGCACAAAATGTGATACAACTTTACCTAATAATGCCGTAGAAAAAATAAAAGGAATAATAAACGACAACGAAACAACAAGATGACTTAGGCGTGGTAAATCATACCAATAATTCGCAAATACGGTATACATCATAAAATAGATCAGGTAAAGCATTAGATAAGTGAGTAATTTACCCAAAAGTAGTAATAATGCTGAAGATGTCGCATCGTTCTGTTGGTTAATGAAAGTTATTTCAAAATCAGAGTTTTTGCTAAATAGACGACATAAAATGCTACCGATAAGCAAGGTTTGATATAAGATCAAAATAAAAGCAGCAGGAATAACATAGGTTGCATAGCCTGATTGAGGATTAAATAAACTTATCAACTGGCTATTAAACGGTGAAACACTATTGGTTGCAACAGCTGGATCAACGCCTTGCGCTATTTTTCGCGAAATGGAAATTTTAGCACCAAAATTGCTAGCAACGGTATTAACCGCGGTGGCAACGTTACTATAAATTAAAATATAACTCGCATCGCCATAATATGAGATAGGGCTCGTTTTACCCTCTAAAATATGTTGCTGAAAACGATAAGGGATCAGCACTACCCCATAGATTTTACGCTCTTCAATCAATTTTTTAGCTGTCTGTAAATCCGCAATATGTAAGTTTATGTTAATGGATTTATTAGCATCAAGTTGTCTAACTAACTCTCGACTATAATTAGTGTTATCTTGGTCAATAACAGCGATCGGAACATCTCGTATCGCTTCATGTAAATAAGGTTGTGGATAAAAGAAAAAATAGATAAAAATCCCCACAAACATAACGCTGGCTATCGCTTTATTTTGGAAAATACGTTTTAGTTCTTCATAGGAAATTAATAATAAAGATTTAATCATATTAACCGCCTACGGATTTTTCGTAAATAAAGAGTAATAAGTAATGCCATAACGCTAAACTGAATCAATAAATAAACAAAGGGTTCTAACGAAGTCATCATATTTGGCGCTCGTAATGTTTGATCAAGACGAATCTGTATATACCATGTTACAGGCAATAAAGCGCCCCAAATATAAGCAAAAGTATTCATAGCAAGACGAGGAAAAATCAGACCAGTAAACCCAAAACTAGGCGATGCAACTAAGCTTGCACTGCCATAAGCTTGTGCTAGGGTTGAGCCAGTTAAACCAAAAAAAATCCCGTATAAACAACAAGTCAGTATAAACCCGATACCACCAAGCATCAGCAATATAAAATGCCCATTTAATGGTAAATTAAAATAAGCGATTAAAACTGTATCAAATAAAATCAGACAAAATAAAAAGTAAAGAAAATATGGAAGAATACGCCCTAATAAAAAGATAAAAATATTCTGATTAGCTAGTTGTAAGATTTGCTGATAACTCGTTGCAGCAAAGCGATCTCGAGTGACACTAGTAACCATTGCCATCATAATAATGATCTGCAAAATCGTGGGGATTAAACCATTAATTAAGGTATAAAGATAATTTAATGTAGGATTATATAAAGGATGTAAACTAGCTGGAATAGTTTGCATTTGACTTTGTGCTACTGGTGAAGCAATTCCTTTTTCTAATAATCCTTGCAGTACTATTTGGCTATTAGCTGTTTTCAATGCAGAACTCATCGCCCGAAAAATAATCGTACCTGCCGACATATACTGATTATTATAAAAAGCCACCACTTCTGGTTGATGCCCTGCGATAAGATCTTTTTCGAATTCGGGTTGAATAAAAAGCACAGCATAAACTTTTCCCTTAATCAACGCATGTTTGGCTGAAGAAAGATCTTGATAACGTTCAGCGACCTGTAACTGCGGCGAAGCTGCCACTTGTTGAATTAATGTACGCGATGATTTAGTTGTATCTTGATCAACAACTGCGATAGGTATCTGGGTAATTACACCAGCATGATACATATAAAGAAATAAAAAAATGAATAATAAAGGATAGATGAAAACTAATAAAAACAAAAAACGTTGTTTAATTAATTTACGAAGTTCCCATCTAATCACTTCTAATAGCGAGTGAGACATCAGTGCCCTTTCCTTTTGTGTATAATCTCCATATTATTTATGTTAGTGAGATTGCCACTTTGTGGTAACACTCATTCCTGGACGAAGACCAGCCACATTATTAATTGGTTTTGCACGCATTTCAAAAGTTTTTAGGTCAAAGTCCCCCGTCGCTTTAGTCGCTTGCCAATTTGCATATTGGCCTAAGGCATTTAATACGGTGACTTTAACATCAATAACTTGATTATTTAATGCCGGCACTTTTACTTGAAACGTATCACCAACTTTAAGATTGCCTAGCAAATCCTCGCGAATATTAAAAGTAAACCAAATATCATTTAAATCTATAATAGAATAAAGTGGCGTGCCCGGACTATACAATTGTCCGGTTTCGGCAACCCGAGTCGTAATTTGACCACTAATAGGGGCTACTAAAGTTAATTCATTCACATCCGTTTTTACTTGCAACAACGCCGCCTCAGACTGTTCCACCTGCGCATCGGCTAATTTTTTCTGTTCTATACTATTACCATTTTCGGCTAATTCTAAATTAGCTTTAGCGGCTTCATGGGCCTTAATCGCTGCTTGATATTGATTAAAAGATTCATCATAATTTTGCTTTGAAACTGTTCCATTTTTAGCTAAACGATTAATACGTTCATAGCTCGTTTGTGCTAAAACTAAATCTGAATTCGCTTTATCTAACTGTGCCTTTTGCACATCAATGGTTTCTGGTCTAGTACTATAAGTATTATCACGGCTCGCCATTGTCACTTTTAATTGCGCTTCTGCCGTTGCAAGCTGCGCTAATAATGCCGGATTTGAAAGGGTAAGAAGTTCATCACCTTGTTTAACATTATCTCCAACATCATAATTAAATTGAACCACTCGCCCCTGCACTCTAGCTGCAACATCAACACGACTAGATTCAACTTCACCTTGTAATATAATGGTGCTCGGTTGATTAGCAAAATATATAATAATAACCATAGCAATAACAGCAATGATCGCTACAATCAAAGAAAGACGTTTTTTATGCATAAATTGTGCTTATAAATGATTAGAGTAAAACTAGAATAAGATTATTGGCAATAATATAAAGGCAAATACTAAAATACGCAATAACATATAGCGTTCTATAGCTGTGATTTTTAAAAATCATTGGTGTTGAGTTAGTGATAAATTATTACTTATATATCCTTTAAAATCAGTTTATTAAAATCTTTTTTCACTCTTTGTGATAATAAAAAATAGCCAAACACACCATCAATACTATTGCCTAATTCACCTCCTAAATTAATACACAATTTTGCAGCGCTCCAAGATCAATAAAACTATCTAAAACAACATTAGGCATACTAACGTGTTTAAAATACAAATGTTCAGTATAGCTAATATACATTTATTCTTAAAAAATTAGAAAAAATAGTGTTAAAAAAGATTGCATGGAATAAAAAATGATCTTATTTTAAATAAGCAAATACATTAATTTTTCAGTTTCTTAATACTTTCTAAAGGAATTTAGGTCGATATGGTGGAGCGCGTTGTTAGTCGTATTGCTTTAATGATTCATCAACATATTAATCATTATTTTCTTTTATTTTCTGGGCTGAGTGATTGTTCTGCATTACCAGTTTTACCATTTGATGGCAGGTGCAAATTATGATGGATTTCCCACTAGCTAACTGGCGTGCCATCACCGCCACCTCGTCCATGCCTTTGTATGCGGTGCTCTCTAACGTCAGTGACGCGCAAGCTGTTAAAAACTACTATATTACCGATGGCTCGCAAACGCCTTATGGTCTTT
>NZ_WTEV01000028.1 GCF_009795885.1 Gilliamella sp. Pas-s25 | reverse complement strand
TCTTATTCATATTTGTTCCTTTTTTAGTGGTGATAAGTTTACCTTACCCCTTAAAAAAGTTGTATGAATTAGTGTAGCCGATCCACTTTGACAAAAAATATAGTCGGAAGCTCAACAGAGTTACAAGTAACAACGGAACATATGAATGTATCTGATTCGTCAAATAATCGAAAAATATTCAATCTTTGGCGACACTTTATGATGAATAATTATCGTAAATTATTACCTTATTGTGTTGATGAAAATATCATTGCTCTGGAAGAACCCATAACTCGAAATCATATTAGAAAATGGGCTGCGATAGAAATCGCTTCTAATGCTGAGTACTCGACTCAAACAGATTGTCTAGAAAAACTGACCATTAATGGTGAGTATTTTGGTTTTATTCATACCGGGACTGCATTACAATTTAACCAAGTTTATCAACAAGCAATTGATTATCTGAGAAACAATAATATTAAAATTGATGAGAATCGGCCTAGATTAGAGATAATGCATCGTGATTATTTACCTGATAATCCATTAAGTAAAGAAGAATTTTGGATTCCCATTATTATGTAGATAATCGAGAACTTTGTTATTATGAATCCTTTCACCAATATCTTGTATAATCAAATAAACCTTATTTCAATATCTTTGGATATGCTATTTTTAACATAACAAAATTAAAATCTTTACGATGATATAAGTTATATGAAACAAAAAACGAGAAACTAATACAAGCTGCTTTTTATATAAAATAACAATTTTTTATATATTAACAATAAAAAAAACCCGTTACTTGAACGGGTTTTTTGGTATTTATTGTTGGATAATTATTCAGGAATAATATCAACAATAAGTTTAGCAAATGCTTCGCTGTGTACTTGGAAGAACACTTCATGTTCACCAGTAGTACGCAGTACACCATTTGGTAAGCGAACTTCGCTTTTTGATACTTGAATACCACGAGCTTTAACAGCATCAGCGATATCACGAGTACCGATTGAACCAAATAATTTGCCTTCATCACCGGCTTTAGAAGTGATAGTGACTTTACCAAGTGCATTGATTTGTGCAACACGCTCTTCAGCGGCTTTTAATGTCTCAGCAAGTTTTGCTTCTAATTCAGCACGACGAGCTTCAAAAAATTCGATATTCTTTTTAGTCGCTGCTACTGCTTTACCTTGTGGAATCAAAAAGTTACGCGCATAACCCGCTTTAACATTAACTTGATCACCTAAGCTGCCTAAATTAGCAACTTTATCGAGTAGAATAATTTGCATTATATGTTCCCTCTGTTGCTAATTACTGATGGTTGTCAGTGTATGGTAATAATGCCAAGTAACGAGCGCGTTTGATTGCGCGAGCTAATTGACGTTGATATTTTGCACTTGTACCAGTAATACGGCTTGGTACAATTTTACCACTTTCTGTGATATAGCTTTTTAATAAAGAAACATCTTTATAATCAATTTCTTTAACGCCTTCTGCAGTAAAACGGCAGAATTTGCGACGACGGAAATAACGTGCCATTTGGCTATTCTCCTAATAGTTTAACTTGGTCAGCATGTAAAACAAGTTGACTTGTTTGATTACGTTTAGTGTGGGTACTTATAAATCCACCAACTAAAACTCTACTGCCCTTTTTTACGTAACTTAATTCTTGTTGTCCACTAGCAATTACAGGCATGATGCACCATGCTTGCCTTGTGAGTTCTGCTTCAACTTGCTCAGAAACATGTTCTAAATAAAATTGACAATGCGAAATCCCATTTGGACTGATTTTTCGTATCGGTGTTTTTTTTACAATACCCGATAACACTAAACGATTATTCGTCGGAATCATCGTCCATGTTTGCTTCGTTAAAATCTTCTTCAGAGCTACGACGCTCATCTTTCGCTTTTAACATCGGTGAAGTTTCAGTTACAGCATGTTTAGTACGCATAATTAAACTGCGAATTACTGCATCGTTAAAACGGAAGTTGTCTTCAAGTTCGTTAACAGCTTCTTGAGTTGCTTCAACATTCATTAACACATAGTGTGCTTTGTGCAGTTTTTCGATAGGATAGGCTAATTGACGACGGCCCCAATCTTCTAGACGATGGATTTTACCACCATCAGTGGTTAACGTACCAGTATAACGCTCAATCATACTTGGCACTTGTTCACTTTGGTCTGGGTGAACCATAAATACTATTTCGTAATGACGCATTATCGCTCCCTACGGATTAATCAGCTTTCTGTCGGGGCAACCGCAACCCATTGAAAGCAAGGAACATGAAAATAGGCGGTTGAAATCGACGGGGCATTATATATCAACTTATCATATTTGACAAATGAATATAATAAGTTGATTTGAGGACTTGTATAACTTTTTTATGAAAGAAACGTCTGTTTTATCTTAGTTTTTAACAGAAAAACAGAAGATATGGCTTCATATTATATCTGAAACGTAAAAGATAAATATAATCAGTTGTATATCTGGGTGTTTTTACGGTTTTGCTTAACTATTTTACAAACTATCCATATCATATTAAATAATAAACAAAATTTACACAGTTTTGGACGTTTTTTATATAAAAATGTATTTTAAATATGTAACGATTGCTATACATTTTTGCTATTAAAATATGTTATGCTTATCAGTACATATCAATTTTACGCATAGACGTTTGTATAAAAGGAGATGTTTGATGGCTCAGGAAACTATTTTTAGCAAAATTATTCGAAGAGAAATCCCTGCCGATATTGTTTTTCAAGATGACAAAGTGACCGCTTTTCGAGATATTTCTCCTCAAGCGCCAACACATATTTTAATTATTCCTAACAAACTTATTCCAACCATAAATGATATCACTGAACAAGACGAAATGTTATTAGGGCATATGGTGATTGTCGTAGCTAAAATTGCAAAACAAGAAGGCATTGATGAAAGCGGATATCGTTTAATCATGAATTGTAATAAAGATGCAGGGCAAGAAGTCTTTCATATTCATATGCATTTATTAGGTGGCAAAAACTTGGGTCGATTAGTAGGTTAAACATTATATGAAACAGATAAAACGTCTATTTGTTATTGGTGCAATGACTTGTGTATTAGCTGGTTGTCAGCTTATTAGTCATACCCCAAAAGTTGAAGTAAAACCTCCCGTTGATGTCACTGAGCCTGATGATACGGGAGTGATTGAAACACCGCCTCAAATCGTTAAACAAACTGATTGGAACACTATATTATCACCATTTGTAAATAGAATATTACACGTGTCACTTTCAAACAATGACAATAAAATTATTTTAATTAGTGACATTCAAAATCGTAGTGGCGATTATCTTGTAACAAATCAAATTGATGATGCATTACATCAATTGATGAATAAACAAAATGTTTTTACAGTGGTTAATAGGCAGTCAACAAGCCAAGCTAAACAAGCGTTAGGTATTTCGGCTGATGATAAGTTTGTGTCACGTGGTAAGATGATAGGGCTAGCTAAATCAATCAATGCTGGATATGTGCTATTTACAACTATATATAAAGCACCAACTGATAGTAATGATGCTAACCTTTCAGTTGAATTGCTATCAACACAAAGCGGAGAAATCTTAACAAGAGTAACATCGAAAGACTTCCCTTCACAACAAAATACCAATAAAGATAATGTTTCAGAGGCACATGAATAAATGGGACCATTATTGATTGATGTCGAAGGCACTTCATTAACCGATGAAGATAAAGTGCTTTTGAAACATCCACTAGTTGCAGGAGTGATTTTATTTAGTCGTAATTATCAAGATCAAGCTCAATTAATGGCATTGATAAAACAGATTCGAGCGGCTTCTTCACAGCATTTATTAATTTCGGTCGATCATGAAGGTGGACGTGTTCAACGCTTTAGACATGGTTTTACACCAATTCCTCCTGCACAATCTTTTGCGGCTCTTAATAATCTAGAGCAAGCCAAGTCATTAGCCTTTGATGCTGGCTGGGTACTTGCTATGGAACTCATCACCTTTGATATCGATCTTAGCTATGCACCTGTGTTAGATTTAGGTCATGACTGCTTAGCTATCGGTACACGTTCGTTTCATCAAGATGTCAATATCGCTTATCAAGTTGCTTCTGCTATGATTGATGGTATGCATGCAGCAGGGATGAAAACAACGGGTAAACATTTTCCGGGGCATGGTCATGTGATTGCTGACTCGCATAAAGAAACGCCCATTGATGATCGTGAAAAATCGTTGATTGAACATGATATGCAAATATTTGCTAAGCTTATTGCTGATAAAAAACTCGATGCGATTATGCCAGCACATGTTATTTATCCTGCTTTTAATAATAAACCAGCTAGTGGTTCATCGTATTGGCTTAAAACAGTACTTCGCGAGCAATTGCATTTTGATGGTGTCATCTTTTCTGATGATTTATCAATGGAAGGTGCTTCAATAATGGGCAATTATGCCGAGCGAGCGCAAGCGGCATTATCCGCAGGCTGTGATCTGCTTTTAGCTTGTAATAACCGGCAAGGGACGTTAGCTATTTTAGATCAATTAACTGCGTTAGATAAGGTTCATCCTTTAACATCAGATAAAGCAAAACGTTTACTAACCAATACAAAAATGACCTATTCAGAATTAACGAAAAGCTGTGAGTGGCAACATCGACGTGATAATTTAGTAAAACTTAGTGAAAAGTGGGCAAACTATGCAAGTAGCAATCATTGAAATTGATAATAACCAACTTCTGGTTGCGTATAATGATGTCGCTAAGGCGTTATTTTCTGATTATGTTTTAGTATTAAATCAACCATTTGATTATCAAAAGATCTTCAATCTTGATAATACAATCAATATAGATGAACAAGATAATACAATCATTGTTTTAAACTCTCAGTATTTTTTATTACAAAGAGTGATAGGATCGTCTAAAACCCTATTTATTTTACAATCAATTGATTATCTCAAAAAACGATTATCAAAAATCAAAGTAGTGGGGGAGCATGCTTTTGATATTTTTGCTACCCAAAGTTTGGTTATGCAAAAGCTCATTGCTCAAGCTAAAGCCTTTTCTATGCAACGCGAACCATTATTAATATCTGGTGAAACAGGCACAGGTAAAGATTTACTGGCTAATGCTTGTCATCAATATAGCCCGCGTGGTGATCAGGCGTTTTTAGCCTTAAACTGTGCAGCCATGCCCGATGAAGTGGTCGAAAGTGAATTATATGGACATGCAGCAGGCGCCTATCCTGGTGCTATAGAGAATAAAAAAGGCTTTTTTGAGCAAGCTAATGGTGGATCTGTATTGCTTGATGGCATTGATGAAATGTCTTTTCAGATGCAAACCAAATTACTCCGTTTTATTAATGATGGTTATTTTCGCCGTGTAGGTGATGATAATGAAGTCTATGTTGATGTAAGAATTATTTGCGCTACAAAAGTCGATTTAGCCGAGTTGGTTGAACAAGGTAAATTTAGAAAAGATCTTTATTACAGACTCAACGTACTGTCGCTTAATTTACCCTCTTTGCAAGAACGTAAAGAGGATATTGCGCTACTGGTTCACATTTTTGTTAATGAGTTTGCCAATAAACAAGGCATTACACCGCCAAGAATTGATCATAATGTGATTGATTATTTGACCCATTACTCATGGCCCGGGAATGTAAGACAACTAAAAAATATCCTCTATTCTGCATTGGCGCAATTAACCTTGCCGATATTAACTGTCAAAGATATTGTGTTACCAACATCAACCACATCGCAATTATCTTGGGTTAGCAATATTGAAAATAAAACCCTTGATGAAATGACTAAACAATTTGAGAAAGAAATCTTATTAAAATTATATGGCCAATTCCCAAGTTCAAGAAAACTTGCTAAAAGATTAGGTGTATCGCATACGGCCATTGCGAATAAATTGCGGGAATATGGGATAGGGCGGTAGCAAATATATTGAAAAAATTTGCATCTAACTAATAAGGATGAGTCTTGTATATAAATAACTTAATTAATTTTTTAAATGTAGGAAGTTTAGCTTTGTTTATAGCAAATTTAGAAACAATTGTAGTTGTAGTGAATATATTTAAAAATACAACTAACTTGCGATAATTGAAAAGAAATTAGAAATTACATTATAAAAAAATACAGATAGTTAGACCATTCAAAAGTTAGAACACAGAAATTTAATTTATCTATTAAATATAATAAAATAGTTAAAAATCGTGAGTTGATTTAGGGTAAAATACAATATGAGTTTTTAGTGGGTATTTTATAATTAAGTGTAAAAATGGCTATTTTTTAATGGTTAAATAATTGCATTCTGCTTTAGGTTATTTACTTTCTGTTGCATTTGCAAACAAAATATATATATGTTATTTTGTAGACAGCACAGTAAAAAAGGAAAAATATGAAGTTAATATCTGCTTTTATTTTGTTTTTATTACCAACCAGTGCAATAGCGGGAAATACGTTAATTGCGCCAATGATAAATGGTTTAGGTGTCTGTGAATCAGCTATAAATAAGGGAATTTCCGACTCTAATGAAGCGTTATCTTATTGCGAATCTATTAATGAGACTTCTGCTTCCTTGATTGAAAAGAAACTATCATTGTTTGGAAATCAGAAGAGTATAGATGGTAAATTCCAAGTAGGTTATGTTCTTTCTTTCCCGCTTTTATCCTATGTTGATATGAAACCAAATGGCGATTTTAAAATCAATAAAAAGAATATAAGTTATCGCTTAAAATTATTAAAAGATAGCAAATTACCAGTAGTTCTTTATTTTTTTTCTAATCACTTCAGTGTAAGCCAGAATAGCCATATTGAAGATATGATTGCTAAATTAGATAGCAGAAGCTTAATGAAGCTTAGTGATGGAACCGTTCCTGTGGATAAATATTTTGCAAGCAGAATATACCCATGGTCTATTAATTCAAACCAATCATTAATTGATAAAGTTAGAAAATCGACGTTAACTGAGATCTTAACCCAAATATGTGAAATGAGTTCATCAGATAAAAATAAAATCTGGTCAGTTACTACTTTAGGTGAAGTCCACTATACTTTTCCCAATTTTTTTAGTGGTATGGGATATAAGGAAAAAATGAAATTAACTGACTATTCAATGGATTCTGTTGAACGTTTTCGTGTCTATTTAATTGATAAATATAAAACAATAAATAAATTAAATGATAAATTAAACTCAAATTTTAACTCTTTTGATGAGATTATTCCCCCTTCTAAAGATATAATGTCAGATCATTTAAATAATTTTTTTGAACATCTGAATTATGAATCTTCAGGTAAACTTACTCTTTATGGATGGGCTGATTTAGGGAAGAATAAATCATCTAAAATAAAAATTTATGTCGATGGTACTGATGTTGGGTATGCTGAGATAGGGCTTAATCGTATGGATGTTTATCAAGCGATACCAACTCTTGAAACTTCAGATGTAGGCTATCGTTACTATTTAGATTTTCGTAACATGAGCCATGGCATCCATTCAGTTGACATAGTACATGAAGATTCTGGTGAGTTGACTTTATTAAAGCATCTTGATATTTCTGTTATGGATCGTCAGCAAAACACTCCAAAACCAGTTGGTAAGCCAGTTCAATTCCCTGTTGAGAATAAAATACGGTTTTGGCATGACTATCCTGAGTCTTTAATTGCTGTTTATTATAATCCTCTTTCTGAAGAATTTTATAATTTCAGAAAAAATGAAGTTGCAAGTGAAATTTATGATTATGCTGACATAATTCGTTCTTCATGTATTGGCAAAGAAAAAGTGTTTTCACATCAGATTGCTCCAGTACTAAATGGAGATTGGAATGAAGAGAAACTAGCTGTTGAAGATTCATTAAAAATAAACGACCACTATAATATAGGTTTTAATGCTTACGGCTCTTCATTTTATAGTGATTATACTTTTGATTGGTTAAAAAAATCAAAAATTGATAGATATGGCATCCCTGAAGCTCATCCTATGGTTAATAATGCAGGTATAATAAAAAAGGCATTTTTACGCCATCATGATAACGGAGCTGTGTTTGTTGTTCCTTATTATATTGATATTACCCCAGATTCATTTGAAGAAGATAGAAATCATGCTAAATTTAAGATTGAATTAGATAATAAAGAATACAATTCAGATGTATATTTTAATGCTATTTATCAGATTATGAATGATAATTAGTAATTTATATAAGTTAAACAATTAATTAAGTTGATTTATAATATTTTGTATCAAGTTAATATAGTCAATATTATTATTTATTCAAACGAAATGCTTTTTATTTAATAAAATAATATTAATGGGAATTCATTTTAATTCTAGTGTAATAACAACATGGTTACATAATTTATGTTAAAAGTATTAATATGCACTAACCATATGGCTAATATCGGAGGTTCTGAAATTGTCGCCTTAGAAATTGCAGAATGCTTCAAAAAAAACAATTATCTAGTTGATATTGTTGCCAATTATATAGGATCGCCTGTTGCTGATATTGTTAAAAATTCGGGTATTAATTTATTAACTACAGATGCTTTACCAGATCCTTTCAGTTATGACATTGTTTGGGCTCAACATCAGGTATTGCCTATATTAGTTGATCGTTATATAGATAACTTCAATAATAATACATATTTTGTATTTGCCCATTTATCACCGTACGAGCATTTAGAAACGTTAGGTTTATATACCGAGAGATTGCTTGCTAATAAGATTTTTACTAATAGCAAAGAAACATTCTATCACTTATGCAATTTAGGTTTGCCTGTTGAGATTAGTGATGTTTTATTCAATGCTTCACCGTCTGAATTTTATCAAGAAAAAAATACAAAAGAGCAGCCTCTAAAAAATATACTTCTAGTTAGTAATCATCCTCCTGAGGAAATCCTTGATGCTATAGAAATTTTAAAAAAGGAATATTCATTAAATGTGATGAATATTGGCGTCCGAGGGAATATAGAGCGTTTAACACCTGTGATGATTGAAAATGCTAATGCAGTTATTACTATTGGCAAAACCGTTCAATATGCCATTGTAGGTGACACTCCAGTATATTGCTACGATCATTTTGGTGGGATTGGCTGGTTATCTGCAACTAATTATAAAAAAGCAGAAGAATTTAATTATTCTGGGAGGTGCTGTTTAAGAAAGATCTCTGCACGAGAGATAGTTGAAGAAATCATTGTTGGCTATGAAAAAGCTAAAGAGGATATTCATCAAATTAGACATGAAGTTTTATCTAAATATTGTTTAGATTCCTATATCATTACTATAATTAAAGCGTCTAAAGAAAAGTATAATTCAAGATTTATCGATTTAGAGGATCGTCAGAAAATAAGATCTGAATCAGAAATTGTTAAATCAATTAAACAATATTACAATGCATATAATGAATTGTCTGTATACCATAATGGGTTGTTGATGAAGCTGAATGATTTATCGTCTAAAAATGAACAATTAATTTCAGAAAATAGCATTGTTTTAGATAAATTTAATAAATTAACTATTACCCATAATGAGCTTGTTTTAAAATTTAGTGAAGTAACATCTACGATTAATAGTCTTTCAGCTCATAATAATCATTTGTTATCAGATAATAGTATTAATTTGGAAAAGTATAATGAACTTATTTTAAGATTTGATGAAGTAACATCTACGATTAATAGTCTTTTAATCCATAATAATCATTTGTTATCCGAAAATAGCGTTAATTTGGAAAAGTATAATGCATTATTAAACTCTTATAATAAATTAGAAAATCGATATTTAAAATATAAGAATACATTTTTTAAAAAATTAGCAAGAAGAATTAAAAGAATATATAACAAAAATGTGGACTAGCTTAAATTAATAAAACCAATCATTTACTCAAAATGATTATCTATTTTTTACTATAAATCTTTAGGAAAGCATAGAGTTGTTTACACTTCATGATTAAAATAATCCTCTAAAAACTCATAAGGTGTTTTCCCCGAAACCGCCTTATGCGGTTTAACTTTATTATAATAGTTAATAAATCGCTTAAGTTTTTGTTGCCTATCTTTTGAATCTTCGAATTTTTGCTGGTTATGCCACGTCGCCATTAAAGTACGTATCACTCTTTCTGCTTTTCCATTCGTTTGTGGGCAGGCAAGTTTAGTAAATTTCTGGTTTATCCGATGGGTATTACACGTTTTAACAAATAGGTGTTCACTTATGTCTTGATATTCGCGCCCGTTATCGGAATACATACATTCAATGGCATAAGAACATTGGGCTGAGCTAAACACATCATTTTGTAAAAATAGTGCTGAGCTAAATTGGGATTTATCGGAGTAAATGCCCGCATAGCTCTCGCGTGAAAAATCATCAATGCCAACGAATAAATAGTCTTGTGTTTGCTGTTTCATTTCATTTTTAAGTACCAGTAAACGTTTGGTATCAACGTAGAGCATTTTTTCCGGAGTTTTTGTTATAGCGTTTAGCCTGCCGTCTTAATTTACCTTCAATAAATTTTTCAACTTTAACCAGACGTTTTATACCATAACAGATAGTTTTATAACGTTCATTTACTGGTTAGAGGGACAAAAAGCTTCAATCGAGCTTTCTTTAGCACGTTATAAATTGTCGGGCGACTGACCATAAAGCGTTTAGCCAAATCAGTGACGGTTATTTTTTTATGATATAACGCCATATCTCTTGTTTGTGATAAGGCGTTAGTTTTGCTTTTTTTTATGTATATTCATTACTCTAGTTTCTCAAATTACTGTAAACAACGCGAGTAATTCCTACAATAAATCATTTATAATGATTGGTTCTAAACTTATTTTCTTGAGCTGTTATTTTTCCCTAGCTTCATCCCATAGCTTATCAATATTTAAATTAATAATTAAATCAGAAATACCTCTCGGGTTATTTATTAGTAATGGATCTAATTTTACCACCCAACTGAGGTCTTTGGTTCTTTCTGATTGTGCTCCAATATCAAAAACTAATGTAGGTATTTTTAGAGCCAAAGCTATTGATAAAGTGTAAGAAAATGTCTCTTCCCATATGCTTGGTAATATGATTAAATCAGGGGAAATTTCTCTAATTTTATCAATACATTCTTTGTTGTTTTTATATTTACCAGTGACTGTGACATTATTTGTTTTCATTACGTGTTGATCACCAGGATTACTAAAACCGACTAAAAAATATGATAAATTTAAATCTCTATTTTTAGAATCAATTGCTAATGTAGAAAGTATTTGTGAACCTTTCTCAATACTAAGAGCACCAATTGACGCAATTTTTATTTTATTTTTTTCTTTTTTTCTCTCTGTAGGTAAAATATCATCTAACCCATCGTCGTGCGGGATAACGTCAATATCTAAATTAGGAAAATCCTTTAGAACGATATCTCTAGCGCGATAAGATGGCGATTCGATTTTAAAACATCTTTTTAAGAATGATGCATATGCTTTATGTCGTTCATAGGCATCAGCAGTGTTAATGTCATAATCACCTGGAACTGCTTTTACATTATACCAGTGATTTCTCTGTCTTAATGAAGGTACTCCTTCATAGCGATATTCTGGATTTAGTAATTTGTAATCATATGACATACAGGCATAATCATGAATGATAAATTTGTAACTTAAATTAGATGAAGAAAAATAAGATAAAAGTTTTTGATGATGATGCCAATCAAGGCCTGCAAAGCTATTGATGTGTACTAAAACTGGTTGAATAGTTTTAAAAAATAGATCTAAAAAAACAAAGTCACAACTTAGTGATAAATTTTTTAAGTTGCATAGATTAAATTGATCATTTTCATGAGAATAAATAGAATAAAATTTCTTATCGTGAACTTTTAACAGAATACAATCAATTCCTTGATTAGTATATTGACCTATAATTTTTTCTAAATATGTATTAATTCCCCCATCCCATGCATGAGTAACAATTACGATGCTTTTCTTCTGCCCGATTTTCAACTTTAATCTTGCAACGTCCAAATTACGACGCAATATAAAAACAGGATCAATATTTATAAAATTATGAACCATATTAAGATAATTTGGATGCTTTAATTTTAATGCATTTTCTCCTTTTTTCATATTTTCTGCTTTAATGGCGGAAAAAGAAACAGATCCGACATGATATACAAATACATCTCCAATGATAATATTTTTAAAACCTGCATGGATCGCTCTCATGCAGAAATCATTTTCTTCTCCATATCCGACTTTAAAAGAGATATCATCAAGCATACCTATTTGGTTAATTACTTTTCTTCTCATATAAAAACAAAAACCAACACCCGTTGGCGTTTCGATATAAAATCCTTTATTTATCTTAGCTGCTAGCTTATCTAATTTTTCGGGTGAAATTTCGAGGTTGTGATTGTTATCTTGACATGTAAAAGGATAGCTACATATAGTAGCGTTGTTTGACATAGGTGTTATTGTTGCAATAGTTTCATCTTTATCTGCGTAATCAATCATTCTTTCAAACCAGCCTTCAAAAACGAAAGCATCAGAATTAAGTAATATGACATCAAGATTATGAGATAAATTACTAATTGCAAAATTGATTGTTTTTACAAAACCAAGATTTTGTTCATTTAAATGGTAATCAAACAACCCTTTTTTTGATAATTCATTTAGTTTTATATTTAATTTTTCATCCGGTCCAGCATCATTGATAACTAGTAAGCTATATTTATCTGAAATTCGACTTTTTAACGCGTGATAAATTGAACATAATGTTTCGTCTAGTCCCTTATAAACGGGAAGTATAACGACACATTTCGTATTTGATGTGTATTTAGCTGGTTTAAGATCATTCCAAAGTTGATCTTGTGGAGAAGTAGGTGTAAACCACAATATGTTTGATGAACTTAATTCATTTTGATTAATTCTAGGTTCTTCCTGCATGCTATTAGTAGTATCAGCGACCAAATCAAGAATGTTATTTTTTATGGACTGTTTTTTAGTTAGGATGTTAAAACCCAAGAATTTAACTGTCTTTCGTTCGTGATCTTTTTTTATCACAAGTATTTTTTTTAAGAAATATTGCTCTCTAGGATTAAAGTTTCTTTTATATATCGTTATCCCCAAAAACTTAATTTTTACCGATTTCTGTGAAGCTATTCTTTTTATCATTGTATTTCTCTCTCTATATTCACCCCTATCATGCCTGTATGATTATATCCTGTTTTATAGTTCAATTGAATAGGTTATAAATCATTTTAAATACAATTTAAAGCATGTTAAACTATAAGAGTTAATTTCTAATTAACTTTTTAACATTATTAGCTATCTATTATTTAACCGAAACATTCTTTGGAACTAATATGAAAATATTGATTACAGGTGGTGCAGGTTTTATTGGTTCAGCTGTTGTTAGGCATATTATTAAATACACAGATGATGAAATATTAGTCATTGACAAATTGACTTATGCAGGAAATCTGGAATCGCTTGATAGTGTATTAAAAAGTGATAGATTCCATTTTAAACAAATTAACATTTGTGATCGCAACTCTCTTAACTCAGTTATGGCTAGCTTTTGTCCAGATGTCATTATGCATCTAGCAGCCGAAAGCCATGTTGATCGCTCTATTGATAATCCCTCTGCATTTATTGAAACCAATATAGTTGGTACTTATACGCTCTTGGAAGCCGCATTGGCTTATTGGCAAACTTTAGATAAAGGTAAACAAGCAAGTTTTCGTTTTCATCATATTTCTACTGATGAGGTTTATGGCGATTTACATGGAACTGATGCTCTTTTTACTGAAAAAACGCCTTATTCGCCAAGTAGCCCTTATTCAGCATCAAAAGCCTCAAGTGATCATTTAGTTAGGGCTTGGCATAGAACGTTTGGATTGCCAATTGTGGTAACAAATTGCTCAAATAACTATGGTCCTTATCATTTTCCCGAAAAACTTATTCCTTTAATGATCCTAAATGCTCTAGAAGGGAAGCATTTACCTATTTATGGCGATGGTCAACAAGTGAGGGATTGGTTATATGTAGAAGATCATGCTAGAGCACTTTATCTTGTCGCCACTAGAGCAAGAGTTGGAGAAACATATAATATTGGTGGGCATAATGAGCAAAAAAATATAGATGTAGTAAACTTAATTTGTGATTTACTCCAAGAATTAGTTCCGAATAAGCCCCATAATATAAAAAATTATAGAGATCTTATCACTCATGTTTCAGATCGGCCGGGTCACGATCAACGATATGCTATAGATGCTTCTAAAATTTATCAAGATTTAGGCTGGAAACCGCAAGAAACATTTGAAAGTGGTATGCGTAAGACCGTCAATTGGTATTTAACTAATAAAAGTTGGTGCGAGCATATTAAAGATGGTTCGTATGCACGATCAAGACAAGGTATTATTGATGAGGTAAATTTATGAGAGGAATTATACTGGCAGGCGGTTCAGGAACTCGTCTTTATCCTATCACTCGGGGTGTATCAAAACAGTTATTACCGATTTATGACAAACCAATGATTTATTATCCATTATCTGTACTTATGTTAGCAGGTATTCGTGAGATTTTAATTATTACAACACCAGATGATTTACCTATGTTTCAACGATTGTTAGGTAATGGTTCTCGTTTTGGCATTAAACTTAGCTATGCGGAACAATTTAAGCCAGAAGGATTGGCTCAGGCTTTTTTAATTGGTGAAGATTTTATTCAAAAACAACATTGCGCTCTAATTTTAGGAGATAACTTATTTTTTGGCGAAAGTTTTAGTAAAAAATTGGAAAAAGTTGTAGCTCAAAAAGAAGGCGCAACTATTTTTGGTTATCAGGTTGTTGATCCTCAACGTTTTGGCGTGGTTGATTTTGACAAAAATTTTAAAGCACTATCTATTGAAGAAAAACCAATTAAACCAAAGTCTAATTGGGCTGTTACAGGACTTTATTTTTATGATGAGAATGTTGTTGAAATGGCGAAAAAAGTCAGACCATCAGCAAGAGGTGAACTAGAGATAACTACTCTTAATCAGTTGTATTTAGAAGCTGGATTATTAAATGTTGAAATTTTAGGGAGAGGTTTTGCCTGGCTTGATACAGGTACACATGATAGTTTGCTTGAAGCTTCATCATTTGTTCAAGTCATAGAAAAAAGACAAGGATTTAAAGTGGCTTGTCTTGAGGAGATTGCGTATCGTAATGGTTGGCTAAGTATAGAGCGATTAAAAGAGGAAGCAAGATGTTTAGGTAAAACATTATATGGTCAATACTTAGCAAAATTGATAGGAGATGAGATATTATAATGAAGGTAATTCAAACAGATATTCCTGATGTAAAAATAGTACATCCTAAAATTTTTGGTGACGAAAGGGGATTCTTTCTAGAAACATTTGAACAAAAACGTTATCAAGAAAAGTTAGGAATAGAATTCAAATTTGTTCAGGATAATCATTCTCGTTCACAAAAGGGGGTTTTAAGAGGGCTACATTTTCAACACAAAAATTCTCAGGGTAAACTTGTTAGAGTCGTTCGAGGTGAAGTTTTTGATGTTGCAGTAGATATTCGAAAGAGTTCAAAAACTTATGGTAAATGGGTTGGTGTTATACTTTCTGAAAAGAATAAAACCCAATTATGGATACCTCCAGGTCTGGCTCATGGTTTTGTAGTGTTGTCTGATATTGCAGACTTTGAATATAAATGTACAAATTATTATGATCCTTCATCTGAGGGATGTTTGCTATGGAACGATCCAACGGTTAATATCCGTTGGCCAGTATCCAACCCAATATTATCAGAAAAGGATAAATTGGGGAAAAAACTTCAGGAGTTATTTTGACCTTATGAAAGTCTTGTTAATTGGAGCAAATGGTCAATTAGGGCATTGTTTTCAAGATATATGTCCTAAAAGTTGGACGTTACTTGTAACTAATAGTCAAAAATTAGATATAACTGATAGTTTAGCTGTTGATAATTATGTGTCTATATATAGACCTGATGTTATTGTTAATGCAGCAGCTTTTACGGCGGTTGATAAAGCGGAAGATGAGTATGAGTTAGCTTATCAGGTCAATGCTATTGGTCCCAAAAATTTGGCTATGGTTTCTCAAAAATACAATGCTAAACTTGTCCATGTTTCAACTGATTATGTATTTGATGGAACTAAAAATCAGCCTTATGTGGAAAGTGATAAAACTAATCCAATTAATGTATATGGTAAGACTAAACGCAAAGGTGAACTTGCGGTTTTAGAAAATGCTCCTTCAGCGATGATTATCAGAACCTCTTGGGTGTTTAGTGAGTATGGCAATAATTTTGTTAAAACTATGTTAAAATTAGCAAGCGAGAAATCTGAATTGTCTGTTGTAGATGATCAGATTGGCAATCCTACTTATGCAGGAGATATTGCAAAAGTAATTATTAAACTACTTGAAAGAAATGCTGATGGTGGTATTTATCATTATTGTGGTGATAAGTCTACTTCGTGGTTTTTATTTACTAAAGAGATACTTGATATAGCGTTAGAGCAAAAATTATTGGTTCAGGCACCTAATGTTTTCCCAATTAATACTCAATCTTTTCCTACTAAAGCTAAGAGACCATTATATTCGGTGATGAGCATGGATAAATTGAAAAAATATTGTTTATCTGGTTCCAACTGGAGAGAAAAATTAATTTCTTGTATTTCTAAAATAAAATCTATTTAGGCTATTTGATGACCGTTTATTTTGCTGAGTGGAATGCTGACTATGAAAAATATATGGTTAATGTCTTAAAATCTGAATATGATGTTGTTCTTCTTAATCAATTGATGAAACATTTTAGAGATATTAATTTTTTCTTAGCTAGAAAAAATTTTCCTAGGAAATGGTTTATCAAATTACACCAATTTATGAAATTGAGAACATTGAAGGCTGATGATATTCTATTGTGTAGTGGCTTTGCCATTTCTGGATTTATTGACTTAGTCAAAAATCTTCAATGCCATAAAGTTTTAGTATTACGAGATACAGTTGAAGTGTTAAATAATAGCATGAAAAATAAAAAAAAATGGTTATGCCAGCACGAAGATTATATAAACAAAATCATACCATTTTTTGATAAAATTTATAGCTTTGATTTTGATGATTGTCGGAAATACAACTTTACATATTTAAATCAATTTCTACCATTTACTTTTCCAGAAATGAAAAAGTTGAGGGCAGAGTCTAATCGATTCTGTAATACTATAAAAACTTGTTTTTTTATAGGCGAGTATTTGGAAAATAGAGTCGAAGTTATTAATAAAATTGCACCTATCTTACAACAAAATGGTTATCAAACAGACTTTAATTTAATTAATTATACATCAACACAAATGACTTATCCATTTGGGCAATCTGACTATTTTAAATCAGGAGAAAAAATAAGTTATTTCGATAATATAGATAAAGTAAAGGATTGTGATATCATTTTAGAAGTAGGGAAAATTGGCCAATCGGGTGTGACCTTAAGGGCTATTGAAGCTATTTTATTTAATAAAAAATTAATTACTACTAATAAATCTATCAAAGAATATGATTTTTATTCATCAGATCAAATCTTTGTTCTTGATGGTGAAAATTATCAAAATATTGAAAGCTTTTTGAAGTCTAGATTTTCATCTGTTACCTTAGATACTTTGTATCAATACAGTCCAAATGCAATGTTAGATTCAATTATTTGTGACGTTTTATAAAAAGGTTGTATTTTTTAGATTTTTATTTTTTTTACACAATATATTAGATAACAAATTATCCCCGAAAATAATTTTTTTTGATGTAACCTATGTTTTGCACAATACCTCATTTGTTTAGATGTAGTTGCTGATAATAATGGTGCCGCTTTCCACGGAGAAGCAGATTTAGCATCTATAAAATATTTGGAACATTTGTAATCTTTTGCCCAATTATGCCATGGTTTTGTTGGGCCGATATAATGAATTAATATTGTTTCATTTGAAATAGGCGAGCAAAAATTAATGTTTGATTTTAATTCATAGTTAATGCTGACTTGTTGATTATATTTCCTATCAAGAAATTTAACTTTTTCGAGCAACAACAGATTTAATACATCTTGATCCAGATGTGTGAATTTTTTTGATAGTTTTGAATCAGAAAGTAACTCTAATGCTTTACTATTCACATTATGTTCTTTCCATTTTTTTAGATTAATTAGTAAAAAACCTGCATTAAAGTAGCCCGATGATAATTTATTTTCGTTAAGTCGGATTGCGCAGTTATCCCACCATATTGGATCTTTTTCAATAACTACAAAGGCAATATTATCGTCAAAATTTAATGCAAACAATTCCTCCAAGGATCCCTTGCATATAATATCGGCATCAAGATAAAGAATTTTATCTATTTTTTCATAGAAATAATCAGCAACAATAAATCGAAAGTAGGTAGCTATCGTCCAATTTTTAGTCACAGGCAAATTAGATAAATTATTATCATCTACTAAATAAATTGTTATATTTGTAATATACTTATTGACAAGTAGAGTTAAATTTTTTTCAAGATCTTTATTAATATAATTTGTAAATATATGAAAACTAAAATTTAAATTAGGATTAGCTAGCAAAATAGACGTGATTGAAACAGTGCACCCCAAAAGAAAATTTTTATCGATACCATATGCAATATTTAATTGACTAACGTTATGATTAATACCAAATCTTATTCTTTTTTTTATAATATCATTTGCATTAAAATACATTGCCTATTCCCTATTGTATCATATTTGACTAAACCAATTATTATTAAATTGTGTTCTTTAATACTGTAAAGAATAAAACTATGTTAAGCTTTACCAAGCTCTATTATATAGATAAAAAGAAATTTTTCTAGTTGAAAAAGAATTGTAATAAAATTTTAAAATCAAAAGGAATTTATAGTATAATTTTGTATCTCGTTAACTCCATGTCTTCCTTATGTCAAATAAAAATAGCTCATTAAATACCATAAAACAATTGTGGCCATTTATTTATCCACATAAAAAAGCTTTAATTGCTGCAATTATTGCACTTTTATTCAATGCGGCAACCGATGCAACTTTAATTTCTCTAACAAAACCTTTGTTGGACGATGGGTTGATGGATAAAAACTATGATTTATTGATTCTTTTTTCAATTGGCATTATTAGCTTAATTGCATTACGTGGCTTGTCGAATTATTGTTCCACTTATTGCCTGTCTTGGTTATCGGGAAAAGTAGTTGCTAAATTTAGACAATTAATATTCAATCATTTGGTAAGAAGCCCTATTAGTTTTCTTGATAAAAAACCAATTGGGGAACTTGTTACGGTAATAACCTATAATACGCAATTATTATCGAAAGCATCATCAGATGCTCTTATTATATTAGTTAGAGAAATAGCCTACGCTATTGGTTTATGCGTAGTGATGTTTTATGGAAATTGGAAGCTTGCTTTAGTTTTAATTGTGATAGTGCCATTAGTTATTTTTATTGCTCAATTTATTGCAAAAAAATTTCGACATGCACTTGTTTCCATGCAAAAGGGTATAGGAACTATAACAACTGTAGCAGATGAAATGTTGAAAGGGCATAAAGAAATTTTGATTTTCAATGCTCAGAAATATGAAAAAGACAATTTTTATTCAATTAATAAGGTTTTCAGACAAGGCCTTTTAAAAATTGTTCTAGTCTCCGGTTTATCAACACCGATAATTCAATTAGTTGCTACATTGGCTTTAGGATTAATTTTATTTCTTGTTGCAAGTCAAGCATTGGATATTACACCAGGTTCTTTTACTGTGGTTTTTTCGGCTATGGTTGCGGTAATGCGTCCTTTGAGAGAGCTAACAAGTGTCCATCTAGAATTACAAAAAGGCTCTGTTGCTTGTGAGTCGCTTTTTGGACTCTTAAATTCGGCAGTTGAAGAAGATAACGGAACCATTGATTTAAAAAGGGCTAAAGGTAGTATTGAATTTCATCAAGTAACATACACATATCCAACAAGAACAGAGCCATCTTTAAATAATATTAGCTTTAAAATTAAAAGAGGTGAAACAGTAGCTTTAGTGGGGCGTTCTGGTGCAGGAAAATCAACAATAGCAAGTCTAATACCAAGGTTTTATGATGTACAAAAGGGAAAAATACTGGTAGATAGTATTGATATCAAAGATTACACGCTTGCTTCATTGCGGAAGCAAATTGGTTATGTTTCACAAAAAGTCCATTTATTTAATGGAACTATAGCGGATAACATAATTTATGGTGCTAAAAATCAGTACTCTCGAGAAGATATTATTAATGCAGCTAAACAAGCTAATGCGATGGAGTTTATCGAAAAATTAGAAAATGGCTTGGATACAGAAATTGGTGATAATGGTGTTTTATTATCAGGCGGACAACGACAAAGAATTGCTATTGCAAGGGTTCTTTTACGTGATAACCCTATTTTAATTCTTGATGAAGCTACCTCTGCGTTAGATAATGAATCCGAACGGTTTGTCCAACAAGCTATAGAGCATTTACAAAAAAACCGAACTTCTATTATTATTGCACATCGATTATCAACAATTGAAAAAGCAGATCGTATTTTAGTCATTGATGAAGGTAACATCATTGAAGAAGGCACTCATAAAGCATTATTATTACAAAATGGTCTTTATGCCAAAATGCATCAATTACAATTTAACGCTTAATTAAAAAAAATAAATTATGAAAAAAAATACTAATCAATCAATAAACAATAATATTGATCGAGACTCATCAACGTGGAAAACTTTTTATAAATTATGGCCTTATATTGCTAAACACAAATTGATTCTGTTTTTTTCAGTCATGTTACTTGTTTTTAGTGCATTTGCTGATACTTCGCTTATTGCGTTGTTACAGCCTTTACTTGATAAAGGTTTTGTTGAAAATGATCAGCATTTTTTAATGATGGCGCCTTTTTATATTTTCGGACTAGTATTACTCCGTGGTATCGCAAATTATGGATATTCTTTCTTTTTATCTTTGATTTCTACAAAAATCGTACTTAATATTCGTCAGCGCCTTTTTAATCATTTTGTCGATGCTCCGGTAAGTTACTATGACCAAAACTCTACAGGAAGATTGTTGTCTCGCATTACCTATGATACCGATCAAGTTGCTTCATCATCGTCTGATGCTTTGATAACGATAGTACGTGAATCAGCTTTTATTTGTGGGTTATTTTATACAATGTTCAGCAATAGCTGGCAGTTGTCTTTATCGTTGATTATCATTACGCCAATTGTTATTGGGTTAATCTCTTTTATTTCTATAAAATTTAGAAGACTAGCTAAAAATATGCAAAATTCAATGGGTAATGTTACCATGTCCGTTGAACAAATGCTAAAAGGCCATCGAGAAATTATTCTTTTTGGCGCCCAAGATGAAGAGTCAAAAAACTTTGATAAAGTGAATAATAAATTTCGTCGTGATGGTATGAGATTAGTGTCTATTTCTGCATTATCAACGCCTATTGTTCAACTTATCATTTCTTTTGCTATCGCTTTTGTCTTGTTAATGGCGAGTAACCCTGATTTGAGTATTAGTCCCGGGCAGTTTACGGTCGTTTTTTCTTCTTTAGTTGCATTAATGCAACCAATAAAAAGTTTAACTAGTGTTAATGCCGAGTTTCAGAAAGGGATGGCGGCTTGTCAAACTTTATTTGCTATTTTTGAACAGCCAATCGAAAAAGATAATGGAAAAATCAATATTGAGAGAGTTAAAGGCAATATTGAATTTAAGCATGTCAGCTTTACTTATGAAAATAGACAAGAGCCGGCATTGAAAGATATTAGCTTTTTGGTAGAGCCATGTAAGACAGTAGCATTAGTTGGGCGCTCGGGATCAGGAAAAACAACTATCGCAAGTTTGCTTACGCGTTTTTATGATATAAGTGAAGGTGAAATTTTAATTGATAATAATAATATTCAAGATTTAACTTTATATAGTTTGCGTAATCAAATTGGATTAGTTTCACAAAATGTACATTTGTTTAATGATACTGTTGCAAATAATATCGCTTACGGGAAAGTAGGTCAATATTCTCGAGATGAAATAGAAGAAGCCGCTAAAAAAGCGTATGCATATGATTTTATTATAGAGCTTGAAAATGGATTTGATACAATAGTGGGTGAAAGTGGTGTGTTATTATCTGGCGGTCAACGACAACGTATTGCAATAGCAAGAGCTTTATTACGAAATACGCCGATACTAATACTTGATGAGGCGACTTCAGCCTTAGATACTGAATCAGAACAAGCAATCCAAAAAGCCTTGGATGATCTTCAAAAAGGGCGAACATCAATAGTGATAGCACATCGATTATCAACGATTGAAAAAGCGGATAAAATACTTGTCATTGATAGTGGCAAGATTGTTGAGCAAGGTAATCATCAAGAGTTATTATCCATGGATGGTTTATATGCAAAATTGTATAAAAGTAATTTCAATGAATAATGAATATTCTATTGCTTTGAAGGAAGTATAATTCCTAATCAATCATTAAAAATTATTTAATGATGAATATTGATTATAATTACTTCTAATGTCTAAACAAGGATGTTGTTTGGTTATTGCACATTTCAATAATGCTTTCTTTGTTGACATTGAGCATTCATATTTTTTCATAAACTTTAAAGTATAAAAAATATTTCTAATAATATTGGGTTTATTGCTACTATAAATTCGAATTAATAGTCTCAGTATGCCTAACTCTTTAATAAGATTATCCTTTTCTTCTTTTTTATTTAATTTAGATGATTTTAAGATAGATTCTAAATAAGTTACATTCATTACTAAAATATAATTACGTTTTGCCATATCTGATAAAGGTAATGATGTAATTTGTTTGATGCATTCAGTTAAAACATTCTTTAATATACCAACATAAATATAATCAACATTTAGATTTGACAATGAGGTCGATCGAATTCGATGGAAATATGCAGTTCTATTCTTGAAATAATGTGATAATTTTGCTTTTGATATAATAGACAGTGAAATAAGATGATCTTCATGATTCTTTTGAATAAATTTTTCTGTCAATAACTGTCGTTTAAAGATAAATCTCCATACTACACCTGAGTAATTTTTTCTTTCTAATAAATAAGTTAATAAGTCGGTTCCTGATTTAAAAATTTCTGTTTCAAAAGCTTTAATCTCATTTTGTTTTGGTGATTTTTCGCATTGTTTAAAAATTGAATAATCAAAGTAAAAGAGATCCAAATTAGGGGACCTTTTTAAGAATAAATCAAACTGATAAAGTAGATTTATATTTAGGATGTCATCTGAATCAATGAATAAAATGTAATCACCTTTTGCTATTTCGAACCCTTGATTTCTAGCTGTACTTACACCCTGATTAGTTTGTTCAATAATCTTAATATAATCCCATTTTGATGCATATTTTTGAAGAATTAATAGCGTATCATCGGTTGAACCATCATCGATACAAATAATTTCTTTGGGCAAGCAATATTGGTTAATCAGTGAATCTAAACAATCTGTAATATAATCTCTTACATTATAACAAGGTATAATTACAGAAACGGAAGTATTCTTATTTATCATAAACATACCTTCTGATGACTATTTTTTTAAGAATAACTTATATTTCAAATAAATGCCATAATAGTAGATTGATTTACAATAATGACCTTGTTTCACTAAATATTTAGAATAATTTCTAATAGAGGAACTATTTCCACTTAAAGGTAAGTTTTCATTTTTCCAAGGAGATGAATGAAAAAAATATTTAAATATTTCGGACTGATAAACTTTAAACCAAGGTTTGTTTTGTGAAATATAATGTAGAATTACAGTATATGGTCTTATCTTTTTTTCTTGATGAGCATCAATAGAGATTTTTATTTTAGTATTGAACTTTATAGGTAGTAATAATGTTTTGTTTTCCAATAGAATATTTAAAATATCTTGATCTGCGTATTTATAAATTTTGCCATTGTTAATTAAGTTAAATGCTTTTTCTGATATATTTTCTTTTTTCCAATTTTTTGTATTAATTAATAAAACTCCAGCATTAAAATATTGTTTTGCGTTTATTGGATACATTGTACTAACTTCTTGTTGCATATCCTTACTATCAGGTATTACACCAGCAATATAATTTTTAATATCATATTTTGTTATTTCTGCTAAAGATTGTAAACAAATAGTATCGCTGTCAAGATATATTACTCTGTCTGTGATAGAATTTAATATATCCGGTATAATAAAACGAATACATGTTGATGCATTAGTTATGTGCAAAACTAACGTTTTGGGGTTTATAGAAAAGTTGTTATTAATTTTATAAATAGTTATGGTTATGCGATCGGTTGCTAGTTGTTTAAACTTTTCGATATTTGAATCTGATACTTGATCGACAAATAGATGAAAATGTAAATTACAATCTAACGTATTGCTTATAACTGACGAAATAGTAATTCCAGCAGGCAAGGCATAATTATTATCGAAACCTAAAGCAATGTGTAAAGTTGAATAATGTGGGGTGTATTTGTTAACTAGCGTTTTTGTTGATTCAATAAAATTTTGTGAATTAAACATATCTTTATATATTATTAATTATAGTAATTACATTATATACTAAAAGGAATGCTACAAAAAATATGATTAGTAGTAAAGACTATTTAGTAGAATGAATTCTTTTTTAACATTAAGTAAAAAACAGTTAATCTTATTTCTATGGTGATAAGTTAATTTATGTATAGAAAATTTGCTCTGTAAGTATATTTAAATTAGTTAGACCTAATTTTTTAATTTATAAATTAAATAAAGTAGATAATACTTTAAACCATTTATTATTCTTCTATCTTTTACATTGTTTTTTGCATAAATACGATAATCATTAACGCGCATTTTAGGTTTATAACTTTTAAGTGGACTATTGGACCATGGTGTGAAGTGTTTATAAAAACGATAGATATTTTGTGCAAGTCCTGTATGTTCTTGATACCACATTTTTCTAGCACCAGTAAAATGAATAATATAGGGTAAAGATTCTTTATTATAGAAAAATGTTTCTTTTTGTTTATCGTCCATCCAAGTAAACAAATAATTCCAATTAGGATCTATAAATAAAACTTGATGCTGCAGAACTATATTTAGTGCATCCTGATCCGGATATATTAAATGTTTTTTCCTTGCTGACATTAAAATTGTATTTGCTTTGTTTTCTGTATCAAAACTCATCCAATTATTAACATTAATGTATAAAAAACCAGAGTTGAAATAACTTTGAGAAGTCAGTTCTAGTCTTTTTTGATTTTTGGAGATATTTTCTTTATCTAATGAATCTTGCGTTACAGCACAAACGACCGAATCTATATTTATATTTAAAATCGCTGATATGTCAGAAAAGCATAAAGTATCAGCATCTAAATAAATAAATTTATCAATTTTGCTATGTAATAGCCTTGGAACAGATAGGCGGATATACATCGATCGGTTGATATGTTTTATTTTATTATTTTGAGGATCTGAATATTTATTTAACTCATCTATAGAAATCGGATAAACTGTGATTAATGGACTGATTTCTTGCAGTTTATGTTGTTCTTCTGGTGACACATCATATAAAAAAACATGGAAATGAATATTATGTTGCATATTATTTAGCATAATGGAGGTAATGGATACACCTACATGCTCAAGATAATTTGAATCTGTACAATATGCGATGTTAATTCTATTATTCATTTCTAATGCTCTTTAAAAACTTAACCATGTTATTTAGTCATTACCAAATCGATATGTCAATATAAAATTGATTATTACTTCATTGTTTAATTTAACGTATGTTACAATGGGGCAATTTTTTAACGTAGTCGAGCCATTAGTACAAAATGAAAGAAAATCTTTTTATCGGTAGCACTAAGACGTTATTTAATAACGCATTAGAATCTCTAACAACCACACATATCGCATTTTGCTTTGATGATAATTATGCAATGCCCGCTAGCATTGCTATGTCTTCAGTAATTTTGAATAACCCCGATAAAAATCTGGTATTCCACTTATTTGCTAATAATGTCTCTAGTGAAAAAATTACAAGATTTAATCAATTCAATAAAGAAAATATTACCATAATTTTCTATGAAATTAGTGATAATTTTTCGATTAATCCCGATACCTTGGTTTTACATGTTTCGGCATCAACTTGTTTGCGATTTGTTGTGCCACAAATATTAAATAAAGTCACTTCTCGAGTTTTATATTTAGATTGTGATGTGTTATGTACAAATAACCTTAATGAATTAATTAATATTGATTTAAGCAATAAATATGCAGCAGTTGTGCCAGATGTAGAAAAAACACAAGAAAAACAATGCGTAGCATGTGATGTTCCATATGGTGAATACTTTAATGCTGGAATGATTTATATTAATACGGATATGTGGGTGCAAAATAACCTTACTGAAAAAGCTTTTGCGATGATTAATAGTGGTAAAGTTTATAAATTTGCCGATCAAGATGTGCTAAATATTTTAATGCAGGGTAAAACAGTATTCTCACCTAAACGCTTTAATTATCTTACTGCGCTGACTGTGGGCGGCAAAGAAGATAATCTGATCGGCGATGATGCCGTGATTATTCATTATGTCACCGGCAATAAACCTTGGTATAAACTATATTTGACGCCACTTTATCAGCGTTATTTAGCATCTTCTCCTTGGGCAAATGATAAATTATTACTTGCCAATGAGAAAGCACCATCAACGACAAGACGATACGCTAAGCTTCTTGTAAGCCAACATAAATATTTTTCTGCTTGTAAGTATTATTTACTGTATTTAAAGCATAAAACTTTCAAAAAGCATTGAGGATTAGCTGTGTGATTAATGTAGATAAGTTTATTAATAAACGAAATAAATTATTATTATTTGATTTTTTAAATAATACTCCTGTATTACATATTTTATTATGTTTTGACAATAATTATGCACTATCGGCAGGAGTGGACATTATTTCTGTTATTGAAAATAACAAAAATCGGCAAATTCATTTTCATCTTTTTACTCATAATATTTCAGAAGTAAATAGAAAAAAATTTGTCGCCATTAAATTTGATAATGTCGCTATAACCGAATATGTCATTAATGAGCAGTTCAAAATAGACCAAAAAAATACTGAACAGTTTCCTATTTCGGCTTGTGTTCGATTAATTGCTCCGATAATTTTAAGAGATGTTACTGAAAGGTTGCTTTACATTGATAGTGATACACTTTGTCTCCAAAACTTAGCATTTATTTCTGATATTAATTTAGACTCAGCGGTTATAGCAGCTGTTGCTGATGTTTCCTATATGCAAGAGTCTCAATGTACTAAATATAACGTAAAGTTTGGCACTTATTTTAATTCTGGTGTTATGTTAATTAATATTCCACTTTGGTGTCAGGAGGATATTACTTCTAAAACACTAACATTATTGAATAGTGGTGAAAAATACCAATATCCAGATCAAGATGTATTAAATATCGCAATAGGTGAAAAAAGGATTCTATTAGCAAAGAAATATAATAATTTATTGGCGTTATCAATAAATGGCAATGAAGATTCAAATGTTCCAGATGATACTGTTTTGATTCATTATATTACTAAAAACAAACCTTGGCACCAGCCTTATCGTTCAACATTATTTGATTTTTATTTACAACAATCACCATGGAAAAATGACGAGCTGCCTTTATATAGTTGTAAAAAAACCTCCTCAATACGAGCTTATTCTCGATTAATGTTTGAGCAAAAAAAATATTTATTAGGACTTAAGCATTATTTTATTTATTTGAAAACCAAATTGACAAAATAAAATTTGTTATTGGTTCTTTATTCTTTGAAATCTAGGGCGTTATTTACTTTGATGAGTAACGTTCACAATTAAAGATGGCTTTGGTGACTCAAGGGTATGCCTATATATCTTTTTCGCTCGGTTACTGGTATAGTACGGCAGTTTTTATGTTATTAATTGTTTCATTCTGTGACAATAAATTCATCTCATTTTGGAAATAAGCTGTGATGTTTTCATAATGCTTTATTTTTCCTAGAATATATTTTCTTCATTTTATTGTTGTATTGAACTTATCTTTTATATTAGGTGTATTTTAAGTGATTGATGATTTTGCTGAGAATGGTTTGCTTGCTAAGGCTATTGATGGATTTGTGCCAAGAGAGCCACAACGAAACATGGCAAGTAAAGTCTCTGAATCAATAAAAAAAAAGCATTCTCTTGTGGTTGAAGCTGGAACAGGGACTGGCAAGACCTTTGCTTATTTAGTCCCTGCATTACGTAGCGATAAAAAAGTAATACTTTCAACTGGCTCTAAAAATTTACAAGAACAGTTATTCAGCAAAGACCTACCAATAATCAAAAAAGCATTAAATTACACAGGCAAAATAGCCTTGCTTAAAGGCCGAGCTAATTATCTTTGTTTAGAACGACTGTATCATCAATATGCTGCAGCAGGGGACCTTGATAAAGAGTTACGCGTTGATTTAGTTCGTGTAAAAAATTGGTCAATTAAAACCAAAGATGGAGATATTAGCAAATGCACAACTGTCACGGAAGAAAACCTAATTTGGCCAATATTAACAAGCACAAATGATAATTGTTTAGGCAGTGACTGTGAACACTATAGTGATTGTTATGTTGTCAAAGCGCGTAAACGAGCCTTAAATGCGGATGTTGTTGTGGTTAATCACCACTTATTTTTAGCTGATGTTGTAGTAAAAGATACGGGCTTTGGAGAACTGATTCCTAAAGCAGATGTCATGATTTTTGACGAGGCTCATCAACTACCAGATCTTGCTTGTCATTATTTTGGTGAGCAGCTAACTAGTCGGCAACTTTTTGATCTTGCTAAAGAAATTAACCTAGTTTATCGTACCGAAGTTAAAGATATGTCTCAGCTACAGCAATGTGCGGATAAACTGCAAAAATGTACGCAAGACTTACGAATTGTTATTAACCAACAACCACCAAAAGGTAACTTACGTTTTTTATTTAACCAAGAAGCAGTTAAAAAAGAAATTTCTTATCTTGTTGATGCATTAGACTTTTGTCACGAAGTTTTGTTATTGACGGTTGGACGTTCGACAACGTTAGATAACTGTTTTGAAAGAATTAATCAATATAATACGCTATTAAAACGCTTGCAGGAGACAAATGTAACTGGTTTTAGTTATTGGTATGAAAGTAGCCATAACTATTTTGTTTTTGCGCTAACGCCTTTGTCTGTTGCCGATAAATTTACTGAACTATTAACCCAGCGAAAAGGCAGTTGGATTTTTACATCAGCAACGTTATCGGTTGATAATCAATTAGATTATTTTACCAAACGTTTAGGATTAGCTGATGCTGATTCACTTATTTTAGAAAGCCCATTTGATTATATTAACCAGACAATTTTGTGTGTTCCACGTTATATTCCATCGCCAAATGAGCAAGGCAATGCTGAAAAATTAGCCAACATATTATTGCCTGTTATTGAAGCTAATAATGGTCGTTGTTTCTTTTTGTGTACTTCATATGCAATGATGAATGCACTCGCTAAACAGTTTCGAAAATTAACTAAATTACCAGTATTGGTACAAGGTGAAACCAGTAAAGTTAAATTGCTTGAACAGTTTATTCATACAGGTAATGCGCTACTTATTGCTACGAGCAGCTTTTGGGAAGGGATTGATGTTAGAGGCGATACCTTATCATGTGTTATTATAGATAAATTACCGTTTACGTCGCCTGATGATCCGTTAATTAAAGCCCGTATGGAGGATTGTCAAATGCAGGGTGGGGACGCATTTAATGATGTACAATTACCCGAAGCGGTGATCACCTTAAAACAAGGTGTAGGGCGACTAATTCGCCATCACAATGATCGTGGAGCGATTATCATCTGTGATAATCGTTTAGTAATGCGACCTTATGGTGCAACATTTATTAATAGCTTACCACCCTCACCAAGAACACGGGACATAAATAAAGTTATAAACTTTTTAATAACTAAAAAGCTAAATGATAATAGATAAAATATTTTGGAAAAAACATGAGTACTATTTTAGCCATTGATACTTCAACAGAAGCTTGTTCGGTTGCTTTACTTTACCGTAACGAAATCACTCACGATTTTATTTTATCGGCTCGTGATCATACTAAACAAA
Organism: Gilliamella sp. Pas-s25; assembly: GCF_009795885.1. Taxonomy (GTDB): domain Bacteria; phylum Pseudomonadota; class Gammaproteobacteria; order Enterobacterales; family Orbaceae; genus Gilliamella. Next base: position 676 of record NZ_WTEV01000028.1, on the reverse strand, counting down.
TATTACCGATGGTTGATAGACTTCTTAAACAGTCAGCCTGTTCACTTACGCAAGTTGATGCAATCGCTTTTGGTCAAGGTCCAGGCAGTTTTACCGGCGTTAGAATTGGTATTGGCGTGGCTCAAGGTTTAGCGTTAGGTATTGATAAACCTATGATAGGTGTATCAACACTGATGACTTTGGCTCAAGGTGTTTATCGAACAACGCAAGCAACAAACGTTATTGCCGCAATTGATGCTAGAATGAACGAAGTCTATTTAGGTCAATACCATTACGTTAACGAGCAATGGCAAGCGGTTATTGCTGAGTGTGTTATTAAGCCTGAAAATGTAATCGAAAAAGTGAAGCATATCAGTCAAAATCATTATTGTGCAGGTACGGGGTGGCAAACTTATCCTGATATGATTAATAATATAAAACAAAGTGATATCTTATTGCCTCATGCACAAGATCTTATTGTTATTGCCAAGGATAAATACAAAAAAAATGATCTGGTTAATGTTGAAGATGCAGAGCCAACTTATTTACGTAATGAAGTTACTTGGAAAAAGTTGCCAGGACGATAAAATAAAAAAAGCCACTTAAAGGTGGCTCAGATTGATGACAAACCTCGATATAATTCGGGGTTTATTTTTTTATTTAAACCATAAATAAGATTTTTAATTTGGATTTTATT
>NZ_WTEV01000027.1 GCF_009795885.1 Gilliamella sp. Pas-s25 | reverse complement strand
CGAGTTATGGTTGTTTTTTGCAGAATTATTATAACTCACATCATGCCGTCTAAAAAATAATCACGAAAGATCAACACGCCCTAGTTACCCATCACGGCTTTTAATGATTATTTTATAGCGCTATACTACTCATTGCTCACTATCTTTTAAGGTGCGACACACACTACCCTGTGGGTTGTCGTTGATTCGTAATTGCTTCCTATATAGCCATCGCTGTTAACATCGTAGTATTCTCCGATGCCGGAAAATTGGAATGCCCAATATATGTCGTATCCCCATGGACCTCCACTATTTTTCCAGTCTATCGCAGCGGGATAATCCTTTTTATCAGCCGAATCTAATTTTCCCCATTCATTCAATAAACCTCCTACCCATTTGTTACCATTTTTATAACTCATTTGCCGACGATAATAAGAACCTACTCCAGGGGCGCCATCTCTCCAACGATACCCATTCGCATTAGTATAGTCTTCAACACCTGGAATTCGATAACCATTACCAAGACTATTACAAAATACTTTAGCACTATCATAACCACCAGCAAAACCAGGCTTAATAACATACCAGCGTTCGATTTTAAAGTGATAAAGTAACTGGTTATGCTCACTATCAGCATACAGCTTAAATTCTGAGGGGGTAAACTTTGTATTGCTTGAATCTTTGTTTGGTCCATTTAATAAAATCTTTAATGCCACTTGAGGGCGAGCAAGAAAAGTAGATTTTTGTTCTGCTGTGAGGGATAAGTTTACCGTGTTTCCGCCACTTTCTGCAAAAACGGTTGTGCCATTTGCTGCGATGACTTGCTCTGGAGTAATGCCTGCTAATAACAAATAAAAATGCAACCCATTTGACCCCGTTGAGGGAAAATTGTCAGCAAGGTTACTAATACTGGCCACCTTAAATCCCTTGTTATCAACCCAACTTGGATCCTTTGTCTCTCCCCAGCTATAAAGTATATTCGGCTGTGCATAACAAACATAAGGCCTATCTATTTTAGAACTGATATAATATGATGTTGCTTCTTTACTAAAGCGAGTTATATTGGGTATACCGTACAAAGTAGATAGTTGACCACTCGTTGCCTTGATTTCTAGCTTATAAGGGGCGTCACACGGATCTAATGTTTGTATTTGATTACTTTTGATTTGGCTTGTAATGTCTATTCCATTTTTATCCTGCCATACCACGGTTAAATTACCTGTAGCACGCACATTTTCATCGCCATCATCATCCGCCCAATAGCCATATGAATTAGCTAGATTGTTTAAAGCAATATTTGGATAACTGTTATTACCATCACTGACTAAGGGAACTGACGTTTTAATGCTAGCAAAGGTTGTGATTCCATCAGGTAATACTATTGGATTTTCCACATTTGAGGTGTTTTCTATCCCATTAGGATATAGCCCTGATGGACTGCCTGGTGCAACATACTGGCGACCATCTGATAGTGTTATGCCTAATAGTCCTTGACTATTTGTCACTTTAGTTCTACCGCCATCAAAAGTGAAATAAGGCGCACTGCCTTGAATCACTGCTGTTGTGTTTGCGGATAAGGCAAGCGCATGGTTTACTATCATCAACTCTAACAATAACACACAAATTAATTGCAATGCATAATGCCCCACAATTTTTAACATTAAATGATTTAGTTGACCAAGATGAGGGATTGTTGGTTTTGTCATAGCATATTTACTCATTATTCGTTAATTTTTTGCTTAGTTAGGTGTTTTCCATATTAAAAACACCTAACTACCTGTTTTTCAAATCACTAACAATGTTTTGGCTATCAATAAAAAATGACTTTTAAAATTGATAGCATTTAACCTGCAACTACTGACAAAAATACAAGACTAATTATAATCAAAATATAATGCGACTTTAAAGTAAAAAAATGACTGCTTTCTTAAGATTTGTAAAACACTTTTACGGTGGTTATCGAAACAAGTTTAGATAAAAAGAACAATACCTTAAATGCTAATAACCAAACTTAATTTTCAAAAATTAGTAAAAAAATCCAGTATCAAAAATTGGCATTTATTAACACTGATAATTAACTATGAAATATGAACATAAATATAGTTATAACCCAATGATCTACAAACTGGATAGAATAGTTAACTGAAATCAATCAAAAAATATCCTCTGCATATAGCTCAATTCAGACGGAGGATATTTCAAGTTATATTATAAAAATGTGAAAATTTGTTCTTTTGGTAAGCGTGATTTTGGTCGATACGCATTGCCGTCATTTTCGGCTCGATAGCCTAATGTGGCAACAATAATACTTTTAAGTCCTTTGCTTTTCAGATCTAAGATCTCGTCCATTTTTTGGGCGTCATATCCTTCAATAGCCGTTGAATCAATACCAATTGCCGCTGCTGCAAAAAGCAGTTGCCCTAATGCCAGATAAACTTGCTTACTTTCCCAACATTGTTGCGATTCAATGGTTGTGCTATTGAGCTTTACAAAGTGTCGACGACCTTGATCTTGCGCTTGTTTAAGATCGGCTGAAGGGTATCGACCGTCTTTCTCTTCTTGATTAAGCAGGTTGACTAAATGAGCTTCATCTATTGGCGTTTTAATACAAAAGACAATAGTGTGCGAAGCGCCAGTCACTCTTGGTTGATTAAATTCGAGTATAGCGGGTAAAATTTTATTTTTTGACGCATCACTATCAATAACATAAAAATGCCATGGCTGTGAATTAACCGATGATGGACTGTTTTTTAAAACTGTCAATAATTGTTCAATCTGATCGGCTGGGATTTTTTTGGTTGGATCATAATGTTTGGTAGTATAGCGTTTTTGAGAAATATCAACTATGTTCATTGTTAGACCCTCGTGAGTTATTCTTTTCATTATTATAATTCGGTTTCATTATGTCTCAACTTATTATTTTAATAGATTTGTCAAATAGTGAAGTAATACTTAATTTAGTATTAGGTACTTTGTTTTAATAAAAATAGAATATATTAAGATTGGCTGCAAATAATCATTGACACCACTAATATCATTTGGTAAAAATATCATCAGTTTTAGTCTGTATTAATTACAATCAAAATAGAGATTTTTATGTTTGTTAACTATTTATCACTCGACCTCAGCCTCCTCCTCGCATCAACTTGCGCGGATAGCTTGTGTGTGGAGTAAAAGAAGTAGTTAAATAAACAAATCAACAAATTACAAGAACCCGCGCTACAGTGCGGGTTTTTTGTTTTCTTAACTTGAAATACCGTAATAGCGCTAAAATATATAAAAGGAAAAACAATGAGCGATCAAGTCATTATTTTTGACACAACGTTACGTGATGGCGAACAAGCATTACAAGCAAGTTTAAGTGTTAAAGAAAAGTTACAAATAGCGCTTGCACTGGAGCGAATGCGAGTCGATGTGATGGAAGTTGGCTTTCCTGTATCATCACCCGGTGATTTTGAATCTGTACAAACGATTGCTAAAACCATTAAAGATAGCCGTGTTTGTGCTTTATCTCGTTGTGTTGATAAAGATATTGATGTTGCTGCCGAGGCATTAAAAGTTGCTGATCAATTTCGAATTCATACTTTTATGGCAACATCAACCTTGCATGTTAAAGATAAATTAAAAATGACATTTGATGATGTCATTGAACGGGCTGTGCACTGTATTAAACGTGCACGTAATTATACTAATGATGTGGAGTTTTCTTGTGAAGATGCAGGTCGTACCCCAATTGATAACTTATGTCGGATCGTTGAGGCGGCAATTAAAGCCGGGGCAAGAACGATCAATATTCCGGATACTGTCGGTTATACTGTCCCTTATCAATTTGGTGGCATTATTCATACCTTATTTGAACGTGTCCCGAACATTGATCAAGCGATTATCTCTGTTCATTGCCATGATGACTTGGGCATGTCAGTGGCTAACTCGATTAGCGCGGTTCAAGAAGGCGCTCGGCAAATTGAAGGGGCGATGAATGGTTTAGGCGAACGTGCAGGTAATACCGCACTTGAAGAAGTGATTATGGCAATCAAAGTTCGCCAAAATATTTTAAATGTTCATACCAATATCAATCATCAAGAGATTTATCGTACAAGCCAAATTGTCAGCCAAATTACTAACATGCCAATTCCAGGCAATAAAGCAATTATTGGTAGTAATGCTTTTGCTCACTCGTCAGGGATTCATCAAGATGGGGTTTTAAAAAATCGTGAAACTTACGAGATTATGACCCCAGAATCAATCGGCTTAAATCAAATTCAATTAAATTTAACCTCTCGCTCTGGACGCGCCGCGGTTAAACATCGTTTAGAAGAGCTGGGTTATCACGATAAAGATTATAACTTAGATCAAGTCTATGAGGCTTTTTTAGAACTAGCTGATAAAAAAGGTCAAGTGTTTGATTATGATTTAGAAGCATTAATCTTCATCAACCAATTGAAAGACGAAAAAGAACATTATGTTATGGATTATTTTAATGTTCAGTCAGGTTCAACAGTGGTTTCAACTGCTTCAGTCAGTTTATTAATTGGCGATAAAAAGTATTCCGATGCAGCAACAGGTAATGGTCCTGTCGATGCGGTTTACCAAGCCATAAATCGGATTACTGGCGAGCCGATTTCGATTGTCAAATACCAATTAGCTTCTAAAGGACAAGGTGAAAACGCGTTAGGGCAAGTGGATATTGTTGCCGAATATAAGGGGCGTAAATTTCATGGTGTTGGGCTTGCAACCGATATTGTTCACTCATCGGCGTTGGCATTAATTAATGTATTAAATAATGTGTATAGAGCAAATCAAGTTGCCCAAGAAAAACAAAAATTACACCAAGATTAAAAAATTATTTGTTTTGCTCGTTTAACAGCAAAATAAGAAGATTAAATAAGATTATAAAGGAATAAAAAATGTCACAAAACTACCATATTGCAGTACTGCCTGGCGATGGCATTGGCCCTGAAGTGATGAAACAAGCCTATAAAGTATTGGATGTTATCCGCCAAAAATATCAACTTTCTATTACTACTAGCGAATATGATGTCGGTGGTGCAGCAATTGATATTCATGGCTGTCCATTACCGAAAGAAACACTAGAAGGATGTGAAAAAGCGGATGCTATTTTATTTGGCTCAGTGGGCGGACCAAAATGGACTCACTTACCACCCGACCAACAACCTGAACGCGGTGCGTTATTGCCATTACGCAAACATTTCAAACTGTTTGCTAATATGCGCCCTGCCCGCTTATATCAAGGATTAGAAGATCTTTGCCCATTACGCGCCGATATTGCTGAGCGTGGTTTTGATATTTTATGTATGCGCGAATTAACTGGCGGTATCTATTTTGGTCTACCAAAAGGACGAGAAGGAAGTGGTGCGCAAGAAAAGGCTTTTGATACTGAAGTGTATCACCGTTTCGAAATAGAACGCATCGCAAAAATGGGCTTTGAAGCCGCTCGTTTACGCCGTAAGAAAGTGACATCAATAGATAAAGCTAATGTATTACAAACCTCAATTTTATGGCGTGAAGTGGTGAGTGAAGTCGCTAAAAACTATCCAGATGTTGCTCTTGAGCATATGTATATCGATAATGCCACTATGCAATTAGTTAAAGATCCTTCACAGTTTGATGTGATTTTATGTTCAAATTTATTTGGTGATATCTTGTCTGATGAATGCGCTATGATAACAGGCTCTATGGGGATGTTACCATCTGCCAGCCTTAACGAACAAGGTTTTGGGTTATACGAACCTGCAGGCGGTAGTGCACCAGATATTGCTGGTAAAAACATTGCCAATCCAGCAGCACAAATTCTATCTTTAGCATTGCTAGTCCGTTATAGCTTAAAAAGGGATGATATTGCCTCAGCTATCGAAACAGCCGTAAATAAAGCATTAGAGCAAGGCTATCGTACTATTGATCTAGCCCAAAAAGAACAGCCAGTATCGACCGATGAAATGGGAGATATTATTTGTAAGTTGATTTAACCGCATGGTTTGATTATAACCGTAAATAAAATAATGCGATAAACCAAGTCGTTAGTACTTGTTGTAAAAATAATAAGGAATATGCAATGTCAAAAACACTGTATCAAAAATTATATGATGCACATGTCGTTTATGAAGCACCAAACGAAACACCTATTTTATATATTGATCGTCATTTAGTGCATGAAGTCACCTCTCCACAAGCATTTGATGGTTTGCGAGCAATGAATCGTAAGGTTCGTCAGCCTCATAAAACTTTTGCGACCATGGATCATAATACTTCAACCAAAAGTAATGATTTAAATGCTTGTAGCGAAATGGCTCGCATTCAATTAACTGAACTGGCAAAAAATGCCAAAGAGTTTGGTGTTTCGTTATATGATTTACAAAGCCCATTACGTGGTATTGTCCATGTGGTCGGCCCTGAACAAGGTATGACTTTACCCGGTATGACTATTGTGTGTGGTGATTCACATACCGCAACACATGGCGCATTTGGTGCACTCGCATTTGGAATTGGCACCTCTGAAGTTGAGCATGTATTAGCCACCCAAACTTTAAAACAAGGTCGAGCTAAAACCATGAAAATCGAGGTCAAAGGTCAAGTAGCTGAAGGAATCACTGCCAAAGATATTATATTAGCGATTATCGGTAAAACCACCAGTGCTGGTGGTACTGGGCATGTAGTTGAATTTTGTGGTGATGCCATTAAATCATTATCAATGGAAGGACGCATGACATTATGCAATATGGCAATCGAGATGGGAGCTAAAGCTGGTATTATTGCGCCAGATGAAGTGACTTTTGAGTACTTGAAAGGTCGTCAGTTTTCGCCAAAGGGCGAAAATTTTGAAAAAGCTGTTGCCTATTGGAAAACCCTAAAAACCGATGACGGTGCGCAGTTTGATACCGTGGTCACACTTGAAGGTAAAGATATTGCACCTCAAGTCACTTGGGGAACAAATCCGGGTCAAGTCACGTCGATTGACGCAACAGTACCCAATCCTGATTGTTTTACTGATCCTATCGAGAAACATTCAGCAGAACGCGCATTAACTTATATGGGATTAACCGCTGGCACCAAAATGACAGATATTAAAATCAATAAAGTGTTTATTGGCTCATGTACAAATTCGCGAATTGAAGATTTACGCGCAGCAGCGCAAATGGCTAAAGGTCGTAAAGTGGCAGAAGGTGTACAAGCATTAGTCGTGCCAGGATCAGGTCCTGTCAAAGAACAAGCCGAAGCCGAAGGATTAGATAAAATTTTTATCGACGCTGGTTTTGAATGGCGGTTACCGGGCTGTTCAATGTGCCTTGCAATGAATGACGATAAATTAGCACCTGGGGATCGCTGCGCATCAACCAGTAATCGTAATTTTGAAGGTCGCCAAGGGCGGGATGCCAGAACCCATTTAGTCAGCCCTGCTATGGCAGCTGCAGCGGCTATTACTGGTCATTTTACTGATATTCGCAAACCGTTTTAAGGAGACTTGTCATGGCTAAATTTACAAAACACACCGGATTGGTTGTTCCTTTGGACGCGGCTAATGTTGATACAGATGCAATCATTCCAAAACAGTTTTTACAGAAAGTAACACGTACTGGATTTGGTAAACATGCCTTTCATGAATGGCGTTTTTTAGATGATGCTGGCGAGCAGCCTAATCCTGAATTTGTCTTGAATAAACCCCGCTATAAAGGTGCCAGCATTTTATTAGCACGTGAAAATTTTGGATGTGGTTCTTCTCGTGAACATGCCCCTTGGGCATTAGCTGATTATGGTTTTAAAACTATTATTGGTTCAAGCTTTGCCGATATCTTTTATAATAACTCATTTAACAATCAGTTACTATTGGTTAATTTATCCGAAGAAGATGTCGATGAGCTGTTTAAAATTGTCGAAGCCAATGAAGGCATCGAGTTTACCATTGATTTAGTCAAGGAAGTTGTTATTGCTGGCGACAAGCAATATACATTTAAAATTGATGCTTTTAAACGTCATTGCTTGTTAAATGGGTTAGATAATATTGGCTTAACCTTACAACATGAAGAAGCAATTAGCGACTTTGAACAAAAAATCCCTTCATTTTTAGCTTAACTTTAACTTTTGGGCGCTTATTTGCGCCCAATAATGAGAATCAACAATGGCAACACATCATGACAATGTTAAACAGCAGTTTGGCGAACAAGCCAATGCTTATTTAACCAGTAAAGTACATGCTCAAGGGCCTGATCTTGAATATTTATCTAACCTACTTATACCACATTCCGCGGCAAGTCTACTTGATATGGGATGTGGCGCAGGTCATGTCAGTTTTATTGCAGCAAAATATGTTAAACATGTTACAGCCTATGACCTTTCAAATGAAATGTTATCGGTTGTAGCGCAAACAGCGAAAGAGCGCGGTTTACAAAATATAACCGTTAAGCAAGGTTATGCTGAATATCCACCTTTTGCTGATAATCAATTTGATATTGTTGTCAGCCGCTATTCAGCACATCACTGGCATGATGTGGGCAAAAGTATTCGACAGATCCATCGCATAACCAAAGCTGGTGGTAAATTAATTATTATGGATGTTGTTTCACCTGGTCATCCTGTATTAGATATTTGGCTACAAACTGTTGAAGCTTTGCGTGATACATCACACGTTCGCGACTATACCCCCGGTGAGTGGTTAACCTTTTTAACTGAAGCAGGTTTTGTCATTAATAATATAGCCCGCCACCGTTTAACGCTCTCTTTTGATACATGGGTTAAACGAATGCGTACCCCTGAACAGTTAATTGAGGCAATACGCATTTACCAAGAAACGGCAGCTGACGATACAAAAAATTATTTTGAACTTCAAGCAGATGGTTCTTTTACTACGGATATGATGATTATTGAAACTGAAAAAGTCATTTAAAATAATCAGTTTTTATAAACAGCTTTATCTTTAAAGCTGTTTTCGTTGACTTGATGGCGGAATTAATAAGGCTTCACGGTATTTTGCTACGGTTCGACGGGCAATAATTATACCTTGCTCTTCAAGTATTGCGACCAATTTACTATCACTTAATGGTTTTTTGCGATCTTCTGCCAATATATATTTTTTAATTAAAGCACGAATAGCCGTCGACGAGGCTTCGCCACCTGATTCTGTGTTTACATGGCTAGAAAAAAAGAATTTTAACTCAAATATTCCTGTAGGGCATTGTAAATATTTCTGTGTTGTTACACGGGAAATCGTTGATTCGTGCATGTCAATTGCTGTTGCAACATCAGACAAAATCATTGGTTTCATGTATTCAGTGCCGTGTTCAAAAAATGCTTGCTGATGCTCAACAATAAATTGACTTACTTTAAGTAATGTTTCATTACGGTTTTCAATACTTTTAATAAACCAATTCGCATTTTGCAAATGTGATCGAATATACTGGCTATCACTTTCATTTGCTATCTTTTCCATTGCGGCGTATTGCTTATTAATGCGTAAGCGTGGCATATTGTCATTATTCAAATCAACAATCCAGTTTCCATTCAATTTTTTTACTACAACATCAGGGATCACATAATCTGGCGGTGTAGTATTGACTGAATCACCTGGGTATGGCTGTAGATGTTGAATAAAATTGACTGCTTCTTTTAACTGCTCATCACTAGCATTTAATACTTTTTTTAAAGTTCTATAATCTCGAGTCGCTAATAAATCTAAGTAGTTATCAATAATTGGTTTAACTAGTAATGGATAGGTTAAATGTTGAATTTGGATAGACAAACACTCTTGTAACGATCTGGCTCCAACGCCAATTGGATCAAAATGCCAAATACGCTTTAAAACAGTTTCAACTTCGTTCAGTTCAATTTCGTCATTACCCTGCTCTTCCAAAATTTCATCGAGAGAAACCGTTAGATACCCCTGCTCATCAATCGCTTCAATAATCGACACCGCTATCGCCCTGTCAGTATCACTAAAAGGCGTTAACTCAAGTTGCCATCTTAAATAATCATGTAACGTTTCGTGAGTTTCACCTTGATAGATAGGCAATTCATCATTACGATAATCAGAATGAGTACCAGAGGGGGTTCCTGCGGTATAGATATCATCTAATGAGGCATCTAATGGAATAGATTCAGGTATTTCTCGGCTATCTAAGGCTTCGCGGGTATCGATATTTTCATCTTGAAATTTTTGTTCTACATCAATTTCGTGATATTGATCAGCCACTTCAAGCAATGGGTTATTTTCAAGCTCGGTTTGAATCTCTTGTTGAAGTTCTAAAGTTGACAACTGTAGTAATCGAATCGCCAATTGTAATTGTGGCGTCATAGATAATTGTTGAGATACTTTCAGTTGTAAACTAGGTTTTATCATAGCCTGAACTCGTTTCCTAAGTAAACGCGTTTTACATATTCGTTACTTAAAATATCATTAGGCGAACCTTCAGCAATTAAATGACCTTTATTAACAATATAAGCACGCTCACAAACATCTAACGTTTCACGCACATTATGATCAGTTATTAATACGCCTAGTCCTCGATCACGTAGATGTTTAATAATACTTTTGATATCTATTACTGAAATCGGGTCAACGCCCGCAAAAGGTTCATCAAGTAAAATAAATTTAGGATTAGCTGCTAATGCGCGAGCAATTTCAACTCGGCGTCTTTCACCACCGGATAAAGATTGCCCTATACTGTCACGAATATGCGTAATATGGAACTCTTCAAGTAACTCTTCAGCGCGATCAATTTTTTCATTTTTATCAATATCTTTGCGCGTTTCTAAAATTGCCATAATGTTATCAATAACAGACAATTTTCTAAAAATAGAGGCCTCTTGCGGTAAATAGCCGATGCCTTTTTGTGCTCGTTCGTGTAGAGGTAAAATGCTGATATCATGATCATCAAGGTAAATTTTACCCGCATTTAAGGTCACAATACCAACCACCATGTAAAAAGTGGTGGTTTTACCTGCACCATTTGGTCCTAATAACCCAACGATTTCGCCAGAATTAACGGTTAAACTGACATCTTCAACTACACGGCGTTTTTTGTATACTTTAGCTAGATTTTCCGCTTTTAAAATTGACATTTTATTTGCTCATCTCTTTAACTTGGTTTGGGATGATAGTGCTTTTAACTCGCCTATTCTTACCTGGCTGCGCAAATATTTGCTGTTTTTTGACATCATAAATAATCATTTCACTTACAATATGATTGTCTTGTTGAAATAACTCTGCCTTCCCTTGTAACACAATATTATTTTGTTTTACATTGTAAATTACTTGTGAAGAGTGCCCTGTGACAACCTTATTGTTTTTCGGCAAGATTTGCTTATAATTCACTGGATTACCATAAGCTGTAATTTTTTGTTTTTCTGTATTTTGCATTTCAGTGACAACCACTTTATCCGCTTTTATGGTTAATCCTTCTTGCACAATGACCACATTGCCAATAAATGTAATAGTATTATTTTCAATATCAATCTGTTGATTATCGGCATCAATTGCAATGGGTTTATTATCGGCAAACATCTTGGGATCTGCAGGTTGCGTAGTCGGCCCATTTGCAAAACTACTTAAAGAGATAGGTAGCAATAAAATTAATGAACAAACAACTTGTTTTAGCGAACTCATGTTTTATTTTGCCTCAGTGTTATAATATGTTTTTACATTTTCAAGTATGTTAGCCGTTTTTGCATGTAAATCGCCTGCTAAACCAATACCAGTGGAATAAAACCCCACTCCATTAATGATGACGGGATCTTTTGATGTAACTAACTGTGAAGTTAAATCTACTGCAGCATTATCTGTTTTTACTTGTTTTAATTGGGATTCTTGTGTCAAATTATCTAATTGCACATCATGATAAAGATACAAAAGTTTATCGCTCGTTAGCGTCGCTTGCTTCGCCTTAATATGCCATATAGCTATATGTTGTTGATCATAAATGGTAAAACTGGGCAAATCAAATTCAGTATTACCTGAATTATCATAATGCCTAACATTACTCGACTCAATTTTATACACAAGTTCCCCTGATAAGTCATAAATATCTGTTAACATGTTATCACTTTGATAAATCGGTTTATCTGATACATCTTGAGTAGATTGGCTTACTGCCCCATCTCCTTTCTGATAATTGTAATAAACACCGATAACAACAATGAGCAGTAAAAAACAGATTAGATTTTTTTTATTCATAACATACGTTATTCACATTAATTAGAAATTATTATTTCGAATGTCCAAAATTTTAATTATTTTACTTTATTTTTTATTAAATTAATATCGAACATTAAAAGAAGTTAAATCATTTTGTGGCAATAATTCACAAATATTTATATGTGAAATACGCGACGAGGCAGGCCCACCATTTTCAATCCATTTTGTTAATTTGGCTATTTGTAAGCCGTCACCTTGAGCAATAATTTCAACATCGCCATTCTCTAAATTGCGAACATAACCAACTAATCCTAGCTTTTGGGCTTGCTGATAAGTAAAAAAACGAAATCCAACGCCTTGTACTCGTCCACTCACATTTATTTTAACTTTCTTAATCATCCTACAACCCCGCTATTACTAACTCAAACATAGTTATCGTAATGATGAATAGGATTATTCAGATTGTAAGCAGAGAATAATCATTTACCATCATCAGTCACTAACCTATCCAAAAAATAGACGCTATTTTACTCATAAATATCACACTAGTAAGTTTAATATAAGATAACGTGATAATATTACTATAAATTTGTTATTATTAGATTTTATTTATTTTCTTAATAGAATAACCATTAGATTTAATAATAGATTATAAAAACAAAGGAAATAAAAAATGCTATGGAGCCATAAAAAAAGCCTATTCTTATTTTGGCGATTATCAATATTAAGCTACTATACACTTTATTCGTGTGCTTTTGCCAATGTTGAAATTGATAAACAAAAAATTGGCAAGGTCGTTGATGAATTTAATGGGGTGAAAGTCTATTATAATGGTAGCATTTATAATGTAAGTGGAAGAAATGTCACGCAAGACGGCTATAACTTAGGCCAGAAATATCAATGTGTTGAATTTATTAAACGCTATTATTATCAGCGTTTTAATCATAAAATGCCAAATAGCTATGGCCATGCTAAAGATTTTTTTGACCCATCAATTGCTGATGGAAAAATAAATCGTCAACGCAATTTATTACAATTTCATAATGGCTCACCTACTAAACCGCAGGTGGATGATATTATTGTCCTTAATTGGTCTAGCTATGGGCATGTAGCTATTATCAGTAAAGTAACTAATACCGAAATTGAAATAGTGCAACAAAACCCAGGACCTAATGCAAGCAGTCGAGCAACGTTTCCTTTAATTTTTAAAAATGGAATATGGACAATAGAGATTGCTGGCGCTTTAGGCTATTTGCGTAAAAATAAATAATCATTCAAATAAATCAAGTTATAAAAAAGATAAACGACATATTTATATACACCAAAAAGAACAATCCATAGCTTTAATAAATACTAATCAACAAACCATTCATTTTTCTGCTTAGACACTATTTTTATTGTTTCTAAAATAGCCGATAAATGTTCATGTTGAGCTATAGCAGCAAGCTCGGGATCATGATTTTTTAAAGCTATCAGAATTTTTTCATGTTGTTTAACAAGATCCTCTGGCGGAGAAATCTGTTCTAATGAAAGAAATCTGACTCGATCCATCATTGCTTTAATGTTCTCGACACTTTCCCAAGCCATTTGGCAGTCTATCACATTCATTAAAATTTGATGAAATTCATCATCTTTTTCAAGAAAATAATGAATATTCTTATGTTTATTAGCTTGTTTTTGTTCATCAAGATTTTTTTGCAGCAATAAAATATCGGCCTCACTAATCCTTAGTGCTACTTGTTTGATAATTGCACACTCAACAGCATCTCGGATAAATTGACCATCAATAACTTTCTTAATCGATATTTTTGTAACAAATGTTCCTCGTTGTGGAAGAATTTGCACAAGTCCCGCTTCAGCTAATTTAATGAACGCTTCTCTAACCGGTTGCCTTGAAACACTAAATTGACTAGAAATCTCTTTTTCTGACAGTAAAACACCAGGCAATACCTGACAAGTAATAATCGCTTTTCTTAATTTACGGTAAATTTGTTGATTAACGGGTTCTGAAATATTTAAGTCGGCAGATTTAAACATATATCATCTTATGTGAAAATTAAATTATGCAGAATAGTAGGGGATTTTTAAATATAAGAAAAGTTTTTTTGATAAATAGACATAATTATAGAAAGGTTACTTGCACTAAATTTAAATTGAAATGAAAAGTGTAATGCTATGTCTAGCAATTACACTTTGTTTTTATTAATTATGTTAGTTGTGTTAGTAATGTTTAAAAAAACTTTAAAAACTTTCTGCTAATTGTTCAACTGACTTTTTAGCGCCAGTATCCCGCAAAGCTAAATAAGCTTTAGTTACCTGTTCAACAAAACATTTATTGTTAGGTAGATCATCACCAAATACATGTGATAATGACAATAGCAATTTTACCCGTTCTTGATTATCTTGGCTGTTTGCTACTAGTTCTTTCAACTTATCAGCAATTGGATCACTTATCTCAATCATCTTACCAGCATCATCAGTCCCACTTACATATCTCATCCAAGCTGCAATACCTAAAGCTAGGCAATCAAAAGGTGTGTTATTCGCTAAATGAAAACGGACTGAATCGAGCATACGTTGGGGTAATTTTAAAGTACCATCCATGGCTATTTGCCAAGTACGATGTTTTAAACCTGTATTGCGATAACGATCAAGCAACGAATCAGCATAAGCCTGTAAATCAACTCCTTTTACTCGTAATGTGCTTGCTTGTTCATTTATCATCAAATGTCTTGCAGCTTTCACATAATTAGGATCTTGCATGCATTCATCAATATGTAAATAACCTGCTAAATAGCCTAAATAAGCTAAAAACGAGTGACTACCATTTAACATACGTAGCTTCATCTCTTCATAAGGCAAGACATCACTAACAAGTTCAGCACCGGCTTTTTGCCACTCGGGTCTGCCAGCAACAAAGTTATCTTCAATAACCCATTGCTTAAATGGCTCACCGGCAACGCCCGCCGGATCTTCAATACCACCCAGTTGTTTTTGGATTTTTTCCATGGTTTCAGGTGTCACGGCAGGTACAATTCGGTCAACCATTGTTGATGGGAATGTCACATTTTGGTCGATCCAACTAGCCAAACTTGGATCACGTTGTTTGGCTAACGCCAAAACAACATTACGTGTCACATGACCATTTTCTGGCATATTATCACAGGACATTACCGTAAACGGTTTTAAACCTTTTTCTTTACGTAAACGTAATGCCTCAACGATCAGACCCGGAACAGTTTTCGGTTTAGCTGCATTTTCAATATCGTGTTTAATCAGCGGGTTATTTAGATCAATTGATGCCGTTGACGGTAAATAACAATATCCCTTTTCAGTAACAGTTATTGAAATGATAGCGATTTCAGGGCGTGTCATAACTTCTAATATTTTTGCAATACCATCAATATCAGCATGTAATGCCTCTTTGGCAACCCCGACAACGCGCGAATTCCAATTATCATAAGCCATTTCACACACACTAAATAGGTAATCTTGCTGCTTTAAATCTTCAATTTGTTTTTCACCGCCGATTAAATTAACTTCACAATATCCCCAATCGCTTCCATATTTTGTTGCCAAAATGTCAGTAAAAACAGCTTGATGAGCACGATGAAAAGCACCAAAACCAAGATGAACTATTTTAGTTTTAAGCTTATTTCTATCATAGTTTGGTACAACTACCTTTTCAGGTAGTTGTGATAAAGTTTGATTTGATAATTTCATTATATTGTCCATTAAAGTAAATTATTAAACTGTTCGCCACACATTTTCGTATTTATGACCTGTTAAATCTTCAACTACGTTTCTAGTTTCATCTGTCACGTCTTCTTTTAAACCATTATCTTTTAGTCTCTCGATCTCATTAACTAAAATAGTATGAGTTTTTTTATTAAGTTTAAATGTAAGCGCAAAGATTAAAGCAATAAATAAAAGTCCTGCAGTTCCACATAAAAATAATAATCCTATTGTTGTAATTGCTTGCTCGCTTTGAACAATGCTCCCCTGAACAAATCCACCTTTTTGTAAGATCAGACCAACAACAAATGTAGCAATAGCAACAGTTGTTTTTCTACCAAAAGTCATTACAGCAGCATATAATCCTTCCCTTCTTTGTCTGGTTAAAATTTCATCAACATCAGGAATAAAAGGGAATACGTTCCAAGGAGTAAATTCAAGAATACAGCGTCCAGCCTGATAACAAATTGCCAAAATATAAAGAAGTAAGATTTTAGATTCAGGATTAAACATATAAACGTAATAAAAACCAATGATACATAGAATCATTGTTGAATAAGAAAATGTATATAACTTACCTGGGCCATATTTGACCATCGCAAATCCTGCAATTAATGTTATTGGTAAACCAATAATACTTAGTGAGAGTAAAGCAGCAGCTAAAGATGAAGGAACAACCAAACAATATACACAAAAAAAGACAAATACTGTATTAAATACATCTTTAGCTGTAAATGAAAGTAAATAAATAGCTAAGTGGCGACGAAATGCTTTTATGTTGAAAGTGGAAAGATATTCAGAAATTAATTTTTTAAAGATCCTTAATTTTTCTGAAAAGGTTTTTTTTGTAGGTGCTTTTTGTAGCTCTATTAACATCTCAGCTGTTGGTTCCCTTTCCCAAGTGGCTTTATAAGAAATAAATACACATATAGCAAATATCACCGCAAATAATAAACCATTAATAAAATACGCATAGGAATTATTTTCACCAAAATAATTGATCAAAATACCAGGCACAAAGGTTGCTAAAAAAGTACCACACGCAGAAAGAAACATTCTTCCTGTTGATAATTTAGTTCGATCATTATAGTCTTTAGTCATTTCTGATGGCAGGGTTTCCCATGGGATAAGGACTATTGCTGCTACAATTTCGAACACCAAATATGCCGCAAGGTAGAACCAAAAATTCATACCGACTACCCATAATAGTACATAAAGCAACATCAACGGAGAGCCAATTAATAAGAAAAATCGTCTACGCCCGAATTTTTGTCCCAATTTATACTTGTAAAAATGATCGGTAAAACTCCCCATAAATAAACTTACTATAGCATCAACAATTCTAGCTATAGCCACAATTGATGCTGCTTCCAGTGGAGTTAACCCAACAAAAGTAGTATAGAAAAATAATAACCACGCACCAATAATTGTGAAAGCTCCACCACCCATTATGTCTGTTAAACCATAACCAATAGCAATAGGAAGAGTTACTTTCCTTTTTTTATTCATATCCATTCTTTGTTCCTCAATTCATAAGCCAAATATTATGTCTCTCATAAAACTAAATATTACTATTTGTCTTTATGCTCAAAATTCGAAATATGAGAGTGCGTTCTTATAGCAAATGCCTGTTATAAGTTTTTCAAGCAATTGATAATCATCTGGTATTTCCCCATCTGTGACCCATTTTCCAATTAAATTACATAAAATTCGACGGAAATATTCATGACGGGTATAAGAAATAAAGCTTCTTGAATCGGTCAACATCCCTACAAAATTCATTAATAAACCATGATCAGCAAGAGTAGTCAGCTGTCTTAGCATTCCTCTTTTTGTGTCGCTAAACCACCACCCTGCGCCATACTGCATGTTAGATTTAACCAATCCAGAATTTTGAAAATTTGCAATTGTGGATGCAACCACATCATTAACACTAGGATTTAAATTATAAATAATAGTTTTAGGCAATGAATTTAATTCATTCATTTTATTTAATAAATTATTTAAATTAACAGCCAGATTTTGTTGATCATAAATGGAATCAAATCCAGCATTTACACCAACTTTCTTGAGCATAATTTGATTGTTGTTACGGATGACACCAAAATGAATTTGCATAGCCCAATTTCTTTTAGAATAAAATCCAGCTAATGCTATTAATACTGCTGATTTATATTGAATTTTTTCTATCTTATTCAAAGCAATATTATTCATTTTTTTCTCAAATAATATGTTCTGAGTTTCAAGATCGCTTGGATAAAATTCAATATCCATTAATCCATGATCAGATAATCGACAATTCTTTTGATGAAAATATTCAACTCTGTTTTCTAAAGCAATTAAATAATCATTAAAATTATTTATTTTAACTAAGGTGATTTCTTCAAGTTGTTTTACAAATGAAATAAATTTATCACCATCAGAATCCAAAGCTTCATCTGGTCTAAATGTTGGCAATACTTTTGTTTTAAAATTATCCTGTTTAATTATTTCACTGTGATATTTCAAGCAATCTAAAGGAGAATCAGTAGTACAAATTACTTCAACATTCGATAAATTAATTAATTTTTGAGTTGTATAATTTTTATTTTTTAAGATATCATTACACTTTTCCCATATTTCATTGTAATTTTTTCCATTCAATGTGTTTGTTATACCAAAATATTTAGCTAACTCGAGGTGACTCCAATGAAACAACGGATTTCCAATTGTGTTTTCAAGGGTTTCACTCCATGCCTTGAACTTTTCTAGCGGTGAAGCATCGCCTGTAATTAAAGCCTCATCAACACCATTAGCTCTCATTGCTCTCCATTTATAATGATCTCCCGATAACCACAAATCATAAATGGAATCAAAACTCTTATTTTCCATAATTTCTTGTGGTTCCAAATGACAATGGTAATCAATGATTGGTAGATCTTCAGCAAACTCATGGTATAGTTTTTGCGCAACTTTACTATTTAAAAGAAAATTCTCATGAATAAAAGCCATTTATTATTACCTCTTTTTACGTAAATAATATTGCTTTTAAATATATATAATAAAAACAATATATTTATATCTGGACTAGAACTGCTATATCTATTAAGACTTAAGTCTTAATAGATATTGTTTTATCTTCCTGATAATTTTGTTTGTTATACATACGAAGGTGATATTCACCACTTATCACAAATTTATTTTTGTGGTTAACAAAAAGGCTTTCCTCTATTACCAATTCCACAACGTGCCATCTTCTAAACGAGCAATCGGTAAGTAAGCTGGGTTGTATGGATATTTCTCGGCAAGTTTTTCATCAAAATCGATACCAAGACCTGGTTTATCGCTTGGGTGCATATAGCCATCATTAAAAGTCCAGTTTGGTGAAAAAACTTCCAGCATTTGCTCTGAATAACCCATAAATTCTTGCACACCAAAATTAGGTACCCACATATCAAAATGCAGTGCAGCTGCATGGCAAATTGGGGATAAATCAGATGGTCCGTGCGATCCTGTTCTTACTTGATAAAGTGCAGCAAAATCAGCAATACGGCGCATATGGGTAATGCCGCCTGCATGGGTAATTGTAGTTCGAATGTAATCTATCAATTGCTCTTGAATAAGTTGTTTGCAATCCCATATGCTATTAAACACTTCACCAACTGCAATTGGGGTGACTGTGTGTTGACGTATTAATCGGAAACATTCTTGATTTTCAGCAGGCGTTGGATCTTCCATCCAAAACAGCCTGTAATCTTCTATACTTTTCCCAAAACGAGCCGCTTCGATTGGTGTTAAACGGTGATGCATGTCATGTAGTAAATGCTCATTAAAACCAAATTTATTTCGTACGGCATCAAACAATTTAGGCATAAAATCGAGGTATTTCTCTGTTGCCCAACATTGTTCTTCTGGGTAATTTCCACGCGTGGCGGGTTCGTAAGCTAGGTTTTTCCCTTTACTTTGACCATAGGTGGTCTTCATTCCTGGTATACCACATTGCACTCGAATTGCTTTAAACCCCATTTCCTTATGTTTAGCATAGTCATCTAATGCTTCGTCAATGCTTGCACCAGTGGTATGACAGTAAACCATAACGCCTGTGCGAGATGCGCCACCTAATAGCTGGTAAAGAGGCATGTTGGCTAATTTGCCTTTAATATCCCACAGTGCCATATCAATAGCAGAAATAGCCGACATAGTCACAGGACCACGACGCCAGTAGGCGCCTTTATAGAAATATTGGAAGATGTCTTCTATTTGATGCGGATCGCGCCCAATGAGTTGAGGGCACAGATGATCTTTAAGATAAGAAGCTACGGCCAATTCACGTCCATTAAGTGTTGCATCACCAACACCATAAATGCCTTCATCAGTGGTTATTTTTAAAGTGACAAAATTTCTTCCTGGACTGCATACAAAAACATCTGCTTTTACAATTTTCATTTAATACCTCTTGTGTAAATTTATACACTATTAAAATAACAACACAAATACTACCATACAAGTAGGATTGTATGTTTTTGTGAAATTAATCACAGAAAAACCGCTTTTTGTAAAAAAGTTTCAGGAAAGGTAGTGTTTAAGTATAAAAAAGAGATAAAAAAGGGTAAAACTGCAATGATTTCTTCTTTTAAGTGTATTAACGATATAATAAAACGTATTCCGGCTGGATTTTAACTGTTACAGTTACCAGTTTCTAAATCAATATGCTTTATAATTAATGGACTGTATTTTGATATTATTAATAGATAATTATGATTCTTTTACATTTAATATAAACGATTATTTATGCCAAGTTGGCGCAAAAGTTAAAGTCATCAAAAACGACGAACTGACAATCGAACAAGTAAAGGAACTCACCTTTTCTAAAATCATCATTTCTCCTGGCCCAGGGGCACCAATTAATGCAGGAATATCACTTGCTGTGATTGCTGAATTTGCTCATATTTGCCCGATATTGGGAATTTGTTTAGGACATCAAGCCATTGCACAATATTATGGTTACCGCATTGCCAAAGCACCAATACCGATGCACGGTAAAGTCGATGAAATAACGCATGATGGTCAAGGGTTATTTAAGGGAGTCAAAAACCCGCTTTCAGTGGTTCGCTATCACTCATTGATTGCATGTGATAATTTTTCACAAAAAAATTCTCATCTAATTGTAACCGCTCGAAACAATCAAGGGTTGATTATGGGATTACGTCATAAAGCGTTACCCATTGAGTCAGTTCAATTCCACCCTGAAGCGATAAAAACCGAATCAGGTTTACAAATGATTAATAATTTTGTCCATGAGCAATCTTAATATGAAAATTTATATAAATTTTGAAGGTCAGCATAAGTATTTTTGCAATCCTATCGCAATTTTAAGATCGAATGATTACTCGACAATTCAACAACAATTCGAATTAATCGAAAAATTCATCCAACAAGGTTTTTATGCGGTTGGGTATCTCGCTTATGAAAGTGCAACGGGGTTAAATAGTGAAAATAAAACAAAACATAATGATGAGGTCCATCAAAGTTTGCCACTATTGTTATTTGGTATTTTTGATCATTTTTCTATCGTTGAACAAGTAGAACTCAATGATTATACACCGCCAAGCTTTGATTTAAAAAGCGATACATCAAGAGATGAATATAATCAAAAAATTGACTTTATTCGATCACAAATTGAATCAGGTAATACTTATCAAACCAACTATACTATTCAATTTACCGCACCATTTAATGAAAGCGCTATTGATTATTACCACTTTCTACAAAAAAACAATCAGGCAGATTATTGTGCTTATCTTGAGTTTGACGATTATCATATTTTATCGATTTCACCGGAATTATTCTTTAAGTTAGACAATAACATTATTACGACAAAACCAATGAAAGGAACAACCGCACGCGGCTTAAATAATCAACAAGATAAACGACAATTAGAGTTGTTATTTTCTGAAAAAAATCAAGCTGAAAACATGATGATTGTTGATTTGTTGCGTAATGATTTAAGTCGCATTGCAAAACCAGGAACGGTGACAGTGCCTAAATTATTTTCAGCGGAAAAATATCCAACCGTTTGGCAATTGACTTCAACGATTCAAGCTGAAATGAAGGAAGATGTCAGTTTATATCAAATTTTTCAAGCCCTATTTCCTTGTGGCTCAATTACTGGTGCCCCAAAAACCAGTACCATGCAAATTATCGCAGATATTGAAAACTCACCACGGGGTGTTTACTGTGGAACAATTGGTTATATTGAACCTTATATGAATAAAGCTATATTTAATATCCCAATTCGTACATTAACCATACACAATCAACAGATGCGCTATGGTGTTGGTGGTGGGATCACTTGGGATTCAACATCTCAAGACGAATATAGTGAGATCTTAGCGAAAACAGCCATTTTGAATCGCACTATTTCTACCCCAAAATATATTATTGAATCATTGTTGCTTGAAAAAGGGCAATTTTTATTATTAGATGAACATTTAAGCAGACTTGCTCAATCAGCTGATTATTTTGATTTTAACTGTGATATTAATGTAATTAAGTTACAACTTATTAAGTTAGCAAATTCAGTACCTAACAACCATTATAAAGTGAGAATCTTACAGCAAAAAGATGGGCATTACACTATTAGCAAAGATATTATTAATACGCCGATAGACATTAATGAAATCCAACTTGCACCACTGTGCGTTGATAACCAAAATGTCTATTTGTATCATAAAACATCAAATCGTAAGCACTTTCCGGATTTAACTGTAGGAAAAGAATATATTAATTTTAATCAACACAATGAGATAACTGAGTTTGTTAATGGTAATCTTGCACTATTGATTAATGATCAATGGGTGACACCTAAAAAAGAATCGGGATTATTAGCTGGAACCATGCGACAATTTTATGTGGATCACAATCAATTGTTAGAAAAAACGATTTTAAAAGATGATCTGATAAATGCCGAAAAAATTGCTTTTATCAATAGTGTTCGTAAATGGGTGAACATTGATGATAAAGTTTTTAGTCAATTTAAATTGTCATTAAGATCTACTGCCATTTAAGTTTATACATTCCGCCAGCACGCTGACGGAATGTGAGTGTTACACTAATGTTTTATTGAGTTTGCAAAATCTAGCTCTTCATCTTGCCACCCTTTCGATAGCGCTTTAACTAGAGCGTCATAGCCATTGGTTGCTAAAGGAACATGGCGCTCAAATGGTTTGCTTTCAATATTATTTTTACGGTCAGTAACAACCCATCGGCCTTTAATTATCGCATCACCCGTATAACTGCCATGAAAACTATCTATAAATAATTTTACCGTTAGTGTTGGTGTTGTAATTGACTTACTGGATACTAAATAATTAGGTAACATGGCCGTTAAATCCTGCGTTAATCGGTCTTGAAGCTGCTGAGATAACGTTGATACCCATAAATGGTTGATTGCTGTTTCATATTTGATATTATCGGTTTGTAATACAATACCCGGTTTATTTAAAAAACTCGCCACATCAACTGACTCAATCCAAATAAATTGATTCGTGGTTTTCATGTTTTGCGATACAGGAATCTGTGAATTGCTAGTGAGTTGAAAATAACTTTTACTCGGGATGCTAGCTGAGCAACCCACTAATATAGCAAATAATGGCATAAATACGACTATAAGCAGTTTTTTATATATTCTGTTCATTATTTTTTACCTTTTGCTTGAGGTTCTTGATCTTTCTTCGATGGAGCAGAAAAAATTAGTGCATTACTCTTATCATTAAGCGTGTTGAGTAATGGAGTGAGTTCATCCATCATATGTTGCACTTTTTGCAAACTCTCCTTCATTTGATTGTTGAGCTCAGAACCTGGTTGTAATCCTTTCATTGTTTCATTTAATGAACGTAATGTCTTTTGCAGATCTTTTGGCATATTTTGCATTTCCTTACTCGCCATAATCTTATTTAATGATTTCATTAATCGTTCGCTTGAAGCTAATGACTGATTAAACTGTGATAGGGTATTGTTAAGTGGTAAATTATTAAAGTTATCAAGTAACTGCATAATTTTTGCTTGAATTTGCGCAATTCCTGTCGACGTTGCCTCAATGGTATCGTAACCAAACTGTTTCGCTACTTTTGGATCGTATTTATTTTTTAAGTCAGGATAAAAATCAAGATCTATATACAGAGCACCTGTGAACATGTTCGAGGTTTTTAACGAAGCTCTTAATCCATTTTTTTGCTCTTTCATAATCAATGCGGCAATGTCGATCTTTTCATCAACCAGTTCAGATAAACGATCGGGTTCGATCCTGATTAATATCGGCACTTTTTTATTTAAAATTGACGATTTTTCTAGCATTTCAGCAGTATAAAATGGCACTTTAGATACTGTACCTAGCCTAATACCATGATATTCAACGGGCACACCTTCGGTTAATCCAGATATCGAGTCAGAAAGCATAATAAGAAACTCTTTATATTCGGTATACTGCGAATCTTGGATAGATTTTTTATCTTCATATAGTTTATAAACTGCATTTTGTTCGGCAGGTGCACCTAATTTGGAACCTTCAGGTAAATCAAAACTAATCCCTCCAGACATTAACACATCTAGAGAAGGTACATCGAGACTAGCCCCCCGAGATGACAGTGTTAAATTGATCCCTCCTTCTTTCCAAAAACGAACATTTTGTGTTACTAGTACATCATAAGGTTTAGTTATAAAAATTTGATATTTCATTTTACGTGATTCAACATCAAATTCTGAAGTCTCAACATTACCTACACGATAGCCATGAAACATGATAGAAGCACCACGAGGAATCACACCATTTTGCTCACTTTCTAAATTTAGACGAATACCTTTAATGCTTGGATCAGACAAAGGGGGGGCATCCGAAAGCACGAACGGTTTATGTTGAAAACTGTGCGTATCGTTTCCAGCAGCTAATTCTATATAAACACCCGATAAAATAGTCCCTAACCCAGTCACCCCATCACGGCCAATTTCAGGCTTAACAACCCAAAAAATCGAGTCATTTTTTAGTAACGGCTCCATATCATTATAAATACGGCCTTTTATTACCACTTGTTTATAGTCATCAGATAAAGTTACTTCATCAACTATACCTACATCAACGCTGCGGTTTTTAATTACTGTTTTTCCAGCAATAATGCCACTTGCGTCTTTTGCAAGTAATGTGAACGAGGTGCCTCTATCGGCAAAATGAGCGTAGATTATCCAAAGCCCCAAAATTGCAGTAACAATGGGAATAATCCATATAGCTGAAATAGCTCTAATTTTAATTATTTTTGCTAATTTACTTGATGTTGCCATATTGTTCCTATTAATCTATTTTCTTTTTTGCCGACGATCCCAAATTAACCGAGGATCAAATTTTTGTGATGCAATCATCGTGATAATAACGACAGTTGCAAAAAATGTAACACCTATATCTGGGTAAACGCCCATCATTTGCTGATTTCTAACTAAAGAACAAATAACCGCAACCACAAATATATCAATCATTGACCATTTACCAATAAACTCAACTGCAGTGTACAATTTTTTCATTTTTAAGCAATTATGTTTATTTTTTCGTTTCACTGCTAGTGCAAAATAACAAAGCCAACTGAGTGAAATGATCTTTAATATTGGAATAACAACACTGGCAATAAAAATGACAAGTGCAACAGGTATATCACCAGCTTGCCACATATAAATAACACCATCCATAATAGTCGATGTTGATGACGATCCGAAAACAACGGTTATCATAATTCCAAATAAATTAGCGGGAATGTAAAGAATTAATGAAGTAACCAATAAGGCTAGAGTCCATTGTATTTTATCACGATCTCTGATTTTGCTTTTTTGTTTACACCTTGGACATTTTACATAATGCACTGGCAATATAGCCTGACAGCATTTGCAAAGTTTTAAATTTTGACACATGCCTGTTTTACCGACTTTTGGTGTATCGGTAGCAAAATTACTACGATGAATTTCATTCCAGATTGTTTCTGGCGAGAAAATCACTAAAGATTTTATATAAAAAAACACAAATAGACAGAACGCCCAAAATGTGCCAGTCACACCAATACTGCCATAACTCATTAATTTAACAAAACTCACCAAAATACCTGTAAGAAATATTTCGGGCATACACCAATGCTGAAACTTTTCATAAACAATAAGCAGATCTCGTTTACGGTACTTTGTTACTTGTAGCTTAGAACAGAGCAAAACAATAATTGATAAATTTAATATAGGAAAAAACAAAACAAATAAGATAAAAAGCGCTGAAATATAGCTATATTTATCAAAAAAAAGGGTTTTAGGGATATCTATTACGCTAATACCAATAAAATTGCCCACAATACGAATATCAATAAAGATAAAACCAAAAGCTACAATAATCATAATTAATGAACAGATTGCATACATAGCTGCGCTAAACTTCATATTACTATTATTTTTAGCTAAGGTCGTATTACAACGAGGGCAAACAGCTTTATGCCCTATGGTTATATTAGATAATTCTATGACCAAATCACAGTGTGAGCATAAAACATAATGTTGTTTATCAATGGCCATTATTTTCCTTTATTTGATACATATTTTATATCTGTAAAAATATTTCAGATTGGCATAACGTTTAAGAATAAAAACTGTTGAATTATTTCAAACAATTGCTTAAAAATCACTATTCCAATAAATAAAAGTTGGTTAAACCTTCTTCACAGCTAATCATATCAAATGGCAATTTTTTATGAAAGCATTACTAAATTAAATTAGTAAAACTTGATTATGATCAGATTTTTTTATAACAATCTAACTCAAATGCATAACGACTCCTATATGTACTTAAACTATCATCATTAGTCTAAAAGCCGTTAAATATTATAATGATAATAATTAACAGAACAATCCAATAAAGTTAATCTTGAATATCATTATTTCATCACCATTTGTTAGTTTCAATTATTACACTAAATGGATTATTTATAAAAAAATTGTGACGAAGTTCCCATAATTAACTAAATAATTTCTCTGTATAAAAAAAACTTGATACTGTATAACAATACAGTATAATATGTATCCATATCCTAACTCATTGGAATTTTATAATATGAACGAAAACAAACAACGCGCACTTTCAGCTGCATTAAGTCAAATAGAAAAACAATTTGGTAAAGGTTCAATTATGCGTTTAGGCGATACCCAAACGTTAGATGTGGATGCAGTATCTACTGGTTCTTTAGGGCTAGATATTGCATTAGGTATCGGCGGCTTACCAATGGGCAGAATCGTTGAAATTTTTGGACCAGAATCATCTGGTAAAACGACACTTACCTTATCGGTTATCGCGCAAGCACAAAAAGAAGGTAAAACATGTGCATTTATTGATGCCGAACATGCACTTGACCCAATTTATGCCGCAAAATTAGGTGTACAAGTCAATGATTTATTAATTTCTCAACCCGATACAGGGGAACAAGCGCTTGAAATTTGTGATGCCTTAGTTCGCTCTGGTGCAGTTGATGTTATTATTGTCGACTCGGTTGCTGCTTTAACACCAAAAGCAGAAATTGAAGGTGAAATGGGCGATTCACATATGGGATTACAAGCCCGCTTAATGTCACAAGCATTACGTAAGCTTACCGCAAATATCAAAAATGCAAATTGCTTAGTTGTATTTATTAACCAAATTCGAATGAAGATTGGTGTTATGTTTGGTAATCCCGAAACCACAACCGGTGGTAATGCACTTAAATTCTATGCATCAGTACGTTTAGACATTCGCCGTACAGGCTCAGTAAAAGAAGGCGAAGATGTGATTGGTAGTGATACACGTGTAAAAGTAGTTAAAAATAAAGTTGCAGCACCTTTTAGACAAGCTGAATTTCAAATTCTTTATGGTTGCGGTATTTCTAAAGAAGGTGAATTAATTGACTTAGGAGTTAAACATAAATTAGTCGATAAAGCTGGCGCATGGTATAGCTACAATGGCGAAAAAGTGGGGCAAGGTAAAGCTAACTCAATTAAGTTTTTACAGGAACGTCCAGAAATCGCTAAAGAACTTGAAACTAAGCTACGTGATTTATTACTAAATAGTCCAGCAGTTTTTACGGCTGATGACGAAGATATTTCATCTGAGGATGAAAGCATTGAATAATGAGAAAAAACTCAATAAATTAATCCTAAATAAAGCTGTGCAATTACTTGCACAGCGCGATCACTCTTCGTATGAGCTAAGCCAAAAAATAACATTTTTTTTTGCAAAGAAACAACAAAGTACAGATGAAGAATCTCAAAGCCAATTAGCCAAACTAAAAATTGAAATACAAGATGTTATTGAGTATTGTATTAATCAAAATTGGATTAATGATGAGCAATATATTGAAAAATATATTGTGATGCGTGCAAATAAAGGCTACGGAAAATATAAAATTGCAATGGAACTTAAACAACGCGGTTTATCCGTTGATTTAAGTCGGCAGCTATTGCAAAGGGTTAATATCAACTGGGAAGATCTTGCGCATCAACAATTAATAAAAAAGCTAAAACAAATTAACCATAAAAATAATAATAAAAAACAAAAGTGTATTCAATTTTTAATATCACGAGGTTATACACAAGATGATATTAAAGCTGTACAAGATTTATTGACTTAAATAATGATAATATTTAGAATATAATATATACAATTTAGAAAAAACGATTACAAATAAAGCTCACTAATTCTTTTTTATTTTTTCCTTAATTTACTTGTAATATTAACTAGATCCGCATCAATAGAAGAATATTTACTTTTCAACTTTAGCTGTAGCGGGTATATTACTATGTTTGAAAATCTATCGTTTTATATGGAAGCATAAATGAAAAGTACTGCAGAAATTCGTCAAAGTTTTCTTGACTTTTTCCGTGGCAAAGGACATGAAGTTGTCACAAGTAGTTCCCTTGTTCCACACAATGATCCAACACTGTTATTTACTAATGCCGGAATGAATCAATTTAAAGATGTATTTCTTGGTATTGATAAGCGTTCTTATAGTAGAGCAACGACATCACAACGTTGCGTGCGTGCTGGTGGTAAACATAATGATTTAGATAATGTTGGCTACACAGCCCGACATCATACTTTTTTTGAAATGTTAGGAAATTTTAGTTTCGGTGACTATTTTAAGCATGATGCAATACATTTTGCATGGGAATTACTAACCAGTAAAGAATGGTTTAATCTCCCAAAAGATAGGTTAACCGTCACCGTTTATGAGACAGATGACGAAGCCTATGCAATCTGGGAAAAAGAGATCGGTATACCTAAAGAACGCATAATTCGTATTGGCGATAATAAAGGTGCCCCATATGCTTCTGATAACTTTTGGCAGATGGGCGATACAGGTCCTTGCGGTCCTTGTACCGAAATTTTCTATGATCATGGTGATCATATTTGGGGCGGACCTCCTGGTAGCGCAGAAGAAGATGGTGACCGGTTTATCGAAATTTGGAATATTGTCTTTATGCAATTTAATCGCCATCCTGACGGCACAATGGAGCCATTACCTAAACCGTCTGTCGATACAGGTATGGGGCTAGAGCGCATTGCGGCTGTATTACAGCATGTCAACTCTAATTATGAAATAGATCTGTTCAAAAAATTAATTAATGATGCAGCCAATGTTATTCAAACTAAAGATTTAGAAAGTAAATCTTTGCGCGTTATTGCTGACCATATTCGTTCTTGTGCTTTTCTAATTTCGGATGGGGTATTACCTTCAAACGAAGGTCGAGGCTATGTATTACGCCGAATTATTCGACGTGCGGTGCGCCATGGGCATATGCTTGGTGCAAAAGATATTTTCTTCTATAAGCTCGTTAAACCATTAATTGACGTCATGGGAAGTGCAGCGGTTGAATTAGAAAATAATCAAAAATTAGTCGAAGACGCACTCAAAATTGAAGAAGAACAATTTTTAAAAACCTTAGAACGTGGGTTATTTTTACTCGATCAAGAATTAGCTAAACTAACTGGTGAAGTATTGCCTGGTGATATTGCATTTAAACTTTATGATACTTACGGCTTTCCACTAGATCTAACTGCTGATGTATGTCGTGAAAAAAATATTAGTATTGATGAAGTTGGCTTTAATCAATGTATGGAAGAACAAAGAAAACGAGCCCGTGAGTCAAGCTCATTTAATGTCGATTATAGCAATGTTATTAAACTTGATGATAAAACTGAGTTTTTAGGCTATCAAGTAACAGAATCCTCAGGAAAAGTGATTGCTATATTTAAAAATGGCCAAAAAGTTGAAAGTATTAGCGCTGGTGATGAAGCTATCGTTATTTTAGACAAAACACCATTTTATGGAGAGTCAGGTGGTCAAATTGGTGATAAAGGCTTATTAACAGCAGCGAATCTTGAATTTAGCATTTTTGATACCCAAAAATATGGTAAAAGCATTGGTCATTTAGGAAAAATCATTAAAGGTTCTTTAAAAATTGGCGATAATATCACTGCAGCTATTGATATAGAGCTACGCGAACGTATTCGTCGTAATCATTCTGCTACACATTTATTACAAGCCGCCTTGCAACGTGTTTTAGGTAACCATGTTCATCAAAAAGGGTCTTTAGTTAATGACAGCTATTTGCGTTTTGACTTTTCACATAATCAAGCCATTACGTCAGAACAAATTATTGAAATAGAGAACTTGGTTAATCAACAAATCCGTCGCAATTTACCTGTAGATATTGAGTTAATGTCAATTGATAAGGCAAAAAATAAAGGTGCAATGGCTTTATTTGGTGAAAAATATGAAGATATTGTTAGAGTTTTAACAATGGGTGATTTTTCAATTGAACTTTGCGGTGGCACTCACGTAGATAGAACTGGTGATATTGGTTTATTTAAAATAATATCCGAATCAAGTATAGCCTCTGGTGTTCGCCGTATTGAAGCTACGTCAGGGCAAAATGCCATGGATGTGATACACCATGAGTCCAATTTATTAGCTCAAATTGGACAAGCTGTTAAAAGTGACAAATCCGCGGTTTTAGCACGTATTGAGCAATTGGTTGATCAAACTAAGCTACTTGAGAGAACAATTGAGCAATTAAAAGCGCAGAAAGCGACTCAGGAAAGTGCTCAATTGCTTAATCAATGTGAAAAAATCAATAATAAAAATTTACTCATCGCTAAACTTGATAACGTCGAAGCAAAAGTACTGCGTACGATGATTGATGATCTTAAAAATCAATTAAAAACAGGCGTCATTATTTTAGCTGCCGTTAATGATAGTAAAATTAATTTAGCTGCTGGTGTTACTAATGATTTAGTCAGTATTATCAAGGCTGGAGAATTAGTTTCGCAATTAGCACTAAAAGTAGGTGGTAAAGGTGGTGGGCGACCTGATTTCGCTCAAGCAGGTGGAATGGATCTCTCGGCGTTACCAGAAGCGTTATCTTCTGTGAAAAAAGAAATCAGTAATAAATTACAAGCAAGTTAGCCAGATTTACCCAAATGTTTTTAATTAAATATTAGAGTTTTTCTGTAAAATTCCGTCTTTCTATCTTTCTGATGGGGGCTGACTAAGCTATATCTTAAAAATTGTTTGGATATATACTTAACTGATATTAGGAGATCTAATGTTAATTTTAACTAGGAGAGTAGGTGAAACACTAATTATTGGTGACGATGTAGTCATTACCATTTTAGGTGTCAAAGGTAATCAAGTCAGAATTGGTATCAATGCCCCTAAAGAAGTTTCGATTCATAGGGAAGAGATATATAACAAAATTCATCAACACCAAGATGTAAATGATGAATCATCTGACCTTACAAAGTAATATTGGGCAGTAAATAAACAACTAGCACGCGTAAGCAAAAAAATGTTTGACTTATTTTTTGTAAAACGTAATATGTGCGCCACACATTATGATTTTGTTGTTCAAGCAGAGTCATAATTTTTTGGTGAGATGGCCGAGAGGCTGAAGGCGCTCCCCTGCTAAGGGAGTATGCGGTCAAAAGCTGCATCGAGGGTTCGA
Organism: Gilliamella sp. Pas-s25; assembly: GCF_009795885.1. GTDB lineage: Bacteria > Pseudomonadota > Gammaproteobacteria > Enterobacterales > Orbaceae > Gilliamella. The sequence continues at coordinate 3,887 of NZ_WTEV01000027.1, read as the reverse complement.
ATCCCTCTCTCACCGCCATTTAAAAAATTAAAATATGCATCCGTAGCTCAGCTGGATAGAGTACCCGGCTACGAACCGGGCGGTCAGGGGTTCGAATCCCTTCGGATGCACCATTTTAATAAATTCAAAATGCATCCGTAGCTCAGCTGGATAGAGTACCCGGCTACGAACCGGGCGGTCAGGGGTTCGAATCCCTTCGGATGCACCACTTTTTTAACGAACTTACACGCATCCGTAGCTCAGCTGGATAGAGCACTCGGCTTCGAACCGAGCGGTCAGGGGTTCGAATCCCTTCGGGTGCGCCATTTAAGTTGAATCCCGATATAATTCTAGTATACTAAGCTTACGAATTTTAATATCAATAAATCAATCTACTTTTTGATTTATATGTTCTGTTATCTATACTAGAATAACAATAAAGTAGAAAGATATTCCCTAATTAATAATGGACATTATGTATGTTAGACCCAAATTTACTCCGAAATGAATTGGATCTTGTCGCTAATAAATTAGCACGTCGTGGATTTAAATTAGATGTTGATGCTATTGGTCATCTAGAAGAAAAGCGCAAAGTATTACAAGTTGAAACTGAGAACTTACAAGCTGAGCGTAACGCTCGCTCAAAAGCTATTGGTCAGGCAAAAGCTCGTGGAGAAGACATCACAGCTGTTCGTGAAGAAGTCAACAAACTAGGTGAAAAACTTAATAGTGCAAAAACAGAGCTTGATATATTACTTAATCAAATTAAAGATATTGCCTCTACTATCCCAAATATTCCTGATGATTCTGTTCCTGATGGTAAAGATGAAAATGATAATGTCGAAATATCACGTTTTGGTACACCAAGAACATTTGATTTTCCAGTTCAAGATCACGTTGCATTAGGTGAACGTTTTGGTGGGCTTGATTTTGCAGCTGGCGTAAAACTAACAGGCGCTCGTTTTGTGGTTATGAAATCACAAATAGCACGCTTACATCGTGCTATCACCCAATTTATGTTAGATTTACACACCGAACAACACGGCTATGCCGAAATTTATGTGCCGTATCTTGTAAACCAAGCAACACTTTTTGGTACAGGACAATTACCTAAATTTGCGGGTGATTTATTTCATACTAAACCACTTGATGAAGAAGCAGACAGTAGCAATTATGCGTTAATTCCAACTGCTGAAGTGCCAGTCACTAACCTTGTACGCGATGAAATTCTTGATGAAAGTGTATTGCCATTAAAAATGACAGCGCATACTCCTTGCTTCCGTTCAGAGGCGGGATCTTATGGTAAAGATACTCGCGGCTTAATTCGTATGCATCAATTTGATAAAGTAGAATTGGTTCAAATTGTTAAGCCTGAAGAGTCTATGAAAGCACTAGAGGAACTAACTGCTCACGCAGAAAAAGTACTACAATTACTTGAACTGCCATATCGAAAAATTGTACTGTGTACTGGTGATATGGGCTTTGGCTCATGTAAAACCTATGATCTGGAAGTATGGGTACCTGCTCAAAATACCTATCGTGAAATCTCTTCTTGTTCAAATATGTGGGATTTCCAAGCTCGACGTATGCAAGCCCGTTATCGTAATAAAGCTGACAATAAAACATATTTAGTCCATACACTAAATGGTTCTGGATTAGCAGTTGGTCGAACGCTGGTTGCCATTATGGAAAACTATCAACAAGCAGACGGTAAAATTAAAATTCCATCTGTTTTAGTTCCTTATATGAATGGCGTTGAGTTTATCGGATAAGATAACTACATATCACATAGACAATAGCGCTAATAATTAGCGCTATTTTTTTATTAACTAATGTAGGTGAAGAAATGATAAAAGGAGTCGTGCTTTCAATACTGGCATCATGTTTATTTGGGCTACTTTATTACTATCCCGTTTTGTTACACCCCTTATCTGTTGTTGATATTTTTTGTTGGCGATTATTAACATCCTTTCCTGCAATAGTTGTATTAATCATTGCAGGAAAACAGTGGTCAGCTATAACAGCACTATTTAATCGAATAAAACAACAACCTCTTCTTTTATTGGGGTTATTATTTTCTTCGTTTTTGCTCACAATACAGATGATGATTTTTATCTGGGCGCCACTTAATGGACATGGATTATCCGCCTCATTAGGCTATTTTTTATTACCATTAGCAATGGTGATTTCTGGACAGATCGTTTATAAAGAAAAGCTCAGTGTTTTACAAAAAATTGCGGTTGGACTTGCTGTATTAGGCGTTGCTATTGAAATCTACATTACAGGTGCATTTTCATGGGAAACCGCTGTTATTGCTCTAGGGTACCCAATATACTTTATATTAAGGCGCAAATTGCAAATAGATGGCATTTCTGGCACCTTTTCTGACTTTTTTTTTATCTTCCTAGGGTGCCTAGTATATTGTGCTTTAAACTATCGTTTAGATAAAATAATCAGTGATCTTTCTCATTTCCATATTTATATCCCTATGTTAGGTATCATCACTGCAATTGCTTTTGCAATGTATTTCGTTGCTAGTCGTTTACTACCCATGGGATTATTTGGTTTATTGGGATACGTGGAACCCATACTACTGACAATTACTTCAATAGTATTTTTACATGAAACAGTCTCATTAAAGCATATTGTGTCATATGGATTTATTTGGCTATCGGTTGGCATTCTAGCTTTGGAGGGTGGGATTTTTGTTATGCGGGCAATAAAACGCAAAAGAATTTAAGGGATACTAAAAGGCACAATTCATTGTGCCTTTTGTCAAACAGCAGATCTATTATTTACTAAAAGTGACATAATGGCCATAACTTTCTATGATGCCTTTGATCCTATCAAGCGTTTCTCTTGGTGGCGCTTCAACCCCTTCCAACTTATATTCATCGCCAAGTGTATCCCATTTATATGCCCCCATTTTATGGTAAGCAAGCAATTCTACACGCTCAATATTGTCCATCCCGTGAATAAATTGACCAAGCAAATGCGCTGAATTATCATCATCGGTCCATCCGGGAACAACCACATAACGTATCCAAGTTCGTTTATTGATTTTTTGTAAATATTTGGCAAACTCAAGAACCCGCTTATTAGGGACACCGACTAATTTTTGATGAATATCATCATTGACTTGTTTTAAGTCAAGCATAACTAAATCAGTCACATCTAAAAGTTCATCAACAACATGATCGAGCTGTCTTGCATAACCATTTGTATCTAAACAGGTGCTGATCCCCTCTTGATGACAGGCTTTAAACCATTCTGTAACAAATTCAGCTTGTAACGTTGCTTCACCACCAGAAGCTGTTACCCCACCACCATTTGGCATAATAAAGCTTTTATAAGAAATAATTTCTTTCATCAGTTCTTCAACTGTGACTTCTTTTCCTGCTTTTAAATCCCAAGTATCACGATTATGGCAATACAAGCAACGCATTAAACAACCTTGAAAAAAGACAATAAAGCGGATTCCTGGACCATCAACAGTGCCAAAGGATTCAAAAGAGTGAATGCGACCTTTAATAGGCGATTTTGTTGTCATAATAATATTTTGTTGTTCCATAGATAATCTCTAATCATTGCTCATATTGCTTTTAATAATTTTAACGCCGATAGCATTTGGCTTACACCAATTATATTAATCGACGCTAATTATATTTGTTTAATTATACCGAATAAATACCAACAATATTTAATTATTATCATCATATTGATATTTAATTAAAGTTGTCACCAATATTATTTATTTGTTTAAGCTAGATAAAAAAATAGCGCCCTTAAGGACGCTATTTCGATTCAGTTAATCAATTAACTCAAGTCGGGTAGCAACGACACATTACTGTGTCGCCGCCCCCTAAGAACTGTACGAGCGAATTTCTCCGCATACAGCTCAAGCCTTT
>NZ_WTEV01000026.1 GCF_009795885.1 Gilliamella sp. Pas-s25 | reverse complement strand
TTCTTCGTTAGGCTACTTGCCTCCCGTTGAATTTAAAAAACACTTATCCCTTAATTTTTTTGTTTGAAAATGTGTTGCCATTCCATAATTTCCCCTCATTTGGAAACATTTCCCTCAGATAGGCAGATTTTAGGGTTTTGGCTTTTTCTAATTTTTTTTGTTGAGTATTAATAAGGTTATCAAGTTTTTTAAAGAATTCGCCTATTTGTTCTTGTTCATTTTTTGTAGGAAAAATCAAATTAACTTCTTTAAGATCAGAATTGTGTATATGTACAACTGTTTTTCCTTGTGCTCTTTTAATTAATTCTCTACGTTGATTTCCATTGGAAAGTGATAATGCCAAAAAAACAGAATTAATTTGAATCTTTGGTTTTAGAATATTTAAATCCCCACCAATGATTAGATCTGATTGTTCAATAAAAGAAGCCCGTGCTATGTCCTCTGATGTTTCTCCAGATGCGGGGACAACTACTTCAACACCTGTACTAAATACAGCGGAATTAATTCTTTTTTCGACGAAAGTATCTACTGATTTAATTATAGTTTCATATTTTGTATAGAGTCTGCCATATAATATAATGGGTATCCCATATTCCCTAAGGTCATTTTTAGAATACCCGTTACCTTTAGAAAATTCAGCCATGGCAGATAACTTATTAGTTTGCCATTCATTAGCCCCTTCAAACTCTTTAAACCGTCGCCTAGGAATTAATTTTTTACTTTGACTCATTGCGTTACCACCAGATCTTGCATCATCGCTTGTAATTCGGCTTCGAGTTGTTCGATCTCTTTATCGATCGAAGTTAAGGTATCTTGATAACGTTCGTTTAACATTTGCAGGGTTTTTAATTCGGCTTTAATCGGTTTTTCGATTAATTCACAGAGTAATGTAATGGTATTACCAAACCATTTTTTATACATTAGTGAGTCAATTTCTTGATCCGTTAAGCTTAAAATCCGTTCTTGTACCGCTTCTTTTAATGCCAATTCGCCCGCTTTAACTTGCTTACTTAATGTCGATTTTTGGCTGATTAATTTATCAACTTTTTTCAGTAATGGATAAGTTTCCGCATCTTTTGCGGTATTTTTTAGCTCTTGTTTGAGTTTTTTATTATCAAATGTATCGAGCGGTTCGTCATCATCGTTCTTTTTCAATGATTCATACAGCGCATCGTACTCAGGGCTATCTTCGACTTTGGCTGCTTCGACCAGATCCGCAAGTTCACTTTCTAGCGTTTGAATTTGCTGTTTATTGTTGTCGATATTGGTTAACTCATCAGCATATAATTCACTGGCAATTAATTCGCTTGGGATCAGATTGCTAATAAAGCCGTCTTGCTCAAGCCGTTTTTTAGCGCCACTGCCTTTGCTAACCATATTTGGTATCCGGTTACGCGCTGCGGTATAAAAATCAGTTGCGGCAATAATTTCACTATCATGCAGTAATGAATTTTGCCAAATCTCGGCAATAATCTGATAGCCATCATAGATATCAAGATGATTAAAGCTAGCCAGCAGGTTTTTTATATCGTTTAACATCGCTTCCATCAGTGGGTGGATCTGTTCCTGATCATTGATCGCAATGATTTGTGACCAATAGCGCTCAATATAAGCTTGTGTTTGCTCAGTTAATTGCGCCGATTGCTGTAACACTCTTTTATCATTTAAGATTTTAGTGGTTAATTCGCTAATTTCTTCTTTTAAGGTGAAATATTGCGGACGCACAGGCGTTAATGCTGCCTGTAATAAGTCGGGCGTGGTGGCACGGATAATGGCAAGTTGTTCAATATTATGCTGCGGTATGCCACCTAATAGATGACCTTCAACATCGTGGGAAATATCATCGTCAATAGCATCAATATAACGGGGTATATTCAGGTTGTATTCGTTAGCGATAATCTCTTGGCGAGTGGCTAAATGGCTATAACCCGCTTGCTCTTGGCGTGATACATAAGTATCAACAATTCTGGCGATGTCCTTTTCTTGTAAGACGTTTTGCTTACCGACTTTTATAAAGGTATTTGACGCATCGATGATTAATACAGGATCGGCCAATTGTCGATTCTTTTTCAGTACCAAAATAACTACAGGGATACCAGTATTGGTAAACAGGTTGCTTGGCAAGCCGATGACGGTATCAATGTAATTCTTTTCTAATAACCGTTTACGGATTTCCCCTTCAGCTGCGCCACGGAATAAGATCCCGTGTGGTAATACGATCGCCATAGTGCCACTTTGTCCTAAATGGAATAGTCCATGTAATAAAAAGGCAAAGTCACCTTTTGAATCGGGCGGCAGTACGCCAGCTATTTCAAAACGGGGATCGCTGACTTTTAATCCCGCACGATTCCAATTTTTTACTGAATAAGGAGGATTCATTACCACTGCATCAAATTGCACGCCCTCGCTAGGACGCTCAGGATCTTCAGGCCAATCATGGGCTAAAGTATCACCATTTCTAATGGTCATTTTATTGGGTTTGACTTCATGTAGTAATAAATTCATTCTTGCCAAGTTATAAGTGGCGGTATTTTTTTCTTGACCGTAATAAGTTAAGCTTTGTTGCACTGCTTTGGTTAGATGTTTTTTAACCGTAAGCAGTAACGAACCAGAACCAACAGTGGGATCATAAATAGAACGAATATTCGAAGTTTTAGCAGCAATTTGCGCCATTACTTCACTCACTTGGCGTGGTGTATAGAACTCGCCGGCTTTTTTACCCGATTCCATGGCAAATTGCCCAATCAGGTATTCATAAGCATCGCCTAATACATCGCCTTTTTGCAAAGCAACCATATCAAGATCGGCAAATAATAAGATTAAAGCTTTAATATTTTTACTGCGTTCATGTAAATTACTACCCAGGGCGGTATCGGTTAAATCTAAGGTTGAATTAGAAAATAAATTTTTAAAGTCATCGGCATCTTTGCTATTGGCAATTGAACGTTCAAAGTGATTTAGGCTATCGATCACTTTTTGTACTTCAAAATTACCTTTATTAATATCTGCGATCCAAGTTTGATAAAGATGCTCGGGTAAAACATAATAACCCAATGTTTTTTGCAGCATGCTTTCTAATTGAGGACCAAGTTCTAACATGCTTTTATGATAATTGGCGATAAGCTCGGACTCCGTGATCTCATCTCGGGTTGTCATTGTTTTAAATGCAGATAATGTTTTATCGCTTAAAAATTTATAAAACATTAAACCTAACATATAATCTTTATAACGGCTGGCATCCATTGAACCACGCAGCTCATTGGCGCCATCCCATAACCGACTTTTAATCTCTTCAGATGTAATCACAACGTATCAACCTCATTAACTAATTTTACCTTGGCATAAAAGTATCATTGGTTTATTTTTTATTTAACCGATTGCCAGCAAAATTTGCGTGGTATTTTAGCGGTAATTAGTTGCAAATCCTAGCTAAATAAATAGGTGTTAATATTCCTATCAAATAGAACAGAAACAGATATTATGGCTCAGATGATCATGCCTGTTTTTTAAAATTGGCAATAATGTGATAAAACCAATACAATCTTTATCACTTTTATCAACAGCTAGATTGTATTGGTCAGTTGATTTATTTTTAGGTTACCTATTTTGCAAAAGGAGCGATTTCAATCGATGAAACACGTTGGAAAGAAGAAAATGATTTTCTTTTTTAGCCCTGATCATTATTTGTCTCAGTGGTATCCTTGCCATTTTATTATTGATAATATTAAATTTACTAGTGCAGAACAGTGGATGATGTATTCTAAAGCATTGTTATTTAAAGATATCGACAGTGCCAACGCCATTTTATCTATCCCGTCATCTAAAATGCAAAAAAAGTTGGGGCAAGCTGTACGTCATTTTGATGAAAATATCTGGAATCAGCATAAAAAAGAGATTGTTTTTGCCGGTAACTATGCCAAGTTTTCGCAAAATGATGAGCTTAAACAATATCTATTATCAACTAAAGATAAAGTGTTAGCCGAAGCAAGCCCTTATGACAAGATCTGGGGAATTGGTTTAAGCATTGATGACGAAATGAGATTTAATATGACTAAATGGCGCGGCAAAAATCTACTTGGTGAAGTTTTGATGCAAGTGAGAGAGGCTATAAAAGCGTAATCTAAATTTATTCATTAAAAAAGATGATCAATATTTGCTTTTTTAGGTCTATTTTTTACCTAAAAAATAGTTTTTATACTTAAACGTATAGTTACCTGAAACTTTTTGACAAGATTTTTGACTTTGGCTATTCACCACTCTTGGTTAATACGTGGCCGTTAAATACATTTTTTCACTAAAATTCAAAAATATCCCAAGTCAGATCCAACTCGTTCCTAAAATAATAAGCCTTGAAGCGTGTTGAAAAATGTGTCGGGATATTGTATTCGTTATTATGGAAAATCGGTGCTTATTCTGTCCAAACAAGTTTGGTTACAAAACTTTAGCAACCTTATTCAGTTGCAACGGTAAAACGTTGCTTAATATGCTTCGCTTTTTCTGCCTCATCAATCATGGCAATGGCATAATCGGCATAACTGATTTGGCTTTTTCCTTGGCTGTTAAATAACACCTCTTCACCGCCCAAAATATAATGTCCAGTTCTTTCCCCGTCAGCGTTAAATTCAATGGCTGGGCTTAAATAAGTCCATTGCACATCATCGCACGTTCTAAGCGCATCAAGTGCTTTGGCCATATTAGTGGCTAATGGTTTAAATGCCTCAGGAAAATCAGGTGAATCAACCAAACGTAGTGAATGCTGTGGATTAACATATAAACTGCCTGCTCCCCCAACCACTAATAGGCGATTTGTTTTACCACTTAATATATCCGTTAAATGTTTTAAACTGGTTTGATGTAACGGCAGTGATTCCAGTGCCCAAGTACCAAATGCATCGATAATCACATCAAAGGGTTTTAAATCAGTATAGGTTAATTCGAATAGATCTTTAATCATCACGGTTGCTTTGGGATCAAGCTGTTGACTTGCTTTACGCACTATTGCGGTAACGTCATGTCCTCGTGAAATCGCCTCTTTTACTAAAAGTTGCCCTGTTTTACCACTGGCGCCAATGACTGCAATTTTCATACTTTACTCCTTTTAATTGTTTAAGGATTAACATGATATAAGAATGGTTTTAGATTAGTCTTTAACGTTTCTACTGTAAAGTAGGTACCAAATAGTGCTATAGTAACTTTTTTGAAACTATTGTTGAATTTTAAGCATTAATGATTAAATTAAATAATGATTTGCCTATTTGCCCTGTTGAAATAACATTAATGTTAATAGGTGATAAGTGGAAAGTCTTAATTGTGCGAGACCTGCTTACAGGAACCAAGCGCTTTGGTGAACTAAAAAAATCGCTGACCGGCATATCACAAAAAGTCTTAACTCAGCACCTGCGAGCTATGGAAAAAAATGGGTTATTAACCCGCAAAGTGTATGCCGAGGTTCCACCAAGAGTTGAATATACATTAACCGAGGTTGGACAAAGTCTAAAACAGGTGCATGATGCCATGTTAGCGTGGGGAAAGGCTTACAAATTAAAAGCGGATGAGTCACCTTTTCCTCATCCGTCAATCAATCATAATTAACTATCAAATTCTTCGCAGCCAAAATAAAACTCATCTGAGTTGGCATTTTTGTCACGACCGATAAGAATGATACTAGGAAAATGATTTTCTTCTGTGATTGGGGCTGTATATTGATAATATTGTCCTATATCACCCCAAGACATTTGTTCTTTTAAATGGGCAGGGATTGGGATTGCCCCCATTGCTTTGGCAAATGTATCTATATCACCTTTGGCAACAGCATAAAAATATGAACCGCTATCGCCTTGGTATTTAATTTGCGATATAGTCGTATTCATTATTTCCAGCGGTTTGGCAAAGTGATACTCTAAATTAATCAACCCATCATCTTCTAAGTTTTTTACGGTAATGTTTTGTTGGTTAAGTTGTTTAACCACTTTTGCATCACGACCATCAATTGGAGCAACCTTGCATAATAAAGCCGCTTTAAATTGTGCTTCAATTGTATTATTTGTTTCGGTCGCTAATGCATATGTTGAAAAACCTAAAATGAACAGTGAACTGCATAAAAATTTGTATGACACCTTTATTTTTTTCCTTTTAAAATCATCATTTCAATTACTTCATATTATTACAAAAAATGATTGTATCGAATAGCGCTTATCAAAATTTAGTTAAATAAAGTTATTTTAATATCAATGGTTAAATGGTCGATGTAATATTACATCCTATACCAGATATGTGATTGACAATGTATTGGGATGCATAATTTAACCAATTTCTTTTGCCTAGTAAAAAGATCATTTTATGTAAAAAAATTCAATCTGATATGTATGCACAACACTTTTAAGTCATTAATGGCTTTAGTAAAAATTATCTTCTTTTTTTATTATTTAACTATTTGATTATTTACAGTAAAAACATAAATAACTTTATAATAATAGTTGGCAAATAATTAACAATATTCTATTTTTGGTTAACAATAAATTAGTTTAAAATATACATAAAAATAAATAACATGATTAGAAAGGAAAGCAATTGGACGGAATAAAAACATATTGGTTTTTAGGTGCAAAATTTAAAGGTAGTAAAGACCAAACAGAGCATTTTATTAGTTCAGGTATCTGGCAAAATGGTTATGATAATAAACTTTTGGATATCGTAAAATCTATTTCTGTTGGCGATAAAGTTGCCATCAAATCAACCTATAATCAAAAAAATAATTTACCCTTTGATAATAAAGGTCTACCTGTTTCGGTAATGGAAATAAAGGCTATCGGCACCGTAACTAAAAATCATGGTGATGGAAAATTGTTAGAAGTCGATTGGTACCAAACTAATTTGAATAAGAAATGGTACTTTTATACCTATATAGCCGCTATCTGGGGTGTTAAAGAGGATTTTTGGTTATCGAAACAATTAATTAATTTTGCATTTTATGATCAGCCACAAGATATTGATGCCTTTCGCAATGCTCCATATTGGAAATCTCGTTATGGTGACAACAACGATAATAATAAACCATTATTAGAATGGATACCTTTTTATGAGGAAATTGCTGATAAATTGTTAAGTTACCATGATAAAAATAAAAGACTTAAATTGATATCTTTTATTAATCAGCTTGCTTTAGAGTTTAAACTATCCTATTTAATAGATAAAGATTTGCACGATATTTGCCCTTTTACTGTGCTGGGAACATTTAATAGAGGAAATGCCGAAGAAACCAGAAAAAACATTGCTCAAAAATGGGCTGAATTTCTTGATGTTAAGGTACCAGTACCGAATTCTTGGGAAGGAATACCATTATTAAATAATCAAATCTCTTGGTTTTTCACTAATTCACAAAATCAGCAGCAAGAAATAGATAATCTTTGGGATCTTTATTCTATCGCTTTAAAATTTTCTAATATTGATGACAATTATCAAGAAGATTTTAAGCAAAAATTTGATTTGGCTATGGCACAACCTTACTGCTCTTGGCAACTAACCAATGGCTTATTTTGGATTCGCCCTAATACTTATTTAGTGTTAGATAAAGCAACAAAAAGTTACTTAAGTCAGTATGTAGAAATTTTCAAAAATAAAAACTTAAAAAAAAGCGATTTCAACGGTAATGATTATCTTAAATTGCTTGATGATTTAACTGTGAGGTTTGCTGATCAGAATTTTCCTGTTCACTCTTATCCTGAACTTTATTTAACTGCATTGCATAACAATGAAAATGCGATTTTAGATACTGATTATGAAGCTCAAGATCATTTGAATAACCAAGATATGACTGACCCCTTAATCATAAAACAACCTTATACCGAAGAACATCTAATTAATGAGGGTTGTTTTATTGATAAACAACAGTTGCAAGCCATATTAAAGAGCTTAAGGTTGAAAAAAAATATTATTTTACAAGGTCCGCCAGGAACAGGTAAAACTTGGTTAGCTAAACGTTTAGCTAATATTATTGTTGGTTATAAAGATTCAAAAAATATCAAAGCCATTCAGTTTCATCCTAATATGTCTTACGAGGATTTTATCCGCGGCTATCGACCAACCAGTGATGGTAAATTAGCACTGATTGATGGACCTTTTTTAGAGATAATTAATCAAGCACGGAATGATGCTCAATCAAATTATGTAATTGTGATTGAAGAAATTAATCGTGGCAATCCAGCACAAATTTTTGGTGAAATGTTAACGCTACTTGAAGCTGATAAACGAAATCCAAATGAGGCCTTAGAATTAACATACCAACATCAAAATGAAAAAGGCGTATTTATTCCTGATAATCTCTATGTTATCGGTACTATGAATATTGCCGATCGTTCGTTAGCGATGCTCGATTTTGCTTTACGTCGTCGTTTTGCCTTTTATCATTTAAGTCCTCATTTTGGCGAAAATTGGCTCAACTATATGCAAGAAAAAAACGACTTTTCACCGCAACAATTACAAGATATAAAGCACCGTATAGAGGCATTAAATCAATATATCATTAATGATAGTACACTTGGCAAGGCATTTACCATTGGGCATAGCTATTTTACTTGTCTTAACCAAGAAATGGCTGCGCAAGATTGGTTTGAGCATATTGTTCGTTCAGAAATCGAGCCTCTATTAGAAGAGTATTGGTTTGGCGAGCCTGAAAAATTGAGTAATGCGATGAATATATTATTAGATGATGCACAATAATGACCACGATAAATTATCATCCGCTATTAACCAATACTACCGTTGCCAAAATACCAATTAGAAACATATGGCTACTTTTGCTCTATGCTTCTGATTATTATAAAACTGCAGGGAAAAAACAGAGAATAGAACTAGAAAATAACCCTGAGGAATTAATAACACTCGCTGCTAAACTATATTGTCAAGCAGCAAATAAATGGTTAATACATCACCTTGCTGCAGATTATCAGCTCACAACAAAAGCACTTAATCGTGTCAGAGGAAAAATAGATATTTTAACTACTCAGCGTAAGCAATTATTGGCAAAGGGTAAAATTCAATGTCGATATGATGATTTAACGATTGATACCCCTAAAAATCGCTATATTCATGCTGCGGCTCATCTATTAGTAAAACAATTGAAAGATGCGAGCTTAATTGAACAATGTAGAAAAATCATTCATCAATTTACTGCGTTGAAAATTGGTCAAACAACACATTATTGCTATGAAAAGGAGCGTTTTAACCATGCAAATCTTAAAGATAATACTTTAATTTCATTAGCAAAACTGATTTTTAGTTTGTCAATGCCCACTCAATTTCAAGGATTACATACCATTGAACAACTAAAAAAAACTGATCATTGGTTACGCGAGTTATTTGAAAAGGCAATAGTTGGCTTTTACCGTGTAAATTTGGATCCTGAGCAATGGACTATTTATGCGGGTAAAAAATTAAATTGGCAATATAGCAATGCGACCGATAATATCACCGCCTATTTACCCACCATGAAAACCGATTTAATCCTTGAAAATCGCAGTCATACACAACGTTTAATCATTGATACTAAATGTACCTCAATTTTAAAAAAATCACGGTTTAGACTTAACTCGTTTAGTAGTTATCACCTTTATCAATTGTATGCTTATTTAAGAAGTCAGGAAAAAGATAGCGATCCTTTATCTGTTTGCGCCTCTGGCATGTTACTATACCCGACTGTCGGTGTGACGGTTAATGAAAATATGACTATCCAAGGACATAAATTATCATTTTGTACTATTGATTTAACGCAAGATAATAACGCTATTAAAAACAGTTTATTGGCATTAATAAATAGTTTTGACTCGCGCTAATTCAAATTTCATCATTTTCTACCTGATTTTAATGCTAACTACTGTTTAGTGTTTAGCAAAAAACAATTTACCAAACCAACATAAACAATCTGAAATCGCTATTTTTTCTAAAATAGCTTAGTATGATTTTATTGATTTTTGTTGGCTAATTTATGATGAGCAGATCTTCAAATCACTTAACCATTAAAGATATTGCCAAGCTTTGTGGGGTGAGTAAATCGACGGTTTCACGGGTGATTAATCATGATCCGATGGTGAAAGCAAGTACCCGTGCCAATGTAATGGCAATTATTGAACAGTATCAATTTATCCCGTCGAAATCGGCTAGAGCCATGCGTGGCTATGGGAATAAAGTCATTGGTATTATTGTCACTCGGCTTGACTCACTGTCTGAAAACCAAGCGGTGCAAAGCATGTTGCCTATTTTTTACCAGCATGGTTATGATCCGATCATTATGGAGAGTCAATTTAGTACCACAAAAGTTAACGAACATCTATCCATGCTCAAAGACAAGCAAGCTGATGGTGTTATTATCTTTGCCTTTACTGGGCTTGAGCAGTCGTTATTATCCGTCTGGCGGGATAAAAGCGTGGTGATCGCAAGAAAACTCTCCGCACACAGTTGTATTTGTTATGATGATGTGGGCGCGGTAAACATGTTACTTGCCCATTTATATCAATCGCAGCAACATCAAAAAATTGGCTATATCGGTGTTGAGCAACAAGACCAAACCACTGGCGCACTGCGTTATCAAGCCTATGTGGATTTTTGCCAGCAATATCAACTTACCCCGAATGCGGCTTTAGGGCAATTAAGTTACCGCTCCGGCTATGAACTTGCCGAGTTGGTGTTAGTGAAAAATCCATCAGCGATTGTTTGCGCAACCGATAGCATCGCCTTAGGATTAAATAAATATTTACACGAAAAACAGCTTGATGATATTACAGTAGCCAGTATTGGCAATAGTGAGCTGTTGGGTTTTCTTTTCCCTAAAACCTGTGCGGTTGAGCTCGGTTTTGATCAAGCAGGTCGCTATGCAGCGCAAACGTTACTGAGTATGTTACAAAATCATTTTGAGCTTAACTGCATCACTGTTCCTTGCCGTTTAATAAGCTAGTTTTAGCCATAACTATTTAATTTGTGCTTATTTCACCCTAATCTGTGATATTAATCACAAAAAAGGGAACGTTCCCATTTATTAATTTAGCAATTCAATCTATGCTTAATTTCAATCAAAAAATAGCCAGATTATTGATAAAAATAAAATGATGTCGGCTGAGTTTTTACCGGAAAAAGGGGATGTTATTATGGCTACAGATTTAAACATAACCACAGAATCAATCGAGCAACTAATCGATTTTGTTGGTGGCAGTAAAAATATTGCCAGTGTCACCCACTGCTTGACAAGGTTAAGGTTTGCGCTGGTTGATCCCAAGGTAGCCAAGATTGACGCTATAGAAGCATTACCCTTTGTCAAAGGGTGTTTTATAAATGCTGGGCAGTTTCAGGTGATTATTGGTACCAATGTTGATCGTTATTATAAAGTACTCATCCAACAATTAAATCTTAATGAGGCAAGTAAAGAGCAGACCAAAGCCGCAGCCAAACAGAATATGTCGATTTTTGAAAGGTTGATTTCTAATTTAGCCGAAATCTTTATCCCCCTATTACCCGCTTTAATTGCCGGTGGATTATTGCTGGGATTACGTAATGTGATTGGCGATATGCCATTTATTGATAACAAACCACTTACCGAAAGCTACTCTTGGTTAGTGCCGATCTACAGCCTGCTTTGGCTACCTTGCGAGGCGATTTTTCACTTTTTACCCGTTGCCATTTGTTGGTCAACCACTAAAAAAATGGGTGGTTCGCCGGTGCTTGGTATTGTGCTTGGCATTACGTTAGTTTCCCCCCAGTTAATGAACGCCTATGATCTGGGTAGCAAAATACCCGAAGTGTGGGATTTTGGCTGGTTTACGATTGCTAAAGTGGGCTATCAAGCACAAGTGATTCCGTCGATTTTTGCAGGACTGGCTCTTGGCTGGATCGAAACCCATTTACGAAAAATCGTCCCTGATTATTTAAATTTGGTAATTGTGCCTATTGTTGCGTTACTCACTTCGGTCTTTTTAGCCCATTTTATTTTAGGTCCAGCGGGGCGAATGTTAGGCAATGGCATAGCTGATATTGTTAAATATTTAATGACGGGAAATTATGCTTTTATTGGTGCAGCCATTTTTGGTTTTATCTATTCACCACTGGTGATTACCGGTATTCATCATACGACGCTCGCAATTGATTTACAGATGACCAATAGCATGGGTGGAACACCAATCTGGCCTATTATCGCCCTCTCCAATATGGCACAAGCCTCAGCGGTAGTTGGTATTATCTTGGTCAGTAGAAAACAAAATGAACGTGAAGTGTCAGTACCCGCGGCAATATCGGCCTATTTAGGCGTGACCGAGCCGGCCATGTATGGCATTAATTTACGTTATAAGTTCCCGATGTTGTGCGCCATGATTGGCTCGGCATTAGCTGGATTAATTTGTGGTTTAACAGGTGTGTTGTCTAATGGTATTGGCGTTGGGGGATTACCGGGCATATTAACGATTAAGCCGATATATTGGTCGATTTATGCCGTTGCTATGTTGGTGGCAATTGTAGTGCCAATCGCTTTAACCTCAGTGGTTTATAAGATAAAACTGAAAAAAGGCACATTAAATATTCGCTAAGCAATATTCAATAAATGGTAACAATTCGCTGTTGTATTAAAAAAACAGCAGGCGATTAACTGATTAACAAAAGAGTACACAATGAACAAAATCAATATCCCTTGGTGGCAAAATGGCACTATCTATCAAATTTATGTCAAAAGCTTTCAAGCCAGTGGCACCAATTCAACCGGTGATTTGCAAGGTATTATTCAGCGCTTAGATTATTTACAGACTCTTGGGATCAGTGCAATTTGGTTAACGCCAATCTATCCATCCCCACAAATCGATAACGGTTACGATGTGTCGGATTATTATGCTATCGATCCAAGCTATGGCTCAATGGCTGACTTTGAATTACTGGTAAAACAAGTACACAAGCGGGGGATGCGAATAATGATGGATATGGTGTTTAATCACACGTCAACCGAACATCCTTGGTTCAAAGCTGCTTTAGATAAAAACAGCCCTTATCGCTCTTTTTATATTTGGAAAGATGCCAATGCAGACGGGCACGAGCCTAATAATTGGGTATCGAAATTTGGTGGTAAAGCTTGGCAATGGCATCAACCATCAGGGCAGTACTATTTGCATTTATTTGCTAAAGAGCAAGCTGATCTCAACTGGGAAAACCCAACCGTTCGCAACGAAATAAAAAAAGTATGTCAATTTTGGGCTGATAAAGGGGTAGATGCACTCAGACTGGATGTGATTAATTTAGTCTCAAAACAGCAAGATTTTCCTGATGATGATAAGGGCGATGGTCGTCGATTTTATACCGATGGACCTCGCATCCATGAGTTTTTACAAGAGATCAGCCGTGAGGTATTTCAACCCAATCAACTCAAAACAGTCGGTGAAATGTCATCCACCACATTAGAAAACTGCCAAAAATATGCCAATTTAGACGGTAACGAGTTGACCATGACCTTTAATTTTCATCATCTCAAAGTTGATTATCCTAATGGGAATAAGTGGTGTTTAGCCAAACCAGATTTAATCGAACTTAAAAAAATTATCGGTTACTGGCAAACGGGTATGCAGGGTAAGGCGTGGAATGCAATTTTTTGGTGTAATCATGATCAACCGCGCATCGTCTCGCGCCTTGGCAATGAAAGCCAATATCACAAACAATCCGCTAAAATGCTTGCCATGCTACTGTATGGTTTACAAGGCACACCTTATCTTTATCAAGGTGAAGAAATCGGGATGACCAACCCCCATTTTACCGATATCACCCAATATCGCGATGTAGAAAGCCTTAATATCTATCACGAAAAACTTGCGCAAGGCATGGAAAAACAGGAAATCTTAGCCATTTTAGCCAGCAAATCCAGAGACAATAGCCGAACGCCCATGCACTGGGATACATCAGCCAATGCCGGCTTTACTCAAGGAAAACCATGGATTGAGGTTGCTAACAATTATCCGCAAATCAATGTCACAGCGGCACAAAATGATCCTGATTCGGTATTTTATTGCTATCAAACCTTAATTAAATTACGCAAACAGCATGCCATTTTTATTTTTGGTGATTATCAGGATCTAACGCCGGATAGTGCCGATTATTGGTGCTATATCCGGCGGTGGCATAATCAAAAATTACTGGTGATAACCAATTTAACCGATAAAACACAAACTTGGTCATTACCAAAATCGTTACAACATCAAAATTGGCAGCAGTTATTAAGTAATTACCAAGATAACTCACCGTTAGGTACTGAAATAAGGTTAAGACCTTATGAAGCTATATATTGGTTACAACAAGCGGATTAAGCAAGTGGCATGGGCAATCCATAAAAGGTTGCCCTTTTTCATGTACGATAATCACCCATTGTTAATGCCAAATGGTTGATCGATTTGATTAAAATACCTTTTAAAATTAGCCTAAAAGTTATAATATTTTGTTTAAAAAATGGGTAAATCTAAAAAAATTAAAGAGGTATGATGATGGAAGACAAAACAATTTTATTAATGAACCAGTATTTAGACAGAGATTATCGTGTTTTTCCAATGGCCGAAGATAAAACAGCGTTGCAAGATATCCGCGATATTGAAAATAGTTTAGCAATGAAGTTTCCTGATGAATATGTTGCTCATTTACTTGCTGAAGATTGTGATGCTCTTCCCCATAGAGGTATTTATATTGAAGTAAAAGAAGAGATCTGGCGTCGTCCACAAGCAATGGATGTAGGACCTTTTTGGACATTTTTATATGGTTTTCATACTTATACGGCCTCTAAATTAAGTGCTGATTGGATGAGGCTTGATTTTGTTGCTCATCAATTTATGCAGGAAACAGGGCTTAAAGCAATCCCAATTTTGAAAATTATTAATGATGCCGATATGTATTGTGTAAACGAAAGTGGTGATATTGTAAAATTTAATCACGAAATGAACATATTAGAACCAACAAACATGGATTTTTGGCAGGTTTGGGAATTTGAATTAAAAGAGCTAAAAGAAAGAAAAGAAACCAAAAAAGCGGAATTAAAATAATTTAATATCCAAATTAGGTTAGCTTAGGAAGTAAAATACCATCAACAAAATGATATACATTAGAAATAACCAATTGCGTTATTTCTAATTTTTTATGATTTGATCAAGAACCATTATTATCGAGTGATATCATTAATGGTTATATAAACATTCACGCATTTTTACCAACTGCGCAATCGCTTTAGTAAAATTAGGCACTTCTGGCAATAGGGAAGTGATTGATGCGGTTTCAATTTTGCTTAACAATGTTTCTGCGATATGCATAATCTCATCATAACTTAATTGACCATTTTTAATTGCAAGCAGCTCATTGCGATTAGCTCGTTTATTGGTTAGTGTGCCTTGTGTCATAATTTCATGCGCTACTTGCAATAAGCGAATAGTATGCATCATATTTTTTGCATCAAAATCATTGCCACTTTTAATATTACTTTGATAACGCTGTTCATTACGCTTTTCGACCCATTGCCAATAGGCTTTATAGTCACGGCAATGCGATGAAAAACCATCACGATTAAAACTTAAATAAGCTGTCACTGGGGTATCTATTTTTACGGAAGATAAACAAAGTTCGGTTGAATCTTGCTGCTGTACTATGCCATGATAACCACAACTGCCCAATGGATCGTAAAACAGGGCATATAAATCCCGCCCATGCCGCACATTCACCAATCCACATAAATGTTGTTTAAAACCATGCTCAGTTAACCAATCATTTAATGGATAAGCCCGCTGATCTTCAATAATATAGCAAAAATCCAGCACGGTTTTACGTGTTACGGCAACGGGGTTATTAATCTTTTTATTTAATCCTTTGGCTTTTTTTATTTGCGACATGGCATAGTGAGCAAAGGTTTGCTTGGTCTGTTTAGATAAAAACAGATCGAGGGTTAAATGCTGCATTATTGGATGCTGATAAACAATACAGCTTGGATCCGAGGCTAACACTTCTAAAATATTCGGGTTGTTTTTCAGTAACAGTTCCACAAATCGCCCTAATTCATAATAAACAATATCATTGGTTTCATTACTAATTTGTGGAATATAATCAATTCCATAGAATTTATCTTTAGGTAGATAAAAAACACCTTTGATATCGGTATCTGATGTTTCAGTGGCTAAACCAAATGCACGGCTACCGCTGATGACTTCAAATAAGATTAAGTTTTGTGCTTTTAAATCGTCGATTGTCATCTTGTATTCCTGTCTTATTTTAAGCTCATCAATGTTTGTATAAAAAAGTGATCTAACTTATCAGATTTAAAATGTTGTTCAGTAATAGCTTGTACGCTTTCGCTAATCTCACTCATGGATTGATCAATAAACAATAAGATTTCTGGATCGATAGTAATAGGCGTTGATTCAGTCATGGTTGCTTTTAAGGCAATAATATCATTGATTTGCTGGCTTAATTCATTAGGTAATAGTGTCAATAATGGCGTAATGGCCATGGGGGCGATTTGCTGTTTTTCTAAACACCATTTGGCACATAATAATGGTCTTAACACATAAAACAATTTTTTGACACCGATCTGCTGCCCTTCACTGCTTTGTAAGGCGCTTTTAGCAATCCCTAAATAGTGATGAATATTGCCACGAGCATTAAAAAAATCAGCACAAAGTTGCCATAATTGGTTAACAATTGGCGCATTTTGTTGATAAATAATGGGTGATTGCAACCATTCAAACGGGGTAGTATTTGATTTGCGGATCAATTGTAAAGTCTTTTTTAAATCCCAACCATGCAAATCCAGCTCATCATCAATAGGAAAAGTTAAATGTGAAGCAGGATTATCAATGGCTAAGTATTTATCAAACCGATGCACATAAATAAAACGCACATCATAATCACTATTCGGCGATGGAAACCCCCACGCCCGACTACCTGATTCACAGGCATAAAGTATATGGATATTATGTTGTTGTGCTAATTCTGCTAACTTTTGTTTTATGCGGTTTTGCATTGCAACTATTCCTTTAGGTTATTTATTTTACTTTATATCTGAATTTTTAACGCATTTAAAGCCCTTTGCCTATTACTATTAAAAAATCATTGAACATAATGAGTTATGATTGAAACGGTATAGACTCCTGAATATTTTTTACAAGCTCATTAATTATTACTATCACTTAGATCTAAAATGCGACTTACCAGTCGGTAAAAATGTGGTACCTGCTTGAACGTCTAACCATATTTGACGGCAACGTTGACGTCGCTTTACTTGGCAATAGTTAGCCAATGCCACATATCCTTTATCCTCCAGCAACCCAATAAAATAGCATTGCCATTTGGTTAATTAATGAAATATAATCCAATACATGCTTAAATAAACAACAGAAGCATCATTATGAGTAAGCGGATAGCCGTTCTAGGGGATAACACCACTACCGGTGGCAAAATCATTTCAGCATCGGATCAAAGTTTTTGCGCAATTGAAGGGGTCGCTTGTATTGGGGATTATGCCTACTGCCCTAAATATTGAAAAAAGAATTATTAATGGTAATTATGCAATCCCTCCTTATTTCCCATATTGCGCATATGCCATTTCATCTGTTTTAGATGAATATGGTCTACAAGAACTTTATTGGTTACCTGGCTCTTTGAAAGAAGCTGTAAAAGAGATTGAAGATAAAAAAGGGCAAACTAATGAAAATAATTAATTTATTAATTATCGTATTGTTTAACTTTATAGGTGCCTATTTAAGTTACCAATGGTGTTATCGAATGATTATCGCAAAATATCGCACACCAGAATTATATTATTTGATGTGTTATGGTTTGTGTTATTTCTGCTTTATTCTGATTTCAATCTTTCTTTTAAATAAAATAAAACAACCGATGGATTTAGTGATTTGTGGAGTGCTAATTGGTATTATAATTACCTTAATGTCACCTATTGTCTTCATGTTAGTTATGGAAGATATTAATAAATCGGTTTTTAATCTAGATTTTATTATGGGGTTGTTAGGTATCACATCACTGGTAACCCTTAATTTTATAATATATCCGGCAATTTTATTATGCTGTCATTATTCTATTGGTGGGATACAAAAAATATCAAGTAAGCTTGCTTTGAATCAATAATTAATTGCCTAAATCAGCCAGAAAATCGCCCAACTATTTTATACTGTAGAACTCATCAGATTGGATTGTCATCCTGTATTCCTTGTCTTATTTTAAGCTCATCAATGTTTGTATAAAAAAACGATCTAATTTATCTGCCTTAAAATGTTGTTCAGCAATAGCTTGTACGCTTTCACTAATCTTACTCATGGATTGTTCAATAAACAATAAGATTTTTGGCTCGATAGTAATAGGCGTTAATTCAGTTATGGTTGCTTTTAAGGCTTTTAAAGCCCTTTGCCTATTACTATTAAAAAATCATTGAACATAATGAGTTATGATTGAAACGGTATAGACTCCTGAATATTTTTTACAAGCTCATTAATTTTTACTATGACTTAGATCTAAAATGCGACTTACCAGTCGGTAAAAATGTGGTACCTGCTTGAACGTCTAACCATATTTGACGGCAACGTTGACGTCGCTTTACTTGGCAATAGTTAGCCAATGCCAAAAATCCTTGTAGTTCCATTATTCCCAAAAAATAACGCTGCCACTTAGCGGCGGTATCGGTATTAATCCCCAATTGCCGATTAATGGTTTTCAATGTCTCACCTTGTAGCAATAAATCAACAAAAGGTAACCACAGTTCACAATGAGATAACTTATCAAGATAATACTTTTTCAGTGGATTAAACGTCCGTCGACAGGTTCGGCAACGAAAATTAAGACGGTGCCCAATGCGAACTGTACTTAGCGATCCACAATAATGGCAAGGCATAACTGACGTACCAAGTAGCTCGGTCAGCCATAACTTAAATGCCTGAGCTTGCCGAGACACTTCTGCTGGCGTTGTTTGTGCAAGGTTAAGTACCGCTTGATAAAGATCTGGCTCATACTGCGCTAGCCACTGACGAATAACGTTATCTCGCCTTTGAGCGGCACGCGGTGAAAGCTGAAATTTATTGGCAATCGAGCTATGTGGCAGAGCAATTAACGTCATGGGCGCAATATCAATCAGTAATGCGACAGGTTTAAGGCGTCGACATAATGAACTTGCTGCGATTAACGCTGGTACTCGTTGCAAAAATCGCTCAGCAGCAGAATGCTGCTCGTTGGGTAAAATAGAGTGATACATTGTTGATCCCCTTTGAAACGGTATAGACTCCTGAATATTTTTTACAAAAAATATAACCTAAAAACTGAACGGATGGAATTATTTGATTAACAACTGCCCAGCCTAAACAGAATATGCTATATTATTTTTCGTGTGATTTTACAAGGCGATAAGATGGATATTAAACTAACCAAACATGACAAGCGTTATATTGAAAGCACTGATGACGTGTACGGCATTATGCAGCGTGTGTTATTGCGTGAAAACAAAATCGACCAAGAAAAGGAACATCTTTGGATCATTGGTATGAATCAAGCAGGTTATATCCTGTATATTGAACTAATTGCGCTTGGATCGTATAAATCGGTCAACATTGAACCAATGAACGTGTTTCGTGTGGCGGTGATGAAAAACGCCTCTCGCGTGATTTTGGTGCATAATCACCCGTCCGGATCGCTGATCCCCTCAGCGGCCGATAAAGACATCACTGACCGCTTAATTCAAGTTGCCCATATTTTAAATATCGAGCTTACCGACCACTTAATTATCACCCCAAAAACCTATATCAGCTTTCGCAGCATCAAACTTATGGAAGAACTCGAACAAAGCCTGAAATATGTTCCGACTTACCAAGTGGTTGAACGCATTCGTAAACAAGAAAAGCAAATTGCGAAAGAAAAGTTAGCGGTTGAGAGGGATAAGACCAAAACAGCTCAGCAGAAAGCAAAAGCAGAGAAAGCTCGTCGAGAAAAAGCCGAAACTGAAAAGAAAATACTGATTAATGCGTTACTGGAAAAGGGCGTATCGATTGAAAATATTGCGAAGATTTTGGGCATTACGGTGAGGGCGGTTAAGGGGATTATTAATTTAAAATAATAGTACATTTTATAAACAAACTGATTGCTTTTAAAAATAAAAAATCATAATAAGGAATATAGAATGGCAAATAACCAAAGTGGGGCACAATCATCTAGTCAAGAATCCCAAAAGAAACTTACCTTTGAAAAACTGACACCGACACACCTTTCTGATGATGAAATGCAGGGTTATACCCAAGCCCTTGATTTTGTATTCCAAGAAGATGATTTGCTTAACATTGCTATTACTGGACCATATGCCGCAGGAAAAAGCAGTGTAATTAAAACATATGAAGAAAATCACAAAAAGCTTAATGGCATCCACATTTCACTTTCCTACTTTTCGCCCACATTAGAATCAAAAATTAAAGGTAAAAAGACAGATCATGAATTAGCCTTTGAAGATGAATTAATGTTAGAAAGGAAAATTATCAACCAACTTATTCATCAAATTGAGCCAGACAAAATTCCTGCAACTGAATTTAAAGTAAAAAGTGAATCAACAATTTTAACTAAAGCAATTTGGGCGGGAGCTATTACGTTTATTCTCTCTTTTTTAATTTTTATCGATAAAACTTGGCTAACTAATTGGCAAAAAGAAAATAATATCGCTTTACTATTATTTTCTTTTTTTTCAATTGTATATTTCATTTTTTATAAAATACTTGACCTGCAAAGCCGTAACAACCTAATTAGAAAACTGAAAATTTTTGAGAATGAAATTGATATTTCATCATCGGAATGTGATGTCTCTTATTTTGATAAGTATTTAAATGAAATTATTTATATTTTAGATAAATCAAAATTAGATTATATCGTTTTTGAAGATATTGACCGTTATGATGATAATTTGATTCTTAATAAATTAAGGGAACTCAATTACACTTATAATAAAAAACAGAGTAAAAACAAACCAAAACCGATTAAATTCTTCTATTTAATCAAAGATGAGATATTTGAATCAAAAGAGCGAACAAAATTTTTTGATTATATTTTACCGATTGTGCCTGTTATGGATAACTCAAATTCATTAGGCAAAATGGATGAACTGTTTAAAAGCCAAAATATTTATAGTGATTTTACTAATACTTTCTTGGATATCCTTTCTGATTACTTAGATGATATTCGACTGATAAAAAATATTTGTAACGAGTATATCATTTATAAAACTAAATTAGCCCACAGCGCTGGTTGGTTTAAAAATGAAAACTTATTAGCCATTATCGTTTATAAAAATATTTTTCCAGCAGATTACGCTTTAACGCGATTGGGGTTAGGGCAAGGTGTGATTCATCGAATTATTGAATCATTAAAGCAGAAAAAAAATGAATTTTATCAAAGTGAATTTTATCAACAACAACTAAAAAAGATTAATAATGAAATTCAGTTGAGAAAAGAAAAGATTAATACAATAGAAACCTGTCATCTAAAAAATATTGATGAGCTAGACGCTTTATTTATCAATATCCCACAGGATATTAAAGATGAATATCATTATATAAATAAAAAAGATATTTTTACATTAAACCCAAAAGAGTTTATCCATGCCTTAAAGAAAAATAATTTGAAAATCACCAACGGCGATTCAAAAGGTAGTTATTATTATCGTGAACATGACTGCAAACAATATTTTAATGAGCTTGAGCAAAATTCGGAATACAAAGAAAGGAAGAAAGAAATAGAAATTATTCCCACAAAAAACAAATCAACACTTGAAGCTGAAATTAAAAAATTAGAACAAGAAAAATCACAATTAAAATTACCTAAAAAAATCAAAGAAATATTTACGATTAATCAGGGTGATACCGTTACTACTGAGGCATTATTTGAAGCACATATCAGTGAAAAAGCAGAACTGATAAGAGAAAATAAAAAATATGAACAGTATAAAGCTGAGTATGAAAAACTATCATCTTCATGTTATTTTCCTCTTTTACGTGTACTAATTATTCAAGGTTATATTGATGAATATTATAGTGACTATACCAGCTTGTTTGACGAGCAAGGATTGTCCAAAAATGACACGTTATTTTTGCGTAATATTAATGAGTATATCAATACTGAATGGGAGCTTGAATTAAAAAAAACGGAGATAGTTCTACAAAGATTGAATGCAGATAATGCAAATAGGTTTACTGGGATTTCTGTTTTAAATTACTCTTTATTAGATTATATCTTAGAAAAAAGTAAGACAGACGATTTATCTCGATTTATTACTATATTAAAGTCATATTTTAAAACTGATTTTGTGAATGAATATTTAGCTAGATACTATGCTTTCTTATTAAATCAAGATAAAAGGTATACTCCTAAGCATCTTTGTATATTTATAAAAGAATTAAATATTCAATATCCATCCGTATGGAACTTTATCGATATATTTGACAAGAAACTTTATCTTTATCTTTCATTTATTCATAATCAACCAATAGAAATAAATGAAAACGTTGATTTTAAAAACCACATTGAAAACTCAACTGATTTTTTATTTATTGACGATGAGTGGAATACGATTTTTCAATTACTTGATGAGTCATCAGACAATTTAAGTAAAATAGTTAATGCTTTTATAAAATTAGATATTCAATTCAAACAAATCGATCATGCAACACCAGCGTTATTAGCATTAGTTGAAGAAAATAATCACTATCAACTAAATTATATTAACGCCAAATATATATTAGAAAATCAATATAATCTGGCTCATTTTGATGGTCACATTATTCAAACTATACTGGCATTAAATGATGATGCCCCAATTAAATTATATTTTCAGAATCAGACTGAAGCGTTAGTTTTATCTATTGCTCAATCCGATATTCCAACTATCGATGATAGTGAACAGACTGCATTATTCATATTGAATCATAATGATATCTCTTTGGTGGTTAAAACCGCCTATATCGATAAACTTGCCTCCATTATGACTAGTTTAAATAAAATAACCGATAAGGGCGTTTGGGATAAGCTGCTTGAAAAGCAAAAAATAGCCTATTCAGCAAAAAATATTGTCGACTATTTCTTCAATTATAAACTAGAAGATGAAGCTGATGGTAAAAGCGAAACAAGAGTAATCAATGAGCAGCTCGTCCATTTTATCAATCAAAACACTAAAAATATATCATCAAGCGAGGCGAATCTAACAAGTCTAATTCCTAAAGACGATGAACTAAGTCTATTTTTTAGAAGAATAACTATAAATTCAAGTTTAGATGATACTAAGTACCGCATGTTAATATCATGGTTTAATGGTAAAGATTATGCAGATTTTAATTATCAACATATTGAAAAAACAAAAATATCAATCCTAATTAAGCATAAAGCGATTACGCTGGGAGAAGAACAAGATCTGAACTTTATAAGAGAAAACTATCCAGACAATATTTTAGAACTTATTACCCATAATTTTGAGGAATATATAAATAAACTCAGGGAGGATGATTCTTTAATTAATCATGATGAGATAATAAATCTATTATCAACAGATTTAAGTGTAGCGCACAAAACGTTATTGTTAGGTTTAACAAATGATCCTATTTCTATTAATTATGCAAAGGATTCAGTAGAGCTTCAAAAGCACATTTTAGAAAATAATTTTAATACTGATGATTTAGATTATATTACGAATAATCAATACTATAATTCCACAACTAATGTCATAAAAAATAAAGTAAAACAATTATGCATAGAATATACAACACAAACTAAACAAATTAAGTCTATTTGTTATAACTTATTAATCGAGTTATTCTCATGTGAAACGTTTTCATTAGATGATAAGTACACCCTATTATGTAACCATATACCGCGTCTAGATGCCAAAAAAACATATAAGGCACTGAAAACAATAGAGCAAGATGCTACAAATCAAAGTTTTTTTTCAAACCTATTTATCGCTAAAAGACCAACTTTTGAAAATACAGCTTTGAACCAAAAAATAATCGAAGAACTGAATAAGAAATGGAAATTTAAATACAAAGTAGAAAATTCCCTATGATAAAAGTAAAAGAAGATTGAAACATGAAAAAGATGACAAAGCACCAAATCGTATCGATATTAAAAGAAGCAGAAGCAGGCATTCCTGTTAAAGAGCTTTGCCGTAA
Organism: Gilliamella sp. Pas-s25; assembly: GCF_009795885.1. Lineage (GTDB taxonomy): Bacteria > Pseudomonadota > Gammaproteobacteria > Enterobacterales > Orbaceae > Gilliamella. The sequence goes on along the minus strand of NZ_WTEV01000026.1, from coordinate 12,120 downwards.
ATAGGGTATTTACACTTGTTGTTTGAATTCGATGCTAAATTTTCTGGCTATTATATTTATTTGTATTTATATCATAGAGGCAACTTCTGTCCACTTTTTTGGCAAGGATCACTTATGTGATGGAGCAAATATCTTCAATAGTGTATTGATAGTTAGATAAAAATATGAGTCATCTTGCAATCCTTTTGCAGAAATATATGCACCTTGCACAGTAGATATTATAAGTGTTACTGCTTCTAATGGCGCAAGAATATTAGAAATACTACCCTCAGCAATTCCAAGCTTTATAAGACTTTCTAAAGTTTGTTTTATAGACTCAAATCCACGAGTAACTTCTACTGCTAACTCTTGGTTTTTCATAATAGATCTATCTCGAGCCAGTTGACCAACCAAGCATCCTCTATCTATATTACGAGCTTTTAATAGGAAATCTGAAAGTTTATTATATGCATTTTTATCTGCATTTAGCACTGAAGCATTGTAACTTATTAGTTGCTCTACATTATATTTTATTGCATGTAGGGACAAATCCTCTTTACCATTAAAATAATGGTAAAGACTACCTTGTCCGACTTCAGCGCGAGTCAAAATGTCATTTGGGCTAGTGCTAGATAGACCTTTTTCTAATAGTAGATCTGCCATAGCTTTGATTAGCTTTTCTTTGGAACTTGATTTGCTATTCATTTTCACCATAAAACACCATACCACCAGTCGATGTTATGCTTATATTTAATTATTTAATCTGTAAAATAGTATCTACTAAACGGTTTGAAAATCCCCATTCATTGTCATACCAACTAACAACTTTGAGTAATTTACCATCGATAACCTTAGTGAGTTTAGCGTCGAAAATAGAGGAAGCTGGATTTTTAATAACATCAGATGAAACAATCTCATCTTCTGTATAAACGAGAATTCCATCTATTTTTTTTGAGTTAACTACTTTTTTAATAGTATCATTTACTAATTGCGCTGTCACTTCTTTCTCTAGATTTAGAGTAAGATCTATCATTGATCCTGTAATTACCGGAACCCGTACTGAACTACCATCTAATTTTCCATTTAACTCAGGGATTACAATGCCAATTGAATGCGCTGCACCTGTTGATGTAGGAACAATATTTTGAGCTGCACTACGTGCTCGCCTCATATCACGGTGTGGAGCATCCTGAAGATGTTGATCCTGTGTATAAGCATGAATAGTTGTCATAAAACCCGATTTAATACCGAAGTTATCATGTAGTACTTTAACTAAAGGAGCTAAACAGTTTGTTGTACATGATGCATTTGAAATAATGTGATGTTCATCTTTGTTATACATGTGGTTATTAACCCCTTGCACAATGGTCAAATCAACATTTGATGCAGGCGCAGAGATAAGAACTTTTTTAGCCCCAGCTTTGATATGTGCTTGCGCTTTTTTTCCATCATTAAATACACCTGTTGATTCTAGTACAATATCGATTTTGTGTTTAGCCCATGGGAGATTTTCAGGATTACGCTCTTGATATACAACAATCTCTTGACCATCAATTACCAAGCAACCTTTTTTTACTTCGACACTTTTGGTAAAACGTCCAAATGCCGTATCATATTTTAAAAGATGAGCCAGTTGTTCAATCGAACCTAAATCATTGATCGCAACAATTTTGATATTATGCGAACTCTCATGCAACGCACGCATAAAACTACGCCCAATACGACCAAAACCATTAATAGCTACATTAGTCATCATTACCTCCAGTAATGTTTATATTATCATCATCATCCATACTAATTGGTATGGATAAACAACAGTACACTACACGCTTTAAAAAAACAACAACTAATTAATCTATTTTTTTATTAATACTTAAGTTTATTTTATTTGTATACAAATATTCACTTGCATGATTTAATACATACTAGTTTGTATTAAATTGAGAGGAAAAAAAAGAGCAAAATGAAAAAAATATTTATACTGGATACAACGTTAAGAGATGGGGAACAGGCCCCACAAAATGTGATGAATCCAAAACAGAAACTTAAAATAGCTTTGATCAGGATCAGAGCATGAATCATGGGCATCAGATATTGGTTGTATAGGCTTGATTGTTTGGATAGAGCCCGTAAAACAAATTAGTTGAACGATATATTTAGGATGTATACACCTTAAATATAGCCATCTAATTTTAAATACAATTTACTATATTTAGTTGAGGAAAAAATGAATAAAAAAAACAATTATCGTTGGTTTGTGCTTGGCATTGGTGTGCTCGCACAAGCAACATTTGCAATGGGGTTTGCTGGTATTCCTATAACGGGAATTTTAATGCGAGATGCTTATCATTTTTCATTATATGAGCTTGGTTTTGTTTTAGGTTCGATGGGATTGGGGGTTGCGGCTTCAGAGATAATTTGGGGGATCCTCACAGATAAGTTGGGCGACAAGATAGTGCTAACTCTAGGATTATGGTCCTCAGCAGTAGTGTTTGTTGTAATAGCTATATTGCTTACACCAGAGGCTTCGCTTGGTGGTGTTAAATCTTTACACTTGGCAGTAGCTTTGGCAATAGCTGGAGCCCTTGGTGGTAGTATTAACTCATCATCAGGTAGAACAATAATGTCGTGGTTTGATGATAGTGAGCGTGGCTTTGCTATGAGTGTTCGCCAAACTGCAATTCCAGTTGGAGGCGCAATTGGTACAGGTTTGCTTCCTTCGCTAGCCTATACATATGGTTTTGAAGTAACTTTCATTGTGTTAGCCGCCACAGGTTTTATTGCCGGCCTTGTTGTTGTTTTCTTTATCAACTCTAAACATACCGAATTAAAACATGCAGCTCAATCGACTCTCGCAGTATCTTCGCCACTGAAAAGCTTACAAGTATGGAGAATTGTTATATCTGCTGGTTTTCTAACTGTACCTCAAATGGCTGTACTTACATTTGGGGGGGTCTATATGCGAGATGTTCTCGATATAGATTTAGCATCGATTTCTATCATTCTCATTGTTGTTCAGATAGGTGGCGGAATTCTTAGAATTTGGTCAGGTTACTATACGGACAGAAAAAAGAATCGTATTGCATTGTTAAAGTATTACGCCATCTGTGGTGGAATTGCTTCTTTGGTACTTTGTTTAATGGTTAATAACACATATATGGGTGTTGTATTTCTTATGCTAACTGGTTTGTTTGGGCACGCTTGGCATGGTATTTCTTATACCGAAGCTGCTGTGAAAGCAGGCGTTGAACGCGCAGGAACTGCATTAGGTATGGTTGGTACCACCGTATTTATCGCATCGTTTCTAACTCCCATTTTAGTTGCCCGTATCGCACATGGTTACGGATGGGGAGCTGTGTGGGGAGCTGTAGCTATTCTAACATTTTCGGCTCTATTGTGTTTTATTTCATTCTCTAAAAAGAAAGAACCTTTAACGTCTATTGGTCAAGATAATGAATCCTAAAACAATTTTTCAGAAAATTTGGCAATCACATATTGTTGATTCCTTAGGAGCGAGCGAAGTCCTTATCTATATAGATTTGCATTTTCTTCATGAAATTAATACTCCACCTGCATTTGATGGATTAAAAGAAAAAGGTGTAAAGGTTCATAGACCCGATAGAACACTATCAACTGAAGATCATAATATACCTACAACGTCTATTATTGATATCATTCGAAAAATAGGAACAGGAAGAGGTCAAGGGTATATTATTGAATATAAAGGTAGTGCAATCTCAGCTCTTTCGATGGAACAACGCATGACGCTTGGTAATATGACCGTTGAAGCTGGTGCAAGCGCAGGAATTCTCTCTCCTGACGATACTACAATTAGCTATCTTCAAGAAGCCTTAGCAAAACGTCAAATAGAAGTCTCTCAAGAAATGATTCAAGAATGGTTGTCTTACGCCACCGATCAAGAAGCAAAATTCGATAAATATGTCCAAATTAATGCCGAAAAAATTTAACCTATGATTACGTGGAGGACAAATCCCTCTCAAGTAAGTGTTTGTCAGATTAAGTTTGAGCTACTACAGCTTATGGGCAAAAATTAGTTAAAAACTAAATTTATTGGCGCTTTTAGTTTTTTAAGCTGTAACTTGGTTACAGCTTAAACGGCAATTCCGTCCCCATTTAGGGGAGGTCATAACTGCGTCGATATTTTTATGCTTGTTAGCACATAAATAGAATATTTAACTATTGTGCGAAGCAAGTAGCGTTGCCAACCTTTGTTTAATTTCATCATTAGGTTCGTTTGCAATAAGTTCTTGCAGGGCAAGCGTTAGTTTATCTGTCCAACATTGCCGATCCCAAGCTTCAATGGCATTTAATGCCATGTTTCGATTGCGTATTACTGGGCTGTTTAGACCTATTAATATAAGATCTTCACCCATACTCGGAAATCGATTGAGCTCTTGTAAAATAGCATCCAATGCACGGTGTGCTTTATATTTGATGCCAAATGCAGATTCTAGCGCTGGTCCAGTTGCGATTTTTGTAAAGTCATATTGTTGCCCAGCTAACTGCATAACTTGTTGTACTCTTTGTATATCATCGGTTTGCATTAAATAATACCACTGTTCACCCTGATGATTTTTTTGATATGCAAAACGCGCCTCCCATGCATCAAATCCAAATTGCGTGTAAAGATCAGCAGCTAGCCAAAATTTTCTGCTATCATCAGTTATTAAATCATGCTCAATTAATGCTAACCATTTATCTTGATAGATAAACTCATTCGCTTTTTCAATAATTGCGTTTTTTATTTTTTCATCCCAATTAGGATAGCTTTCATTAAGCTGGTTGCTAACAAAATCACGTATAGTCAGTACTGTTCGTAAAGGGGGGAGTTCAGCTAATGAGGGTAGTTTTAGTAAATGTTTTAAATAATTTAAACAAACAATAGCACCTTCCTCATAACAATGCATATCTTCGGCTGGTCCGCCCATGATGAGTGCCTCTAAAATTTCACCCGCAGATTCTAATAAAGGTAAATCAACACAATCTTGTTCTAAAACTTGATTTAATTCACCTGTGGTTGCGCAAGTATAAGCAAGATATTCGTTCATAACGCTATTTTGATAACCCGCTCTTAATAACCAATCTTTAGTTGTTGATGATAATTGATATCCGACTAATCGTTCAACGATATGGATCCTACCCCAACCATCCACTTTTTTAGCTAAAATAACTAAGGCTTTTTCGACTTCTTCGGGTGATGATAAGGTGTTTTGTAATGCAACGGCTGAATATAAAGTAAACTCTTCATGCATGCCTAATAATAAAAATAAGTCTGTTTGTTCGGTAGTAAAACATCCTAATACGGCAATACTAAATTTAATAATTTCACGATCAGGGCTATTTGTTGCTAACCAATAGGTAAATTCATATAACTTATCAAAATCAATGTCAATTTTTGGTATTGCATCACTTAAATCATCAATAAAACTTAAAGTACCTTCCGTATTTATTAAGGTGTAAAGTTTTTCGATATCGTGTTGATTGGGTTGTGTTGATATTGTGGTTAGTAACGTTAAAATTTCTTCAACACATGTTTGTTCAGATGATGCGCCATGATGATTGCTAACCCCATCCATCGCCCCTGCTGCCCATTTTAATTTTGTATCATCAGATGATTCATCAGGGAGTGTTTGGGCTATTTCAGGCAGTTTTTCAGCATGTTGGTAAGGCAGTAAAAACTGATAAATACTGATTTTATTGTTATCCCATACCATTGGAAATGGTTGAGTAGTCGCCCTATTTGAGGGTTCTGTGGTTGAATTTTGAGTATTTTCTTTCATCGTTAATCCTTTAAATATTTTATTGTTAGAATGATTAATCAGTTATTTAAATTAAATTGAATAATCGCGATAGTTATGCATTATTTTTAGATTGTAATTGATATAATTGAAGTTGTTTATATTTTTATTTCCACCAATATCGAGGATTGCTCCTCGATATTTTTTACCCTTTCACACACACAACTTGCCGTAATTGATGGACTATTTCGACCAGTTCATTTTGGGCAGTCATTACCGCATCAATATCTTTGTATGCCATTGGAATTTCATCAATCACATTAGCATCTTTACGGCATTCAACATGTGCGGTGGCTTTGATTTGGTCTTCAATGGTAAATTGTTTTTTTGCCGCTGTTCGGCTCATAACTCGACCAGCACCATGTGAGCATGAACAAAAACTTTCTTCATTACCAAGTCCGCGGACAATATAGCTTTTAGCGCCCATTGAGCCCGGAATAATCCCTAGTTCACCTTTACGAGCTGATACCGCGCCTTTACGAGTAATAAAAATATCTTCACCAAAATGCTGTTCTTTTTGCACATAGTTATGGTGACAATTAACCGCCGACATATGTGTAGTAAACGGTTTACTAATGACTTTACGCATTGCTAAGATGACATTATTCATCATCGCTTCACGGTTGAGCCTTGCAAATTCTTGTGCCCAATGTACGGCATCAACATAATCTTGAAAATGTTCAGTGCCTTCTTGTAAATAAGCCAAATCTTTATCAGGTAGATTTTTGATATGGGTTTCCATATCTTTTTTAGCCATTTCTATAAAAAAGCTGCCAATGGCATTACCTACACCACGTGATCCACTATGCAACATAATCCAAACTCGATCGGCTTCGTCTAAACAGATTTCGATAAAATGGTTGCCGGTACCGAGTGTGCCTAAATGTCGGTAGTTATTGGTATTTAAAAACCGTGGGTATTTTTCGGTTAATTTTTCAAAACCTGGTAATAGCTGTTGCCAATAGCCATCGATTAGTGATGGTGGATTTTGCCAGCTACCGCTATCTCGCCCTTTATGTTTTGGTGTTAGGCCATGCGGTACCGCTTTTTCAATTTCATGCCGTAACGGTAATAAATTATCAGGCAAATCCCTCGCCATTAAGGATGTTTGCACCGCAATCATTCCACAACCAATATCAACACCCACTGCCGCTGGAATAATTGCGCCTATGGTTGGGATCACACTACCAATAGTCGATCCTTTACCTACATGCACATCGGGCATTACAGCGATATGTTTAAAAATAAATGGTAATTGTGCGGTTTTGGTTAATTGTGATTTAGCTTCATCTTCAACAGGTACACCTTTTGTCCACATTTTTATTGGCTTAGCATTTTCGGCTTTTAATACTTCATATTGATTCATTTTTTCATTCCTTGGTTTTATCATGCCGTGGTTAATGGCATGATGTTATATTTTTGGTTATATTTACGGTTATATCTACATTTTCGGTTGGATATTAATCAAACCATGTAACACTTGATCAAGCCCACCAACCACCGAGATTTTGTCGATTCGTTCGGCAATGCGTTCTAGTGTTTCCATCTCTTTCAAGCGTAAAGCAACTGGGTTGTTTTCCATCACTTTAGCCGTGTTTAATAATGAACGAGTGGCTGAAGTTTCTTCTCGACGGCGAATTACATTTGCTTGTGCTGATTTTTCAGCTTCTACAACTTGCGATAAAATCGATTTCATATCACCGGGTAAAATAATATCTTTTACGCCAAGCGAAACCGTTGTTAACCCAAAACCGTCTAAACGTATTTGCACATGTTTAGTTACTACTTCATCAATAATATTTTTATTTTCAAGCAATTCATCTAGTGTTCGGGTTCCAATCGCTTCACGTAAACCAAATTGTAACTCACGGTAGAGCAATTCTACTGGGGTTGCTGTTTTTTCAAATGCCGTTAATACATCGGTATAGTGCCAGTTTGCGACTAGGTTAATACGTAAATTTACTTTATCTTTGGTCAAAATCTCTTGTCCCGTTACTTCTAAAGTCTGTAGGCGCATATCAACAACATCAACCGATATTTCACGGTTAAAGCGCCAATAGGCGGTAATGCCAGCGGTTAACAGTTGCTCGATTTTGCCATTTACCTTTAGTATTCCAACATAATAAGCAGGCACTTGGGCAATCAATATGCCACTATTACCAATGATATTTTTTTGTCGTAATTCTGGTTGTAATAATTGTTCAATTATTTCATTACTTAAGGTATATCCTTGGTTTAAATCAACTTTGGTTATATGTTGTTTATCACCGTTTTGCCAGTAAAGCCGCTTGGTTCCAGGTGATAGAATTTCAACGAGTAAATCATTTTCATAACGTAGCCCTACTTCATTAGCGCCAACTTCCATCGCAACACAAAATTGTAATAGTTGTTGTGGTGCACGTTGTTCGATTGCATTAGCGATCCGATCATCAATACGGCTTTCTCGTAAGTTAAATTTACCCAGTACGATGGTGTGTTTAAATTGGTAGTAACCGACTACAGTTTCTGGCGCAATGATTTTTATTAATTGATTATCAACAAATAAAGTACCGATTTGTTCATGAATAAAATGATGTAGAACCAATTTATCGATATGAGTAATTGTTGTGTTAGTATTTTTTGCTTCTAGTAATTCGTTAGCGATCTCTGTTGGTAATTCATAATCCTGTTGTAATAACACTTTTTTTATTGAGTGCGATTTATAGCTGTTCCAATACAATGTTTTGGTCGCAGGTAAAATCACTTCAACCAGTTTTTGTTGTTCATAACGTAGTGCGATCTCATTATCAGCTACATCAACCAAATAACAATATTGTTTAACGATGTCTGGATAGAAGTTAAGTAACTGTTCGGTCATTTCATCTGATACTCTAGGAAATGCTAAATCAATAATTTTGTAACTTATTGTATTTAGCGGATCGATTTTTCGATATACACCCGCTGTTAAGATCTGATCGATCTCATCATGTTTATATAACACGGCAATTTCATATTTTTTTACTTTAATTGTTTTAATCATTTTATTGTCCTTTTTATGACAATCAGCCATCGTGCTTGTGCTAATTTAAACGGCTTAAGTAACGAAATAATAGGGGGAGCATTAAAGCGAATAAGAAAATAACCCTTCTTATTGGTATTTAACTTTCTGCCTATTATTCAGTTTTTTTATCTTAGTCATCCTAATTAGTAACTAAGTTAATCGGTTTAAACTAGTGGATAAGTTTAATGCCATACAACTTTATTCCTTTCTTATCCAACACGATCACTGACTGTGTTTATTACTTCTTTTGTTTTTTGGTTTTTGAAGTAGGACTCGAACCTACTACATATCGATGGTGTCGATTGTTCTAACCTAATGAACTATTCAAAAATTGCTTCTACACAGCAACCTAATCACCCAATCAGGAATACATGTTGATAATCTTTTACGTTTTCATCTTATAGATAATTCGCTTAAGTATTCGCTATGTACCTTTCTGTTATCAAAAACAGTTTTGTTTGCTTAGGTATAGGTAATATTGCGAAAAGCGTGCCAAAAAATACAAAATATTAAAATAAAAATATAATTAATTGATTTATAATTAAATAAAAAATAATTTATATATTAAGATTGAATTGTAATGGTTTTTTTATTACTGATTTATTATAATTTTATATATTATTTTATAAATATTTATAAAAATGAAAAAGAATGTAGTATTTGGTTTTTTAGGAAATGTACTGGATCAACGTGGTAAAGGTAAACGACGTTGGCGGCATTGGCGACCGACTATTGATTTATGTTATCAGTCAGAGATAGGCTTTAATCGGTTAGAACTACTTTATTACCAAAATGATTATCATCTGCTTTGTGAAGTGATTAAAGATATTAAAGCTTTATCACCGCAAATCAAAGTAACACCAATTGCAATAAACATAAACGATCCATGGGATTTTGAGCAAGTTTATACCTGTCTTTTTGATATTGCGAAGAATTACGCATTTAATCCAGAACAAGAAAACTATTATGTTCATATTACAACAGGCACACATGTTGCTCAGATTTGTTGGTTTTTACTGGCTGAATCACGCTATTATCCCGCTAAATTATTACAAATGTCACCGCCAGAGAAACATCAGTCTGCCTCGCAATCTTATATGGAGTTAACCGAAAATGAACTGATTAGGCAAGTGCCTTGCGGTAAAATGAATATCATCGATTTAAATTTGCATCGTTACGATAAAATCTTAACTCGTTTTCAACAATATGCCCATCAAGCAACCGATTTATTAAAGTCAGGTATCGCAACGTGTAATCAACAATTCAATCAGTTAATTGCCGAAATAGAACAAGTCGCTAGTCGATCGCATGCACCTATTTTATTGTGTGGGCCTACAGGTGCAGGTAAATCATTTTTGGCTAAACAGATTTATTTGCTAAAACACAATAATCATCAAATTAGCGGTCAGTTTGTTGAAATCAATTGCGCCACGTTGCGTGGCGATAGTGCAATGTCAACCTTGTTTGGTCATGTTAAAGGCGCCTTTACTGGCGCTAATCTTGCCCGCACTGGATTACTTAAAAATGCCGATGGCGGTTTATTGTTTTTAGATGAAATTGGTGAACTGGGGCTTGATGAGCAGGCCATGTTATTAAAAGCGATTGAAGAAAAGCAATTTTATCCATTTGGTAGTGATAAACCGATCCAGAGTAATTTTCAGTTAATCGCTGGCACGAATAAAGATCTGAAACAGGCAATAAAACAAGGCGAGTTTCGAGAAGATCTGTTCGCCAGAATTAACTTATGGGGTTATCAACTGCCAAGTTTAGCACAACGTAAAGAAGACATTGAACCGAACATTGATTATGAGTTGGCACGTTATGCCAAAGAATATGGCATCATGCCACGCTTTAATCAACAATCACGACGCGCCTATTTGACCTTTGCCACCAGTCCCGATGCCTTATGGTTGGGTAACTTTCGTGAACTAAATAGTTCGATTATTCGAATGGCGACGTTAGCACCACAAGCTAATATCACGCTTGAACAAGTTGAAAAAGAGATTGCGCGCTTAAAACAAAACTGGGGACAAAGCAAAAATGATAATTCTTTAATCCCAACTGATATCGATGAATTTGATCGCTACCAACTAGAAAAAGTGATCGAAATATGCCAAAAAAGTGAAACATTATCTGCCGCAGGCCGACATTTATTTGCCGTTTCTCGCACCAAAAAACAACGCAGTAATGACGCTGATCGACTAAAGAAATATTTAGCGAAATTTGGCTTGAGTTGGGAGGTGATTCATCAATCTTAATAAATGTATCAGTAAAATCTATTTCATGAATGAAAAGATTCTTACTGATAACTGTGTTTATCCATTTAGACTAATTAAGCGAGCTTGTTGATCGAATTTAGCAATAATTTGCTCTTTCCCTTTTATAGCAACAAGGGAGGTATGATCTGTTAAATTATCTGGTTCAATTTGATAATCTTTAGCTATTAGGTAATATTTAAGAGCTTGATAATGATTAACCTCAAAGTTTGAAATGAATTGGGAAAACGTTTCAAAAATTTGAGCTTGATTACTTCCGTTCTGCTCAATATGATTGATATCATGGCTGTTGTCAGATGAAGAACGTGAGAATAAATTTTGCATAAATTTTGGTAAAATATTGAACGTTGAATGTTGATGATTATTTTTTTGCTCGACCTGACTTTTTTTAACCGTTACCAAGGCTATTCCTTGACCAAAATTAGCAAGATAATATCCATTTGTGTCAAACATTCCTGCAGTAATTACACCTATTTTATGTAAATCTTCCTGTGTAGCAACACATTGACCAATAGTGAATAAATCAATGCTATTTTCTTGACCATAGTGTTTTAAACTCAGTGCTTGTTCAATAACAGGCATGGGTAACTGTGATGTTTCATTATTCCAAGACCAAAGCCATGTTTCAGACGATAAAGAGAAGCTCCCTAATAATTGAATTGAAAAGGTGATATCATTACCAAAATGTATAACACCCTGATCGATATCTATTTGCCAATCACTATCACCAATTATCTCATAAAAATTGAGCTGTTTTTCGAAACCATAACAACCAAAATGTTCTAACAATTCTTTTTCAGATTTGCACGGAGTTACCATAACTTTTTGTATTCCCATAATAATTCCTTATTTTTTAGTTTTAATTTTTATATTTTGATTTAACATCAATATGATGATATTACTACATAATTTAATGCAATTTAACTAGGGCGTGTTGATCTTTCGTGATTATTTTTTAGACGGCATGATGTGAGTTATAATAATTCTGCAAAAAACAACCATAACT
>NZ_WTEV01000025.1 GCF_009795885.1 Gilliamella sp. Pas-s25 | reverse complement strand
GATATAAACCCATGCCGTTAAGGCGAGTTTATATTCCCAAGTCTGACGGAAAGAAGCGCCCTTTAGGCATTCCGACCATGAAAGATAGAGCAATGCAAGCGCTGTATTTATTTGCTTTACAGCCTGTTGCAGAAACAACTGCGGATAAAAGCTCGTATGGCTTTCGCATTAACCGTTCAACGGCAGATGCAATAGAGCATATACATCGAATATTCACAACTGGTGGAAGTAGGAACAAGAAATCAGCACAGTGGGTACTAGATGCAGATATACAGGGCTGTTTTGACCATATTAGCCATGATTGGTTAATTAATAATATACCGATAAATAAACGGATATTAACAAAGTGGTTAAAATCAGGGGTTGTAGATATGGGACAGGTCAAACAAACGGTGGAGGGAACGCCACAGGGCGGAATAATATCACCAACTTTGGCAAACATGGCGTTAGATGGATTAGAAGCGGAGTTGTTACAGGAATTTGGTGACAAAAGAAGTAGAAAATTTGCCAAAAATAAAACGCACATGGTAAGATATGCAGATGACTTTATTATATCGGGAAGTTCGAAAGAGCTACTGATAAATGAAGTAATACCGTTGGTGCGTGAATTTCTTAAAGAGAGAGGATTAACGCTTTCAGAAAGAAAGACACACATTGTGCATATTGAACAAGGTTTTGACTTTCTCGGTTGGACGGTGAAATCATTTAAAGGCAAATTGTTGATTAAACCAAGTAAAAAGAATGTGAAAGCATTCTATCGCAAGGTGAAAGAAACAATAAGTGCCATGAAGATGGTTAAACAAGACATATTAATAGGAAAGTTAAATCCAATGTTAAGGGGATGGGCTAACTATCATCGTAGCATTGTAGCCAAAGATACGTTTAGTAAAGTAGACCATTTAGTCTGGCAAGCGATTTGGCGATGGTGTTGTCGAAGACACAGTAACAGGCGGAAACGATTTGTTAAAGCGAAATACTTTACAAAGATACAAAGCAGGGACTGGATATTTGGCACACATACAACGAATCGGCATGGTGAAAAGATATGGACTGAATTACTGCTCTGTAGTAAGACAGGAATTAAACGTCATATAAAGGTAAAATCGGAGTACAACCCATTTTTACCTGAATGGGAATTATACGGTGAAACATTATACCAAAAACGGATGTATGAGAACTATTCACACAGAAGACAATGGCAAATGTTGTATAAGGAACAAAAAGGGCGTTGTGGATTATGTCATCTCCCTATCACAAAAGAGACGGGCTGGCATGACCACCATATCATATACCGTGTAAATGGCGGGGATAATAAGCTGAAAAACAGGGTTTTATTACATCCTGTATGTCATACTAAAGTTCATGCACTGAAGTTAGACGTATTGAAACCGACTTAGCAATAAGTTAATAGAAAGGCTTGAGCTGTATGCGGAGAAATTCGCTCGTACAGTTCTTAGGGGGCGGCGACACAGTAATGTGTCGTTGCTACCCGACTTTTTATTGATTATCAATAAAAATATCAGATTAAGATGGTCACCTTTGTGGTGACCGTTTTTATATATGGAAAATATAATTTCAATCCAACAATAATAGTTGGCAAAATTAAAGCAATTTTTTTAATGGTATAAAAGGTGGTGCAATGGTTGACTATATTTTTGCAATTTTGTCTACAACAGTAAAATTGTTTGCATTAATGACACCGCCTGCGGTTTTAAGTGCATTTTTAAGTGGCACAAAACAATATGATGAACAACTTAGGCGCAAAATAGCTCTAAAAACATCATGTGCGGTATTTATCATCGGTATCATTCTATTCTTTTTCGGCAATACCATGTTTAGTGTTTTTGGTTTTACCCTTGATGCATTTCGAATTGGTTCGGGAGCATTATTATTTATCACTGCGGTGTCGCTAATGAACGATTCGCCAGAAAAAAACAAAATTAGTAGCGATGATGATATTAGTGTTGTCCCTCTCGCTATTCCCCTGTGCATGGGGCCAGCATCCATCGGTACTATCATTGTTATGGGAACTAGCTCAATTGGTATTGTATCAAATCTAATTGGCGCAATTTCATTATTCGTCGCTTCAATAGGTATTTATATTATGCTGTTATGCGCTAAAAGTATTGCAAAAGTACTAAAAAATACAGGGATCGCGATATTATCAAAATTAACTGGGTTACTAATATCAGCTATTGCTGCACAAGTTGTTTTTACAGGTATAGCTGCTTTTTTAAAGTAAACATTAGTTTTAGTTTTTTGATAGTACAATAATAACAATATTAAGATATAAAAATAGTATTTCGCTAAATCAAGTTAAGTTTTATTAATTCTTAATAGTATGTAATCACTAACAATAATAAACATTGAATTAGTGATTACATAATTAAACAATATACAATTAATTATGACTTATTGAAACAATTCGTTTTTTATAGAAAAAATAAGATATTAGAATGATCGCAATTAATATTATTTCAGAAAGTAAAATAAAATAACCTGACTCACCAAACCAAACCCCAATAATAATCACAACATTAACAATGATAGAAACACCAGCAAGCCAAGGAAATAGCGGTGATTTAAATTTTATCATTTCTTTTGGATATTTGCCGCTATTTACACCCTTACGAAATTGATACTGACACCAAGCAATGATTATCCATGCAAAACAGCCCACTTGTCCTGTACCTGCTACTAAATAAATATATAATTTTTCAGCGGCAATATATTTCGAAAATAGTGAGACTAATGCAATAACTGCAATAAATAATATGCCTTTTGTTGGTACGCCTCGTTGATTGACTTGAGAAAAGTATTTTGGAGCTAAGTTATCTTGCGCCATAGACCACAGCATTCTTGAACTGGCATAAATGGCTGAATTCGTTGCTGATATCGCTGCACAAAAGATCACAAAAAGCATCGCATACGAAGCAAATGTAATTCCTGCTTTATTAAATACCCACACAAATGGACTAATTTCAGAATGCACTGTTCCATACGGGTAAACGAGGGCTAATACAGCAATAGCTAGGATATAAAATAGAATAATGCGAAAAGCCACACCAGTAATAATTTTAGGTAATACCGACTGTGGGGATTGCGCTTCGCCAGCTGCATTACCAATTAATTCAACCCCTTGAAATGAGTAAGTCACGATAGTCATACACACCAATATGGCTAAAAAGCCATTAGGAAACCATCCACTTTGGGTTTTGAATGTTGGTAAGATATCAGTTTGGGTATATTGATGATAAAGTAAATAAATTCCCACCCCAATAAAAGCAATAATCGCCAGTACTTTAATGGTTGAAAACCAATACTCACTTTCACCAAATGCACGAACAGAAGTTAAATGTACTGAAGTAATAACAATTAGAATTAACAAACTAAAAAGATAAATAGGAATCGAAGGGAAAACTTGGTGGGCAATCATTGAAGCAGCAGTTAAATCTGCAGCCATAGACAAAACCCAACTTAGCCAATACAGCCAGCCTATGGTATAGCTCCAAATTGGATTTGGAATAAACATCAATGCATAGTGTTGAAATGAACCGGCATGAGGAAATGCACAAGAAAGTTCGCCTAAACATAGCATAGTTGAAAGCATTATGCTTCCGGCCATTAAATAAGCAATAATGGTGCCTAATGGACCAACAGTGCTCAGTGGAGCGGCAATACCAATAAATAATCCGGTACCAATTGATCCACCTAATGAAATCATCAACAAATGACGATTTTTTAAGTTTTTCTTTAAATTACTACTGGGATAAGGGCTTTCTTGTGATTCAGATGTTGTCATATAAACCGCCTAGTAATTAATAAAAACTGCTGGTTACCCAGCAGCTAACATAAATTAATAAATAAACCGTTTTTCTACACCATTAGTTTGACAAGCCATTAGCAAGGCAGTGTAATCAAGTTCAAACCCAATCATATCGCCAACCCGAAGAGTTTGAGCAACATCCTCAATGTCGACCAACGTATGATCACTGGTTTGACCCAATACAGTAATATCATCATTGATAGGTATACAGCTTTCTGCTGGCACATCTTGGCGACCAAAAGCCAACAAGGCTCGTTTACGTATACCATGATCAACAAAGGTTTTACTATTTAAAAAAGCATCTACACCTAATTCACCAACAGGCACTGTCGGTTTACTATTGAGTTCAATGATTTGCGCATATAATTTATAAATATTACTACATGCCTTATCAACAGGTTTATTTGAATGATGAAATTCGTCAAGATATTTCATATCTACATATTCAATACCAAACTCGTGTAAACCACCAATTCTCAAATGATTCAATCCCTCTGGCCAAATACCTTTGTCCAATAAGTGGTAACTCGTACAATTACCGGCCGATAAATATTTTATCTTAATATTACAAGATTGTTCTACTTTACGCGCTATTTCTAAAAAGTCTACTCCATTTTTAACTGTAGGTAGCACCGTACCATAGCAGTTAAAATTAGTGCCAAGCCCATAAAGCTCAACACCTGGTAAAGAAAGAATTAGTTTAACCGTATCTATAATTTCATCAATATGCTCAAACCAAATCCCTTCGCGTAAATCCCCCATATCGACCATTAATAAAACTTGATGAACTTTTTGTTGTTTAACCGCTTCATCAGAAAGTGCTTGAATTACTGCTTTTTCACTATTTAAGCTAATATCTGCATACTTAACAACATCACTGATTTCGCTTAAACAAGGGCTACGTAATAAGCAGGTTTTACAACCTAAAGCATCTTTTAATTTCTTAAGATTATATGTTCTTGACTCCGCAATCACATCAATACCGCCGTCAAGGACGGCTTTGGCCGTTTCAACGCAGCCATCGAAGACTTTATTAACGGCCATAACTTCAATGCCGTGTTTAGCTAACAGATCTTTTTCAACACGAGCATTGTTTTTTAATTTGCGTAAATCAATTTCTAATATAGGCTTGTACATATTTTTACTCCTCTATATATTATTACTGCTGCAAACGATTACGTTTTTGTGCTCGGTAATAGATCCATTCAGCTAAACCAATAGCAAGCACGGCACCACCAACAATTTTAGCGATATACTCAACATACCCCCCCATATCAATTTGGGCAGGAGGAATAAACACTAATATCACTGCAAATAGAGTAGATAAGAATCCAAGTGCTGGTAATACAACCGGCATTACTTTACCTGGAATTTTAAAGCTACGCGGTACATCAGGTTGAGTAATACGCAAACGATAATATGCAATAAACATCACTAAATATGGAATAAAGTAACAAATTGTCGTTAATGCAGTTAACATCCAATATGCCGCTGCAATGCTCGGTGATACAAAGGTTGAAAAACAAAGTACAGTTACAATAATGGCTTGAATAATGAGTGCAAAAGCCGGCGTTTTGTATACTGGGTGTAAACGACCAATACGTTCGCCAAGTAAATTATCTTCTTTTGATGCTTCTTGTAGCATATAGATAGGACCAACTAACCATGAGTTGATTTGTCCTAATGCACCAAAAAATAAGCAAATTGCCATTATTGGTAATAACCAAGGCATATGTAACTCTTTGGCTGCTGCCTCCATTGCCTGCATAACACCCGCTACAATATCAGTATCAGCTGCCGGTAATAAAGTATTAATAGCCCATGTACCAACCATATAAATACCGACAATTACAACCGCTGAAACCAACATCGCTTTAGGGAAGTCGCGTTGTGGATCTCGTGTACGCCCTGCAATCATTGGTGCAACTTCAAGACCTGCAAATGCAAACATCATACTAGATAAAAATACGATAGTATCCCAACTACTTAGATCAGGAAGCCAATCACTAGCATGACTATAGCTTGTTGCCATAGGGTGCCCCATTAATAACCACACAATAGCTAAGACAACAATAATAGCAGCAGGAATAAATACACCAAGCCATGCACTAACACTATTAATAATTTTAGTCCATTGCATCCCTTTGATATTCATCAGTGTCAAAATCCAGAATACAACCATAGATCCTACACCAATAAATACTTGATTCTGAGCTAACTCGGCACTAAACATGTACCCAATTGCAGTAAAACCGAATTGCAACATTAACGGGAAGAACAGCACACACGAGAATAGGAAACACACCACAACAATCCAACCAATGCGTTTACCAAAGGCTTCTTTAACCCAAACAAAAATCCCACCATCTTTTGGCCAGCCAGTTGAAAGCTCACCACAAACCATCGCTAATGGGAAAAATAGACAAAATGCTGCAAGTAGCCAAAGCACCATTGCTGACGCCCCATATGGAGCAACATTAGGAATTTGGCGTAAACTTAGTATCGCAATGACATTCATAAACACAATGTCTTTGATACCAAGTAAACTTGAATCTTTAGAATCACTCATAATAACCTCGTATTATAATATCTGGAGCATAAAATGCCCCAGATAATTGATGATTAGTATATATCGTATCCAACCATGTCTTCGTAAGTATCTTCACGACGAATTAATCTATCTTTGCCGTCTTTATCGATCATGACAACCGATGTGCGAGGACGATTATTATAGACTGTTTGGCTTTCAATGGTGTAAGCACCGGCATCCAAGAAAGCAACAATATCACCAACTTGAGTGTCTTTTGGCATTAAGAACTCTTCACCTTTCACACCAACATGGTAATAGTCACCACCATCACATAAAGGTCCTGCTAGCTTAATGTATTCGTCATGTGCTTCATTGATTTTTGAAGCATTATAAACATAGAAAAACCAATCAAAGTGCTGACTATCAGACAAAACACTATAGCCTGCATCAACAAATTTCCATTCAACATGCTCTTCAATGTTGCCGTCTAAATCGTAATTGGTTTTACGTTTTTCACAGGCAACTTCAGTTACAAGCACTCCCGCTGAACCAGTTACTTTACGACCAGGTTCAATACAAATTTCAACATCGGTGCGCCATTTGTGCACTTCGCTAATCACTGCATCAGCAAAGTCTTGTGCGGTTATGCCTGCATACATATTATCTTGCAATGGGTTACCATTTTCCTCGTCATATTTATATGGAACAGGTATGCCACCACCAACATTGATTAAATCAAATTTAATGCCAAGTACTTCTTCTAAACGACGTGATTCATCAACTAATACTTTAGTTGCTTTTGCAAAAGGTTCTGCTTCAGGTACTTGATCCCCTACATGCATATGTAAACCACGTAAATGTACATAAGGCATATCCAAAATTCGACGGCAAGTCTCTTCTGCTTGTTCTAAATCGATACCTGATTTAGCATGATAAGCCGTTACTAGCTCTGCATGAGTCGCAGATGGGACATTCGGTTCAACGCGCACACAAACATTTGCTACTTTTTTCAAACGTGTTGATATTTCATCAATAATATCAAGTTCATATAAACTATCGACATTGATGATATACAGATCATTTTGGATAGCAAATTCTAAATCTACCGGTTTTTTTACCACGCCGTTAAACACAATTTGACTACCGCTAAAGCCGATTTCTAAGCATTTGCGTACTTCAAACATAGAATTCGCCTCAGCATAGATACCCGCATCTTTAATCGCTTTTAGCACGCCCATAACAGAACAAGTTTTTGAAGCATAGAAAATTTTTGTATTCGTATGAGCCTTAAATGCATCTTTAATTTCTTGCACATTACGATCAATTTCCTTTTCAGAAAACACATAAAAAGGGGTAGGATATTTTTTTGCTAACTCTTCTAAATTAACGCCATCTAAACATAATTTACCGTTTTCGGCACTGAAACGGCGATCTTTAGTTACAAGATCTGTGCGTAATTTGTTATAATTTGACATAATTGCGTCGGACATATGACCTCCAGTTAATTAGTACATAAAAAGTACAAAAAAATAAAAAATGGTTTCTCACATATAGTGCAATCAGCATGCCAACTTTAAAATTACAAATAATCAATTTGTTAATAAAAAAAGCATAAGTAAAGATTTAGTCATTTAGTGCAAAATATGTTTTTATGACAAAAATTTGTCATTTTCATATGATGGTTGAAAGGAATGTAAATTAAATTTGGCTAAATTTAGCAAATAATCCAAATATTGAAGGTACTAATATCATGACCATTGATCCTGAATTATTACAAGCATTGGAAATATTTAAACATTTTTTTGATTTAATTCATCAACCGATAGCTATCATCGATAAAAAAGGCAATTATATTTATTATAATCAGGAAAGTGCTGAACTGGATGGTTACCCTAAAGAACAAGCGATTGGCAAACCAATGCTTGAGGTTTATCCTAATTTAAAAAAGGAAGATAGTACGATGTTGCAAGCCTTGCAACTCGGTAAAGAATATCAAGACAACTACCAATCTTATTATAACCATGTTGGCAAAGTGGTTGATTACTTGCATACCACCGTTCCACTTTATAATGATAAAAAAGAGATCATTGGTGCTATTGAAATAGGCAGAAACCTATCAGCAGTTCGACACCTACAAGATCAAGTTTTGAAATTAAACAGCAAATTATACCAAAATAAAGAACAGCCATTACCCGATATTGTTTTTGTATCAGAAAAAATGCAGCAAGTTATCGACCAAACCAATATGTTAGGGCGCAATGATGTTCCAGTATTAATTGTGGGCGAAACTGGAACAGGTAAAGAGCTATTTGCTCGTTTAATACACCAAACAAGCCAACGCCGTAATAAAGCCTTCATATCTCTCAACTGTGGAGCATTACCAACTACACTGATTGAAAGTACTTTGTTCGGCACAGTCAAGGGTGCATTTACAGGTGCTGAAAACCGTCAAGGTTACTTAGAACTCGCTAATGGCGGTACATTGTTTCTTGACGAATTAAACGCGATGCCACTTGAAATGCAAAGTAAGTTATTACGATTTCTACAAGAAAAAACTTATTGGCAATTAGGTGGTAATAAAGAAATGCATTCTGATGTTCGTATTGTTGCTGCCATGAATGAATCACCAACAGAACTATTAAAAACAGGAAAAATAAGAAGCGATCTATTTTATCGATTAAATGTCGGTTTAATAAAACTTCCCGCTTTACGTGACAGAACAGAAGATATTCCCGTTTTAGCACGCTATTTTATTGATAAACATAAAAACGATGTTAATGTCGTAATTAGTGGTATCAGTCAACAGGCTCTACAACAATTAATGACTGCCCCTTGGCCGGGTAATGTGCGTATGCTTGAAAATGCAATTGTCAGAAGCATGGTATTACAAAACAAATCAGGTGAATTACAGCATATTACTCTTGATGAAGAGCTCTTTGAACTTAACAGTTCATTTTTCCAAGACGATAAGATACATAAACCTGACAAAACACCTATCAATAAATCTACTCATGAAAACAACTTAACTGAACAAGTTGAGAACTATGAACGGCAACTGATCATTGATGCATTAAATCAGGCCAATGGCAAAATTATCACGGCCGCAAAACAATTAAATATTTCGCGCACAACGCTACAATATAAGGTCAAAAAATACAATATTCACATGGGTGTCATTGATGATTAATGCAATCATCAATTAAACGCTTGAGCACACGCAAATGCACTGCTCCATGCCCATTGGAAATTATAGCCTCCTAACCAGCCTGATACATCAACAACCTCACCAATAAAATAAAGGTTCGGGTATGTTTTAACAGCCATAGTTTTGGATGACAACGCATCAGTACTTACTCCCCCTAGTGTCACCTCGGCAGTACGATAACCTTCTGTACCATTTGGAGTAATGCTCCAGTGTGTTAATGTATTATACAAGTCTTGCTGTTGTTTAAGATCTAGCTGCTTAACTGTTATGTCCTTTATCAAATTCAGTCTTATTAATACTTCAATAAACCTTTTCGGTAAAATCTGTGCTAAGCAATTTTTTATAGTTTGATTACGATTTTGTGCTAATAATGGTTTAAACGATGAGTCAAATGTTAAATCGGGTAATAAATTGATAGTAATTGACTCACCTGCTTGCCAATAACTCGATATCTGCAAAATAGCAGGTCCTGAAAGCCCTCGATGAGTAAATAATAGATTTTCTTTAAAACTAATTCTTTTATTAGAAACTTCAACAGGAATTGCAATGCCTGACAAGGTTGATAACACATCCAGTAAAGGTTTATGCAATGTAAATGGAACTAGCCCTGCTCTTACCGGCACCACTGGAATATCAAATTTTTCGGCAATTTTATAACCAATTGAAGTCATACCTAGAGCCGGCATAGATAAACCACCAGTTGCAATAATAAGATTTTCACAATCAATCATGCCACGAGAAGTATGCAACTTAAATCCTTGTCCATCACTATCAATATCTTCAACTTGGGTTTGCATCATAAACTTAACATGCCCTTTTTGACACTCTTTTAATAACATATCCACAATATCTTGCGCTGAATTATCGCAAAATAATTGTCCATGTTCTTTTTCATGATAGGCAATATTATATTGATTCACTAATTGAATAAAATCCCACTGGGTAAATCGTTTTAAAGCCGATTTGCAAAAATGCGGGTTGCTAGAAATATAATTACTCGACTCAACTGTTAAGTTAGTAAAGTTACATTTACCTCCACCAGACATTAAAATTTTACGTCCCAGCTTTTTACCATTATCAAACACAGTAACATCATACCCTTTTTGACCGAGTAAGCCCGCACAAAAAATTCCAGCAGCGCCAGCACCTACAATTGTAATTTTAGTTTGCATTATTAATAGATTAAAAATAAAAGATAACAAATTATAACAGTATATAATTGTCACTCATAGTCGTTGGAATAAACCGTAGTTCTTATACTAAAACACCTACTTTCCTGAAACTTTTTAACAAAAAAGAAAAGAATTTATATCAAAAATAGTGCCCAAAATTGTCACAATCTGTTTTTAACTTACCAAACGCACAAAAATCATTGTGATATTTACCACTATTAGCTTTATTAAGAAGCCAATGTTAATTATTAACAGATTGACTTATAAGTAATATTTATTTAGTCAGCATTTCTTTTTATGTTACTTTTTGCTCAATTATAATATGTGGTTATGTGATTCTTGCGTGGGGCTCGGTCGCTCAATGTTTATTATTATAGATTTCAAGCACTGGTACTGAACGTTTTTCCAAACTCACCTATTATTGATTCTATTACGGTGAAGCATCATGGACAAATACATCAAGGTAAATTTTATTACTTATTTGAACTTAATGGTAAAAGGGGGGTGTATCGAGGATACTTATTAACTCATTGGATTTAAAAATGAATATTAATATATTGATAAATCGGCGAAAATTATTGCCGATTTATCATTTTAAATGGTTTTATAGTATTTTATCTTTCTATCAACTCTTTTCTATCTTTGCTTTATTAAAAAATAGATAAGCAAGTATCGCGACCATAAAATTACCTAAGGCTGCAAATATTGTTACAATATTAAGACCAAAATAGTTAAATAGTATGAATCCTGTTAAAGCAGCCCCGATTGCTGCGCCATAAGTATTGATAGCATAAAGATGTCCTGTTGTTTGACCAATATTTTTCCAAAATCGTGCAATATAAGTGATTAAAATTGGAAGCGTTGCTCCCATCAAAAGTGTAGGAACAAGCACCAATAAAAAATTAACAATTGCAACAACAGCCAAATTATAAACGATAAAAATATCGCCGATAAATAAAATAAGCGGATAACTAATTAGCCCAAATAATCCAATGCCAAATTCACTAAAACAAAAAAATTGTAGCGCTTTGTTCGGGTATTTATCAACAATTTTTCCGCCACCGAGGGCTCCTAAACCAAGTCCTAACATAAATGCTGATACAATAACTGCAACAGAATCAACATCGGACCCAAAAGCCGAATAAAGTGCCCGTTGCCAAGCAACTTGATAAGTTAAACCACTCATGCCAGAAATAAAAAATAGAGTACTTAATAGTAGTAATTGTTTTTTGCTTAACATAAAAGGTTCCTTATTTTTTTCCAAAAAGTCCATATTTATATTCTGTTATCATATTGCTATCGGTAATGATTTCCGTATCTCGCCCTAAATGATAAATTTTTTCAACTTCATCTAAACTTAATAGTTTTGTCGCTAATGTTTTCTTGTAAGCGCCATTTTCAAGTTGTTTAGATTCTTGGCTAAACAATGGTCTACCATCTAAAACTAACTTATCGAGGCGCTCTTTAGCAACAACTTCATCAAGTTTAATCATCGAATCAGAGGCATAAATAAAGCCAAGTGTCCCCCAATATGCATGGTTAAATACCGATTGGGCGGTTTTTAATGTATCAGGTGAACGAGTACTATTAAATGCCAAAATACCATCAGGATTTAATGAATTTTTTATTATTTTCATCATCTCTTGCGATAATAGATTAGTTACGCCTGAACGCCAATGATAAGTGGTATTCATAATGATTAAATCATATTTTTTATTACTATTTCGTTTAAGCCAACGTCGACCGTCATCAATGTAAATATTGATTTTAGGATCGTTTAATATTGGTGAAACAACAGGATATTGTTTAATAACATTTAGATAACCTTTATTGATTTCAATGGCATCAATGGTTTCTAATGTTGGAAAACTTGATAAGGCGCGAGTCCATGCTCCACCACTCACGCCAATAACCAATACTTTTTTAGGATTTGGGTGGATTGCCGCTAATAAGTAAAGCCGATTTAGATCATTTATATCGATATCTGGATCGATATTTAATATCCCATCATACATCTTATTACCTAATATAATATTTTCCCTGCCCTCCCTATCATCATTGATAATATGAATTACACCGTAGCGATTTTCAATATAAGAATCGATAGATATTCCTTGTTCAAACGCATTTCTAAACATATAATCTGTGTGTTTATCAACTAAATAAAAGCAGCAGCTACCAAGCATAACAACAGAGACAACAGACACCATCGATTTTTTCATTATCATCAACGCGCCTAATAAAATACAAGCGATACCAATTAGAATAAACATTGATGAAATAGAGATATAATCAAGAAAAATACCCCCAATTAATAAACTACCGAGCGTTGAGCCAACAATATTAAAGAAATAGACTTTAGAGACAGATGCACCTACTTTTCCAGCGACAATTTTCGTACCTAGATGGTGTACAATTGGAAATAATATTGCCTTTAAAGCTGCAACGACAGATATCAAAACACAACATATACCTATATATTGAGAAAAATATTTTGGTCGATTCATGTTTTGAAGAATAAATGGAGTTGATATATCAATAAAACCAGCAAAAATTAAAACCACTCCACCAGCAAAAAATAGTTTTGTTTAATTAAGCATAAAATTTTCATTTAAACATACACTATTTATTAAACTTATTTACAAAAATTGAAAATAAATTACCATCATTAACATCTTTCATTTTTTTACCACATAATTACTATATTGAGTTCATCTAAAACTGCCACTTATTAGTTTTATTAATAATTTTAGTCTTCGTTATCAAAAAATTAAGTTATAAGTAATATTTATTTGACCAAAAACTGATTTTTAATTAACTTCACACCTAATATGGGATTAATGCCTATACCTTCTCAAATTATAAAAGCGATGAATTAGAGGCAATGATATGTTATATAACCAGCATCATGAAAAAGATAACTGCGGATTTGGGCTAATTGCTCACATTGAAGGGCAACCAAGTCATAAAGTGGTGCGTACAGCAATTCACGGTTTAGCCAGAATGCAACACCGCGGCGCCATTTTATCTGATGGAAAAACGGGCGACGGTTGTGGTCTTTTATTGCAAAAACCCGATCGATTTTTTAGAGTAGTGGCACAAGATGCTGGCTGGCGTTTAGCGACTAATTATGCCGTTGGTATGCTATTTTTAAGCCAAGACGAAAAAGAAGCGCAAGCAAGCCGCGAGATTGTTGAAGAGGAATTAGCTGAAGAAACCTTATCTATTCTAGGTTGGCGCGAAGTACCGATTGATAAAAGCGTACTGGGTGAAATAGCATTATCATCACTACCCAAAATAGAACAAGTGTTTGTCAACGCCCCAGCCGGTTGGACAAAAATCGATTTAGAGCGTCGTTTATATATGGTACGTCGTCGAATTGAAAAACGGGTGAAAGACGACACATTTTACGTTTGCAGCTTCTCCAATCAGGTCAATATCTATAAAGGCTTATGTATGCCTAAAGATTTACCTCGATTCTATTTAGATTTGGCCGATATCCGCATGGAAACGGCTATTTGTTTATTCCATCAACGGTTTTCAACTAATACCGTGCCTCGTTGGCCATTAGCGCAACCTTTTCGCCATCTGGCGCATAATGGTGAAATCAATACCATTGAAGGTAACCGCCAATGGGCAAAAGCGCGCTCATACAAATTTAAAACGCCACTCATTCCGGACTTACAAGATGCCGCACCATTTGTTAATGTCACCGGCTCTGATTCGAGTTCATTAGATAACATGCTAGAACTATTCCTTGTTGGGGGGATGGATATTGTACGAGCTATGCGCCTGCTTGTACCTCCTGCTTGGCAAAATAACCCTGACATGAACGAAGACCTGCGTGCCTTTTTCGATTTCAACTCAATGCATATGGAGCCTTGGGATGGGCCTGCGGGTATTGTCATGTCAGATGGACGTTATGCGGCATGTAATTTAGACCGTAATGGATTACGTCCTGCGCGTTATGTAATAACGACAGACAAACTTATTACCTGTGCCTCTGAAATTGGTATCTGGGACTATCAACCTGATGAAGTTGTCACTAAAGGTCGTGTTGGTCCGGGTGAATTATTAGTTATTGATACCGAAGAAGGTCGCATATTACAATCGTCTGAAACAGACAACGATTTACAAAAACGTCATCCTTATAAAGAATGGATGGCAAAAAATGTTAAACAGCTAATACCATTTGAAAACCTACCTGATGATAACATTGGTTCACGTAATTACGACGATACGTTACTTGCCACTTATCAAAAACAGTTTGGTTATAGCGCTGAAGAGCTTGACCAATGCATTCGTGTACTCGGTGAAAATGGCCAAGAAGCCACGGGCTCAATGGGTGATGATACGCCGTTTGCCGTATTATCAAGTAGACCTCGTTTAATTTATGACTATTTCCGCCAAAAATTTGCACAGGTCACAAATCCACCTATCGATCCACTACGTGAAGCACATGTTATGTCGCTTTCAACCAGCATCGGTCGAGAAATGAACGTATTTGCCGAAGCAGAAGGTCAAGCGCATCGCGTGGCATTTAAATATCCCGTTTTAGTTTATTCTGATTTACAACAATTAACCGCGTTAGAGTCGCGTTACTACAAATTAGAAACATTAGACATCACTTATGACATTGATGGCAGCTTACGTGATGCCATTGAACAATTATGTGGTGATGCCGAAGCAAAAGTTCGTAATGGCACAGTCTTACTGATTTTATCAGATAAAAACATCGCGGCCGATCGCTTACCAATTCCGGCACCAATGGCTGTTGGTGCTGTACAACAGCGCTTAGTTGAAAAGAATTTACGTTGTGATGCCAATATCATTGTTGAAACTGCAAGTTGTCGTGATCCACATCAATTTGCAGTACTGCTTGGTTTTGGAGCAACAGCAATTTACCCTTACTTAGCCTATGAAACCTTAGGTCAAATGGTCGATAATGGCACAATAAATAAATCTTATCGCGAAGCAATTCTTAATTACCGCAATGGGATCAACAAAGGCCTATACAAAATCATGTCTAAAATGGGGATATCAACCGTTGCCTCTTACCGCTGCTCAAAACTATTTGAAGCGGTTGGATTACATAAGGATGTGGTTGAGCTTTGTTTCCAAGGTGTCACTAGCCGTATTAGTGGCGCTAATTTTGATGATTTTACGCAAGACCAATTTAACTTATCGAAAAGTGCATGGTTAAGAAGAAAACCACTAGAACAAGGCGGACTACTTAAATTTGTCCATGGTGGTGAATATCATGCCTATAATCCTGATGTGGTACAGTCACTACAAAAAGCGGTCAATAATGGCAGTTATGACGATTACAAACGTTATGCTGATATCGTCAATCATCGCCCTATTACCACATTACGTGATTTATTAAAGCTCAATCCACCTAAAGATGCAGCTATTCCACTGGAACAAGTCGAACCTGAAGAATCGCTATTCAAACGCTTTGACTC
This sequence comes from Gilliamella sp. Pas-s25, assembly GCF_009795885.1. Taxonomy (GTDB): domain Bacteria; phylum Pseudomonadota; class Gammaproteobacteria; order Enterobacterales; family Orbaceae; genus Gilliamella. The sequence goes on along the minus strand of NZ_WTEV01000025.1, from coordinate 20,275 downwards.
AGCCGCCATGTCAATTGGTGCGCTGAGCCCTGAAGCGCACGAATCGCTTGCCGAAGCCATGAATACACTCGGTGGTTTTTCCAATTCAGGTGAAGGCGGTGAAGATCCGGCACGCTACAACACCATAAAAGTCTCGCGCATAAAACAAGTTGCATCAGGCCGTTTTGGCGTAACGCCAAGTTACTTAATGAGTGCTGATGTTATCCAAATTAAAGTTGCACAAGGCGCAAAACCAGGGGAAGGTGGTCAGCTACCTGGTGATAAAGTGACGCCTTATATTGCAAAATTACGTTTTTCGGTACCCGGTGTTACTTTGATTTCGCCACCACCTCATCACGACATCTATTCAATTGAGGACTTAGCGCAACTTATTTTTGACCTTAAACAGGTTAACCCTAACGCAATGATTTCGGTCAAATTAGTATCTGAACCAGGCGTTGGAACTATTGCAACCGGTGTTGCTAAAGCTTATGCTGATCTTATCACCATTTCTGGTTATGACGGGGGAACCGGTGCCAGCCCATTAACATCGGTTAAATACGCAGGCTCACCTTGGGAGCTTGGGCTGGTTGAAACACAACAATCGTTAGTCGCCAATGGGTTACGCCACAAAATCCGTCTACAAGTTGACGGTGGATTAAAAACCGGTACCGATATTGTCAAAGCAGCCATTTTAGGGGCGGAAAGCTTCGGGTTTGGAACCGGTCCAATGGTCGCCTTGGGTTGTAAATATCTGCGTATTTGTCACCTTAATAACTGTGCAACAGGTGTTGCAACACAAGATGAAAAATTACGTAGCGAGCACTATCATGGTCTGCCTGAAAAAGCCATGAACTACTTCCGCTTTATTGCACGTAATACACGGGAAGTGATGGCAGAACTAGGCGTAAGTCGGATTGTCGATTTAATCGGACGGACTGATTTATTATTAGAACTCGACGGCATCACTGCGAAACAACAAAAACTAGATCTATCTGGACTGCTAAAAACCGCCACTCCACTCGAAGGCAAACCGGTTTACTGCATAGAAGATAACAAACCTTTTGATAAAGGGGTACTGAATAAAGAGATCATCACGCAAGCACAACAATTTGTTGATAACCGTCAAAGCAAAAGCTTCTATTTTGACATTCAAAACACCGATCGCTCGGTTGGCACAAGCCTATCAGGCTATATTGCTCAAAAATATGGCGATCAAGGCTTAGTCACCGATCCGATCTCGCTAAACTTCAACGGCACGGCGGGGCAAAGTTTTGGTGTCTGGAATGCCGGCGGCGTGGACTTAACGCTAACTGGTGATGCCAATGATTATGTTGGTAAAGGTATGACTGGAGGTCGTATTGTCATTCGTCCACCACAAGGTTCGGCATTTCTAAGCCATGAAGCAACCATTGCAGGTAATACCTGCTTATATGGCGCTACAGGAGGTAAATTATTTGCCGCAGGTCGCGCTGGTGAACGTTTTGCTGTGCGTAATTCTGGCGCAATTAGTGTGGTTGAAGGTATTGGTGACAATGGCTGTGAATATATGACTGGCGGCATTGTCTGCGTATTAGGCAAAACAGGCGCTAACTTTGGTGCGGGTATGACCGGTGGTTTTGCTTATATTTTAGATACAGATGGTGATTTTCATAAACGCATTAATAAAGAGTTAGTAGAACTATTAAATGTTGCCGATTATTCAATTCATGAAGAACATTTACGTGGTTTGATAATGGAGCATGCTCAACTTACTCATTCATCACGGGCTGAAGAAATTTTGGCTAATTGGCATGATTTTGCCAAACAATTTGTATTAGTCAAACCAAAATCCAGTGATGTCAAAGCATTACTTGGACACCGCAGTCGCTCATCGGCAGAACTGCACGTCCAAGCACAGTAAGGAGAACACGAAAATGAGTCAAAATGTTTATCAATTTATCGATTTACAACGTGTTGAACCACCGAAAAAACCGTTGAACATACGCAAAATTGAATTTGTTGAAATTTACGAAGGATTTTCATCTTCACAATCCCAAGCTCAAGCTGATCGTTGCCTCGCTTGCGGTAACCCTTATTGTGAATGGCGTTGCCCTGTTCATAACTATATTCCAAACTGGTTAAAATTGGTTAACGAAGGTAAAATTTTAGAAGCGGTAGAACTCTCACACCAAACCAACAGCCTGCCCGAAGTTTGTGGTCGAGTCTGCCCACAAGATCGCCTTTGTGAAGGCTCTTGCACCTTAAATGCCGAATTTGGTGCGGTTACCATTGGAAATATTGAACGTTATATTACTGATGAAGCCTTTAAAATGGGATGGAAACCTAACCTATCGAATGTTGAACAAACGGGATTAAAAGTCGCGGTTATTGGTGCAGGCCCTGCTGGTCTTGCTTGTGCTGATGTTTTAGTGCGCAATGGTGTAACACCGGTGGTGTTTGACCGTCACCCTGAAATTGGCGGATTACTGACATTTGGTATCCCTGCTTTCAAATTAGATAAAGAAGTACTTATTAACCGACGCCGCATATTTACCGAAATGGGCATTGAATTCCGTCTCAATACCGAAGTGGGTAAAACTATCCAACTAGCCGACTTAATCAATGAATTTGATGCCGTATTTGTTGGCACAGGTACTTATCAATCAATGCGAGCAGGACTTAAAAACGAAGATGCTAACGGTGTTTACGATGCACTACCATTTTTAATTGCCAATACCAAGCACCTCATGCAACATCAACAAACCCAAGATACGCCTTATATTGACATGAAAAATAAACGTGTGGTTGTGCTTGGTGGTGGCGATACTGCAATGGACTGTGTACGAACCTCGATTCGCCAAGGCGCTACCGAAGTAACTTGTGCTTATCGCCGAGACGAAGCCAATATGCCAGGCTCAAAGAGAGAAGTAAAAAACGCTAAAGAAGAAGGCGCACAATTTCAATTTAATGTACAACCACTAAGCATTGAAATTAACAGCACTGGGCAAGTCACAGGCGTGAAAATGGTCCGAACAGAGCTTGGCAAGCCCGATGCAAAAGGTCGACGCATACCAGTCATGCTCGAAGGTTCAGAATTTGTCCTACCTGCCGATGCTGTCGTGATGGCATTTGGGTTTAAGCCACATGCCATGCCTTGGCTTGTCGAGCAAGGTGTTGATTTTGATGCGCAAGGTCGAATCATTGCGCCAGAAGCTAATGGTTACCAAACTAGTAATGCTAAAATCTTTGCCGGTGGTGATGCCGTTCGGGGGTCGGATTTAGTGGTAACGGCGATTAGTGAAGGGCGCAAAGCGGCAGAAGGCATCTTAGATTACTTAGAAGTTTAACTATTATTTTAAATTAAAAAATAAACCCGCTTTAAATCAGCGGGTTTATTTATTGTATTATTATATAGGTATTCCATAATAGTTGTTATTTTTATTAAAAACACTTCATCTATGCAGTTGATCTTATTTATTTTATTTTGTAACTTTAAAAAATCAGGCATTTATATGATAGTTTCTGTTTTTTAGTTTAGATGTTTTAGAGTTTTTTGGGACTAGTGTGATTTTGAAACTTTTGTCAAAAAGTTTCAGGTAACTAGGTGTTTTAGTATAAAAATTAGTTTTATTTTACTGCTTGGTTTAAATATTTTTTATATTTAAGAAGCGCTTTGCTATCTAACTGCTAAAACACATCTCTCGCCAACTTTGTCAATTTAAGCCCTCTTTCTACTCATATGAACCGAAGAATCGCTGACGATTTATAACATGGAAAGACCCACTAAGCATATAAAGAATATGATTCCCAATTAAATATAAAACTAAAACTCGCAATGTAATTTTCGATGTGGGTTTTGTACTAACGATGGTGAGATGCTTACATATATAGGCAAACTAACTTGCCTATATATTTTTCTTTCCTTATCAATTAATTTTTTTTGAAAATTATTAAAGTTATGATCTATATTTTTGTTAAATCAATCACTTTTTTAAAACGATAAAAAACAATTGAACCAAGTACGACACTTGATGCCGCAATAAAAATATCAATTAAAATAGCATAACTGACGTTAAGCATCGCCAATTTTGGCACGATAAGCGGAATGACAACAAACGATAGTCCACTAAATGTATACATACAACCAACAGCAAGACCTTTACGAGTTGGGAACAGTTGTTGCATTACAACCAACGTCAACTGTAACACGCCACCTGCAGCAGTAAATCCCATGCCAATTGCAGCAATAACACACATCTGTGGTGAAATATTGAAATAAAAAATAATTAATACTAGGGCTGACAAAGCAGGCAGAATAATAATACAAAATATTGGTTTTAAGAAACGTTTAACCACAAATGCTGTAACAAATACCGAGATAATGGATGCGGTACTATAATAGCTGATCAATTGTTTGGCATCGATATCGCTCATATTAACACCTTTAATCGCGATAGTTGGTAGCCACTGTAAAATAATGACAAACGTTGCTGTTGTAGTAAATCCCATGATAATCAGTAAAATACCTTCAAATTCAAATCGAGGATTACCTATAAAATAGTTTCCTGAACCTTTACAACCTTTAATTGTCGTATCTTTATGTGGGAATTGTTGAGATAATAATAATAAGCTATTAATCACTAAATAAGCAGTAAAACCGAAAAATGCCCAACCATACCATATTTTATTGGTATCAAAAAAAGTAATAATGAAAGGTAGAACTAGCGTTCCGATGGAAATAAAGGCTTTGATAAGAACACTCGCAGATCCTGCAGATCCAGGAAAGCATTCAGTCAAGGCAGGCATAGAGCCTGTATCTAAAAAAGAATTACCTGCCCCCACGACAATCGCTAAACAAAAAGCTACGTGAATGTTAGTACAAAAAGTCATCCCTACAAAGAAGATTGCATAACAGATCATACCTAGATAAATAAATAGCTTTCTACCAAATTTATCTGATAGCAGCCCACCAACGAACATTAAAAATATTTTGCCAATTCCTATGCCCGATGCAACATAGCCAAGCCCAACTATATCAGTATTTAGTTGCTTTGAAAGCGCTTGAGAAAATTGCATAATCACAATTAGCGCAATACTTTGAATAATATAGTTTGCATAAATAGATCCAACAATTCCATAAGAATTGACCTTTCGATTATCCATTTGTCATACTCCATATGTAAAACATAAAACTTTAGTTCTATTCAATATATATGTATCAATATTAAGCGGAAAGAGTAAGTATAGATTTGTTACTTGGCTTTTATCTTCTTTATTCCTAAAAAATATTAATAATCTGACAGAAAATTAAAATTATATAGAATCTTTATTAAATTTTATTATTGTCTATACCAATAAAAACACCACTTTTTAAGTGGTATCTGATACAAAACTTAAATTCAGCCTTCAAGCATTTCGAGCATTTTAGCTAGGATCAAGCTTTCATCTTGATCAACATTCACCACATAGTGAGCAGCAGCATGATATAAAGGTAGTCTTTCAGCTAATACCTTATCTATTTCATCAGCAATAGATAAGCCCGTTAACGAGGGTCTTTGAGCAACATTCGGATCTTTCATTAAACGAGCAGCTAGCGTTGCCGCTGGCGCAGATAAAAAGATAACCGTGCCATTTTGTTTCATAAAATCGCGGTTATGCTCAGCTAATACCATGCCTCCACCAGTGGCAATGACACGATTGGGTTTAGTTGTATCAACAAGCACTTGGCTTTCTCTTGCTCTAAATCCTTCCCAACCTTCTTTTTCAACAATTTCAGCCACTGTTTTTTGAGTAGTTTCAAGCAAATGGCTGTCGGTATCAATAAAAGAAAACGATAGCTTATTTGCTAACATTTTTCCCATTGTTGTTTTACCTGCCGCCCTTGCACCAACTAAAAAAATTGTTTTATTCATATCGGGTTCTATCTTTTCAGATTTATAGAATATATTAACCATGCTAGTGATTCACTCTTATTTTTGCAACATATTTTTTACATATTATAGAAATAATAAAAAATAGTTATTTTTCAAAAAATTAAAATAAATTTTATGCGTTATTTTGTAAATAATTATTTACAAAGGTTATAAGAAAACTTTTTAGATTACTAAAAGCCATCTTGATAAAGTCAATTAACATAGTTTTTCTAAACCACGAAAATAGAGCTCTGTGGCGATTGATTGATGTAATCGCCATTGCACCACGTCTAGATCAGAATTCACTTTTTTAAATTCTTCATATGTCATAAAGTAGCGTATTGTATTACTGCCAACACGATCATTGATACTATTGATAATAATATTAATTTTATCATTGCGAAGCTTTTTCAGCTTTTGCATTGTTATTTCAACAAACTCAGGCACGGGTATAGTACCACTCTCCCAATCATGCCATGTTTTAGCATCCGTTTTACCAATATATTGGCTAGCTTCTGATACTTTTAGCATCAGAAAACGACGATAAGCTTGCAATTCTAGGTTTGTCATAAATACTCCTTTTAATAATATAACTTGATTAAAAAGCAACCACCTAATTTTATCTAACATACATCTCATTCACTTTAATGAAATGTATGTTCTATTTTCAATATTTATTTTCCAGCTAAAGCATCTATTACAGCTTGTTTTGCCCTATCGGAAAGATCTTTTCCTGTCCAAATTTTAAATTGTGCATTTGCTTGCCCTATAAACATTTCACGCCCTGAAATAGATTCCCAGCCAGCTTTTTCTGCTTCTTGTCTAAATCGTGTATTATATGGTGTATAAACAATATCATAAGCCAATCCTTTTCCTTTAAACCAAGCTTGTTCATAAGGTGTCTGATCTTCAAATTTGCCTTGCATACCCAAGGGGGTAGAGTTAATAATAATTTGCGCTTCAACTTGACTACGTTCTTCCCAAGCAACTATTTTAAGATTAAATTCTTTAGCTAATGCTTTGGGTAAGTCACTCGCTATATCAGTCACGGTAATATCGGTATAACCAAGATCCTGTAATCCAACAACCGCAGCGCGTGCCGCACCGCCAGCTCCTAGCAATAAAACTTTTTTATATTCAGCTGGTAATTTCTTCTGTTCAAGAGGTTGCATAAAACCAACAATATCGGTGTTGTCACCACAAAGCTTATCACCCTCCCAATAAACTAAATTAGCAGCACCGGCTTTTTTTACATGCTCAGTCACTTTATCTAAAAAGGGAATAATCGTTTGTTTATGCGGAATTGTGACACACAACCCTCGAATATTTAATAATCTTACAGATTTGAATAAAGTTGAAATATCTTCTGGTGGCGTAGCAAAAGGAACTAAAACTGAGGGAATACCATAATCCTGAAATGATGTAGTATGAATAAGGGGGCTCATACTATGTCCTAAAGGATAACCGATAATACCGTATATACTATATGGCGTGAATGGGTTCATACAATCTCCTTGAAAGTTAGAAAATTAGACCTAATAGATAAAATCTATAATAAATAGTATTAAAACATATTTATTATAAAATTAAACAGTTTTTGTATTTAACTAAGATAACCCTAACTATAGAATAATAGTTTTATAGCAATAATAGTTATCTATTCGTTAATATTTATTTAGATAATATGCGTATTTTTACGCCAAAATAAGATAATGCTTGAGAAATTGCGTATAACAGCGTATACTTCGCTACCTCATTATTATGGGTGTAGTGTGAGAGGTTAGACTGCTTCTCAGATAGAACTGCAGCAAACTAAAAGCCTGACGAGGTTAATTCCATTAACATATTACGCCCAAGGCTTAAGCATTGAAATTTCGGAGAATTATTGACATGTCACGAGTATGCCAAGTAACAGGAAAAGGTCCTTTAGTAGGAAATAATCGTTCTCATGCGATGAATGCTACTAAACGTCGTTTTCTACCAAATCTTCAAACTCACCGTTTCTGGATTGAGAGTGAAAAACGTTTTGTAAAATTACGTGTATCTGCTAAAGGTATGCGTACTATCGATAAAAAGGGTATTGATGCGGTTTTAGCTGAACTTCGTGCCCGTGGTGAAAAGTACTAATTAAGGAAACAATATCATGGCAAAAGGTGTACGCGAAAAAATCAGATTAGTTTCTTCTGCTGGTACAGGTCATTTTTATACCACTAGCAAAAATAAAAGAACCATGCCTGAAAAAATGGAGATCAAAAAATACGATCCTGTTGTTCGTCAGCATGTTATTTATAAAGAAGCTAAAATTAAATAGTTATCTATTATAAATTTCCCAAAAACCCAGCACATGCTGGGTTTTTTATATCTATTACTACGCACCAGCACACATTACTATCAATATATCCCCATCACTCCATTTCGCCACACAAGCAGTAGCTAAACAATAAAAAGCTCCAGTTTTTAACCTGAAGCTTTCTAAAAGTCGACAAATAGTTTTATTTTAAATATTGTTGTTCATAAGCTCTTGCTTTTTTATCGTCAAAGGCATGTTCCCAACGCGCAATAACAATTGCTGCAAGTGCATTACCGACCACATTAACTACCGTTCTACCCATATCTAAAATACGTTCTACACCCATAATATAACCAATCCCTTCAAGTGGAATTCCCACACTACCTAGCGTTGCGGATAAAACAAGAATTGAAGCGCCTGGTACACCGGCAATCCCTTTAGATGCTATCATCAAAGTAATGACTATAATAATCTGATCTAAAATAGTTAAATCTATCTGAAATAACTGTGCTAAAAAGATAACGGTAATGCTTTGATAAAGTGTTGAACCATCAAGATTAAATGAATAACCTGTAGGAATAACAAAACTTGTTATTGATTTAGGTGCACCATAAGCTTCCATTTTTTCAATGATTTTAGGTAATGCTGTCTCTGAACTTGCGGTCGAAAATGCGATCACTAATTCTTCTTTTAATATTTTCAATAATGTAAAAATATTAAACTGGCAAAGTTTACAAACAAGCCCCAGTACAACTAACGTAAAAATAATCATTGCCGAATAGACGGTTAAAATTAATTTAAGTAGAGGAAGTAGAGACTCAAATCCATATTTGGCCACCGTTACAGTAATCAGTGCAAATACCCCCACAGGCGCATAACGCATGATCATATTAGTGACTTTAAACATAGTGTCAGACACTACTTTTAAGAAGAATACAAATGGTTCGCGTTGTTTATCTGGCAAAGACATTAAGCCTAAACCAAAAAAGACACAGAAGAAAATGACAGGTAAAACAGCACCATCAGTCATAGCTTTAAAGATATTGGCAGGAATCATATCAAGAATCATAACAATTAAACCATGAGGCTTTCCGCTTAATTCTTCAGCAGCTTGGGTATACTTACTAATATCTGCCGTTGCTAGTGTTGAGGAGTCAATTCCTGCACCTGGTGCAAAAATATTACCCCAAAAAAGACCTAATAAAATAGCAATCGTTGTAATAATTTCAAAATAGAGAATTGTTTTAAAACCTAATGTCCCTAATCGTTTAGAACCACCAATACCTGCAATACCTAGCGTTAATGTGCTCAGTATAATTGGTAGCACAATCATTTTAATTAATCGAATAAAGATATCGCCTGCAGGTTGAAAGATATTCACTATCGAAAATTGGTAATATGAATGTAATGGATGACTTGGAACTGAAAGTTCAAATAAATAAGCGCCTACTGCAACCCCTAACATCAAAGCTATCAAAATTTGCCATGCAAGATTTGTTAAGATTTTTTTTATAGAAAATGACATCAAATACTATTCCTTTTCGAGATTATTCTAAATAAAAAAGGATTAGCTATATTTAACTAATCCTTTTAAATAATTAAAAATTATTCTTCAGACTCATGTTCCGAATCACTCCGTTCTTCACTTAGCGACAATAATTCAGATTCACCATCTTCATCTTCTGTTTCGGCAATTCGCTGTAATCCAACAACTTTTTCACTTTCGGCAGTTCGAATAAGCATAACACCTTGAGTATTTCGACCAACAACACTTACTTCTGAAACACGAGTACGAACAAGCGTTCCTGCATCCGTAATTAGCATAATTTGATCGGTATCATCGACTTGTACAGCACCAACAACAGAGCCATTTCGTTCACTAACCTTAATAGATATAACGCCTTTCGTTGCTCTAGATTTTGTCGGGTATAGCTCTTGTTGTGTACGTTTACCATAACCATTTTGAGTTGCGGTTAGAATTGCACCATTACCTCGAGGTACAATTAATGAAACCACTTTATCATCACTATCAAGTTTTATACCTCGAACGCCTGCGGCAGTTCGCCCCATACAACGAACTTTATTAGCTGGGAATCGAACAACTTTACCATTGGCAGAAAACAGCATAATATCCTCTGTATTAGAGTGCTCGGCGACTTCATTATCCTCATTTTCAACTTCATCAATAATAGCATCATCATTCAGATCTTCATCATCAGTAGCAGCTAAATGGTCGTTGTTAGTTAAATCCACACCGATTAATTCATCATCATCACGTAGATTAATCGCAATAATACCGCCACTACGAGGTCGGCTGAATTCAATTAAAGACGTTTTCTTAACGGTACCTTGCGCTGTTGCCATAAATACGCAATGTTCATCATCAAATTCTCGAACAGGTAGAATCGCAGTAATACGCTCGCCCGCCTCAAGCGGTAATAAATTGATAATTGGACGCCCACGTGATCCACGGCTGGCTTCAGGTAACTGATAAACTTTCATCCAATATAAACGACCACGGCTTGAGAAGCAAAGAATCGTATCATGGGTATTTGCTACCAATAATTTTTCGACAAAGTCTTCTTCTTTAATTTTAGTTGCAGATTTACCTTTACCACCACGACGTTGAGCTTCATAATCAGAAAGCGGTTGATATTTTACATAACCTTGATGAGAAAGTGTGACAACGACATCTTCTTGCGCAATAAGGTCTTCAATATTAATATCTGCACTACTTGCAGTAATTTCAGTTTTTCTCGCATCTTGGAACTGATCTCGAACAGCTTCAAGCTCTTCACGAATCACCTCCATTAATCTTTCTGAACTAGCCAAGATATGTAATAATTCACCAATTTGCACAAGTAATTCTTTATATTCATCAAGAATTTTTTCGTGCTCAAGTCCTGTCAGTCGATGTAAGCGAAGATCTAAAATGGCTTGAGCTTGAGCTTCAGATAAGTAATAGTGCCCCTCACGAATGCCAAATTCTGGCGCTAAATCTTCTGGACGAGCCGCATCATTACCTGATTTTTCTAGCATAGATGCAACATGACCAAGCTGCCAAGCTTGTGCTAATAATTTGGTTTTAGCTTCACTAGGCGTTGATGCAGAACGAATTAATTCTATAACTGGATCGATATTAGCAAGTGCTATCGCCAAACCTTCTAATACATGAGCACGTTCACGTGCTTTACGTAATTCATATATGGTTCGGCGAGTGACAACTTCACGGCGGTGAAGAACGAAGGCTTCAATCATTTCACGTAAGTTTAATAGTTTCGGTTGGCCTTTGTGTAACGCCACCATATTGATGCCAAACGAAACTTGTAATTGCGTCAATGAGAAAAGGTTATTTAATACAACTTCACCGACAGCATCTCGTTTGATTTCGATAACAATACGCATACCATCTTTATCTGACTCATCGCGTAATGCCGAAATCCCTTCTACTTTCTTTTCTTTGACTAATTCTGCAATCTTCTCGATCAATTTTTTCTTATTAACTTGATATGGAATTTCGTTAACAATGATAGTTTCTCGTCCAGAATGGTCATCAACTTCTATTGTGGCTTTAGAACGAATATAGATAATACCACGACCAGTACGATAAGCATTTTCAATACCTTTACGCCCATTAATGAGCGCTGCGGTCGGGAAGTCTGGACCATGGATATGTTCCATTAAACCATCAATTGAAATGTTTTCATCTTCAATAAAAGCAAGACAGCCATTAATGACTTCAGCAAGATTATGAGGTGGGATATTCGTTGCCATACCAACCGCAATCCCTGAAGAGCCGTTAATTAATAAATTTGGAATACGAGTTGGTAATACATCGGGGATCATTTCTGATCCATCATAGTTAGGTGAAAAATCAACTGTTTCCTTATCAAGATCAGTCAATAACGCCCCAGCAAATTTTTGCATCCGAATTTCGGTATAACGCATTGCTGCAGCTGAATCACCATCAACAGAACCAAAATTGCCTTGACCATCAACCAACATATAGCGCAATGAAAATGGCTGAGCCATACGCACAATTGTGTCATAAACAGCAGAATCACCATGCGGGTGGTATTTACCGATAACATCCCCAACAACACGAGCAGATTTTCGATAAGGTTTATTCCAATCATATCCCGCTTCATGCATAGCAAATAAAACACGTCTGTGAACAGGTTTTAACCCATCACGCACATCAGGTAAAGCACGCCCAACAATGACAGACATTGCATAATCAAGATAAGAGGATTTTAATTCATCTTCAATATTAACGGGAGTTATTTCTTTGGCTAATTCGGTCATAACACCATGTTCTCTTATTAATTTAAGTCTTCAAAATAGTTGATAATTATAGCATAAAATCACTATTAATGCAGAACTAAACAGTTTTTATTTCAACTTATTCGCTATGAATAAACAACGTATTTTCAATTAATTGACATAAGCAATTTAAAATCATGGCATGCATTTCGTAAGCCATGACTTTTTTATAAGATGGAACTCTTATTTCAATATCATTTTGCCCAAGTAAACCAATAACTTCCCCCCCATCAAAAGCGGTTAATGCAACGATTTTCATATCCTTAATTACCGCTTCTTGAACCGCGCGAATGATAGCTCGACTATTGCCTTGGCAAGTTGCTATGATTAAAACATCACTTTGCTGACCTAATGCTTGAATTTGACGGGCATAAATTTCTTCATGATTAGCTATAGCACTTAATAAAACATTGTCCGAGACTAAAGCTATTGCGGGAATACTTGGTCTTTCGATATTAATACTGGTAATTAAACGTGAAGTAAAACTTTGTACATTAGCAGCGGATGAACCATTACCACAGCTCATAATCTTATTGCCGTTAAGTAAACTCTCAACAATAATATTTGCTGCCTTTTCAATAGAATAACCAAGCGATTCTGCCATCACAATTTGTGTTTGAATACTTTCAGTAAAATAATTTTTAATTAAATCTTGCACGCCTTTCACCTAAAAATTAAAACGCATTAATAATCCATTTTTGACATTTGCCTGTAATAGCAAAAACATCAAATCTAAACTCTGTATCCTCAATATTTAAATTTTGCTCTATCATCCATAGTTGAGCCGCCTGTTTGATTTTATTTTGTTTATTTAATGTCACGGTCATTTCAGCATCACCAAAATTTGCATTTTTTCGATAACGTACTTCAATAAAAACAAGGCATTTATTGTCTAACATAATTAAATCGAGTTCACCAAAGCGAAATTGGCAATTTTGGGCAAGTAGTTCAAGCCCTTGCTTAAGCAAATATTGGCGCGCAATATTTTCATAATGCACACCAATTTGTTTTTTATTCGCTTTTTGAATCTGATTTAGCATCGCCATAAATATATTGCTGCCAAGAGAGTGAGCGAGTTACTTCACATTGATCGCTTGTGGATAGTTTACCTGTCATACCATCTAAAAAATTAAGTTGATACGAATTAAGCTGATTAAAACGATTTGCAAGTCTCCATGCATCAACCCCCATTGCATATAGACGCATTAATGAATAATCTTTCTGAACATTGCTTGGTATATTTGTATTATCTTTTTGATTCATAACCATAGGAATTTCTGCATATTCAGTTTTATTCATATCATAATTAAAATCATTAGAAGCGTTAGCTACATGACTTTTTGAACTTGAATAAAGCATGACAGCAGATGAATTACCAATTGTCTTATTCGCTCCCATATCAAGCATGGGTTTTATCAATGTCAATTCATCATATGAAGAATAAACATAAATAGCATCAAAGCCAGCGGATGACATTCCCTCTGTTAGTGTTTCATCAATCGAGATAGGACTACCTGCAAGGCTAATACCTATATTATGATTCATGTTGGCACTTAGTGTTGCAGTATTACCAAAATATTGCACGTAAGCCTGTGAAGCATTTGCCGACAATTGCGACCACTGTGTAGCAAAACTTTGTGCAACACGTCGCCCCAAATCACTTTGGGGTACTAATAATAATGGTTTAACTTTATTTTGAGAATAAATATGGTCTGCAGCATCTTTTGCTTCATCTTCAGGAGATAATGCAAAAAAACACATTTTATTAGCAGAAGTGGTCGTATTATCAACTTTGTTCAAGGCTAAAACAGGAATAGCGGGTGCTAACTCTTTTATTTTAGTAACTTCATTTTTTAATAAAGGTCCTACAATTAATTCAACATTCTGTTCCTGTGCTTGCTGGATTAAAGTATCCATAGGTGCACTAGTTGTATCAAATACAATCACATTTTGTTGCGGTTCTTGTGGAAAAAACTTTGAGGCACTGATGTAACCTTGACGAATAGTTTCACCAAATATATGTGAAGAACCATTTAATGGTAACAATAAAGCAACCTTTTTTGCATTAGCATCAGCAGAAAGTGTTTGTTCACCGGTCAATATCGAAATAATCTCTTTAGCTGGGTGATCTGGATGCTGTGTAGCCCAATTGTTGACAGCTTGTTTTAATAACTGTTTTTGATTTTCGGATTTTGCTGCAATTGTGTCTGGAGTATCATCATCTTGCGAAACAATTGCTTTACTATTATTTTGATAAGTATAAGCTAAGTCAACCCAGCCTTGTAATGTTACTTCATTTTCACCGACTAAAACTTTACTAATTTTATCGGATTTCAACTTACGGAAAAAATTCCATGTATTATTTAATAATTGCCTTTTTTCAGCTTCTGTTACATATTTTTCTAATTGAAGATAATCGTGAGCTTGAGCATTAATATCTTTACTATTTATATCCAAACCTAATTTAATCGTATAATAACGATATAGCTGTGAGTTATTCAAATCTGAAATAGCAAATTTATTAAGGTCAAATGATTGTCTTTTTTTTACCGCAATTTCACCTTTTGACAATAATTTTTCTTTTTGCTGTTCACTATTGAGATTAAGAGGTAAACTCGACAATAATGTATTTGCTTGCGAAAATTTATTTTCTTTTATTAGAGCTCGAATAGCTAATAATTGCCAATTAACTTTAATTGAACCGGAACTATTATCTGCTTGTAATAGATAATAATTAGAATTTTTGTTATTATCAAAGTTAAGTGATTCCTTTGACGTTTCAAAAGTACATCCTACCAAAAATGCAAATATCGGCATTATTAACATAGCATAAAAGGAGTGTTTTAAATTCATAGCCATTCTCTTGTAAGTTATTATCCCCAAATTCGTTGCACATGAACGGTCACTTCTTCTCGATCATGATAAAGCTGTTTAGCTTGAATTTGTACATTAATTTTTTTATTATTTAGTTCGTCGTTTAGCAATTGTAAACTTTGTTTTACTTCTTCATAACGTTTTTTCATTGGTAATTTGAGATTAAAAATAGTTTCTCTACACCAACCATTAATTAGCCATTTGGCTATTAATTCTGTTACTTTAGCCGGTTTTTCAACCATATCACAAACCAACCAGTAAATATTATGCTTTTTAGGTACAAATTTGAAGCCATCTTCACGATAATGTTTAACTTGTCCTGTTTCCATAAGTTTCTCATTCATCGGTCCATTATCAATGGCATAAACCATCATGCTTTTTTTTACTAGCTGATAAGTCCAACCTCCAGGACAAGCGCCCAAATCAACCGCATTCAAACCACCTTTTAATCGTTCATCCCATTCTTCATAAGGAATAAAAATATGAAAGGCTTCTTCTAATTTTAGCGTAGAACGGCTTGGTGCATCGGTTGGAAATTTTAGCCTTGGAATCCCCATATAAAAAGGTGAATTATTTTGACTCAGTGAATAACCAACATAACAACTATTACTATCGATAAAAAATAAGTGAATAACGGGTCTCGATGAGTTTGCAACTTTTAATAAAATACGTTTACTTCGTAATGCCTGACGAAGAGGAACTGTAAATTTACGACAAAAACCGGAAAGTGCCTTGCCATCATTAGTATCAGCAACCTCTACACGCAGATCCCCTGCTTTATCTATAGTGCCAGATAATGCATCAATAATGGGAGAGATACGGTCATTATTCGGCAAATCTGTTAATAAATCACCCGCTACAAACATTTGTCTGGCAAAAATTAATGAACGAAAAGCCAAATCTTTTATCAATAATTGCGCATCTCCATCTTGATAGCATTCAAAAACAACATAACCACTGTTTTCTTTAACTTTAGCATAGCCATATATTTCTCTTTGTACGGCTCTATCTGTGATTTCAGCAGCACATTCTTTTTCAAACCCACAACGACAATATAAAACGATCTTATTTAATTTTTGCATAATTGTATATTAAATTTATTAAACCACCATAATAAGCAACAATCACATCAATCAGATTGAACATTATCGGTATATAAAGGAGCTTCCCCTTTTGGGCGAGTTTTAAATCGTCGATGTAACCACATATATTGTTCAGGTGCTTTTAAAATTTCTTGTTCAATAGCTTTGTTCATAAAAGTGGCAGCTCGTACATCATCATCGATTGGATAGCCTTTAAGCTCGGAAGTCACATAAACTGTGTAATGTCCATTTTTTTCACGCTTAGGTGTAAATGGGATAATAGCAGGCTGACCTAATTTAACTAATATGCGCGTACCAACGGTTGTTGCGGCTTTTTCTACTGAAAATAGAGGCGCAAATACACTATTTTTAGGACCATAATCATGATCCGGTGCATACCAAAGTAATTCGCCATTTTTTAGTGCTCGGATCATACCCTTTGTATTATGACGATCTAACATATATTTGTTTGACTTAAGTCGGCCTTTAAGCTGAACATAATCCATTACGGGATTATCATTTGGTCGATAAACACCGACACCTGGATGGCTCATTCCTAAAATACGTGCACCTAATTCTAATGTTAAAAAATGAATACCTATAAGCAGAACGCCTTGACCTGATTGTTGTACCTTTTTAATATGGCAGTCGCCAACAATAGAAACGCGCTTGGCAAGCCGTTTATCTGACCAGAACCAAGCCATACCTGTCTCAAAAATAGC
Source organism: Gilliamella sp. Pas-s25 (assembly GCF_009795885.1). GTDB lineage: Bacteria > Pseudomonadota > Gammaproteobacteria > Enterobacterales > Orbaceae > Gilliamella. The sequence goes on along the minus strand of NZ_WTEV01000025.1, from coordinate 3,111 downwards.
CAAACCGGTCGAGATAAAATTTTCACGTAACATCTGGTCACGTTCTTGTTGTGTTTTTTCAGGAAAACAAAGTTTAAGATTTTGGCTCGCCGTTTCTTTTCGTTTGCCAATTAATTTCATTGAAAATAAACCTAATCCTTTCCCCAAGTGATAAATAATTGGGTATGGCAACAGTAGAATTAAATACAAAATACCAATACCAAACCATGTTAACCAATAACGAGGGTGCAGTAAGCATTTAGTAAAGATAGGACGAATTTCTTGATTTTGACTCATATTAAGATCAAGTTATTGTTAATAATAAAGTTGATTATTATATACCATATCCTGATTTTAGGGGCAGAAAAATCAACAGAGTTAACAAGCAACTTTATATCATCATTCAGTAACAAAAGTTAGAATCGATTTATATTTAAAGTAGCAGATCATAGCGAATAATGAGAATTACTCATTATGATCGGTTCTTAGAACTTCCTTGTTTTATATTAAAACACATATTTTCCTGAAACTTTTTCACAAAAGATCAAACCGCAACAGGGGCTTTAATTGCAGGATGCGGATCATAACCAACAATTTCAAAATCTTCAAATACATAATCAAAAATTGTTGAAGGTTTACGTTTAATTACTAACTTGGGCAATGCTCTTGGTTCACGGCTTAATTGTAAATGGGTTTGTTCCATATGATTGGAATAAAGATGTGTATCTCCACCAGTCCACACGAATTCACCTACTTGTAATTCACATTGCTGTGCAATCATGTGAAGTAATAACGAATAACTGGCAATATTAAATGGTAGTCCTAAAAATACATCACAAGAACGTTGATAAAGTTGGCAAGAAAGTTTGCCATTTGCAACATAAAATTGAAAAAGAGCATGGCATGGTGCTAATGCCATTTGATCTAATTCTCCAACGTTCCAAGCAGAAACAATCATACGTCTAGAATTAGGATCAATTTTAATTTGCTCAATTACTTGCGAAATCTGATCTATTTGACGACCATCAGAAGCTCCCCATGCCCGCCACTGTTTTCCATAAACAGGACCAAGCTCACCATCTTCATCAGCCCACTCATCCCAAATAGTAACCTTATTATCTTGTAAATACTTAATATTCGTATCACCCTTCAAAAACCAAAGCAACTCATGAATAATTGAACGTAAATGACATTTTTTAGTTGTAACAAGAGGAAAACCATCTTGCAAATTAAAGCGCATTTGATGCCCAAAAACAGATAGTGTACCAGTACCCGTTCGATCTGACTTAGAGGTGCCTTCAGCTAAAATTTTTTGCATTAATGCTAAATATTGTTTCATCTTGTTTTTGCCTTCTTATGAAATCTATATGTATATAACAGTATCAAAATTCCCCCAATAATCATTGGTAGACATAAAATTTGTCCCATACTGATAATATTTAAAAATAAGCCGAGTTGTTCATCTGGTTGCCGAAAGAATTCTATAACAAATCTAAATAAACCATAGCAAAGTAAAAATACTCCAGAAACGGCCCCCGTTGGCCTTGGTTTTCGGATAAAAATATTTAAGATAATAAATAGTACAATACCTTCAAACATCATTTCATAAAGTTGTGATGGATGCCTTGGTAAAATGCCATTTAATTGAGCGTAAAGTGAGAACCATTCAGGATGAGCCTGAACAAACATAAAATCAGCATGTGATGAAGTCGGAAATAACATGCCAATAGACGAATTAGTAACTCTTCCCCAAAGTTCCCCATTAATAAAATTACCAAAACGCCCAAACATCAAGCCAATCGGTACAAGAGGTGCAACAAAATCACCTACTTGTAGAAAGGTTTTTTTTGTCTTTTTAGCAAAAATAGCAATAACACAAATAGCACCAATTAAACCACCATGGAAAGACATACCACCTTCCCAGACTTTAAATAAAATTACAGGATCTTTAATAAAAGTACTAAGGTTATAGAAGAAAACGTAACCTAACCGTCCTCCAATAAAAAGACCTAGAAATCCCCAGAATAATAAATTTTCAACCTGCTGTGAGGTCCATTGACTATTTGGCTTATTTGCGCGACGCTTAGCCAAATAAAGTGCGCCCAGCACACCAAACAAATACATTGCGCCATACCAATGAAGCGATATAGGACCAATGGAGAAAGCTATTGGATCGAAGTTAGGAAATTGTAAATATTGATTCATTTTTTAATACGCTTTTTATTTTTTCGTTTATGAGCAAAGAAATTAAATCTTTTCTTTTTAGAAATATTCGTTATTGGCGCCACTATTTCGGACTGTATAGCAAACACAGGTGAAGAAAATTCTTTCATTGCCTTTCTATAGACATCCCGCTTAAATGCAATAACCTGGCGAATAGGATACCAATAACTGACCCATTTCCAATCATCAAATTCAGGAGTTGAAGACATATTGAGATTAATTGCCGATGCATCAGATATTAATTCTAATAAGAACCACTTTTGCTTTTGTCCGATACAAACTGGTTGATTTTCCCAACGGATCATCCTTTTTGGTAACTTATATCGTAACCAACCATTAGTAACGGACAAAATCTTCACATCTTTTGATAATAAACCAACTTCTTCGTTTAATTCACGAAACATTGCCTGCTCAGGCGTTTCGCTTTGTTTTATTCCGCCCTGAGGAAATTGCCAAGAATTTTGCCCATATCGGCGAGCCCAAAGTACTTGACCATACCTGTTACAAATAACTATTCCTACATTTGGACGGTAGCCATCATTATCGATCACTGACTACCTCAAAAAATTTATTCCTATATAACTGAATTGTTTCATACATACAGTAATAAATAAATAAAAAAATAATACAAATAGGATAAACATGCTCTTTAATTGGTTAATTTTTATTCTTTTTAATATTTGTTATCATATCAATTAATATAAATGTTACTACTAACCAAAGATTTTCTAAAAATTCTATCCATAGACTATAAATGATCTTTAATGCAGCACTCAATTATTTTTTTATAAATAAAACTTTAAAAGCAAAAAAGCCCAGCATCACTGCTGGGCTCTCTCTAATTTAAAAGTCTGGCGGCACCCTACTCTCACATGGGTAATACCCACACTACCATCGGCACTACGGCGT